>CAYFMS010000010.1:0-1014 GCA_964344415.1 uncultured Gammaproteobacteria bacterium | reverse complement strand
TACATAATTAACCATACAAAATTTTAGATGTAGGGGTTAATAAACTTTGCTACTCTGTAAATGTAAGTCCGCCCTCTACAACATCGGAAAGTCTGCCTTCCGAGGAATCATTTCTAACAACAGAAAGAAAACCAGGAAATTGGTCTGAACCTAGTCGTTTAACAAAGTGTTTTCTAGGTCCCTTTACTAGATACATATCACCATCCTCTGCAAAGGGGTCTCCTCTCAAAGCTTCATCCTGAATACAAAGTAGGTCTACAAACAAGTAAACATCAATTTCAAAACCTTGTCCACGTGGTATGATGCGGTATCTTGCGTAAATTTCATAGGAGCCTTCATCCCTCTCCGAAAAGTCTGGTAGAGGTATACCTATCATCCCAAAAAGGTCTTGCAGCTCTTCGTCCCAAACTTTTTTCCCAAAATATTTCGTACGCAAAGACATAATTACTCACCTACCAGTGTAAGACCATGCTCAACAACATCACTTAATCTGCCAGCAGTTAGCTCTTCATCAACAACTGCAAGACGTCCAGCAGCAGGATCTAAGGAGATTTCTTTAACATAATGTTTTGCAGGAAATTTAATCTCTTCAGTCCTCCTAGTTGTTCCATCTGGATACTGTGCACCTACAAAAGAATGAAATTTTCCAGAAAATAAATAAATATCTACTATAACTCCATCGTGGGTTGGGATAAACCTGCGCTTTGCATAAACAAAAAAGCTCCAACCATTATCTCCTTGGTATTTTGGAAGAGGCTCACCAATCATCTCAAAAAGATCTTCTAATTCATCACCATCAACTTTTTTACCAAACAATCGTGTACGCAAAGACATCAGACTAATCCTTAATCTTCTTAAGCTCGTCTTTAAGACCAAGCTCTTTGAGCAACTCTTTGTAGCGGTTACGAATAGTTACTTCGGTAACACCGGCAACATCAGCAACTTCCCGCTGCGTTTTTTTCTCACCGTTCATTAAAGCAGCAACGTACAAAGATGCTGCAGCAATACCGGTCG
>CAYFMS010000009.1:0-1263 GCA_964344415.1 uncultured Gammaproteobacteria bacterium | reverse complement strand
AAAAAAAAACAAAACAGATACAAAGTTTACTCGTAAGAGTGTTACTTTGTTTTCTCCCTATTGCCTGGATAAGTGTCCTCTTCACACCGCTAACAGTTCACGCTTCAGCAATACTCACAAGTCTTTTTTATGATACAACACATATTGCTAACAGTCTTATAATCAACCAAACAACATTTGCCATAATTGAAGCATGCGTGGCAAGTTTTGCGTACTACTTTTTGTGGTTACTCGTATTTTTAACAAAAGATCTAACGGTAAAACAACGCATCAAGATTCTAGGTTTTTGTTGGGCAAGTTTGTTTGCAGTCAACGTGCTGCGGATTGTAGGGCTCATTGTAATCGCACAAGAAATGGGCTGGCAAGCGTTTCACGCGGTACATATGGTTCTTTGGAAATTTGTCTCGGGTATCTTTGTAGCAATCATTTGGATTGTTGCCGTAAAAAAATATAACATACACAGCATACCAGTCTACGATGATCTTATGTGGTTAGTCAAGAAGAGTTATTTTGCAAAGAGAAGGTAGACAGCATCAACGTGGTGAGACTCTTTGCCATATTGGTGTACACTCGTGACGGTATTCATTTTCAAGTTCCTTTGCAATGCAAGTATCATGAACAAGTCTTCCAAGATCAAAAAGGATCTCTTCACGGTCAACAGCACAGAGCTCCCTATCTGAAAAGTAGAAGCTAGGATCCTTAAGCGTATATTTGCCAGCAAAACCCTTTTTATAGAGATGGGAGCCTTCAGCGAAAAATTCAATCCACCCAACGCTTTTTCTCAGATTTACTCCAATAGGGAGGTCATGAGCAAAGAGAGAGGCACCAACAATGCCTGCATCAAGGAGCTGTTTTGGACTCTGAGCAGATAAGAACGTTACAAGTATTTTTTCTTTTGAAAAGCGAGGGAGCCCCTGAAGTCTTGACATGATCTTTTTTTCATCTGAGAGAATTTCCGCATCAGCAACACGGTCGCAAACAGAGGTATAAAGGGTAGCTATGGCAGCTTCAACAGAAGCAGCTCCAATTGGATTTGCAACAGCAAGGGTATAGTCCCAAGAAAAATTAGAAATACTGCCACCTGTCTCAAGAATGTGTAAGGCTTGTGCCTTATCAATATAGGATTCCCAAGGCAGCTGAGCTAACTCTTCTTGATATCCGCCGCCAAGAAAAACGCCTTGAACCATGGGATTTGGTGACGCAAAAAGATTATAAAATGAATGGGCCCGGCAGGACTCGAACCTGCGATCAATGCCTTGTAAG
>CAYFMS010000008.1:0-1408 GCA_964344415.1 uncultured Gammaproteobacteria bacterium | reverse complement strand
TCATAATTTACAAAAGCATGTGGACAAATTACCTGATAATATCATGTTAAACATTTATGGATATATGAAAATATATCCATATATACTAAAATACCTTGAATTAGGCATGAAATCATTGCAGATTGAAAAGAACAGAAGCTATGATAACTTCGTTGCGATCAAATTATCTAAAAAATCAGACGGATATACCACACATGTGACTAGTACGCTAAAACGACTGGATGAATACTCGATACAGCAATATGGCAAGTCAAGAGACGACATCATATTTTACCTGAAAGGGTTGGCAGAAGAGAGAAAGGATGATGAATGTGTTAACTGGGTTCAGGGGTATTTGGATTACATATCATCACTGCGTTACATATCATACAACGTATGGCAGTTGTACATATCCCATATCAAAAAATACCTTCGATACTGGAAGATAAAGACAGAATTATCCGAAGACATCGAGATGCCCTCAAAGATGATGGAAGAAAGGTATGCAATATCGCTTGCTGAAATCCAGATGATTTTAGATAACTGTAAGTGGAAGTACAAGGGATATTTTCTCTCGCTTGTCTCATCTGGTGCAAGACCAATGGAGATAATGTCACTGAGGAAAGGTGATGTCACATGGACTGGCAAGCGATACCGTGCAATAATTCCAGCACAGTTTACCAAGAAAAGGCAGTCAAGAACAATATTTTTCTCAACTGAGGTAACCCCATACCTCTCAAAGATACTCAAGAAGATAGGCGAATCCGATAGGATGTGGACTAAGAACCCGACTACACCTGATTCGGGATTGCACAACTCCCGACTAAATGCTGGAAACATGTTTCGTGCAGTATGTAATCGTGTCGGGTATGATGAGAGGTACAAGACTACGAACTTTTACAAGTTCAACATGTACTGTTTTAGGGCATATTTCTTTACAAAAGCATTGGGTGCCATAGGTGCTGATTCGGCACATGCCTTTATCGGACATGGTGCATACCTGAACCAGTACCAGAGAAGGACTGATGCTGAGAAAGAAGAACTCTATGAGCAAGTCGAGCCAGCAGTAATGATCTATGACCAGTCAAAGAACCTAGAAAAAATTAGGCGTTTACAGGAAGCCAACGAAAGATTACAGATGCAAAATGACGTGATAAAACGTCACGAGCGTGAACTTGTAAAGATAAAGACTGACATGTATGGTTAAAGACTCAGACCTTTTTTTACTAATTTATCCCGAATAAACTCATCATTCCATGACGCATCTATGTGTCTGCAATCCTTGACATCACAGTGCGTACAGTGTAGGGTTTTTCCCCTAAGTCTGATTTCTACCAGATCCTGATACTGTGGTAGGTCGCCATCAGTCAGACGTATGATGTTGTCAGACTCACAGAACTTACAACCGTTAATCTCGACAGGATTGACA
>CAYFMS010000007.1:0-1843 GCA_964344415.1 uncultured Gammaproteobacteria bacterium | reverse complement strand
TGAGTTGTGTCTTTTTTTAGTGTAGATAGCTGTCAGTAATAAGATCAGTGTCATTGGCTCTTGTTCTTCTTTTTTTAAGTTTATTTGGTTGCAATCGAATAAAAACATGAAAATAATTAGGTTGTAACCCAATTATTTTTATGTTTAAATTTAGGTTTAAAGCGAGTTTTTTTATGGAAAAGTTATTTGAACGGTGACGAGGCGCATTCTCGCTACTTTAGTGGCGAGTCTAGCGTCGCTTTTCCCATTTCCAGTTTTCTTCCGGAGTCCTTTTTCTTCCAGCAAAGCGCTTAGATCTTTCTATTTGGTTTTTCTTCGCAGGACGTCTTTGTTCTTCTATGTACTTCTTAACCATTTCTAAAGGAGCTCCACCACAAGATACAACACAGTAGCTAGGAGACCAAAAATGACTTCCCCAAAGTTTGCCCTTAATCTGTTCCCAGTATTCTTTTCTTAGAAAATACGCCGATTTCCCTTTAAGTTTTTGGACAAGATTAGATACTGCAAGTTTTGGAGGACAAGTGACCAAAAGGTGAACATGATCATCTTCCCCGTTAAACTCAAGAAGTTCTGCATCCATCTGTACGCATGTCTCCTCGAATAAGTCTCTAAGTCTAAATATCATCTCACCTGTGATAGCGTTGCGTCTATATTTTGTAACAAAAACAAGATGGATATGGTTCTTAAAAACGCAGTTTCTACCTGTTCTCCAGTCGTATTTTTCTTTCATTTTGTCTTTCCTTAAATTTCAGGTTAAAATATAATTTAAACACCTAATCTATGCAAGTTTTGAGATGCTTAAGGGAATATCTTTAAAAGCCAATCCTACCAGAGAGCAGAAAGTCATTCTTAGTCAGTGGATGGGCTGTGCTAGATTTATTTGGAATGCAAAATGCGAAGAAGATGAGTATCTTCGTTCATTTTCCAAAAGATATCTACCGATTAAAACATTCCCAAAAACGGACCAGTCTTTTTCTCAATACAAAAACCGAGAACTTTCTCCTTGGCTTTTCGAATGTCCATCTCAAATCCTTCGCAATAGCTCCAGCAATTGGTACAAAACCTACCAGTCCTTTTTAAAAGGGATTTGTGGCAGGCCAAAAAGAAAAAGAAAAGGCTCGCAAGAGTCCATCCACCTCACACGGGAACTTTTTGGATTTGATGTTTGTGCAGATGGCGTTAAGCGTCTAAGAATTGGAACCAAGAAAAGAGATTTAGGGTATCTTTCGATTAAAAATCATCGCGACTACAAAGAGCCTAACTCTATCTACATTAAGAAGAAAAACGGCCGTTATAGCGTATCTTTTTGTTACGAAGACGACAAAAGCACGCAAAACCTACCGACAAAAGAGCAACATCTTAAGTACCTTAAAGACTGCACAAGGGAGGAAATGGAGTCCATCACGGTTGGAATCGATCGTGGAGTTGCAAGACCTGTACAGGTAGAAGATCGCTTTTTCGATTTCACTGATGAACAAAAAAGAAAGAAAAAAGCAAAAGACTGCTATATCCGCCGATGTCAGCGTCGACTATCCAGGCAAAAAAAGGGTTCTAACAGAAGGAAGCAAACCAAGCTAAAGATCTCAAAATCTCACGAAAAGATAGCAAACATCCGAAAGGATTTTTGTCACAAGACAAGCAGGACTCTTGTAGACGAAAAAAATATAAAGGTCTTTATTCTCGAGGACTTAAAAACCTCAAGAATGACAAAAAAACCCACACCTCAACCATGCAAATCAGGAAAAGGTTGGAAAAAAAATAGTAGGCGGGCCAAGGCAGGTCTTAATCGATCCATTTTAGACAAAGGATGGCACCAATTAGAAATTTTCTTGGAGTACAAAGC
>CAYFMS010000006.1:0-1850 GCA_964344415.1 uncultured Gammaproteobacteria bacterium | reverse complement strand
AGCTCGTACACCGGGTCCGTCGAGCCGCCGAGGCGGCGATCCGGGCCAAGCGGCTGCGGCGCGACGAGGCGGCGATGCTGCTGTCGTTCTTTCAGGAGGGCCTCGCGGGGTACACGTACCTGTGTGGGTAGGAGCGCCGCCGCGCCCGCGCGCCGGAACACCAAGGCCAGATGCCCCTTGACGGCGGGGGCCGTCGCCCGTACGAGGTCCGGCGGAGTTCAGCTTGTCAGATCCGTTGTTCACGCAGTTCGCCCTCCCCGATGACCCCGACCTGGATGCCTTGACGAGTGGGGTCGACGAGGTGGACGTGTACTTCCGATCCCGCCGCTGGTTCAACGCGTGGGTGCGAGATCCTGCCGCAGGTTCCGCTCGCGGAGTTCGACCATACGCTCGCGAACCGCGAGCACCTCACTGCGAAGGAAGCGCCAGTGGCCACCCTTGGTCCTGAAGGCGCCAGGGAAGTGGCCACCCTTCAGCCAGTTCTTCACGGTGTTCGCGGAGGCCACCCCGAGCAGTTCCGCAGCCTGCTTGCTCGTCAGGGTCTCCTTCGCACGGAGCTCCTGGTCCAAGCGCTTGGCGAGGTCGCCACGTCCCGCGGACGCGAGGGTAGCGGTCACCTCGTCGTAGAGAGCCTGGGATAGCGCCAGCATCGGAACCTCCTCCGAGTTCATCGGATGGTCGTGCTCTGAGCATAAGCAGAACCGCCAAAACCGTCAAGCGAAACCGTCAAAACCATCATCCATTCCGCCAGGCGGGCCGAGCCGGCGCCAGCCTGCCTCATCCCGCCCGCTCCACCATCGCGGCCACCTCAGCCTCCGACCACCCCGGCCCTGGATCGATCCAGAAAGTTCGATGATCATTCGCCCACCCCGACCATTCTCAGGAGCCCGTCGGGAACGCAAAGCCCGTCGGGCTCCTCGGGTTCGATCGATCCGGGGGGCAGCGCGGAAGGTCGCGGAAAACGGACCTTCAACCGATGTGGGAAGTTCGAATCCGGTGTGCGTCCGACTGCGGCAGGCCCGGAGACCATCAGGCGGTGTCGTGTGATGGCCCGAAGTGCTTCTTGACGTTGAACGCCTTCCACAGCAGGCCTGGGTGCGCCCTGAGCAGTTCTTGCAGGTCAGCCTCTCCCGTCAACAGCTCAGGGACGATGTCACCACGCTCATTGAGTCGGTCGAGAAACTCTCGCTCGTTCGGCTCGAAGGGGAGGACGATGGAGAGCAGGTTCTTGCAATCTGCGGCGAGCTGCGCCGCCCACTCCTCGATCCGGCCGCGCGCGGGCGCGACGTCTCCGCGAAGCATGGGAATCAACAGCCGATCGACCTCGTCGGGATCTGCCCACACATCGTCGAGTCCGACCTCTCGCCAGTCCCGCCGGTTGATGCCGCCGTAGACGACGAAGGCGAGCCGCAACCTCGCACCATCAAGGCCGCCTCGGCGTAGCAACTCCCGTACGTCGAACAGGTCGCGGCTCGCGTTTCGGCTGAAGAGCGCGGCGAGCTTCCCTGCGGCGAGCTCGTGCACATCGAGGACGGGAACGTCCGCGACTGCGAAGCCACCTACCGGACGCGAGCCGATCACGACGCGGGGCCACAGCGGAGTACGCAGCATGAAGTTCAGGTCGATCTCGAGGTTGCCCGGGCGTCCGCTCACAGTCGTGTACGAGAGGCGCCACTTTCCGCCGGCATGGTCCGGGGGAACGCGCTTGACCTCGATACCGATACGGCCGCAGACAGCCCGGATCGCCTTATCCACCGCGGGCCGCTCGGCCAGCATCGTCCTGCGGTCCGCCGCTCCCGGAACTTGTCAACATGAATGAGACACCGGTGGGTGAAAACTACTGTCCAGCC
>CAYFMS010000005.1:0-2051 GCA_964344415.1 uncultured Gammaproteobacteria bacterium | reverse complement strand
TACTCGACAAAGTCAATGCATCGATTGCATCACTGGACAGCATGTACTTACAAGAAGCACAAAAAAAACAAGTTGTCGCCCCATCGGTACAAGGGTATAGTCGTGAACAACGAATTCTGGGCGGGTATGTCAAATCTTCAGAACCAGGAATTTATGATTACATCATTGTGTTAGATTTCAAATCCCTATACCCCTCCATCATGCGCACGTTCAATATAGACCCATATAATTACACAAAAAGCAAAGGCATCAAAGCACCCAACGGTGCACACTTTACCAGAGGAGAATCCATACTACCAAGCATCCTAGAAAAGATTCACAACAAAAGAGAATTAGCAAAAAAAAGAAAAGACACAACAGCAAGCTACGCACTCAAGATTACCATGAATTCTTTTTTCGGCGTGATGGCATCACCTAACTGCAGATTTTACAATATAGATATTGGTAATGCAATCACACATTTCGCACAACATTTTATTAAAAAAACAATAAAAGAAATCCAAAAAAAAGGGTATCACGTCATTTACGGTGACACAGACTCCATCTTCATAAACACGAAGGCAACAAGCCAAACACAAGCAAACAAGGTTGGACAAACCCTCACCAAAGAGATAAACAAATACTACGACAAACACATCAAAAAAGAGTACAAGGTAAAAAGTTACTTAGAACTTGAATACGAAAAATGTTACACAAGATTTTTAATGCCAAAAGTACGCGGCCAAGCACAAGGAGCAAAAAAACGCTACGCGGGGTTAATTAAAAAAGGCAAACAAGAACATATAGAATTTGTCGGACTAGAGTTCGTGCGAAAGGATTGGACACAAGCAGCAAAGAAATTTCAAAAAGGGTTACTCGACAAAGTATTTCACAAACAAGAGGTGGACAAATTCATAATAAAATTCATTAAAGATTTAGAAAAGGGTAAGATGGACAAAGATTTAGTGTATCAAAAAGCCATGCGAAAAACAGCTGAAGAATATACTAAAACCACACCTCCCCACGTCAAAGCGGCACGTAAATTAGAAAAAATAGATGAAGAAACAAGCACGATCCAATACGTTATGACAACAGACGGCCCTGAACCGATTCAGAATCAAAAACATCCACTCGATTACAAGCACTACATTGACAAACAGATCAAACCACTTGCCAATCAGATCTTAACATTCTACAATCTCAAGTTTGAAGATATACAAAAAGGCAACAAACAAACGACCTTATTCGGCCATTAAACTTATAAAACAAGACTCATCCCTCCAAACAAGATGCGGGGGTGGCGGAGTGGTCAAACGCGCAGGACTTAAGATGAGCTCCGTTGATAGGATTACTGAGAAGAAATCCTGTTCCTTAGTGGATACGCAGGTTCGAACCCTGTCCCCCGCACTTTTATGATAACACTTAAAAACAAATCAACAATCCACTGCACTATGCCTCCCTGGCTTAGTGGTAGAGCACTACCTTGGTAAGGTAGAGGTCCCGAGTTCGACTCTCGGGGGAGGCTTTTTGCAAAAACACTTATAAGTTTTTTCAAACACACAACAATATGGGAATTGGACCAGCAAAAATTAGATGGACCAAGGAAAGTGCTGATGAAGAGACTCTTCTTCTTAGTTTAGATGGCATAAACTCCGGGAGTTTAGATGGTTTGTTTGGCATCGAGAAAGAAAACATCATCCCAAAATATGCAGTAGAGCAATTTAAAATGAATGATCTGATTCATGTTTGGCTTGATGAGAGGGTTGGAGCTATATTTTCAGAAAAAAGAGAGCTTTTATATTTAGATCCAAGAAGCGTAAAAGACCAGAGTGAAAAATTCTATCACCTCATAAGAATTCTTACATATGAATTTACAGAAGATTAAGTTGACAACCGATTAGCCATTGGTTTTTAAACAAAAATTCAGAAGTAAGGTTTATTAAGGACACACAGTCACAAAGCTCACGTGGAGCCGTGGTGTAACTTGGTTAGCATCGAGGCTTTGGGAGCCTCAGATCCCGGTTCAAATCCGGGCGGCCCCACTTTTTTCAACAGAACCGAAAGACTTTTAA
>CAYFMS010000004.1:0-3343 GCA_964344415.1 uncultured Gammaproteobacteria bacterium | reverse complement strand
ACTGATGATGACGGTGATGGGTTTACTGAATGTTTAGATGATGATTGTGATGATACTAATGCTACTGTTTATGTTGGTGCGCCAGAGTTGTGTGATTCTCTTGATAATGATTGTGATGGTAGTTTGAGTCCCGAAGAAATTAATGATTTTGATGGTGATGGCTACACTGTTTGTGATGGTGATTGTGATGATACCAATGCAACCATTTATGTTGGTGCGCCAGAGTTGTGTGATTCTCTTGATAATGATTGTGATGGTTTTGCTGAAGTTGATGCAGATGGAGACTCTTATCTGAATTGCGAGGACTGTGATGATACTAATGCTTCTATTTTTCCCGGTGCGCCGGAGCTTTGTGATACTTTAGATAATGATTGTGATACGGTTGTGCCTGTAGATGAAACCGATGATGACGGTGATACATTTACCGAATGTGCAGATTTAGATTGTGATGATAGTAACAATACGGTCTACGTCGGTGCGCCGGAACTTTGTGACGGTCTTGATAATGATTGTGATACGGTTGTTCCTGCAAATGAAATTGATAATGATGGGGATACCTTTAATGAATGTTTAGATAATGATTGTGATGATAGTAACAGTACCGTTTACTTGGGTGCGCCGGAACTTTGTGATGCGTTGGATAATGATTGCGACGGTGTTGGAGAAGTTGATGCTGATGGTGATACGTATCTTAACTGTGTTACACAAGATTGTAACGATGCGGATGCAACCATTTATGTCGGTGCGCCAGAACTTTGTGACTTGCTTGATAATGATTGTGACGGTATTGTGCCTGCAGTTGAAACTGATGATGACGGTGATGGGTTTACTGAATGTTTAGATAATGATTGTGATGATAGTAACTCCAATGTTTACTTAGGAGCACCCGAATTATGTGATGCTCTTGATAATGATTGTGATTCTGTTATTCCGTTGGATGAAGTAGACAATGATGGAGACACCTTATATGAATGTACTGGTGCTGATTGTGATGATACCAACTCCGATATTTACTTAGGAGCTCCCGAATTATGTGATGCTCTTGATAACGATTGTGATTCTGTTGTGCCCTCTACTGAAATTGACTCTGATGGTGATGGATATGCGGTCTGTTCAGGGGACTGTAATGAAGGTAACGCCACTGTTTTTCCAGGTGCACCAGAGTTGTGCGATTTGTTAGACAATGATTGTGACGGATCACCAGAAGAAGATGGTGACTTGGACGGATTTTACACCTGTGATGGTGGGGATTGTGATGATACCAATGATGAAATTTATTTAGGTGCGCCTGAAACGTGTGATGCTGTGGATAATGACTGTAATGGCGTTGTTGGTTATGATGAAGACCCTTTAGATGAAGTTTGTTGTCCATCAGAGATGGTGCATGTACAGGATGAAGGGTGGTGTATTGGCATGTATGAGGCGACTGTTATTGGGGGTGAAGCACATCACAATGGAGCTACGCCTACAGGAAATTTAACGTGGTATGCAGCGCAGGCTGCCTGTCAAGCACGGGACACTGCTTGGCAAATTCCTCCCACGGCGGTATGGATTTCTGCTTGCGAAGGGTTAGGTCCTGGCGGGATCGGAGAAGCTGATGTGAATAATTGTAATTATGGGAATGTGAATCCCATTTCTCCTGGAACAGATTTTCCAGATTGTGAAGGTGGTTATGTTGACTTGTTTAGCATGAAAGGAAACATTTGGGAGATGGTCTATGAGTGTGTTTCTGGTAGTTGTGTTGTGTACGGTGGTGCTGCTGATCAGCCGCTTTCCATGGTTACCTGTACGTCAACTGAAAACCGTGGCGGTGGTGGCGGATCTCCAGATTATGTTGCTCCTGGAAACGGGTTTAGATGTGCGCAAGAAGAATATGATTAAGCACCCGGAGCAGGATTTGGTTAGAGTTAGCTTTAAGTAATTTTCTGCCTCTCCGGTGTTATGTTTTTACGAACACAAACTAATCTTTCTTTGTCTGCGTTGACCCTTTCATTGTTTGCCAGTTCTTGTAGTTGTTATCAAGGTCTTGATCAAAGTTGTGTCGGTGACGATTCTCGCGATGCAGACCGTGATGGCTATGCTCTTTGTGAGGCTGATGGGCTGAGTGATTGTGATGATACTAACTCTAATGTCTATCCTGGTGCAGACGAGTCCTGTAATGGTATTGATGATGACTGTGATGGTTCTCTCTCCGAAGGCGAAATTGATGATGATGAAGACACTTATATGATTTGTCAAGGAGATTGTAATGACCTTGAAGCGCTTGTAAACCCAGGAGAGTTGGAGATTTGTAACCAAGTTGATGATAACTGTGATGGATTGATTCCCTTGGATGAATATGACTCAGACTCAGACGGACAGTATAGTGGTTCTTGCGGGCCTGACTGTAATGATGAAGATTCCTCAATTTATCTTGGTGCACCGGAATTGTGTGATTCTTTGGATAATGATTGTGATGGTGTTGTACCTTTTGATGAGATTGATAATGATGGTGATACGTTTTACGAGTGTTCTGGTAATGACTGCGATGATACAGATGCAACAGTGTATGTTGGCGCAGTGGAGTTGTGCGATGCACTAGATAATGACTGTGATGGTTTTCCAGAGGAGGATCTAGATCTGGATGGTTTCCTCTCGTGTGTCGATCAAGATTGTGACGATACTAATGCTTCAATAAATCCAACTACTTTAGAATTTTGTAATGGGGTTGATGAAGATTGTAATGGACTTATTGATGATGCTTGCTGTTACGAAGATATGTTTCATGTAGGCACAGGTATGTGTATGGATAGATACGAAGCATCTGAAGATCCTTTGAATCCGGGTCAACCTTCAAGTGTCGCTGGCGCACTACCGTGGGTGAACATTAATTGGTATAATGCGCAAATTGCATGTCAGTCTGTTGGTAAGGACCTCTGCACACTTGCAGACCTTGTTTATGCATGCGGTGGTCCAGATGCGCCCCTTCCTCCTGTTGATCCCCCAAATTATCCATATGGTCCAGTTTATGACCTTTCTGTTTGTCATGGCGCGCAATCGGGCCCATCTGAGCCTCTGAGTTTTACTGGAGCGTACCCTAATTGTGTTAGTGAAGCTGGAGGGTATGACCTTGTTGGAAATGTCTCAGAGTGGAATCTTGATTGTAATACGAGCCACTGTGAATTGCCAGGGGGAAATGTTACAGATGTGGCACCAATACTTTCCTGTAATGGGCCTGTTTCAAATCCAACGCACGGCCCTTATGCAGAACAATGGATTATCGGTTTTCGCTGTTGTAGCCCAGAGGAGAATTAAAAGCACCCGGAGCAGGATTTGAACCTGCGACCTACAGCTTAGGAGGCTG
>CAYFMS010000003.1:24404-26620 GCA_964344415.1 uncultured Gammaproteobacteria bacterium | reverse complement strand
AAAGGAATCGTCCCGACCATAAAGTTTTAGGAGGACATGATGCACGACATCATCACCGGTGAGTGATCACCATCACAATATCCGCCGTCTCGCCCAGCACAAAGCTGGGCATTTTCATTGACAATTGTCGTAATTTTGCTATGATTCCGCCTGATGCACCCGTAGCTCAGCTGGATAGAGCATCGGCTTGCGGAGCCGGAGGTCGTACGTTCGAATCGTGCCGGGTGCACCATCCCACTTCGCCCTAACATAGTTCTGCTATTGCAGAACGACGTGGGCTACGTTGGGGATAGATCCACTTCGCCCTAACATAGTTCTGCCATAACGCAGCGATGTCGGACCAACAAAATCCCAAAGAGGGTTTTTTTGTTTATATATTTACAAGGACGGTATAGAAAAAACATTCAGAATCTACCGCATTCGCACAATGCTTTAATGTCTCCCCCGTTGTCCAAACATCATCAATAAGCAAGATGCGGCTCGGCAGTTCACATCTCCTTCGAAAGGGATTTTCATTAAAACCTCGCCTGCCCTTCTCACGCCTTGCCGACTGTGATGTTGGATAAATCCTCTTCAATCCATGAATCACGGGTATCTCAGCGATTTCTGAAATGAGGCCCGCTATCACAGCAGCCTGATTAAATCCACGCTCGGCTTGGCGCTGATAATGAAGTGGCACTGGTACGATAGCTTCAATTCTATACATGCAAGCAAATGACCGGATCAACCGCTCTTGATCCAAAATTTTCGCACGCAAAAATGACAATGCAGTCTTATCAAAATGATATTTCCAAATACGCATCATTGACCGAGAAATAGCATTCGCATAAGACCCCGATGCCAAATGCTTATACCCTTTACTGCGCGGTTGCATTTGCCAATTCACGCAGCATGCCGAGCAAAGTAATTTGCCCTCCTCGCTGCAGTGAACGCAAAACCTTGGAAACATCGCTGAAATAAAAAAATCCCCAAACATAGTGAATGGGGAGTTTTATTTATAACTATATTTTACTTCCATTCATAGCTCGACACAAGCCAGTTTTGCCCAGACTTCACGAGCGTAAGATCTATATCTTGATTCCGAATCGATGTATTTCCTGGATTATTGAATGCCTCTTCACGCTGCGTTGATACCGTCATTTCTACCTGACTTGCTGTTTGGGATATCAATTCTATCGTCAAAATTCGCGTTGAAACACCATAATATTCATCACCAAAATCATCAGGAGAATTTGCCTTCAAACTCTGTAAATCTGTAGCAAGCTCTGGGGTAACCAAATCAATAACATCATCGATATTATTAAAATTCGATTCAGTTGAAAAACTACCGAAACGCTCGACAAAGATGCGTGCCGTCGTGTCTGGAAGAATTTCAGGGTTCAGTATTTCATCAGCCGTAAAGATTTCTTCGGCCGTTGGCATTTCCCGAATACTTTGCTTGATTCTATCTTCATCGCTCGGCTTTCTCAAAAGAAAAATGATCAAAATAATAAGCGCAACAATGACAACAACTGCGAGAATAATTTCTATTATTTTTTTTCTTCTATCGTCCATATGCTATTCCGTTTGTTCAGGCGGTTCAGGCTTTTTTTCTTCGGGCGGCTGCACATTTTCTGCAGGAGCTTCAACAGGTTCAGATGGCTCTGCTGGTAATTCTGCTCCTTTAATCTGATTCTCGGCCGACATTTTCTGCTTCTTTTGACTCTCTCCCTCTATCGCCTGCGTGCCAAAACTGTCCTGCAATTCCTTTCGCGCTCGTTCAATTTCGAGTAGTTGTTCCGGATTCGTTGTAATCAACTGATCCTCCGTATATGAAGCAACTATTTTAATGGCCGCATGCCGCTTTCCGGCAAAGAAAATCCCCTCACCTACCGCTGCTTCGAGAAGAAGATATTTCTCCGACTGCGTTAAATTGAATGTTTCAGCAACCACATCAATTCCAGCCGGTGATTGCTTCATCAGGAGTTGCAATGCAGAGTTCGTCACAATAGCTCTACCGTATGGACTTCCAAGGAAATCATTAACATCCTGCGTAATCGTTGTTACACCGAGATAGTATTTTCGCGCGCGCTTTACAAGGGCAAAAATGAATTTTGCTGAGTCATCATGCTGCATCAGCCACCAAGCCTCGTCGATGGCAAGAATACGTTTTTTACGATGACTACGCGTCACATTCCAAATGTAATTCACGATTGTGTAGATTGCCATTGGGCGCA
>CAYFMS010000003.1:10035-24304 GCA_964344415.1 uncultured Gammaproteobacteria bacterium | reverse complement strand
CGATACTCCATTTCAGGATCGATGATAATGACATCCGTCCCCATCATCATGCTACGAAGCACCTCGAGTTTCACTGCATAACTTTTTCCAGCTCCGGATGTTGCAAAAACAACTGCATTTGCATTCTGAAGCGAAAAGCGATCAAAAAGAATGAGTGAATTATTATGTCGATTAATTCCGTATAGTATTCCCTTGTCGCTTGTTAAATCTGAAGAAATGAATGGGAAAGAAGAAGCAATCGGGCTTGTATTCATGTTGAATGTGATCATCAATTCATCATTTCCAAGAGGAATGGTTGAATTGAAACCTTGCTCCGCCTGATAGAACCCCCGCTTTGAATAAATGAGTTTCGATCCAAAAACCGATTCAAGCTGTGATGTTCTTTCATCGAGCTCTTCTTTTGTATCCGCATATAGCGTCACATAAAAAGCGAATTGAAAGAAATGTTCGACCCCTTGCGTCAAATCGTCACGAAGCTGCTCCATATTTCGAAGCGCCGCTTCTCGAAGCGGATCACGCGGCGCGCCCTTCTCGCTATCAGAAACAATTTGTGCCGTTACAACACCAACTTTATTTCGTAATTGCTTTAAAATCACCTCCGTCTTCACTGGATAGAAAAACATTCCAATGTCGATTGTTCCACTATAATTGATAATCGGAGCTCCCCACCCTATACCCACAAAGCGCGGATATGCAATCACAAACATGGTGCGGACATATTTACTTCCCAGTCTCAAATAATCAGGATTCACTTGAAAAGCAGCCGGTGCAATAATATCGCGTATTGTCGCCGTGCCCCGTCGATACTCGCGCTCCTCCTGCAGGGTCGCTTTCTCTTGCATGACTTTTTGCTGCTTCGCTGAAAGAGGCTTCTTACTCACTTCAGAAGCTCCTGATTTCATGCGTTTTTCAATGTCTTTTCCGCTAATTGCCATAATCAAAATCCATCATCCAATTGTAATTCAGCGACTGACCCAAGTTTTTGCTGATCATATACATCTGGATTATATGTCGTGTAATAGAGCTCTATTAAACTTTGCGTATCAAGCGCTGCACTTTGAAGTCCCATACCGGAAAGGCCCGTTTGAACGAGTGACACACGCTGCATAAGCATCTTTCTGCGCCGAATAAATTCCTTTTCAGATAGTTTTACGCGTGATGCTGGGCTGAGCGCACTTCCAAGTTTACTGAAAAATCCACGTCTCTTGTCCGTAACAGGATCATACGGAATCACCAGGTAAAATCTCTTTTGCATGATTTCCCCAAGCTCAACGAGTTCATTTACGAAATTTCGATAATCCTGCAATTGTGTTTTCAACAATTCATTTTTCATTTCCTTTTCACGCACAGACAGCGCGTCCATATATGAATCAATATTCATTCTGCGAGATTGAATCACGATTTGAAGCGGATGCTCAATGCTATTCAGGAATTGCATATATGATTGAATCATTGCTTGCTGCTCATCTCGTGATTTAAGAGCGAAGTTGATGCTCGAAACCATCACGACAGCACGTAATGTCCCATCTTTCATCACAACCGTGTCCTGCCGAATTTCTGAAATATCAAGATAGCGCTGCGTTGGCACGCCCGGTTTTGCCTTTTTTACCTGTTGTTTCTTTTTATTTTGCGCCATAAGAAATTTGCTCCTCACTTTCGCTATGATAAGCACCGCCCGTATTCACAATAAGTGATAACTGTGATAATCGAGACCCCGAGAGTGGCTGTTTTGCCGGAATGGATTCTTTCGCCTTTTCTTCGGGAGCCTTAAACATCCGCTCTTTCACTTCCGCATCCGTTAAAGCTTTATCCCAAACGCGAAGCATTGGCCGGCGAAATGTCTGAATCATATTGAGGAAAATGTAATGAAAAGGCTGGCCATTTACTTTTGCAAAGGCGAATGCAATGCAAAGAGTTGAAACAAGAATCATGGCAGGAATAGCGATAATACCACTCGGAATCAATCTAAAAATGAGGAAGTTCAGAAAAAGCATGACGAGCATGATAATAAACTGACGACCCGTCACTGGCCCGATGATTTTTGCCTCTACATCGAGGAATTGTGGCACGATAAATTGATCAGCCATGAAGTTAGTATAACAAATACTCCTCGGGCTCAGAACCGAGTGCGTTGATTAAATTTCATAATTGCCTGTATTTCGGATGGGCGTAATGACTGCTCACCCTTTTTTCGCCTTGCGGCCGCTGCTTCCGCAACTGACATTCCTCCCGCTAATGCTTGCTGGCTTATGGCTAAATAAAGCTGATTGAGCGGACTTTTGCGCCAAGCTTTTATGCCTGCTATGCGTTTTTCGTATCCATCCCCCTCGAGAAGACTTAACATTTCCAGCATTTCATCGACTCCTGCTTCAGGACCAGAAGCAGAGCGCCTGAATGACTCGGCAGACATTGCGCCAAGCTGTTCAATCGGCCCCATCAATTTTGGTCGATGAACAACATCGGTTACTTTTTGTTTCCCATCCTTACTTTCATGAACGGATGATTCTGACAATTTTGGGGTAATTTTCTTTGGTTGCTCACCTCGAGCAACAATATGCTCGGCATTGGCAGGAATCTTTTTAAGCATCACTTCCTGCTCCTCTTCCTTTGTTCGTGCAGCACTAACACGGACGGAAACAGGAGCATCCTTGCTCTTCCCTGGCGATTTTTTTGTAAGAGCTGCATAATGCCTTTTTTCGATCTCAGCATCTATTTTATGCGTTTGCTTTATCGCCTCATTTTTCTTTGGCTTAGCGATATTTTTTTCATATGCGTCTCGAGCATTTTTTATATCTTGCGATATGTTATGAGCCGCATCAGATTGTAATTTATATTTTTCCGCAAGAAGCCTCTCAATAGACCGTGGATTGCGAATGCCTCGTAATCCAGAAATAATAATCTGATTTAATGCCTTTTTTGAGAGCTTTCCTTTTGCATTCTCCCAGGATTTCTGTGTAATAGTATTTGCCAAATCTTCGATGGCAATATCATGTTTTGTTTGATGCTGTTTGGATTTCTTCGGTAATTGAATCTCATGATTAAAAACATCACCCGATATTACCGGAACCTCTTTAACAAGTGCATGCGTAACCGCCTTAACGGGCAATGTTGATGGCTGTTTTACCTTGGCAATTTTTTTCTTCTCTTTTTTGGGCGATCTGTTTTCATTCTTTTCGGGCGCAGATCCGATTTTAGAGCTTTCCTTCTCTTTAATAGGCGCATTGTCTATCTCAGACTTCTCCGCAGGCTCGGGACTTGAAGAATTTGGATCAGACCCAATATCCCCTTTACCACCATCAATCGCTTGAAGTAAGCCCTCGGCTGCATCTTCCGTAAGATTCATTCCGCCAATATTCTCGTCACGCATGAGCAGCTTTTTCATTCCCGAACGATCCCTCCTTCCCTCTAAATAAGCTTTCGTCAAAAATGAAAGTCTCCCTTTTAAGTTTTTAGGCAATTCAATCCCCTTTTCATTCAAGATAGCGTCGACAATATCAGCGGGCGCCTTTGGTTCTGGCTTTATGCCGCCTTCTGGATAATCAGAAATATTTCCACCGAGCTTTCTCAACTCTGATTCAATGTCAGGGTCATAATGGCGCGCCGGCAATAGGCAAAAACCTATAAAATCTTTCGAGAAGTCTTGCGCTACCTGTTCGTCAAATCCAAAAGCTTTCGCGGCGAAGCTTTTTATTTCGCCAACCTCAATTTTCCCAGCAAAATAAGCGCCGCGAAGTGCAGCCAATTCATTAATGCGCTCACTTGGAATACCATGCTTCTTTGCTAAGTCATCAAAAATGGAAAAGGCCTTCTCACTATCGAGAAAGAATTCCATTATTTCATCATGGTCGAGTAAATTCCCCCTAGGCATGATTCTAGATTAATACGGATTCCATATTCGTAATGTCACGCATCAGGCGATCCTTCTGATTCTGCTTAACTGCCTTATTTTTTCCAGGACGACTAACTTCAGACTCGAGTGCTTTTTTGTAACGATCGAGTGCCGTTCTAAATGATGCCGCCATACCTGCATCGTCACTTCTTCTGACTTTATTGAACTGTGCAATAATCTGATTTCTATTTGTCTTAAGAGCCGTAACAAGCGCCCTCGTCACATCATTTGGATTTGTCACTGTCGTCGATTCAGCACTTGCAGCCGCCATTGGATTGCGCTGCATAAGTGTCGTCATAGAATTCCTATCTTCATCTAACATATTTCCAGCTGCTCCAATATTGAAATGGTCGCGAAGGGCCGTTGTATTTCCACCTGCTTCATCAAGTGCATACTGCATGCGTTGTAATTGCTGCTTAGCTGCACCTGTTGCCGTGCTCGCTTGCAGATTTGCATACTGCTCCAGATTATTGCGCATGGCCTGATTTACCTTACTCATATCAAGACGTTCAACATTGTCACGAACAAATTTTGCGAAGTCTTGCGTATGCGCATTCCATAGATTCGTGTCATTAAGCGCATCTTCATTGATTTCACCGCGATTAAATGCCGCCTCGACTTCTTTGAAGCTCTGTAATTTTTCGAGGTCAATCTTACCTTCTTTCACTGTATCTTTTCCTAGTTTTACATATCCAGATTCAGCAAATTTCTTCATGTCCACGCCCGCCTTACCATCTTCAATTTGGTCAAGAAGCGAATACTGCCAACTATTTCCATTATTATCGACGCGCGTTTCCGTAACTTGATCGAGCTCATCACGCACATTTTTCTCCATAAGCGCATCTTCTGAAAGCATGGAAATTTTGAAATCGCTATCGCGCACGGTTTCGCGGATTTTTACTTGATCAAGCAGATGAAGATTGCGAGCCTTCGTCTTGAGCGCATTGTCCTTAAGAGACTTCTTCTTACCTTCATCTTCCATATGGTCGAAGAATCCATCTGAATCCGCGGCCGCCATTGCTGCTTTCATAACGTCTTCGCCACCATCTTGCCCCAGAAGCTCTTTTTGCAAATCTTTATCCGCAAGAAGTGACCGTAAAACAGCCTTGTCTTTTGCAATTGTTTCAGGTGTGAGTGTAGCTCGGTATGCCTTGTCTTTGACCGAATCTCCTGAAAGAGCCTTTGCAGCATTTCTTGCCTGTGAAAGCATCCATTGTTTATCTTTTCCTGCGACCAATTTATCTGCTTCGCGCGCGCGATCTGCAAATTGCCCGCTAACAGACGTAGCGATGGATGATCCGGCACCGGCAAGTGCAGCTCCCGCTTCAGAAACAAGCGGAATACTCGTTCCCTCCGCTGTTGCGCCAATACGTGTCGCAAGTCTTGCAGCTCCACGGGTTAGTTTTGCACCGCCATCACCGCGCAAGCGATCTGCAGCATAAGCACCAGATGCAGCTCCTGCTGTTGTCGCAAGGCCTACGCCGCCAGCAAGCGCAGCTCCAGCCGATGCACCAACAGCCAATCCAGCCGTACCAGCTGCAATTCTTCCTTTATGTTGCCATGCCTTTTGATACACCATTTTTGCACCACCTTCAGCGCCGCGCGTCATAATATCACCCACAACCGCTGCACCCGAAGCTAATTTAGCTGCCTGCTGCAATCCGATGAAAAGCAAAATAGTCGCAAGAAGCGTACTCATCAAATTTGGCGTATTCAATGAGAGTGATATGAATCCCGATTCTACATTCGGAACATCAAATCCCTGTGATGTCGCCAAATCACCAGCGCTCACAATGGCAAGCGATAACCAAAGGAAAAATGTTAATACCGGACCAAAAATAAGAAGTGCTGAGAATTGCTTCATCCATTCTTGGAAAATAGCATTTGCGAAACTAAAACTTCCCTTTAATCCCCATGCGAAGAATGCAAATGGCGATGTCGTCACCAAAATCCAGAGCAAAATAATTCTCACAACAAAGGCGATAAGCATTGCCCCTGTTGCAATAATCATCGCAAGAAGTAGCAGTACGCGGAAAAATGATGTTCCAAGTAATTGCACCGCTGCATCGATTCCACTTGGACCCGTCGCGGGCTGCGTGACGATGAGATTTTGCGCCTGGAAGAGTTCAATCAAATTTCCAGATGCAATATCTTTCACCGCATTTGCAAATGTCAGCGTCACAACTTGCGAAACGTCAATAAGAAGCAAGCTGATCAATTGACTAAAATTCATGAGAACAACACCTGCAAAAAGCATGAGTATTTGCTGCTGAGCTGCTGCCGGAGATGCATTTGGCGTGAACAGATTCTTGATCGCGATTCCAAGCATTGCCAGTACAACAAACATGTTCAGAACATCGCGGATAATCGGCCAGCCAACCTCGACCATAGCACTGTCACCAAAAGCATTGTATTGAACCACTCCAATAAGCATTCCAATCACCAATGTGAAGAAATTCCCAAGCGCCCAAACGATGACCTCAAAAACATAGGCAAGCACGGCAAGGAAATTCGTATAAAGCGTTTCATCCGTCGCCGATACCGTAGATGGTTCAGGAGCATTCTGTGCAAAGACAATTCCCACCCCTGAAATAAGTGCAAATGCAAAGACAAGCGTCAAAATGACCCCCAGTTTATGATTTGCGAGAAATTGGGTAATTTTGGGCAAGATTCGCCTCCATTTCTTCATAATTGTCTCTGCCAGTATAGCATGCAACCGCGCATGTATTTTCGACTCATACACAATAGAAAGAAAGGGGCCATTTGGCCCCGCGTGTTCATGGAAGTTCGAGGAAGAATTCGCAGCCCCCTTGCCCGTTTGGCAAGAGAATTGGTGCGATCTGCAACGATCCCCAGTCCGCCGAGAAGTACCCCTGCACCGTTCCGGGTGGATACGGAGGCATGCAAGCGTCGTGACTGACCCCGCTTGCCATGATGTAGTGAATGCCGAATTGCAGTGTGTCGCCACTACCGGCACCCGGCCTCGCATAGCGAATGATGTCGAGCCCCTGCCCATTCACCGTATTCGTCCATGCTTCAGCCTGACCCGAAACCGGATGAAACTCACCCGTCATGGTAATGGATTCAATATCCGCACCCGGCAAATGCCAAGTCAGCATCAAGTCATCACTATGCAATGAACCGAATACTGATGCGCTGTCGGTGTCATCACTTGGAACGGGGCTGTCCGTGTCGATGTCGGAATCTGGAACAACATCTGTATCCGCATCTGAATCTGGCGCGACATCCGTGTCGGTGCCAGAATCTGTATCGAGCATGACATCCGAATCCGGGTCAGACGTATCCGTGTCATTTACGCCACCGACCCCCTCGTCGACTGGCGGATTGTATGAAGCATTGAATCCTCCGCAGCTCGTCACTGCATCATCGTCAATGCAGTACAGTCCAGCCGCACAAGATCCGATCTCCATCCCTGATGATTCGATTTCACCATCCCCGACCACACGGATTTCTCGGTGTCCAAGCCCCATTTTGAGCAGCGTATCCCAATCAACAATCGGCATCGCAATGCCATCACCAATAAAGTACACGTCACTACGGGACATTTCCCGGACGAGTTCGCCCATGTAAAACACCTCATTCGCGCTCGTGAAATGCGGAACAAGGTCTTCCGCCGAATCCGATGCAAGCTCGTCAATCATCGCCCCGTCGTCATAACAGGACAATTCGTCCTCTGTTACCAGCACCAAGTCCACAAAGCTAAGCCCATAGGACCAGAACACCGGTTCATCGAGAAATACACGCTTCTCGCCATTCTTTACGAGATACACATCGGGATTTCCCGGTGCGATCATGAGCGTTCCGTCAGGATGCCACTTCACTTCCTGCAGCATCGACTGGTAGTAATCGCCCCCAGGAAGCGCGCATTCGAATGCGTCGACATCGTATGTGTCCACGATGCCATTCATATTGTTTCGAGCATGGACGGCGAGCGTACCGATAGATTCACCGTATGCGGCATCTTCCCATGCTCGTCCTTCATGACGCCCCATGTGAATGTGATCACCAGAAGAATTCCCGGTATTGCCCTCGAATCCGATAAGCTGCCCCGTCGCCACATCCTGACCGTCTGCGATGAAGATTTCCTCCATATGGCCAAGTGTGACATAGGTGCCATCATGCAAATCGATATTCGCATGATTGCCAAAGCCAAGCCCCGAGCTTTCGCTGTGAACATACAATGTCCCCGAAACGGGCGCGAAAACAGGGTCATCCCTGTCATTCGGCGTGTCGAGATCGAGGTCATGTTTCGTCGAATTCGCGCGATGCGATGTCGAGCCATTCACGCCCTGCGTGCACATGGCCGTGTATCCGTCCGCGAATGGCATTTCTGCCACCATCATGTCGCTTGCACCACCCATATTGGGCTTCCACGGATTGTAGCAACCCATGAAAATGGTGAGCATGACAAACATCAAGTAATTGTAAAGGTGCATTCTTACCTCCCTTGGGGTTCATTCCCCCTTATACGGTAGGAGTTGCGCCATGCGCCGCATAAGCAAGAATGAACAGCGCTCAATCCCCACTCCCCTTAGAGGGAATTGAGCGCAACATTACGAACATATCCTCAGATAGCGATCTTCTTGAAGTACTTGCCTGTCAAGCGCCCCGCAAAAAGCAGAAATGTGTAATGCGTTCCAGGACCTCCTAAAGCTTTCGCTTCCCGTCCTGTTTCTAGCTTCTCTATTTTTGGTTTCTGAAACAATAGGATGATCGCCAGTTGCGTGTTCACACCCCTGAACATGCCCCTCAAAAAATCACGTATTTATATCGATGAATATTTGGCGATTCACGTGTTCACACCCATGAACACATGTCTGTGGAAAAGTGATTTTCGTTTTATGCCCGATTCTAAAAATGAGTGAGGGTTAATTTTGAAATGAAGGGTCATGAGAGTATTGCAGAAACGACATGATCCAAATCGGATATGAAAAAGCGGAACACATTGTTGTCGAACGACAAGAATGTGCGGCAAATGAAAGGTCGTTTCTTGCCTTAGACTCAAATGCCTATGACAAGAAATAGTCCGTTCGGACGAAAACATGTCGATTGTTTGAGAATTGTATTTCGATTTTCTTCATATAAGTGCCGATCGACACTTATATGGGGAAAATTAACGTTTTTTGATGAACCTTGTGGATAAGTGAATTTTACTTGGCTGATATTAGCCGTTTTTAAATGCTTGACATTGACAAAAAGCTTATTTTTTGGTATATAGAAGGTAGATCATTGTCCGTGGTGGACGATGGCTAAACCGGCGCATGGGGAGGTAAACCATGGCCATTCGCTCCTTTTTTTGGGCGGTTATCGCGTTTCTCGGCTTCCTGGCCGGTTGCGCCCCTACCGCCACCGACTGCAACGACTGCGTCACCGACGGAGTCACCGACGATGTGAATACCGACCCGTTCGACGGGCCCGGCGTTCCGGTCGTGGTGACCCGACTGGGTGAAGTCGAGGATTGTCAGGTCAATGTCGAATCCGACTGGTTCGGTGCCGACAAGACCTGCGATTCCGACAGCCTGTGTGTCCTGAACCCCATCGGGGACTGGACCTTCACCGCAGGCAACCCCGCTGACGTGACCCCGGAGAATATCCCGATCCATGTGGACAGGGACGGATTCCGGTGGATCTCCACCCCCGTCACCCTCGACTCGCTCGAGGATGTCGAGGAAGTGGAGCTCCCGCTCTTCCCGTATTACGGGACGGAGCCCGGAGGCGAGGCGGACTGCAAGTCGTACCAGAACGGCGAGCTCTCTCGAGAGTTCACCGAGACGGACATCTTCGTCGATTCGCAAGGGCACCTGAAGCTCCCGGAGATGCTCGGGAATGGCGATGCCGTCGTATTCAATATCGACGGTACTGTCAACCTGGCAGACCCGACTTGGTGGACTGATTACGGATACGTCGTCGACCATGACGCTACCGTGCTCCGGACCGACTTCTTCTCGGTGACCATCACCGATGGAGTCTGGCCGTACACCTACGAGTGTCAGTTCTAGGTCCACGCAGTCACAAAACAACCCGCTCCGGCAGACGGCCGAGAGCGGGCTCTTTTTTTTATTTACGGATCGAAGTACCGAGAGATCCCTCGCACCTTCGCCCTTTCGGCTACAGTGGGCAGGCAAGTCCGGAATGACGAAGGCATAGATGAGATACGCTGGATTCCGGCTCGGAGGCCGGAATGACAGGAGGAGGGAATTTGCCTACACCCTACACCCTACACCCTACCACTCGTCATTCCACCTGCACTCGAATTACACCAGCATAAGGGATCCACGGATTGATATTTGGATTATCCTTTTCATAATTGCATTCATTTTTAGGCCTGTCATCACCCGGCCCGTCGACAATTGGATCGCTATCGAAACATCCATTTCCACCACAAACTGTTGCATTTGGCGTTGTGCACCATCCCCAATTATCTCGTACATGCACAGATGGTTGGAATACACAGACGGCAGCGGCCGTGTCCCGACCCTCAACACAATTCACAGCTCCAGCACCAGAACAGTCCGGCAAATCAACAATACGCGCTTCATCGCAAGTATAGGTATGACTAAATGCTACATAATTTGAATCGCATGAATCTGGCGTCATTCCCCATTCACTTCGAGATTCACAAATAACTTCTTCCGTGATTGAATCAATTCCTCGGTGATTTTTATACAAATTATCATCTTCCGTTGACCCTGTTATCGCCGATCCATCACCCCAATCAACCAAAATGCGTCGAAGCGGCAATTGATTCTTGTCCGCCGCCGCAAAGAAACTCACAGATGCGCGGAAGAATCCACCTTCAGAATCAATGTCACCCGTACTCTGCCCATTCACAGTGATATTGTCCTGAGCCCCCTCGAAACAAGAAACACTATTACAATTATCGAAATCAACCGCATACACCACCGGAGGATTTCCGACATCACGCGTATCCCAATTTCCATTTGTGAACTCAGATGGCCACTGCCCTTCTGACTGTTCGTCATAAGCACCAAGGCCGTCATCTGAATTCAATCCCAGATTTCCACCATCATCGTCAATCCAGCGCCATAATTTATATGGAAGTGCATAGATGGAAGCAAGCCGATCTCGAACATCGCTAATACCTTCACCTGGACCTGTTTGAATTGCATTACTTGGGAATGTAACGAAATTAGCAAATAAATTCCCGCCCCTTCCGTACATCACAAACTGCATTGCTTGAACATCTGAGATGCTACTCGTTAACCCATAAGCAGGTACAAGATCGAGAGATGTATTCACAGAAACATTATTTGCCACGAATTGTGTCGCTGAATCAACGATCGCTCCGAGCCCAAATGGCATATGGAATGTTGGACGCCACTTTTCATGATCTGAAAGTGCCGAGTCATCTACCCGCACCCAATTCTCAAAGATATAAGAAGGAATTGCCGCTGGTGCAGGGTCAGGTATATTGTGCAAATTCTGTGCAACCGATGTTGGAGATACAGATGCACCAAATGGAATTCCTGGTGTTTCCTTTACGTATTCAGCCTGAAGGAATGCATTCAATTTGAATGCCTTGTTATTCGTTTCATAATTTGATTGATACAGCCTATCTGTGTACGGAGCGATATGCGCATTCAGGTCAGAACCACTAGACAATTGAATCAAATCTCGGCAAGCTGGATAATAATTTGCTGCGCGAAGTGGATTTTCTGTTATTACATCTGACCCACCTGCAGCATTGATATTTGTTCCGCGATATTGAGAATTGTATTTATCAAGTGCAGCAAAAAGAGTAAATTGATTTGTTCCTTCTGTTCCTGTCTCATCTAGATAATCTTGAATACCTAGAATGTCATTTTCATAATCATAGCCATAATGACGACAGCTATTATAATCATTCACCCAGGTATCAAATTTCTGCATGTCTCCATAGTAGAACTTTGTTTTGTCTTTGCAGCTCGCCCCTCCACATTGATCAGCATGAGAACATGGTGCCCCAGTATTTTCACAAACACCAACTCCAAATCCATCCGAATCAGCGTCTGATGGTGGCGTGCAGGCACTCGCTTGTCCCGTCAGTGAACTTTCATGGAAAGAATTCATCGGTACGCACATGAATGGACAAGCATTAACTGCGCGATCCCATAAATCGTATGTCTGAGCAGCATCAGATAAGTCGCCCGCAATACGATCAGGTGCATCTAAAGTACCAGAACCTCGACATTGTTCAGCGAATGTACCACTGTTTTGCTGATTATCTTGATCATAAGCAGATCCAACAAGCGCAAAGTATCCATCCGGACAATGCACCGTCTGCGCGCACCAGTCCCTATTACCTTCCTTAACCTGATCAACCGAACCGCCTGCAAATTCATCATCAAGATCATTCGTATCCTCTCCACTTTCACCGCGAATAGCACTACATCCAAGGAATGGTCCCACATTCGCATAAGATCGAATATCACTACAGTAATATGAGTCATTGAAGAACCCTGCTTCTGTGAACTTCGCAAAGAGGTCGGTTTCGCCGCGGATTTGATCAACCGGGTACCAAGTGAGACATGCACCGAGCGTTGGATCTCCATTGATATTAAGCCCCGTATCTCGCTCCAAGCAATACCCCTTCAGACCAAGAAGCGTATCTTCTCGTGTGATGAGATTACATCGACCGAGTGAAGCTGCAGATGCATCCGTCAAATCAATATTTCCTTCATCGCTACTACAACCAAATTCATTTCCAGCTGATCCCTGCACACAAAGCGCACCATCTGCGCTGCCACCTGAACAAATTCCAAGTCGAGGATTCGCCATATTTGCCCCCGGATTCACAATCTCCGCTACATCCTTTGCAAGTGCAGACAAGTCAGTTTCGGCAGAAAGGTATGAGAGTGATCCGCCGGAAGATTCAATTTTCTTATATGAACATTCACATGTTTCTCCTGGTGCGCATAGCGAAGCCTGCTCGAAACCAGATTTTACGTCATATGGCGTTGAATTTGCATGTGAATCTGTACTCTGCACAATATTATTATCGTCAACATCGTATTGAGCCCAGCGCTCGACAATATGATTTCCGAATGGCGAATTTGGTTCAGGGTGTGCGCGACAAATGGCTGTTTCATATTCCCGATTCGACCGAATTGGTTCACCATCAATTCCAACAACACATTGTTCATTGATACAGCTTCCTACTCTATTTACATTCGAGAATGTACATGTTGCGCCCGAAACAGAACAGCTTCCATCGAGTCCGCAGAATTCTCCAGCAGATGATTTACAAACGCCTTCGGCAATATCACAGAATTCGCCAACGCCCGTACAATCGCTGTTTTGCGAACAAGCACCTCCAGCAACATGACAAATACCGATGGAGCAAATGCCGTCCGAACATTGATCATTACTTGAGCAGGCTGATCCCGTATCTGTACAGAATCCAACTGTACATTCATTGAAATTATCCTGATCGCATGAACCAGCATCAAGACCCAAAATATATTCTGGATCAGGATGGCGCGAACAAATTTCTGCACCAGAACAGTCGAGATTTGATGAACATGCTGCTTCATTGCCCGTCAATTGCGCGCCCGGTTCAAGACAAATGAGTTCCGGTGATACCTCGATTTGATCAAGATGCTGCATCGCAAAACTATCCGGAATTGAATACCCAGAATACTCTTCCCCATGCCAAGACACATCGCGAGATGCATATTCATCTGCATCAAGGAAAATGGCAGCGTCATTTAATTTCCATTTCTTACAGAATGTTGAGTCACCTGTTTGTGAATATTCTTCACAGAGCAAAATATCTTCACAGACTTCGCGATATTGACCAAGATCTTCATCCCAAACAGGACGTGAACTTGAACATGCAACCCATTCACTACATGTACGGTCTCGATTCACCTTCATGACACGATTTGTGTCATTTGCAAGACGCGGGACATCAACTTTCACACTACCATCGGAAGCAAGATCGACCTGCGTTCGGCATTGCCCCTCTACAATATCGCCCTTGAGAGATCGCCTTCCGCTACAATCAGTATCTTCAAAACATGAACCGCTAATGACATATGTATTTTCAATCGTCGCCGTTGTTCCTGCAGCTTCGTAACTTTCGAGCAATTCTTTTGTTGTATTGATAGATCCAACGCCGCCAAGATCATTAAGAGCCGCGCCTGAATATACACATCGCTGAGCGCATAAATCGACCTGATCACCATTTGGTAATGTCACCGTCGAACGATCACTTCCTGCATCACAATCAATTGGATTCACTAAATCAAATGGCTGCTCACCAAATAATTCATCAGCATGCTCTGAGGCAACAGCGCTTGCCGTCGCATTATATGTATTGACCGGGTCACCCGTGTCGTGGAAGAGAGCGCAACCTTC
>CAYFMS010000003.1:1668-9935 GCA_964344415.1 uncultured Gammaproteobacteria bacterium | reverse complement strand
TCGCATTATATGTATTGACCGGGTCACCCGTGTCGTGGAAGAGAGCGCAACCTTCAGTTAAACTTACCTGCCCACGGCATCGCTGAGATGCAAGCACACCACCATCCGTCAATTTCTCATTGTCGATAAAGGTATATGAAGCCCCATCTGTTTCTCCGTAAAATTCATCATCTTCGATATCGAGTATATCCTGAAATTCTGTACAACCATTATATTTCTCGGAACATGAGCCAACCCATCCAGCGTATTCTGAATCACCATTACGCCAAATGCCAGACTCGACCCCACCAATGAGGAAGCTTCCACTGTCGATTTCACAAATTCCTTCACTTGCGCCAAGACATTGTTCGCCCTGAGAACAATCCGCGCTTTGCGAACAAGCAATACCGCTGAGTGAACAACTTCCAATTGCCGGACGACATTCAGCATCCACTAGACAAGCAGTTCCATCAAGTCCTGCAAGTCCTGTTTCCTGACAGCTCCCCGATCCATAGCAGAAATTCGTTGTCCCTTTCACAAACCAACCATCATATTGCTGGCCATCGATATTTACATCTGTTTTGTATTCACAAACGCGCGCACCTGGATCCTTGAAGTAAAATTGCCCTTGTTCGCCACCGTCATACTGTTCACAACTCACTTCATCTGCTCCGCAAAGCGTTTCATTATATGTGTCTGGGTCATTAATAAGATGCACGGATCGATACGTATCTACACGACTTTGATCTGGCGACAATTCCGGCAAACCAACTTCCTGACATCCCGCAATAGAAGATGAGCAACGATTCGAATCGTCAACAATGGCATAGAAACTGTGATCAGCTGGAATATACTGCGTATCTGGACCATATGAGATATGAGCAAATTCACTGCGTGCAAGGTCGGCCTCGGTCAAGTAGAAATCAAGATCAAATTGACAACTTGTTTCGCCGCGTGGAATCTGACAAAGCCTGCGACTATTTGTGTCATAGACGCCCCCTGATTGAAGAAGGTAACAATCCGCTGGATCGGTCACTGAAAATCCATCCGTCGTACTACAATATGCCTGACGAATCTCGGCAAACTCATTATTCGATTCATGCGTTGCAAAATAGCCCTGACAACCAACACTTCCCTCTTCACAAAGCCGAGAGAATGAACGGAGCGATACTTCCTGACCGGATGGCGTTTGATATTCCTGACAACCAAGATGATATTGTGGAGAGAATTGACCTGCGGCATTCGTGTCACAAATAGCCGGCGTCACCCATGAATCACGGATGATATTCAAATTATCTTCACCTTCGCGAAGCGAAATCGTGTCAATGTAGAATTGGCTGCTATTTGCGCCATCGACAACAAAGACCGTATCTTCACCAAATGTAGGGAAATCAGTCGACGTCACATTGATTGGACCGAGGCTGAACCTTCTCCAAGATGCATTCAGGTCAATATTAGTTGTACCGGCGCTTGTTTCAAAAGGCACATCGATGCTCGGTGAGCCATCGAATTCCATATCAAAACCAACAGCAATACTACCGTTTCCTTTCGCCCAGAATGTGACCGTATATGTCTTGCCATTAAATACGTCAGGACTTGCCCAAGCTGAAGCACCTCCTTCGACACTCATCGAATGTCCACTCGGACTTAACGATTCATTTGAATATGTTACAAGCGTTGCACTGGTTGCATCAAAATTTGCAAGAGATCCATCTTCGAATAAATCTTCAAATGCAATGCGCGCATTATTGCTTCGACCACCTGTGTACGATCGGCATCCATTTTCAGATTCTCGACATTCAATGCTCTGATCTGCATAGCCATAGAAAAGGCATTGACCACCGCTGACATTGAAGAATCCGCCCGCGCCTTCACAATTCGATTGTATTTCTGCCGTATCAGCACCAACGACGGATGTCTTTCGATAGGTTGAACATTCATTCGTAATCGTTACTGTTTCAGACCATTTTCGATAATGGATATTTCCGTCCGCATCATAAAATTCACGACAATCTGGATTTGCAAAAATATCGCTGCGCTCATTACAGCTTTCATCGATGCTATCGGCAATAAAGTTCTGGTCAGCATCATCCGTACAAGAAATGCCTTGCTCGGTTGCTACCCAATTTGTACATGGTGCTGCATGCGGGAATTGATCAAGTCCACCCAAATAGCGCGCATCCCCTTCTGGAATGTCAGATTCCAACAAATTCCATGTTTTTAGCTGATAACCGCTCGTGTCCGTTCCTTCCCAAGTATAGAAAACAGCATCTCTATCCCCTCCTGTATTTTGCGCGGCCGTTACAGGATCAAGACATGCACGTACATAGGTAAAGTACTCTTTTTCTTCCGTTTCAAGATTTGTAAATTCATCACAGCCGACGGCATCTTCGCTACATGTATCCGCCGATGCTGGAATAAAGTGAACCGGGAATGCTCCATTTGGCTCATATCGTGTTGATTCCTGCTTGAATGCATCGTACCCAATACAAGCATTTGGACAGAAATCATTCGACCCAACAATACCGCTTACCGCAGGATCGCCATTTGTTGGTGTGTAGAGCTCACAACCAACCTCGGTTGGACTACAAACTTGTGCATAATCTGCACATTCCTCTGGATCATCAGCATCTCCATTACAACCCAAGTAATCAGGCGCAATCTTGGCATGATCAGGAATCGTCGCAGATGCATACTTGAAATGGAAATCACTTGGACTGCCGCTCTGCTCGAGCTGTAAATCATCAACCCAATATGTAAGGCCTGATAATGAAAGGCTCGCATGAATATCTGCAGCATCATTATCGAGAATTGGAGCCGTAAAAATACATGTATAGCGATTATAATCACTTGTCTGCACGCCACCACCAAAATCCATGACGAGTGAGTCACCGCTATAATCACAAGATGTGTCACCAAGAGCCTGCGTGCCAAGTCCAGCCGTTGAGATCCCCTCTTCACCAAATTCATCAGTGAAAGCAAGTTCAATTGTCCCCCCACCGATATTATCCTCGCTTAGCTTTGCATATGTTGAAATGGTATATGTAAAACCGGGTTGCAAAACAAGGCCAAGCTTCTCGAGTTCAGTATTATTGTCGAGTAAATAAGCATTACCGCCGCCACGACCTTCATTCGGGACAATGGACCCACCGCTACCGATTCTCACCCATTGATCCGGCACTCCATTGCCATCTGTATCATTTTCAAAACTTGGGTTTTGAATCATATTGAGACTCTGACCCTCTGCTGGGATGATTTCGCGACAACCACCGTCACTGTCACGACAGTCCTCAATATTCTGATTGAAATAGACTCTTTCCTTATAAGCATACGTGTCAGCTGCTGCTACATCAACATCATTCACAAGCGGCCAGTCATATACAAGAGTATCGTCCGCAACTTTTTCCGTCGCATACCATTCGCATCCAACGGAATCGGGGCCACAGTCACCGTAATCGACCGTATTTGTCAGATAATTAACCTGCTCCCCATCACGCGCGCGCAGAGAAACACAGCTCGCAAATTCAGCCGGACATTCATCTCCGCGGAAACGCCATACATTTTCTTCACGAACACAATAGCCAAATCCGCCGAGACATTCACCATTATCTCCTTCAGCAATACAGGTTTGTATGTCGACACATTCCTCTGCACGATTCGATGTCCCACTCGCGGTAAGCAATTGACCATATGCAAGCGTTCGGCACTGAGATTCAGGCGCTTTCAATATCCAGTTCGGATCAATCAAGTGACACCAAGGGTGATCACCGTCACGCTCACCACTCGCATTACAACTATGAAAATTGTCCATTACTTCACGCAATGTGACCGTCCCCTCACCGGCTTGCTCGGCAGCAATTTCCCAACCAATTGGGATAATGCGCGCTTTTCGAAGCTTTAATAAATTCGAGTGACAAAAAGCCTGTTTATGACAATTCGCATCTTGATTCAATGTTGAGTTTGGACCAATGAGAGGCCAACTATCACTGACATACCCTTCTTCAATTGCTTCTTCTAGTGTGATCGGAGCTCCGCCTTCTGCGCGCGCAAGAGCGGACACAAATCCCGTATCAATTGCACAAGTATACAGTCCGCGCGAATTGCGAAGCAGCGTTGCCGGACATGTTGCGAGCTGCGACGTCAGGCTGAAATTACTTGTATCAAGCGGGGTGAATTTCGCGAGAGAACTGAAAATATCGGATGCATCACGATTCGTAGCAACTTGATCCGGGAAAAATGGATTCACGGTCACAGAGCCAACCCCTTCAAAGAATCCGCTATACAATCGCTGTGTTAATTCACTAAAAAGTGTCTGCGTAAATGTAGAAGCAAAATTAATCCCAATAGCTATCAAAGCATCCTCTCCCGCCGCAGCAACCAAAGATTGGCCTGAATCTTGGTTTACGTCTTTTGCATTTTCAAGTGCATGCGTTAATTCTTGCTGTACAAGTCGTGCCGGATATTTTACATAGCCAGAAATTGGGTCTGTTAAGTCCTGAAAACCAGCATTGATTGTATTTTGCAATTCCCCAATTTGAGAAACACGCTCCGCTCGCGCCTTTGTTTGACCGTAAATTCTTAGCGTCCCGTAAAATTCATTTACATTGTACGAATTCGCAACATCGGACAAGATTTTTGCCGTTGCATCATTTCCGTCAGGAAATTGAGCTGCCGTTGAAGTCAGATAGCCGCTAAAATTCTTCGCAATCTCTGATCCGTCAAAATCTGGTTCATTCTGAATATATGGCGAATAGAGAAACTTTCTCGCAAGCCCAGATACGTCTGGATCGTCTGGATCAACACCAAGCGCCATCATATACGCGCTTCCCGGTACGAGTTCATCGAGTACTCCCGATGTTAACTCGGCAGAAATATTCTCCCCAATTTCTTCAATTGTTTGCTTATTAAATAGAGGATGTTGTCCCGCTGCGCCATTTGCAATCCACTGCGCGGTAGACTGAGCCGTCAACTGCGCGACATAATTCAGCAAATTAATTCCAATAGCAGCAAGAGCACCTAAAATCGCCCCCTCAACCTGATCCTGCGTATTTTCCTGAATCGTATTTGCAAGATCTTGCGCCAAAATATCTGGACTCGTCGTCGTCCACTGCGCAAATGCAATCGCCGGCGTCCCTGCAAAAACAAGCACGGCCATAAAGATGACCATTATCGTTTTTTGCATGAACTCTTTAAACCTCCTCATAATTATTCAGCCTCAGCGTCGGGCTCATTTTCTACAGGCAATTGCCCCTCAGCTGCTTTCTGCTCTTCTAATAATTGATAATACTGATTCAATAATTCTTCATCCGAGATAGCATTCACCTGCTCAGCCGTTGCACCCTGCTCAAGAAGTGCCTGACGGAGCTGTGCCGGTGTAATATTTTCTGGATCAATCGGCGTAGCGGCGGAATCAATTTGATCGACGGTTGGGACGGTAAAGCCTGAATTCCCAAGAAGTGATCCGGTCGTATCGACGAGCCCATTATCGATATCGCTCGTAATATTGATATCAGCACTTGTCGAACTTACATTTGGATCTTTTCCATTCGCAAGCTCCACATCGTCAAAGAAACCATCTCCATCCGTATCCTTCAAATACGGACTTGTTTGATGCACATATAATTCATCATAATCCGTCAAACCGTCGCCGTCCGTGTCTTTATTCTTTTGCTCTTCGATTTCAACAGCTCTTTGCTGAGAACTCGTTAAGAACAGAGGACCTTCATATGACAGGTCGAATGGTTTGTGCACATTACGCACAATAAAGAGCGTCCCCATAATGAGCGAAAGCGCTCCAACCGTGAGAATTAAAACAAAACTAACACGCTGTTCTTGTGTAAGCTCTCCTCGTTTTTGCTCAATAATGATGCGCTCTCTTGTACTTTCAGGCATCCCGTCCATTATAGCATGCAACCAGCCAGATGAATGTGATTCATTCTATGCCTGTAGACAAGTTGCGAGCCGCCTCCATTCTTCGGTCGTGAGTTCTTCAGCGCGGGCATTTATTTTGCCCATTTCCGTTAAACAATCGTCAATGATTTTACGATCTTCTGCAAGCGGAGCCAGGTTCTTTCGCAGCTGTTTTCGCCTTGCAGAAAACCCCGCACGCGCAATAGACATCACTCTTTCATTTTCCTCGGAACTATATTGCCCTGTTGGAATGATTTCGAGCATCATGGAATCGACATGTGGCGGTGGATTAAATGATCCTCGCCCTACCGTTCCAAGAGACTTTGCTTCTGCATATAATCGAATGGCTGTCGTAAGCAATGAATTTCCGCTCTTGCCAAGCATACGGTCCCCCTGCTCTTTTTGGACCATCACAATCATTTTTTGGGGCGGATTATCCGCACGAAGCGCATTCATGATAATTGCGGCGGCAGCATTATATGGAAGATTACTAATCATGGACCATTCATCCTTCACAATCTCTTCAAAATCCACATTTGCGGCATCTGCTTCAATAATCGTCGCCCTATTAAATTGCTGCTTCAAATTTCCAAGCAATCGCCTGTCTGCCTCGATCAAAATAAGCTTCTTTGGAGCCATTTGAATTAGCTCCTTCGTGATCGCGCCGTCACCAGGACCAATTTCAACAATACAATCCACCCCGCGGAGTGGATTGACCATTTTTTGAATAATACTCTTCTCATGCAAGAAGTGCTGTCCAAATGATTTTCGCTTTGGAATGACATGAGGGCTCATAAAACAATTTTACCGAATCGCAATACTTCAATATTTTCTCCCATTGTTTGGATAATAGTTGAGGGTGGATTTTTCGGTAATATTCCAGCATCAATGATAAGGTCTGGCTTTACATCATTTTGCTCGAATTGTTCTTTGATGTCTTCGATGGAATATGCAGGATCTTTTCCAGATATATTCGCACTCGTTGCCACAAGCGGCCTACCAAGCCCCTTCACCAATGCCGATGCAATTTCATTTGAAGAAACCCGAATAGCTTGCATATTATTTTTTGATGCAAGCGTTGAAATAATGGACCCTTCTTTTCGAATACCGATAACATTGAGCGGACCGGGCCAATGCCGCTCAACTAGTCGACGCCCTTTTTCAGGCATCTCAATAAAAGAATCCGCACTCGAAGCAGATTCAATAAGCACAATGAGGCCTTTTTTAGGATCGCGCCCCTTCAATTGAATCACCCCCTTGATCGCTTCTTCATTTGTCGCGTCACAACCGATTCCATATGTTGTTTCTGTTGGAAATACAATAACCGCACCTTGCTTAAGCGCGTCAATCGCCTCCTGAATCTGTTCGGGTGAAATGATATTCATAATTTGGATGTAAACCAATCGTACGTTTCCTTAAGCCCTTTTTGCAAGTCTGTTTGTGATTTCCAGCCAAAATTATGCTCTGCCGCATCACTATTGAGACAGCTGCGATCGATATCCCCCTCTCTTGGATCTGCATGAATTGCCTTAGATTTTTTTTCAGTGTTGAGTTCTGAAATGCATCCCCAGAGCTCATTTACCGATGTTTCAATACCAGTTCCTAGATTATAAACGCCATTCACAGAACCCTTTGCAGCCAGAAGAAATGCCCTTGCAATATCTTCAACATAGACAAAATCTCTTGTCGCATTACCATCTCCAAATATTGTCACATCTTCATTTTGCAAGAATCTATCCATAAATATCGCAATCACACCCGCTTCACCAATCGCCGTTTGCCTTGGACCGTATACATTCGCCGGCCTCAATGAGATAGTTCGCATTCCAGATTCCTGGCCAATTTTGGTCAGAATTGGTTCAAAAGCCAGTTTATTTTTTCCATATGGCGACAATGGGTGTTTTTCATGAGATTCGCCGAGCGGGACATCTTCACTATCCCCATAAACAGCGCATGAAGATGTTGATATGAATACACTCACTCCATTTTCTGCCGCTATTTCAGCGAGTTTTTTTGGCTTTTCTACATTCTCCTGATAGTCAAAATCCGGGTCGCGCATGGAAATCGGCACACTGATTTGAGCAGCAAGATGACAAATCACATCTGGTTTTTCTTTTTCGATCCATGAAAGCACTTCCGGTGCAATCATATCTGCAATCATATATCGAGCAGTTGGATTTTCATTTCGAAGCTCAGCATTTTTTTCATGATCAACAACAGTGACATCATCTCCATTATCAACAAAAGCATCCACAACATGTGAACCGATAAAACCAGTACCACCCGTTATTAATATCTTCATAACTGAGTTTTAAGATATGCCTCAACAAATCCATCTAAATCACCGTCGAGCACAGCATCGACATCCTGTACTTCAT
>CAYFMS010000003.1:0-1568 GCA_964344415.1 uncultured Gammaproteobacteria bacterium | reverse complement strand
TCAACAAATCCATCTAAATCACCGTCGAGCACAGCATCGACATCCTGTACTTCATATTTCGTTCTATGATCTTTCACCATTTTATACGGGTGCAGAACATAGCTGCGGATTTGACTCCCCCATTCTACTGGCGTATGACCCCCCTTTAATTCTTCAAGTTTTTCAGCGCGTTCATCGAGAAGTCGCTGATACAGCCTAGCGCTCAATACTTTCATTGCCGTTTCTTTATTTTGTTGCTGCGATCGCTCATTTTGACAGCTCACGACAATATTTGTTGGTATATGCGTAATGCGTACCGCCGAATTCGTCGTATTGACCGACTGACCGCCTGCCCCGCCTGATGCAAATGTATCGATGCGTAAATCATTCGGATCAATATCAAATGTTACCTCCGTTAATTCTGGCAGAACTTCAATAAGAGCAAAAGATGTGTGACGCATTCCTTCAGCATCAAATGGAGAAATGCGCACCAAACGATGCACGCCAGCCTCTGCCTTTAAATGCCCATATGCATAGCGCCCTTTCACAGAAATAGTTGTGCTTTTTATTCCAGCTTCTTCGCCGAGAGATTGATCGAGTATTTCGACGGCCCATCCCTTTTTTTCAGCATAACGCATCATCATGCGTAGAATCATACCCGCCCAATCCTGTGCATCCGTTCCGCCAGCGCCCGCATGAAATGAAAGAATGGCATTCGATGCATCGTGCTTTCCAGAGAAAAAGGTTGTTTTTTCAACCTCCTCAAGCTTTTTCTGTATCACACTCAAAGCCTCTTCGACTTCCGGTAGAGAAGACTCGTCCTCTTTTGCGAGTGCAATGAGATCTGTTAGATCATTTACATCGCTGCGTAATGTTTCAACTGTATCGATTTCATTTTTCATTTCTCCGGCCTCGCGGGATATATGCTGCGCCTTTTGCTGGTCAGACCAGAAGTCTGGCTGAGACATTTGATTTTCGAGCTTGCTATATTCATTCTTCAAAGCTTCAATATCAATAGAAACAAGCACCGCTTGCATGCGCTGCTTCATGTCGTCAACGTGACGCGTCATTTCTTGAATATCCATATTCGTATGATTACTTTAGCAAAGCTGCCATTTTGTGCAATAAATAACCAATTTGAGATCGGATTTAATCACGGAGGATATAGAAGAGATGTATGAGATTGAGGAGATTCATGAGGTTGTAGGTTTTAGGTTGTAGCTTGTAGGCGCAGAAAGATCCTTCGACAGGCTCAGGATTTCGATTCTGGTCGCGAAGTGAGCTTGGAAAGGTTGAACCTATTCCGAATCGCAGTCAAGGTTCAACCTTAACTCGGCACCGCAGTGAGCCGTACTGAAACGTACGGTGAATGAGCAACGGAAAACTGAAGCGAAAGATCGCCAACTCACAAGCGTCCTAGTAGTCGCGCAGGATGCTGGATGCAATTTGGACGACAATCGAGAATCTACCGCAGGCGTACTGAAACGTACGATGAGGATAGATTCGATGATTGGAGTTCAAAGTGCGCCAGCAGACAAGCGACCAATTTACATCATTCCCATTCCTCCCATTCCCGGATGCCCCCCCAT
>CAYFMS010000002.1:0-333596 GCA_964344415.1 uncultured Gammaproteobacteria bacterium | reverse complement strand
TCCTGAGCCTGTCGAAGGATCTTTCTACGCCTACAAGCTACAACCTAAAACCTACAACCTCCTAAATCTCTTCTATCTCCTCCGCATAAATCCGTATATCCGTACCATCTGTAAATCTGTAACGATGACCCCCTCCTTCATCTCCGTGCTAATACTTCAAGTCGCTATAAAGTGGAAAGTCTGCAGAAAATACTTTTACCGCCTGTCGAATCTCTTCCAGCTTCATCTCGTTATTGTGATTCATCATCGCTTCATGCATCCAGTCGACAATCTTTTCCATTTCCGCTTCCTTCATTCCACGTGTCGTAAGCGCTGGGGTTCCGAATCGAATTCCAGATGGGTCCATCGGACTTCGCGGATCATCGGGAATCATATTTTTATTGACGGTAATCCCAGCCTTATCAAGCGCAGCCTCGGCTTCGGCGCCGGTGATCCCCTGAGGAGTTACATCAACAAGAAGCAAATGATTATCTGTACCGCCAAACATCATTTTATATCCATTTGTTCTGAATCTCTCTTCAAGAATTTTTGCATTTTTCTTAATCTGAATGGCGTATTCTTTGAACTCTGGCTGGAGAGCTTCCTTGAATGCAATAGCTTTAGCGGCAATAACATTCTGATGAGGCCCACCCTGCAATCCTGGGAATACAGCCTTGTTTACGGCCTTTCGATGCTTCTTTTTGCACAGAATCATTCCACCCCGAGGTCCCCGAAGTGTTTTATGTGTCGTTGTTGAAACAAGGTCAAAATGCGGAACGGGATTGTTCATCTCTCCGGCTGCGACCAGTCCGGCGATATGTGCAATATCGGCCATGGTAAGCGATCCAACCTCATTAGCAATGCTCTTCACCTTTTCAAAATCAATTTCACGGGAATAAGCAGAATATCCAACCAAAATCAGTTTTGGCTTATGCTCAATTGCCATTGCTCGAAGCTCATCTAAATCCAAAAGACCGTCGCTATTTGTTTTATAGCGTATGAAATTATAGATTTTTGCGGATTGCGTAACGGGATGCCCATGCGTTAAGTGGCCACCATGCGATAAGTCCATTCCAAGAACGGTGTCTCCTGGCTCAAGTAATGCTTCATAGGCTGCGATATTCGCTGGCGCGCCAGAAAGTGGTTGAACATTTGCATGCTCAGCTCCAAAGATTTCTTTAGCCCGATCGATGGCAAGCTGCTCAATTTCATCAATGAATTCACATCCACCATAATATCGACGTCCAGGATAGCCCTCGGCATACTTATTGGTTGCGACTGACCCAAGTGCTTCCAAAACGGCTGGAGAAACAAAGTTTTCAGATGGAATCATTTCGAGCCCTTCTCGTTGTCGATTAAGTTCTCGTTGCAGTGAATCCGCAATATGAGTGTCAAAATTTCGAATATACATAAATATAGATCAATGAATAAAACTGATTATTGAGCCAAGTATCTACAACATGAAATCATCTTAACGCATCCTTCTTATCCACATCTAAAGTCGGACGTAAATTGTGGATAAGTAGATCGGATCTGGGGCTCGTTGGGTGGTTTTGATATACTTCAGGCATATGAATGAACAACATACGGGGAATCACAAAACCTCGCCATGGGCCTTTATTGCGATTACGGTACTCATTTTATTCGTGGGTGTCATCGCTTATGTTTTTTGGTTTCAATTCAATGTTCTGTATCAGGGCGCAATGCAGAATGTGCAGGTAACTGAGCAGGTTGATGACACGGATGAGCTTGTTATTGACGAAGAAGCAGACGATGAATCAGATACGGTCGTCATTGATGAGGCTAATGAGCCCGTCGAATCTGAAGAGGAAGAAATATTATCAAGTCCTGCTTCCTGTGAAGAGTGTTCAATTGAAGAGGACTCTATTTTGCAATACCGCGAAAGCGATTCATCAATTACGGTAGAATTTCGATCAACATTCGCTGAGAATTTCTCTCTTAATTTCCCGGCAAGGTGGAATTTTGTTTCGATAAGGCAAGTTGATCTTTCAGCATCTGGGTCAGGTACGCAAACTCCAGGAATCATTGAATATGTTTTCCAACCAAATGGATTCATAACGCAAGAAGATTTGAGCTTGAGGATATATGTGACCAGAACGGCGTTTCCTACCGCAAGCGGGCAATATGGCGCCACTCCATTCGCGACTGTCGGTGAAAATGATTATTCATGGGTGATTTCACATGGAGCATCATGCCCATCGCCACTGATACAGCTGTCACCAAATACTCAATGTATTTATGAGAATGTAAAATTCTCAGATGATGTCGATCATATTCTCGATTCACTCACAGGACTATAAAAATATGCCCTTCGGGGCTTTTTTCTTTACCATTCGAGGCTGTCGGTTTAAAATGCAATTGTTATGATTGATGCGAAAAAAGTACATATTATTGGAATTGGCGGCATTGGAACATCTGCCGCAGCAAAAATGTTTTTACACCGCGGTGCAATGGTCACGGGTACGGATATGACCGAGTCGGATATTATTGATGATTTAAGGGCAATGAATGCCGAAATCCATATTGGGCATGATGCTCAATATATCGATGATGACACCGATTTGGTTCTCTTTTCGCCCGCTATTCCCGACACGAATCCTGAACGGGCGAAGGCCGCAGAAAAGGGGATTCGACAGCTTTCTTATCCCCAATTTCTTGGCGAACTTGCGAATCGATATAAGACCATTGCTGTGAGCGGAACGAACGGTAAAAGCACAACAACGGCAATGATCGCAAAAATTCTTATCGATGCTGGGTATGATCCACTGGTATTTCTTGGGACAAAATCTCCGGATTTATCTGATGGGAATTTTCATAATGGCCAGGGAGTTTGGATGGTCGTTGAAGCATGTGAATATCGAGAGGGAATGAATAATATTCGTCCTAAAATTGCGGTCATTACAAATATTGAGGAAGATCATTTGGATTACTATCGAGATCTTGATCACATTAAATCGAGCTTTAAGAAGTGGATCGATTCTGTTCATCCATTTGATGGAACGGTCGTGCTAAATGCCGCCGATAATGCATCGAGTGATTTCTCTGGAGAACATATTGCACGATTTGATTTTAATCATCGACAGGTAAGCGAAGGGTTGCAAAGCTTTGTAGCAAAACGAGACGCTGAAATGCAGGAAGAAATTCCTATTCAATTATCTCTTCCAGGAGCATTTAATGCAGCAAATGCTTCTGCAGCGTATGCGGCCGCTCGTGCTGCCGGTGTACCGCGTGACGTCATCAAATCTTCACTTAAGACATTCAAGGGAACGTGGAGGCGTTTTGAGCGACTTGGTTCTTGGATGAATGCTGAAATTTATAGCGACTATGCTCATCATCCAACGGCAGTGAAGGGATCGATCGAGGCATTTAAAGAGTTTTTTCATGATCAGAAAATAGTGGTCATTTTCGAGCCACATCAACATGCAAGAACGGAAGAACTATTTGATGAATTTGTTCAATCATTTGATGATGCGGATGAAGTTGTTTTTGCTGAAATTTATGAAGTGGCGGGAAGGACAGAAAGTAAACAAATGAGCTCGAAGCTATTGGCGGATGCTGTTCAGGGCCGTCATTCAGATAAGCAGATTCATTTCACTGAGAATTATGAGCAATTGCAACGTAAGCTCGAGCAAATCATCACAGATGATGATATTGTTGTATTTATGGGGGCGGGGACCATTGATGGCTTCGCTCGTAAACTCATATAAATTATGGAGGAATTACAAAAAATATTTGGGGATCGTTTTAAGAAAAATGAGCAAATGGGTCGTCATTTGAATTTTCGTATTGGCGGGCCTGCGAAGTTTTTTGTAGAGGTGAAAACGATTGATGAATTACAAAAGGCTTTAGAAATAGCGAGGAAGAATCAAGTGGAAACTTTTGTGCTCGGCGGAGGGTCCAATACGATTTTCTCTGATGAAGGTTATGATGGGTTGGTGATAAAGCTTGCGCTCCGTAAATTTGAAATCAATGGCAATACGGTAATGGCGGAAGCAGGCGTGATGTCGGTAGCTCTTGCGCGTGCGACGGCGGATGCGGGGCTTGAAGGATTTACATGGGCTATTTCACTTCCGGGAACGATTGGCGGTGCCGTGCGTGGAAATGCTGGCTGTTTTGGAGGTGAAACACGTGATTATCTTACAAAAGTAGAGGTGCTTCGAGACGGTAAAATCACAGAGCTGTCGAATGAAGAGCTTGAATTTGGTTATCGCGAATCCTCAATCAAGCATAGCGATGACATTGTTCTGCGCGCTTGGTTTGAATTAAAATCTGGTGATGCCGAAGCTCTGAAAAAGGAGTTAACCGAAACGCTTGGAAAACGTAAAGACTCACAACCTCTTTATGCAGGGTCAGCCGGATGCATTTTTAAAAATTATGAAGCGACAGCCGAGGAAATTGAAGAGCTTAGCAAGAAATTGGACATCCCTGATTCTATGAAGGAAGCAAAGCGTATTTCTGCAGGGTGGCTCATCGACCAAATGAATTTGAAGGGGGAAAAGAATGGAGATGCTCAAATATCTCCTGAACATGGGAATTTTATTATTAATCTTGGGAAGGCGACGGCTGCTGATATTTCTGGATTAATTTCACTTGTGAAGCGTGCGGCAAAAAGACTATATAATATTGAACTTGAAGAAGAAGTGAAAATTGTATGAGTTTGGAAAGACGCAGACAGGGCGAAAGAATACAGCAAGGGATTGAATCAATTGATTCCTCGGTTATCGACCACTATAAACCTAAATATATTGGCATGGGAGGTGAACAGGTCGTTTTTGAAGTCCCAAAAAATCCAAGTGTTGTTGTGAAGGTGCATAAACGATTGATAGAGGAGTATCTGCAATTCGTGAATCTTCAAGGCATTGAATTAGGTGAAATTACTGATGATGCAGAAGATAAATTGGAAGATGTTCTTGAGAATTTTAGAGAGCTTCGTAAGGGGGTGGAGGAATATTTTCCTGGGCATACCCTCAAACAAAAGGAATATATTGGAAAAGTCCCCATAAACCAAGAGATTATAAATGAAATTATTGACGATTCGCATAAAGATATATCATCTAAAAAGGTTGGGGATGTTTATACTGTTTTGCGCATACAAGAGAGGCTGCCTGAATATGCTCTCGATGAGGATGCAAAAAGTTTCTGCGGTAAATATGTGGAAATGGGAATGAAGGATATTGACCGCGAAACATATGAACGTCATTTTCATGAGTTCATTGCCGATCAAGAGAGTGATGTTTTTGATCAGGAGCTGTTTTTATCAATGGTACCTAGAGATACGAAGGACATTTTGCTCCAATCCCGCGATCAAGAAGAATTAGAAAATGTTTTGAAAGACTTTGTCATTAGGGCGATTAGAATGGCGAATGAAACTGGTCATATAATTGATTTGGCTGGCGAAAGGAATGTCATATTTTATATGAATGAAGAAGGTAATTGGGCATATATTATGCCTGATGCCGTCTATCCGAGCATGAGTCGATTGAGTCTAATCAAATTGGCACAAGAGTGGGTGAAAAATAGGTGGAATGCGAACGGATCATCGCTGAATGCACTTATGAATACTCTGCTTTTCACACGGACATTGAATGGGGCGGCTCGGTTTCTGGGCTTACCTGATCGCGTAAATGCCTTTGATGATGAGTACCCTGATCCGAATCAGCTGTATAATGACTTTTCTGGAGTTCGTGATTCTGGTCCGGATGCCGAAACAAGAAAAGAACCAATTAATTCTTAATGAAAGAATATGCGTATTGTTGAAATAAAAGGGACATATATGGATTTAACTCCAGCGATCAAGGCTCGGGTAGATAAGGCTCTTCAAAAGAGCGCTCGTTTGCTTGAGGGGGTTGAGCCGGCAGATGTTCGTGTGGATGTCGGGAAGACATCGAAGCATCATAATAAAGGAGCTATTTTTCGAGCAGAATTTAATCTGACGCTGCCGGGGAAAATGATTCGAGCAGAAGAAACAAGGGAGGATTTATATGAAGCAATTGATACGGCTTCAAAGGATTTACTACGGCAAATAAAAAAATATAAAGATAAAAAAACGGCCTAGCAGGTCGTTTTCGTTTACGTCAATCCGTCAAATACACCCATTTGTGCAGCCGCATCTTCTCAGCGGATGGATTTCCTGGCGTACCAGGATTTTTGACTGCCTTGTAAAGCAATCGAATGGCCTTCGCTCCCCAAAATGGCGTGAATACACCATTCACGAAGATGGGAAGAATGGTCAAGTCGCCGATTCTGCGCGGTTTTCCGGGTCCATCGTCGAGAATGCGTAGGGTCGAGAACCCAAAATTCCCCATATTTCCCTCCAGTTCAAGTAAAGCGAATGTAACACCATTTTTCATACATGTCTATCTTTTTTTCTACCGAGATCCGATCTCAGATCGGATCTCGATTTGGTGGGATATTGGAACTATGAGTGCTGAAAACATCTAAGATTAGCCAATCAAAGGATCTGATTTGTGCCGAGATCGGATCTCAGCTGTGGATAAGTAAATCGGATCTCAAATTATTTGCTCTTTTTCGCAAAGACTGGCACACTACGGACGTTATGAAACGACTACTTACCCTCATTTTTGGTGACCCAAATAAGAAGCTTCTGAAATCTTTTCAGGCGGAGGCGGATAAGATTAATATTCTAGAATCCGACTTCGAAAAGCTCTCCGATGATGAATTACGGGCAAAAACGGATGAATTCAAATCTCGGCTGGAAAACGGGGAATCTCTTGATGATATTGCATATGAAGCATTTGCCGTGGTTCGTGAAGCTGCAAAGCGTACGCTCGGTCAGCGACATTATGATGTTCAGTTGATTGGTGGGCTGGCTCTTCATCAGGGAAAAATTGCAGAAATGCGTACGGGTGAGGGTAAAACGCTTACCTCGACTCTGCCTGTTTATTTGAATGCTCTTTCGGGCAAGGGGGTGCATGTTGTAACGGTAAATGATTATCTTGCGAAGCGCGACGCGGTTTGGATGGGGCAGGTTTTTCATGTGCTTGGATTGACGGTTGGAATTATTCAACATGAGGGGGGATATCTATACGATACGGATGCAGAGGAATCGCTCAGGCAGATAGAGCGAAAAGAAGCATATGCTGCTGATATTACGTATGGAACGAATAATCAATTCGGTTTTGATTATCTGCGCGATAATATGGCGACAGATATTGAACGTTGTGTACAAAGAGATTTAAATTTTGCAATTGTCGACGAAATCGACTCTATTTTAATCGACGAGGCTCGAACGCCGCTTATTATTAGCGCGCCGGCCGAGGGAGCTGCAGAGCTTTATTATAAATTCGCGGGTCTCGTGAAAAGCTTAAAGGAAGACGAGGATTACAATGTTGATGAGAAAATGCGTGTTGCAACATTCACGGATGAAGGTGTGCATAAGATCGAAAAAAAGCTTGGAATCGATAATTTATATGCCAATCAGGGATTCGAAATGATTCACCATGCCGAGCAGGCTTTGAAAGCTCATGCGATTTTCAAACTCGATAAAGATTATGTTGTTCAGGACGGTGAGGTAAAAATTGTCGATGAGTTCACCGGTCGAATTATGGAGGGGCGTCGGTACAGCGAGGGACTGCATCAGGCGATTGAGGCAAAAGAAGGAGTGGACATTAAAAATGAAAGCCGAACGCTCGCGACGATTACCTTCCAGAACTTTTTCAAAATGTATGACAAGCTTTCTGGAATGACGGGTACGGCTGAAACGGAAGCAGAAGAATTCGCGAAGATTTACGGTTTGGAAGTGGTGGTGATACCAACAAATAAGCCTATCGCTCGTGAAGATGCTGCGGATAAGATTTTTAAATCCGAGGTTGGGAAGTTTAAGGCGCTTGTTCAAGAAGTAAAGCGACGTCAAGAATTGGGTCAGCCCGTTCTTATCGGTACATCGTCAATTGAAAAGAATGAATTGATGGATGAATTGCTGACAAAGGCTGGAATTCGTCATGAAATGCTGAATGCGAAGAATCATGAACGCGAAGCTCAGATTATTGCGCAAGCCGGGAAGCCGGGTGCGGTGACGGTTGCGACGAATATGGCTGGTCGTGGTGTCGATATTAAACTTGGTGGTAGCGAAGCGACAGATGAAGAGGCGATTAAGATAAAAGAACTTGGCGGTCTCTGTGTTTTTGGTACAGAGCGGCATGAGTCACGACGCATCGATAATCAGCTGCGTGGTCGTAGTGGACGTCAGGGTGATCCCGGATTTACCCAGTTTTATGTGTCCATGGAAGATGATTTGATGAGGATTTTTGGTGGTGAGCGTATGAAATCACTGATGAATACACTTGGTGTGGATGAGGATCAGGCCATTGAAAGCAAGATGATTTCTGGAAATATTGAAAAATCTCAGCAGCGTGTCGAGGGTCATCATTTTGATGCACGTAAACGCGTCCTTGATTTTGACGAGGTTTTGAATAAGCATCGAACGGCTCTTTATGATCGTCGGCGAAAAATGCTAACGGCGGATGATTATGATCCTAAAGCTGAACTCAGAGAAATGACGGAGCATGAAGTCGAGCGAATTATCCTTTTCCACACAGGGGAAATTGCAGAAATCGATATTACGGGTGATCTGAAAGAGGAAAAAGTAAAAGGGGATTGGGATCCAAAAGAAATTACGGAAGCTCTACAGACAATTGTCCCTCTTCCAAAGGAGTCTATCGATTTAGTTCATGATGAATTTGCACAGATTTCAAAGAATAAAGAGATTTTAGCGAAGCAGCGAACAACGGTCATCTCTGATTTTATGAAATTGGTTGATGAAAGGCTTGCGAAATATAAAGAGGTTTTATCTGACGAAAGTCGCTTGCAAACGGTGATGCGGTCTATTATTTTGCGAAATATTGACAATGCTTGGGTCCGGCATCTTGAAACGATGCGATATTTACGTCGGGGTATTGGTTTGCGCGGTTATGGGCAGCGAGATCCGCTTGTTGAGTATAATCGTGAGGCATTTGGTGTTTTCAATGGCATGAATCAGGATATTGAACATAAGACGGTGTATAGCGCATTTAAGATCCTTGATCAGGCGGTCGAGGCCCAGAAGGCGATTGAATTAGCGCCAAGTATTTTAGAGCGTGCAAATGTGGTACTAAGTGGAGCGGCGAAAACAATGCAAAAGAAATCTGATGATTCAAGGACGGCACAGAAGGCACGCCGCGCGGCTGCAAGGCTGATTGCATCTCGTCAGTCCGGTAAACAGGGTCCATCTGCGGCCGCTCGGGCAAAGGCACGGAAGAAGCGGAAACGAAAATAAGTCTTTACACAAGTGATTTTTGGATATAGAGTGATTTTGCTCTTTAAACAGGGAGGCATTCTTGACTGATGGATATCGTCGCTGGAAAATCCTGTCGTTCGTCCTGACGGTATGCAGTGTGGCCATTGCGTGGTGGGGGACGGTTCAGATGGTTGGCGTCAGCAATCTGGTTACCATCAATGTGGTGGCTTGTTTGTCTGGTGCCTTGTGGACGTATGTCTTCTTCCCAGATGATGGACATCACACAAGTGCTTCATCGATTGCATCCTGTGGGGAGGCAGTGATCGGCATGGCGCTCGGCGGTTTGATGATGATGGTCATGTGGGCCGTGTTCAGCTGGACCACTGCAGTGTCAGCACTTATTGGACTATCTGCCCCGGGATTGGCATTTGTGGCTACTGTATTCTTGTCTCGCACTCGCCAGCAAGAATAATCTGGACGAATCGGGCTGAAAGGTCCGTTTTTTTATTTCACTTCTGAGTATAAGTGTCGATCGATACTTAAGCTCGGAAGAATGAGCGAGTGCCGACTACACAAAATACGATAGATATGTTAGCGTTTTTTTGCGTAAGAAAGGGGGTTCATATGATCATGTGGCTTGTGCAGCGTGAGGAGGTCGTGATCCTTTCAGTTCTGTGGGGAGTGGTGCTGATCGGGATTATGTGTTTACTCGGGTTTTCCTATGTTCCATACATCGGCCCAATGACGACGAGCATTTCCATGTTTTTGTTCGGGACATTCGTCGTTTCAATGACGGCGAAGAATTTCGGTCATCCGAATCCGTGGAGGATTGCGGCCGTGAATATGGGATTTGCGACGCTATGTACGACGACGATTTTCATTGTCAATACATGGTATTTCGCATTTGCGGCAGCGGGATGCATTCTCACAATCGCGAAAGGCATTCATGACGGGAATTTTCTGGACTGAATGCGACGACGGATACGGGTTGAAAAAGCCCGTTTTTTATTATATTATCCTTGACTATGAATGCTATTGATCAAATTTTAGGAGAGATTGAATCGCTTGATCTTGATTTTCGTGAGAACGGTATTTCAGATGAGTATCGCAGAAAATGGAATGTTGTTACCAATGTCGGTCCTTGGATCATAGGGAAAGATACGGTTGCATGCCTGCGCGAAATTATCCAAAAACATCAACCGCAACATATTGTCGAGGTCGGGACATCCGTTGGGTATTCAGCTCTGATCATGGCAGATGAAGCTTTAAAATATGGTGGAAAGGTTTCATCGATAGAGCTCGAAGATTATAAATTCAAGGAAGCAAGTGAAAATCTTAAAAGATCTGGCCTTGAAAATATCCAGCTTATTCATGGTGATGCATCACAAGTGCTTCACGACTGGAATGAGCCTATTGACCTCTTATTCCTCGATGGGAATAAAAGAGGGTATTTGACTCAATTCAAAAATGCTGAGCCTCATTTTTCTGATGACATTGTCATCATCGCGGATAATGTGACGGATATGAAAAAACAGGTGCAGGATTTTCTCGATTATATTCAGTCAAATAAAGACTATAAAACGAAAATTCTTGATATTGATCATGGGGTTTTGGTAGCAAAAAAGAGCCGGTGAAGACTCTTTTTTAAACAGGTTGATTGATCAGGAATTTTGATTTCTTACCTTTTCGATATGCTCGACGCTCTTCTTCAGGCATTTGCATAATCTCGATACAAGCGTCACTGCAGCATTTATTCATCTTTTTCTGACAGTCTTTGCATTGAATGAAAAGAGCATGACAAACTTCATTTGGACAATCGACATGCGTATTAGCTGGTTCCTTACAATTGTGACATGTTCCGAGCACATCGTCGGTGACCGCCTCGGCCGTTCGGCCATCAAATACAAAATTCTTTCCAATATACTTTGTATCTAGTTTTTTCTTTTTAACATCCTCTGCATATTGAATGATGCCGCCATGTAATTGATTTACATCTTTGAATCCTTTCTGCTTGAGCCATGCACTCGTAGGCTCGCAACGAATTCCACCTGTGCAATATAGTAAGATTTTATCATCTTCTTTTCCTTTCAATTCATCAAGCACCTTCGGTAGTTCTTCACGGAATGTATTTACTTCCGGTGTAATCGCTCCTTCGAAATGCCCGATTTCACTTTCATAGCCATTTCGCATATCGACGATAATAGCTCCATTTTCAATCGCTTCATTATATTCTTCGGCAGAAAGATGAGGTCCAACCTCGGCTGTTGTCATGTCGAGATTTTCGATTCCATGAGCGAGAATATGCTTTCGAACCTTGATGGTTAATTTCCAAAATGAAATATCTGGTTCTTCGAGTGCAAGTTTAAACGGCACATTTTTAAATGCTGGAATCATATCGACAATCATGCGGAATGCCTTCACTTTATGCTCTGGCACGGAGAGTTGAGCATTGATTCCTTCCTCTGAAAGATAAATACGGCCCAAAACATCGAGCCCGCTCCATAAAATGTAAAGCTTATCACGAAATTCTTGTACATTGTCGAGCTTCACGTATTTATAAAAAGAAATTGTCTTGCGCTTGAATGGCTCGGCAGCCACGCGCTTCAGACATTCCTCTTTGCTGTATATATTTCGCAATTGCTTCATATTGATTGAAAAAATACCCAAAATAAGGTAAAAAGTCAATCGAAGGAGGTGAGATGAGTGAATCGGAATTGCAAACGCGTATTGAGGTGAATGGCCGTCCCATCTGTGTTATTAAGATGATGGGAATTGTATTTATCTTCGTACACGATACGGGAATAGCAGTCATGGGCTGTTCAAAGTGCTTAGATAGGAGAGACAACAGCAGTTGCGGCAGATTGATTCGCTTGAAAGAGCCAAAAAAATACATCTGCATGTCTTGTAATGAGCGGGTGACTGTTCGCTGACTCGGCAATAGCCGGGTTTTTTATTAAAAAAGCCACCCGTCAAAGGTGGCTCAGTACGAAATCTGCCACGGCCCCAATTCCTTGTTCATGAGGGCGAATCGTTCGGTCTAGATTGTAGACCACGATATCGGCGGGCTGTGTCCACGCTGCAGGTGTGGCACCGTACATCGTTGTTTGGACAATGCCTAGGCAGTCGACTCTTGCTTTACGAAATGCGTCGAGCCACAGTTTGAGCTCCTCATCTGTGTGGCCAACGTAAATCGCATGTGTACCCTCTGACATCATTAAGGGGAGGTGTTGATTCCGGATATTTCCCGGCAAATCCCCAAGAACGATGCGAGAAGGGTCACTTGCAAATCCACTTACGATATCACGGATGTCGTGTACCGTAGCACCGTAGTTCTTCTGCCGTGATTCCCACGGCTTTTGGCCGGTGAGAGGCTTATGCGTGTCGCTGTAGGGGTCAATTTCATGCGCGCAAACCTTGAATCCTCTCTCAGAAAGAATGCGCTGAAGACCAATGGTCAACGTCGATTTTCCACTATTTGCTGGACCTCCGATAAGCAATCGCATGGAGGTCGTAACGAGACTGTCTTGAACGGTACTCACGTTCCCTCCATGCAACTTGCATAATACGCATGAAATGCGTCAAGCGAGTAATTCATCTGTTGATAGTAATCATCCCTCGAAGTGAATCGAGGTGGCAGTAGTTCTGAACGAAGCAGAAAGAACGCACTCCATGACCTCGCCATTCGTCCGCATGCATCCGGATAAGGATGGAGGACATAGTCGATCTGGTATTCGATCATGGCCGCAAAGTGAATCGGATCTACTTCACTGTGTTCAGCGATAATCCAATTCCTCAGGTCACGCATTCGAGTGGGGATAGAGCTAGACGTAATGCCGTAATGTGCTCCTGTTTCTCCCGTTCGATATAGTTTGTTGGTATCTATGCCCCGAGAGGTAATCTGGAATAGATCACACTCAAATTGGAAGAGTGTAGATTCTGAAAGTTCGCTCAGTCGATTGTTCCAAATGAACGATGCACTGTCATCGATATTTCTATCTACTTGTGCAATCAGGTCCCTCGGATTCAGATGTGAGCTCGGTTTCTTTGGTCGTTGTTGGCCGCTGATGATCCCAGATTTTGCCGTGCGACTCGTAGAGAGGATCGCATGACGAAAACGGTCAAAAAAGACTTGTTTCATCTCTTATCCTCAACTTCGTGTTTCAGTTTCGTGTAAAGGTGCGTATCTATGTTTTCTGCGATTGGGAGGAAAAAGTCAATTGTTTTCTGTGCATAAGACCGAACAAAGTCTCCATGGCTGTGTTTGATTGCATGCATTGCACGACAATTATCTAAGCGGTCAATTAATTTTATCATTTTAGCTTTTTTCGGACTTTTTTGAATTTTATTCAAAAATGTATCCGTATCGATACGTTCTGATTCGGACGAAACCCATCGAATTAAATCCAATGTCTCCCGATCTGAAACGGATAGGATTTCTTGATCGCTGATTTTCGTATCTTCAATAAGATCATGCATACATAAAGCCTTTAGCGCAGACATGTCTGTAATACGAAATTCTAAGATTGCTGAAAGCAGCACTCGGTATACATGAACGAGCTGCGATTCTTGAAATCGATTTTGATTTTTATGGTACTGCTGCGTGAGTTCTAGAGTGGGGAGCATAAAGGGCGGCAGGTGTTTTCGTAGCTCTGCCAGTACTTCATTTGTATTTGATGAGTATTTCCATTTCATAGGGTGTATTGCTGTTATGCTATAATCACGCCCGTAAATTATCAACTATGCCAAAACTTGAAGAGGTCTATAAGCGGTTAATCAAAAATAAAAAACAGCTACGTGAATTGCGGAAAATGATTGCGGATGAATTGTCGCATTTTCAGCGTTATGGTGAATTAAAGGATGAAATCAAAGGGCTTCGCGAGGAATTGAAATCAATCGAAAATGAAGTGAAGTCAAATTCTCAGAGCGAGGTCGATCAAATCGATGAACTCAAATTAGATGTTCAGACTGACACTGAATTGCTTGCGGATATTGCGCTCAATATGTATGTGAAAGATGAAACGGTTGAAATTATTGATGAATTTGACCAACCTTGGTACCCGCAATTCAAAGTAACATTCAAGAGAGGGAATTAATGCATTATAATCGAAGTATATGAAAAAAGTACTATCGTTTTTAGGGATTTGCAGTATTTTGCTGCTCCCGCAATTGGCTTCGGCAGCGGAATTCAATGCTGCTGAAAAGCTTCGTTTCTCACCAAGTGATCCATTTACGGAAAATGCATATATCGCAGCGTCGATGGTTGATATTGCTTCGGAGGCATTTGGAGATGTATTTGCTGTCGGTTCTTTGGTAGATATACGGGGTGATATTGCAAATGATGCATTCATTGCTGGAAGTAGCGTCACGATTGAAAATACGATTGGGGATGATATTCGTGCAGCTGGATCTCTTGTGCGTCTTGAATCAACCGTGAATGGCGAAACAATGCTTGCGGGGTCCGTCGTTACAATTGGTAATCAGGCGATTCTCGAGGGTAAGTCATATCTTGCGGGTGCACAGGTGGACTTCTTTGGAACATCAAATAGTGATGTCCAAATTGCTGGAGAAGTCGTTCACATTGATGGAGTAATTAATGGAAATCTAACGATTTATGCCGGCGAGGTTGAGTTTGGGGAGAATGCCATTGTAATGGGAAATGTTTATTATGAAGCGGAGAATGAAGCGGTGATTGCCGCCAGTGCCCAGCTTGCGAATATCGAATTCAATCCTACTGAATTTGAACGGAATGTTCATAAGCCAATGAAGGGATTATTTGCTGGATATTTCACCGTTTTTGCACTTATTAAATTGCTGACACTTGCGATCACGACAGTAGTTCTGGTCATTCTCTTCGGTCATTTCTTCAAAGATGCAACAAAAATAGGTAAAGAAAAATTTGGTCGTCAATTCTTCCATGGGCTTGTCATGGTTATTGTGATTCCAATCGTACTTCTTGTCGCTTTTGGAACGATTATCGGTTCGGGACTTGCGACGGCTGCCGGCCTGCTATTTGGACTGATCTGGTTTATCGGGCGCATTGTTGGTGCGGTGATTCTGGGATCGCTCTTTTGGGGACTTTTCCAGCAAGGGAAAAAGAAGGTGCACAATGTTGATTGGAGAGTGGCTCTCATTGGTGCGATTATTATGTTCATTCTCGGCATGATTCCTATCATCGGATGGCTTGCAAAGGCTGTGTTCGTTCTTGTGGGTATTGGTACAGTTGGCTATATCTTTAAGCAAAATATTTGGGATAAGAGATAAATAAAAAGTCCCCATCATCAGTGCCATTTATCGGCCTCTAATTTTTGGGGATTCGTGAGTTCTGTGATCCTTTTGTCGAGATCTGCCGACTCGACAACGATTTGCGGGATATAGGAGAGGCGCGCCATGCACTCACCCTGCCCGATGGTCGTATGCATGCTGAGTGTGCCTCGCTCGATGAGTCGAAGAATGCCCTTATATTCGTCGAGTTCATTCATGACTTCGAGTTGAAATGCCCAAGCTTCATCTCGAATACTTGCGAGCGCAATGTAACGTACCTCGTCATGAGGAAGCGAGAATTTGCGTTCATAAATACGCATACGCGCCTCAAGAATGGTGTTTTGTTCGACATTAATGCGGTCGATGACGCCGGTCATCAGTGGGAAATACACCTGATAGATTCGTATCATGTCCCGAGTCGTTACCGCCTCCTCGCATTTTTTCCTAATCTCCTGATTCAGCCGCACAGACTCTTCCTGCGCCAGCTCGATGGTACTTTGCGCCCATGCGGTCATGGTCAGCCAAAGCAGCAAGAGTGTTGATGTCATATTCCCTCCAAATCAACATATTCACATTAGAGTCATTTAGACATGTATGCAAGTTGATTCACAGCTCCCTTGAATAAATGCTTGTGAATGTTAAGATAATGCCACTTAGAATCCAAATGAAATTATGAAAGGACGAATTATTGGAGTTGTCGCACTTTTGCTCATTTTCCTTACATCGATAGGAATTGCATTCCCGACGAGTTTGAATGCTATAGGCCTTGGTCCAAAAGATGGCGGTGAGCCATTTAAGCTTGGTCTTGATTTACAAGGCGGAGTTCACCTTGTGTACGAAGCGGACATGACAGAGATTCCGCAAGGGGATCGTGTATCTGCACTTGAAGGTGTTCGCGATGTTATTGAACGCCGCGTGAATGCGTATGGTGTATCTGAACCGGTTGTACAAACAAATATTTCTGGTGGACATTATCGAGTTATTATCGAATTGGCGGGGATTTTTGATGTCAATGAAGCGATTAGTTTGATTGGAGAAACGCCAATCTTGGAGTTCAAAGTGCCTGTTGACATTGTTGAGGCGGAATTGACGGATGAACAACAGATTGAAATAGACGAGGCACAAGAAATTGAGCGATCGAATGCACTTGATGCCCTTGACCGTGCGCTTGATGGTGAGAGCTTTGACGACTTGGTCGGCGAATTATCTATCGATGAATCAACAAATTCAAATAATGGATACATCGGATATATTGACGAGAATCATTCGATTTTTGATGGTTTGGCTGAGCGCATTACGGATGACAGATTGAAAACGGGTGTCATTGATGGTCTATATGAATCAACAAGTGCAATGCATATTGTGAATTTCCTTTCTGAACGTGAGCGTGAAGAGGTGGAACTTTCACATATTCTCATCTGTTATGACGGTGCGAGTCGTTGTTCTGAAACAAGAAATAAAGTTGAGGCCGAGGTTATCGCTCGCGACCTTCAACAAGATGCGACGACGAGAAATTTCGCCACTTTAGCCGAAGAGAATTCTGATGGGCCTTCTGCTACGAATGGTGGGTCACTCGGTATTGTGAAGTCAGGTGAAATGGTTTCAGCATTCGAAGATGCTTACAAGGCGCTCGATGATGGCGATATTTCAAGTATCGTTGAAACGGAATTTGGGTATCACATTATTTATCGTCAGGACACAATTATTATTCCAGAATACGAAATTGCGCATATTGAAATGCCGTGGACGACGTCATCTGATATTTTGCAGGTAGATCCATGGGAGAATACGGATCTTTCTGGAAAGCAAATTCGTAATGCCTCGGTTGGATTTGATCAGTTAACGGGCGCGCCATATGTCATTCTCGATTTTGATTCAGAGGGCGGACAATTGTTTGAGGAAATTACCGAAAGTCATGTTGGAAATGTGATCGGAATTTTCCTTGATGGGCAGGCAATTTCCACTCCAGTTGTTCAGCAGGCTATTTACGGAGGAAGCGCAACAATAACGGGGCAATTTACGCTCGAGGATGCTCGGCTTTTGGCGCAGCGTTTAAATGCCGGAGCACTTCCGGTACCGATTGACCTTCTGAGTGAACAAACCGTCGGTCCAACGCTCGGTCAGGAGTCATTGCAGCGCAGTATTCAAGCGGCAATTATTGGACTCATTCTGGTTGCACTCTTCATGACAGCATATTATCGCCTTGCGGGATTCCTCGCTGTTCTAGCGCTTATGCTCTACACGGGAGTTAACTTAGCTCTCTATAAATTACTTGGTGTGACTATTTCTCTCGCTGGAATTGCCGGATTTGTGCTGTCGATTGGTATGGCGGTTGATGCAAATGTGCTTATTTTCGAGCGGCTGAAAGAGGAGTTGAGAAGTGGACGAGACTTGCGTACGGCGATTGATGAAGGGTTCCGCCGCGCTTGGACATCGATTCGTGACGGAAACTTCACGACACTTATTGCCGCCGTTGTCCTATTCACAATGAGTACGAGTTTCATTAAGGGATTCGCACTTACATTGTCGATTGGTATTATCGTTTCGATGCTAACAGCAATTCTTGGTACGCGTGTACTCTTGCAATTCACAAGTTCATTGAAGCCATTCAAAAAGAACTGGCTCTATGGAGTAAAGAAGAAATAATATGAAGTATTTTGACGTCATTGGAAAAACAAAGATTTGGTTAGGGATTTCTACACTCCTTGTCATTGCATCGATTATCAGTATTTCTGTCTTTGGTCTGAATCTTGGTATTGAATTCACGGGTGGAAGTCTCATCGAGCTTCGAATGGAGCAAGAAATCGATTCTGTTGTCTTGGGTGAATATATTGATGAGATTGGATATGTGAGCACGGTTCAGCCAGGGGAGAGCGGCGATGCCTTGATTCGATTGCAAACATTGACTCCGGAAGAGCATTCATCGCTTTTGACGGCACTCGAGGAGCGAATTGGAGCATTCGAAGAATTACGATTTGAATCGATTGGTCCGGTTATCGGCGAAGAGCTGAAGCGAAAATCTTTTATCGCTGTTGGAATATTGATTCTGCTAATTATTCTTTACGTCGCATGGGCATTCCGAAAGGTTTCTGAACCTGTATCGTCATGGAAATATGGAATTCTGACTATTGTTGCAGCGCTTCATGACATCATGATTCCGCTCGGTATTTTCGCGCTTCTTGGTGAAGTGATGGGATATCAGATCGGTACGGCTTTTGTCGCGGCGATGCTTACCATTCTCGGTTACTCGATTAATGACACAATTGTTGTTTTCGACCGAACGCGTGAAAATCTGATTGAAGATCGTCATGCTGACACAAAATTTTCAGAAATTGTGAATCGAAGTGTTGTGCAAAGTTTTGCAAGGTCTATCAATACATCTCTTACGACATTGCTTGTTTTGCTCGCTGTTTACTTTTTTGGCGGAGAGACGACAAAGTCATTTGTTTTGGCGCTCATTATTGGTGTAGCTTCTGGTGCATATAGCTCGATCTTCCTAGCAAGCCCACTTCTTGTTCTTTGGCAGAAGAAACGGTCTAGTTAGGTTGTAGGGTGTAGGGTGTAGTGTTGCCGTTACAGATTTACGGATGATGCGGATATACGGATTATCGTTTGCGTAGCAATGATGGAGTAGAACATAGAACGCAGTTGACACGGTATCTGTTTATGTTTCATAAACCAAGATACGGTGTCATCCCGGACGAAGCGAAGCGGAGATCCGGGATCCATCAGAAATCGTCATTCCAGCCTCTGAGCCGGAATCCCGTGGAGTTCAAATGATCCTTCCGAGCTTAAGTGTCGATCGGTACTTATATGGAATGCTCGAGACGAGTGAGCCATTAAAAGTTCTGCACTTTTTCGTCCGTACGGACTATTTTATGTATACGTGCTATTTTCTACTCCCTAATTGCTGCGTAAATAAAGTTCACTGCACGACCAGAATCTCTTCAATCTCCTAAATCTCTTTTATCTCCCTCTCTGCCGCAAAACAAATCATGGTATACTGGCCCTGATTATGCCTCAGTGGCTAGCGAATTTTGTAAATCTGGTTCAGACAACTCCACCTGATGTTATTGGAGCCTATATTTTGTTTTTTATTTTTCCTGTTGTCATTTTTGGAGTGCTTGTTTGGGGATTCCTGCAGTTATGGCTTGACCGAAGGCAGGGGCAATTTGCGGGCCGTATAAAATGGCATCTGCTTCATGTAAATGTGCCAAAAGATGCTGTTCAGACGCCAAAAGGAATTGAGAATTTTTTCCTCACGCTTCACGGTGCAAAATCTGCTGTTACATTTAAAGAAAAATGGTTTGATGGAAAATTCCAAGCTTGGTACTCATTCGAAATTGTGAGTGTGGGTGGTCGCATTAGTTTTTATATTCGAACACAGGCCAAAACACGAGATCTCGTTGAAGCGGCACTTTATGCACAGTATCCAGAAGCGCAGGTCACAGAGGTGGAGGACTATGTTGATATGATCCCGACGGACTATCCGAATGATACATGGGATATGTGGGGGAGTGAGATTCGAATGAAGGCTGAGAATTTTAAGCCAATTAAGACTTGGGTTGATTTTGAACATCAGGGGGAAAAAGACCAGAGATTGAAAGATCCACTTCTCGGTTTGCTTGAAATTCTTGGGTCCATGAAGGAGGGGGAGAATTACTTCATTCAACTCATGATTATGCCGCCTGCTGAACAGGAATGGCAAAAGAAGGGAGTCGAATTCATTGATAAGGTTTTTGGCCGAGAAGCTCCGAAGAAAAAAGGTATGATGGAAGGTGTCGGTGGTTGGTGGGTGAATGAGGCGTTGAATCAGACGGTTGGTTATGCATTGCCAAGTGGCGCGGAAGAAAAGAAACAGGACGATTTCGTTGCATTTAAAATTACGCCGCGTGAAAAGGAGCAGATTGAGGCGGTAAACCGAAAAATATCGAAATATGGATTCCGCGCAAAGATGCGCTTTGTGTATTTCGCAAAACATGAAGTGTTTAATAAGTCTTCTATTTCAGCGATGTCTAAAGGGCTGTTTAACCAGTATTCTTATGAGGGGTTGAATGGACTTGGTTTCTGGGCAAAGGCAACTCCGCAGGATGACTATCCATGGCTTGAATGGCAATTACCAGGTCGTCAGCGCGAACTGGTACGTCGTTATAAAAAACGGACAATGGGAGTAGGGTCTACGCCATTTATTATGAATGTCGAGGAGCTTGCTACGCTTTGGCATTTCCCTGCTGCAGATGCACGTACTCCTGTGCTTACATCTGTTCAAGCACGTCGAGCCGAGGCTCCGGTGGAATTGGCATTTAGTGAATCTGATGAAAATCTGCTTCCTGACTTTTCTGCGCCGAAGAGCATTACTGCCGGTGAGAAGGCAACATCATTACCGCAGCGAAAGCCTCTTGCTGTTCCGGGAATTGGTCATCAGAAGCCAGAAGCGGATACAGCTTTTTCAGATTCGGTTCAGCCGCCTGTCGACACATCGCCAAAAGAAAGCGTAGACCGCATGCCTCGCGCTGGAATGCCGGCACCACTTCCGCCAGGACTCGATATTGCTCAAATAGAAGCGAATCACGAGCCTCCTACTAATTTACCAACCTGATCACATGCAATACGAACATGATCACGAAAATGACATCATCTATTTTGGAAAGGTGAATTTCCGAAATCAGATGAAAGTATTCGGTATTAAAACTGACGATCGTCGTCGGCATATGTATGTCATTGGTAAAACCGGAATGGGAAAGACGACGCTGCTTGAAAATCTCATTCTTTCTGATATTTATGCGGGGCATGGCTGTTGCTATATTGATCCGCATGGAGATACTGCTGAGAAAATCGTTGACCGCATTCCGTCATGGCGTATAAATGATGTCGTATATTTCAATCCGGCTGATTTAAAATTCCCAATCGGCTTTAATATTTTGGAGGCGGTTGAAGAAGATAAGAAGCATTTGGTTGCTGCTGGATTGATGGGCGTGTTTAAGAAAATTTGGGAAGGTGTTTGGTCGGCTCGAATGGAATACATCATGAATAACACTATTCTGGCGCTTCTTGATACGCCTGGGACGACGCTGCTAGGCATTAATCGCATGCTTTCTGATGAGGATTATCGAAAGAAAATCATCGGGAATATTAAAGACCCAATCGTTAAGCAGTTTTGGGTTCAAGAATTCGGGTCCTATCAGAGTAAATTTGCTACAGAAGCGGTTGCGCCGATTCAGAACAAAGTTGGTCAATTCATTTCTGCTGCCATTATTCGAAATATTGTTGCGCAAGCGAAGTCAACGATTGATATACGTAATATCATGGATAGTCAGAAAATCTTCATCGTAAACCTTTCAAAGGGTGCAATTGGTGAGGATGCATCTCGGCTACTTGGTGGAATGCTTATTACAAAAATCCAGATGGCGGCGATGGAGCGTGTCGATATGAAAGAGGAGGAACGTCAGGATTTCTATCTCTATGTTGATGAATTTCAGAACTTTGCCGTTGAATCTTTTGCATCGATTCTGTCTGAGGCTCGGAAATATCGTCTGAATTTGATCATGGCGCATCAATATATTGCGCAATTGACGGAAGAGGTGCGGGATGCGGTTTTTGGGAACGTTGGAACCATTGTGACATTCCGTGTCGGTGCGCCCGATGCACAGTTTATGGAGGATGAGTTTGCTCCTCGCTTTGTTCCGGAAGATCTCATTAATTTGCCGAAATTCAATGTATATTTGAAATTGATGATTGATGGTGTAACATCACAGCCATTTTCTGCGGTGACACTGCCTCCGGTGGCGCATGAAACAGAAAGTACGCCGAAAATTGTTGAACAGACTCGCGAGCGCTATGCGAAGCCTCGCGAAAAAATTGAAGAACGTGTATTTGAGTGGAGTGGTTTCGGTGCCGATATTGATGTCGAGGAAAAGATGGCTGAGGTGAAAGCGGCCAAAAAGGCAGCCAAGAAGCAGAAATACATGCATAAATATAATTGCACGCGCTGCGATAAGGAATTTGAATTGCCGGTTGAGCTTGATCGTTCGCGGCCTATTTATTGCGAGGATTGCCATCCGATTATTAAAGAGGAGCGTACGAAGGGTAAGGTCCGTAAAGCAGAGTCAAAGAAAAAGGAGAAGAATATTGTTAAAAAACCTCCAAGTGTGAAAGAGGGAGAGGTTGTTGAAAAAAAGGTTGGAAAAGAGATTTCACTTCAAGAATTGACGAAGAAAGACAACTCACAGAAAGATGAGAAGAAAGTCGAGGATAAAGCAGCGGATCCGACAGGTCAGTCAGACGATCATGAACATCAGCTTGAATATGTCGGAAAGCGACCAATGACGCCGAACGAGGATGCGAAATTCAGCAAGGCGAGCGAAGTTGGAAAAGCGCTTTCTGATTTGCGTGTTGGCGAAGATAAGCATGTGGCCACGATTGCTGATACGGTTTCAGATGATGCGCCAGTATCAGAGCCGTCAAATCCCCCTACTGATGTGAAAGAGCCAAGCCCTGAAAGATCAGATCCTGAACAACTAGAAAACCTCCCTTCTGATCAAAAGCCTTCGAAAAAGCGAAAAAGAAGACGGCGTCGTCGAAAAAAGTCTGGGCAGACAGAAGTGCAATCGGATGCGAATAATGCAAAGCCTCTGAAACCGGGGAAAATCATAAACTTTGATAATTAATATGACCGTGATTCAGGCCATTGTCCTTGGCGCTATTCAAGGAATAACGGAGTTTTTACCGATTTCGAGTTCGGGACACTTGATCGCATTACCGTCGATATTCGGCTGGGAGCAGCAGTCGATCGATTTTGATGTCATGGTTCACTTGGGCACGCTTCTTGCGATTTGTTGGATGATGCGGTCAGACATCATTTTAGCAATAAAAAAGCCGAGGCTTTTACTTGCAATTGGATTAGCTACTGTTCCAATTGTACTAGCGGGGCTATTTATTACTGATGATTTCCTCCTAATAACTCGAACGACGACGATTGTGGCAGCTTCTCTTATTTTCTGGGGAATTATTTTGTGGATTGCCGATTTGTATAGCGATAAGATTAAGGGGCATATTGCCAATATAGAAAAAATGAGTTTAGGAAAAGCTGCAATTATTGGAGTAGCGCAAGTGATAGCATTGATTCCCGGAACATCGCGTTCTGGGATCACAATGACAGCTGGCTTATTCGCGGGCCTTGACCGCAGGGCAGCTGCTCGCTTCTCATTTTTACTTGCGATACCTGCCGTCGCCGGCGCAGGATTTATGACACTCATTGATGCTATGCAGACAGGATTTGTCACCTCGATGCCAATTCTTACGATCGGATTTGTGTCTTCTGCTATTTTCGGAGCTCTTGCCATTCATTTTCTCCTCAAACTCATACAAAGAATGAGTTATAAATGGTTCGCCATATATCGGATAGTACTTGGATTAGTACTATTGCTTTTCTTTGTTTGAGGAAGTTGAACAAATAAAAAAACACGCCCCTGCAATAGAATTGCTGAGACGTGTAAGGTGTGCTAGCGCGCCGAGTAGTCCGCCAGTCGTTTGGACATCCACGCTCCGGCATCGACCTCGTTTTCGAAAGCCCAGATCTTGTAGATCCGAGTATCGTTTTGCATGTCGGTGATGATGAAGCTCATCATCCCTCCGGGCTGCAGGTGGAAGGACACCTTCTCGTCACCAGCGTAGAAGGTGACGGAGATGATGTCGTTGCTGATGATGTTGAATCGCAACCTCATCAGTTTGGCCTCGGCCTCGGGAGAAACCCCCAGGCACCTGACATCTTGTCCGTTGTCGACTACCACCATCGCCGTAGCGGTGAGGTAGGCGAGTCGATTACTTGCCTCGTCTACACGTTTTGTCATCTCGCGCATTTTGTAGCGAGCATCCACAAGGGACGCAAGCTCGTCACGAGCGATGTTGATTTCAAGATTGTTTTGCACCGTTCCTCCAATTTTTTACAAGGGTGTCAATACGAAGCCCTCAGTCAAACAATGACTCAAAATATTAGCATGATTCAAGGGATGTGTCAATCGCAAAAGATGATTTTCATACTAATATTAGCTATATTATTTAAAACCATTATCTTAAAAATTATAAAAGATAAGCACATTTACTCACTTTTCATTTTATGCTTTGGTTATTGACTTTTTAGCCCAATTTTGTATTATATTTAGGCTTTACGTTGCATATGAGGAGGAAAGTATGCCAACGATCGAGAAGTGCATTCACTGCGGTCACAACATCCCGCTTGGGCGTGGGCAGAAAGTGGCTGTGAATGGAAAGGTAAAGGGATGGGTGCATGGACGTGTAAATGTACAATATGGCCAGCCATGTCGTGATGCCGTAATCAAAAAGTTCGCTGGTCAAAAGCTCCGAATCAACGGGGCGATGCCAACTCTGTCTTATGTGGCAGAGGCAAATGAGCTGCCGGTAATGAAAAAAGTGCGGACGTAGGGGGCGTCGAACCTGGTATGAAAATACTGGGTTTTTAATTTATCATAAACGTGTAAGCAGAGCGTAGGATTGACATTCACTTATTTTTCCCATATACTCGCATCACATTTGGCCAGTCATGGCCCCATCGTCTAACGGTTAGGACGCCAGGTTCTCATCCTGGAAATCGGGGTTCGATTCCCCGTGGGGTCACCAACAAAAAATCAGAGCTTGCCTCTGGTTTTTTGTTGGTACTCTTCTGGGTGAATGCAGACCCTGTGGGTTCGATGCCGCGACGAAGCGAGAGGAGTGGCAAAGTTTACTTTGACATTCCCGAGCGAGGAACAGACATATCCGAGCGTAGCGAAGGATATTCCCCGTGGGGTCACCAAAAAGAGCTCATTAGAACGATGGGTTCTTTTTGTTTTAGAAGCATATCCGATATAAAACGGTGTATTTATATCCGATGTGAATATCTAAAGAATGTGCCTATTTTACAGCGATTTTGGCCTTTTTGCATTGACAAAAGGTCTATTTTATGCTATATTCACACGTCGTAATGACACGCACTTTCATTCAGGGAGTTCCAATGCGCACACTTGTTCTCATCGTGATCACCGTCCTCGCTGCCTGCAGAGATTCCGTCGACACCATCGGACATGATGCATGGTGCGACAGCATCTACCACCAGAACGTCGGTTGCCCCAAGCACGGGGAGATCGAGGTTCCACCGGCGGTGCTGGCTCGGCAAGAAGCTGACCACCTCGCATGGTGCGACAGCATCTACCACCAGAACGTCGGTTGCCCCAAGCACGGGGAGATCGAGGTTCCACCGGCGGTGCTGGCTCGGCAAGAAGCTGACCACCTCGCATGGTGCGACAACATCGGTCATCGCAACGTCGGGTGTCCGGATTACGCTGACTGAACACCTCGCACGCCCTGTACGGCAGAGACACGTTTCCCTACGTCGCTCCTTTCGGAGCTATGAAGGGCAAACTGTGACTCGTCGTAGGGGCGTGTTTTTGTATTTACATACAATTCAATCGCTCCTGATACTCCTTCAGCCATTCCGAGGCGAGTTTGTGGTCGGGGGAGTATTGCTCTACAAAGCTCCAGAAATCCTTACCATGATTACGGTAGCGCAAGTGTGCAAGCTCATGGACGATAATGGCATCAAAAACAAATTCAGGCGCCATAATCAATCGCCAGCTAATTCCAATAGCTTTCTTTCCATTGCAAACACCCCAATACGTTTTTGCATTCGACAAACGAAAGCTTAAAAATCGTACATTCATTTTCTCGGCAAAATAATCCAGTCGATCCCGAGCATATTTTTTTGCCTGCATTCTATACCAGCGCTTCATTGCCTCGCCGCGTTTACTCATCTTGATGCCTGGGTCAAAATAGAATCCATCATCAAAAATCAGAGGTTTCGATAATTCAATTGCCGTTTGTATTTCAAAATATTTCCCAAGATAGAGATGTTCTTCACCATCGCGAAAATAAAATATAGGTTTTTGTAGAGCGCGTTCCTTGGCACGCTTGATATGCTTTTCTATCCAGTCCTTCTTCTCCACGATAAACGCATCAATCAAATTCTGACTTGCCCTGATTGGCGCGCGCACAATCAAATCACCACCTTTGTCTATTTGTAAGGCGATCGTCCTTCTTTTTGTACGTTTTAACGTGTATTTCATGGCTGTGTATGTATATCTGCTGTGTGTATTGTATACTACTTGCATATGATGCGCGTATTCAAACATCCGCGAATGAAAGCGGTGATTCTGTTCTTTATTGCTTTGGTGATTCTTGGAGTCTTCCTTTTCTCTCATCTCGAGGACTGGAGCTTCGTTGATTCTCTTTACTTCACAGTAGCAACGCTCACGACGGTTGGTTATGGTGATTTAGTGCCAACGACGGATATCGCGAAAATCATTGCTACCATCTATATGGTTTTGGTGGTGCCGATGATTCTTGTCGGTATTGGCATTGTGGCAGAAGAATACGTTTTAAAGCATAAGAAAAAGAAATAGGGAGGATGTTTGACTTATTATTCAATGAAATTGCGATCATTATTGTAACGGCGGGAGCATTGTCGCTGATTGTTTATTTATTGCGCCAGCCGCTTATTATCGCGTATATCTTGACTGGTTTGATCGCAGGACCGAGCTTGCTGGGATTTGCCCAATCACCGGAATTTTTCCAAGCAATGTCTGAAATTGGTGTAGCATTTCTGCTGTTTTTGGTAGGACTTCATTTGAATTGGCGCAATATCAAAGATGTTGGAATTGTTTCTGTTCTTGTAGGTCTCGGCCAGGTGATTTTTACATCCGCTATCGGATACCTCATATCGATTCAGCTCGGGTTTGATCCGGTCACCAGTCTTTTTATCGGGGTCGGTTTTGCCTTTTCAAGTACGATTATTATCGTCAAATTACTTTCGGATAAGAAAGACATTGAACGATTCTATGGCCGAATTTCCGTTGGTGTACTGATTGTTCAGGATTTGGTCGCCATGCTTGTTCTTCTCGTTGTTGCAACGCTTTCCGATGGAGGAGGAGATTTGAGCGAGGCGCTTCTTCTGTCAGCAGGGAAGGTTTTGATTGTATTATTTGTCCTCTGGTTCCTCGCCAAAAAAGTATTGCCATTTGTCTTCAATTTTGCGGCAAGAGATCAGGAAATGCTCTTTTTGACAGCGATTGCTTGGTGTTTTGCTGTTGCATCGACTCTACATTTTATTGGCTTTGGTATTGAAATCGGAGCATTGCTTGCAGGTATTTCTCTTGCGGGAAGTAATTTTCACCGTGAGATTGATCATAAAATCAGTCCACTCCGGGACTTCTTCATTGTCATTTTCTTCATTGTTCTTGGAACGCATCTTTCCATTGATAGCATTGCCATGGTTTGGCAGCAGTCTCTACTGCTTAGTGGATTTATTCTGCTTGGGAATCCTCTGATTGTTCTTGTGATTATGCGCATTCTTGGTTATCACCCGCGTACAGGATTTATGGTCGGTGTGACAATGGCTCAGGTGAGTGAGTTCTCGTTTATTCTCATCACGGCTGCTGTTGCAGGTAATTTTGTGAGCAATGATGTATTGACGCTTACAACGATGGTGGGGCTCATTACGATTCTATTCTCGACCTATCTGATCAAATACAATGAACAGATTTACAGCAAGCTTGAATGGCTTTTTGCATTCCTTGAAACGAAAGGAGACCCTGACCATAAGCGAATCGATTCTGCTGCCGAAGTTGTCCTATTTGGTTATGGGTATTTAGGGCGATCTATTCTGCCTTCGGTGATGAAAATGAAGAAAAAATACCTTGTTGTTGATTTTGACCCCGTGAATGTACGCCATCTTCGAAATCAGAAAATCAATGTTGAATACGGCGATGTCGGAAGTGAAGAGTTTTTGAAATATATTCGCATTCATCGATCGAAACTTATTATTTCTACCATTCGCGATATTGCCGTGAATACGGACCTGATTCGTTATGTGAAGAAACGCAGTGGGCAGTCATCGATTATTGTGACAGCGAAGGATCATCATCAAGCAGCGGATTTGTATGCTCTTGGTGCGACATATGTCATGCTTCCAAATGATTTGGGTGGGAAGTTATTTGCAGATATGCTTCAGAAGAAAACGATTCGTAAGGTTTCATGGAAGGCAGAAGCAAAACGACAGAAAAGGCAGTTTTCGATTTGATTTGAGAAGTCCGACTTCAATCCGTGAAACGGATTCAGTCGGCACTTCAACTTGGTTTGCATAAGGTCACAAAACTCTTGACAGGGCAGAATTAGCACTCTACAATGCAGAGTGCTAATGTTTTTTCTATTAAATGAGCGATATATTGGCTTACATCTGCGCTCCTAGCTCTTCGTACGTTTCAAGTACGCATCGCTTCGTCGCTTGATCTGTACCAATATCTCATCTCATTTTCCAAGAAAAAACAGCGATTTCGATGTGAAGCTCGTTTTGTTCCGCCAGCTAAAACAATTTTCCTCAGAAATAACGAATTCATTTTCCTGTGAACGATCGACAAACGCACATTCTCGCGGCGGTTATACGCCACTATATCGAAACGGCTCAGCCGGTTTCTTCAAAATGCATTGTCGAAAACTTTGCATTCAATGTGTCGCCAGCAACGGTGCGTAATGATATGGCTGCACTCGAAGATGCTGGATTCTTGCGCCAACCGCATACGTCATCTGGACGCATCCCGACTGAGGAGGGGTATCGGTACTATCTAGAACTTCTACATCGACCAGCTCGAATCAAAAAACGGCATGCACAGTTGATTCAAGCGCGTGAAGTGGAAGATAAGAAAGACCGCATGCGTGAAGTGGCCAAGGCACTTGTGAAGCTTTCTGGCGAAACAGCGATGGCGACCATGGGGCAGGATTGGCGTTATTACACAGGATTTTCTGAACTCTTTAATAAGCCAGATTTCAATGATGTTTCAGAGCTTCGGGATTTGTCGGCCGTTGTCGATCGATTCGATGAAGTCATGCGTGGATATTTCAAGGAAGCAAAAAGTGACATGAATATCTGGATTGGAAGCGAAAATCCATTTAGTCAGAAAATGGCAACAGTAATGGTGAAATATACATTGCCAAATGGTATGACGGGAATGGTTGGGCTGACTGGGCCGCTCCGTATGGATTATCAAAAAAATATGAGGCTACTTGCTGAAACAAAGCGATTGCTTGAAGAATAATATGCCGAAAAAACAAAAAGAGAAGGAAATAAATCAAATTGATGAATTGAAAACAAAATGCGCTGAACTCGAATCTGGATGGAGGCGCGCTCTCGCTGATTATGAAAACCTGAAAAAAGATCAGTTAGCGTCGGCTGCAAAGGCGCGGGATCAGATCAAGATCGGTTTTGCGGAGGATTTACTGCCAGTTATCGATAATTTCGCACAGGCGGTAAAGTTCGCTCCCGCAGAGGATGCATTGCCAGATGACATGAAGCCTTGGTTTCAGGGAGTCATGTTCATACAGAAGCAATTTGAAGCAGTGATGAATGGGCTTGGAATTAGTCCAATTGCGACGGATGGTTCATTTGATGCAAATGTTCACGAAGCGGCTGGAACGCGATCTGAGAGCGGCAGAGAAGACGGTAAAATACTGGAAGTGGTTCTACCGGGCTGGAAAATCGGTGATCATGTCCTGCGACCTGCGAAAGTTATTATCAATCAAATTACAGAAACTGAATAATAAAAAATATGAGTAAAATTTTAGGAATTGATTTAGGAACAACAAATTCGGCGATGGCCATCATTGAAGGTGGTAAGCCAAAAATTTTAGAAAATGCTGAAGGTGTGCGAACGACGCCTTCTATGGTTGCCGTTGATAAGAATGGCGAGCGGCTTGCCGGACTTCCTGCGAAGCGTCAGGCAGTAACGAATCCAAAGAACACATTGTACTCAATTAAGCGATTGATTGGTCGACGTTGGACGGATGAAGAAGTGAAGACGGATAAAGAAACCATGCCATATGAAATCGTTCAGCGAGGTGAGGGTGTTGCGGTAAAAATGGGTGATAAAGAATATACTCCGCAAGAAATTGGAGCTCAGGTTCTGCAGAAATTAAAGGCGGATGCTGAAGCAAAGATTGGTGAAAAGATTGAATCTGCCGTTATTACAGTACCGGCTTACTTCGACGATGCACAACGACAAGCAACAAAAGATGCTGGTGAGATTGCTGGACTTAAAGTTGAGCGGATTATTAATGAACCTACGGCAGCAGCGCTTGCTTATGGATTCGATAAAAATGTCGGTCAGCAAATCTTTGTGTATGACCTTGGTGGTGGTACATTTGACGTTTCTGTGCTCGATGTTTCCGAGGGCACAGTCGAGGTGATTTCTACGAATGGTGATACGCATCTTGGTGGAGATGACTTCGATAAAGCAATTATCGATTGGATTATTGAAGAATTTAAAAAGCAGGAAGGTGTTGACCTCGGTGCAGATGCGCTTGCATTGCAGCGCGTAAAAGATGCTGCTGAGCGTGCGAAAATCGAACTTTCGACAGCTGCACAGACAGAAATTAATCAGCCATTCATTTCTCAGGGGGCTGATGGTCCAAAGCATCTTGTTTTGACGCTCACACGAGCTAAGCTTGAAGAATTGGTTGCTTCTCTTGTCGATAAAACGCTTGAACCAGTGAAAAAAGCTCTTTCTGATGCGAAATTACAGCCATCTGACATTGAAGAAATCGTTATGGTTGGTGGTATGACGCGCATGCCGCTTGTACAGAAGAAAGTAGAAGAATTCTTTGGAAAAAAGCCAAATGCAAGTGTAAATCCAGATGAGGTTGTTGCTCTTGGCGCTGCTGTTCAGGCTGGAGTTTTGCAGGGTGATGTGAAAGATGTATTGCTTCTTGATGTCACGCCACTTTCTCTTGGAATTGAAACAATGGGTGGTATTTCAACCAAACTTATTGAGCGTAATACAACGATCCCAACATCAAAATCTCAAATATTCTCAACGGCTGCTGATAATCAGCCATCTGTGGACATTAAAGTTCTGCAAGGTGAGCGTGAAATGGCAGCCGACAATAAGGTACTTGGGACATTCAGTCTTACTGGAATTGCGCCAGCTCCACGCGGTGTCCCTCAGATTGAAGTAAGTTTTGACATTGATGCGAACGGAATTCTAAATGTGAAAGCGGTTGATAAAGGAACTGGAAAAGAGCAAACAATTACAATCACGGCATCTTCTGGACTTTCTGATGAAGAAATCGAAAAAATGAAAGCGGATGCAGAGACGCATGCTGATGAGGATAAGAAAAAGCGTGAAGCTATTGAAGTGAAGAATACGGCGGACACTATGGTGTACACGGCGAAGAAAATGCTCGATGAGCATAAAGATAAGGTGTCTGATGAAGAAAAAGCTGATATCGAAGCAAAAATGAAGGCTGTCGAGGATGTGAAGGACGGCGACGATATTGAGGCAATTAAGAAAGCTTCGGAAGAATTGTCACAAGCAGCGCAAACCGTTGGTGCAAAATTGTATCAGCAAACGCAGCAGGAAGCTCCAGCGGATCAGCAAGCTGAGGCATCTGATGATGCAAAAGACGCCGATTTTGAAGAGGTGAAAGACGAGGCTGCTGATGAAAAGAAGGGTGAGTAATCACCCTCTTTCGTTTTGACCAAGGGCAAGATGTATATCAAGTATGGCCAAAGACTATTACAAAATTCTAGACATTGAGAAAGGGGCTTCGAAGGACGAGATCAAAAAGGCATTTCGGAAGAAAGCGCATCAATATCATCCCGACAAAGAGGGGGGTGATGAGGCAAAATTCAAAGAAATTAATGAAGCTTATCAGGTTCTTTCCGATGACCAGAAGCGATCTCAGTATGATCAATTCGGCCAGACCTTTGACGGTGCTGGCGGCTTTGGTGGTGCTGGTGGATTTCAGGGCATGAATTTTGAAGATCTTGGTGATATTTTCGGTGACTTTTTTGGCGGGGGATTTGGCGGTGGACGCGGTCGCGTGCAAAAAGGGCAGGATATTCAAATTGACATGACGCTTGATTTCAAGGATGCGATTTTTGGAATTGAAAAAGAGGTGTCGGTTTCGAAAAACAATACATGTGAACGTTGCGCGGGGAATGGAGGTGAGCCCGGAACGACCATGCACACATGTAAAACATGTGATGGAACTGGAATGACGGTGAATGTTCGACAAACGATGCTCGGGGCAATTCAGCAGCGTCAAGTTTGTGTTGAATGTCATGGAAATGGTGAAAAGCCAGAAGATGCTTGCACGAATTGCGATGGAATTGGAATTGAATATGGGCGAAAAACAATTCGCGTAGATGTGCCGCCTGGTGTTGAAAATGGTATGCGCATTCGATTGCGCGGTCAGGGAGAGGCACTTTCTGGCGGACAACCGGGTGATTTATATATCATGCTCCATGTTAAAAATGACAGTAGATTTGAGCGTGTGAATGATCGTCTTATTACGACGAAAGAGATTGGATTTACGCAGGCTGCGCTTGGTGATGAAGTGCAGGTTGAAACGCTTGACGGTGACGTGAAAATGAAAATTCCAGCTGGAACTCAGTCTGGTGAAAAATTGCGATTACGAGGGAAGGGGGTCCCACATGGCCGCGGACGAGGTGATATGATTGTTGTCATTCAGGTCAAAACGCCGACAAAACTAGGTAGAAAAGAGCGAAAAATTCTCGAAGAATTGGATTTGAGGGCTTAATCATTACTTCAAGTTGGGACATAAAAAAACCGCCCGTGTGGCGGTTTTGCTATTTATGCAGTCTGTTTACTGCATAAACTTGCGTTTGCGTCGGCCTCGGAGTGGCACGACTTTTCCTCCGTGAAAGCCCCGTTTCATCTCACGCCGCTCTGCCCACGACGCTGGTCGTTTTTTGGCCGAAGTGACGCGGACTTGAGCAATCTCACCGTTTTGACACAAGACATCCGCTTTGATTTCCACGGTATCCATGATGGTGTCATGGATGAGCAAATTGGTGATTCGCGCTGCGGATGCAATGTCGAGACATGTCAAAGCCTCGATGAGTGCCTCTCGGAAATGGGGTGAATCTCGAATGACTCGGCTCGGCTGCCTGCCGAGCTCGATGCTTGGCGAAATAGGCATGATAACCCTCCGTCTGTAGCTTAAACTATTTTTTGAAATAATCAAACAGGGTATAATGCATGCATGGAGGAAGAAATGACAATGCCGGATTTCAGCCTTGAAGTTCCTGCAATAGCAGAACAGCCGGCGATAGCTGATTTCATTGCGCAATTTGACTTATTATTTATCGCTATTTTTTTAGCGGCAGCTATTTTATATTTTTATACAATTGGAAAGGACCATGTCATGACGGCGATTATTGCTGCATATATCGCATTCGTCATTTTTACGACCATTCCATATTTGAAAGAATTACCAATTGATATCGGTCAGCCGGATTATATTATTCATCTTGGAATCTTTGCTGCGCTTATCGCAATGATCAGCTGGATATTGTTGAAAAACCCTTATTTTGAGCCATATACCGTTCCTGATGGGATGCATTTGGCAATTTTTTCCATCGCATTTGTTGGGCTCGTCGTGTCGCTCGGCATGACAATTCTTCCAGAAGAGGTTATCCTTGAGTTGTCCGAATGGACAAAACTCGTTTTTCTAAGTCAGCCATGGGCAAGTGTTTTCATGGCGGTCCCGGCAATTCTTGCTCTTATTGTGAAGGGTGACTAATGAGTTTGGCGTTTGATCGATGATCAAAGCTCTGCACAGCAGGGTTTTTTCTTTTTGAATGTGCGATATATAATATGTTCAGAATGAAATCACGATTCAGTTTATCGGGAGATATTGTATTATCGAGCGCGCTTATCGCATGCTTGGTTTTCTTTGTATTTTTACCGAGTGCATTCGCGCAGGACATGAGCTCGACCGATTACAGAATTATTGCGCCGTCCGAAAATCCGATTGGAGGCACGGGATCTTCTGCAGATTATCAATTTCAGCCACAATCGCCTGATACCATTTTTGACTATAATGGCGCGGTTGCAACATTAACGGGTACCCCGACAACACCTCATGGTAGTGCTACGGCGACCATTACGGTTGGTGGTCCAAATGTGACGCAGTATCGATACAGTTTGAATGGGTCCGCATACTCCACTGCAGCTGTGATTGCGACACCAATTTCATTGAGTGGCATGACGGATCAGGTGTACACACTCAATGTTATTGGTGGCGATGCTGGGGGAAATTTTCAACCGACCACTGCTCCAACCACAGCAACATGGACGGTCAGTGGAGTGGCTTCGTCAACAACGAGTAGTGGTGATTCTTATATACCTGAGCCAACAATTGACGTTGTTTTGACAATGGATGGTGAAGGTAATGTCTGTCCAGTCTTTGCATCTGTGATGGATATTTACGGAACATATTCATCGAGCTCAACTGTCTATCTCAATGATAGTTCTGAGGGAGTAGATCATGATTCGTCAACAGGAGTGTGGTCAATTAATCAATCACTTGCTTATGGTGAGAATGAATTTTCGGCTTATGCTAGACGATCTGGAGAAAATAGCGACACGGTTTCATTTGAAATTGAACGAAGAATGATCGGGGATACAGACGGTGATAGCGGTATTAATGATTTCGATTTGGCCTTTTTGGCTACAAATTGGGGAGGGAGTGCATGTCGATCAGATTTCAATGCTGACGGTATTGTTAATGATTTTGATTTAGCGGGCCTTGCCGCTCATTGGGGACAATAATATGAATACACTCACATTTTTCACTTTTAAAACACTAATTGGTCTGCTGGCCGTACTTTATTTTGCGACGCTTCCATTTATTTCTCAAGCTGCTTCGATATCCACTTCTGCAGATAAGAGTGTCTATGAAATCGGTGATACGGTAGCAATTACGGTCAGCGTGAATCCTGATGGCGAAGATATTATTGTCGCACGTAGTGAAATATCATATTCGGCAGATATACTTTCTTACTCTCATTTTTCGCTAGGATCAGCCCTTCCGTATCAGAGTCCCGGAACGGTGATTGGTGATTCTTCACTCTCTATTGGGTCATATAATTTAACGACTGGCGTAGAGACCTCAACAATGCTCATGACAGTTTTCTTCGAGGCTGAGGCTTGCGGTAATGCGATTATTTCTGTTAATGGTGGATCTTTACTGATTGACACGGATCAAATCAATCATTTCGATTCAGGTGGTCAGGTAACGGTGCAAATTTGCGATGAGGTGGATACTCCGGTGTCAGAGGAAGATGATCCCTCTGGAACGGAGACAACTGATCCAGATCCAGAGGTGGAAGATGGGGACGATGTACCGACCGAAGAAGTAGCGACACAAATTTCTACACCTATTATTTCTTCACCTACACATCCAGAAAGTGAGAATTGGTACTCGGACCGCACTGTTCAACTAGAATGGGCGGCATTAGATGTAGACAGGTATGTGTATACACTTGGCAAAGATCATGATGCCATTCCTCTTGATGAAGTAATTTCGGCAGAATTATTCAATATTGATTTACTTGATGAAGGAATTTGGTACTTTGCACTGCGTGGAATTATTGGCCAAGATTACACAAATATTGGTAGATATACTTTAAAGGTTGATCAAACGCCGCCGGATTCATTTGATCTTTTCTTTGAAAGTCATACGAATGCATGGGGGCAGAAAGTTTATGAAATTTACTTTGCAGCATTTGATGAGTTGTCTGGTATTGATAGCTATAGGATTTATTTTGACGACAATGCTGACGAAGCTATTTCGGTTGAAAGCCCATATAAAATGAATGCATCTGATCTGCAACGTAACTCAGTGACAATTGTTGCGGTAGATAAAGCTGGAAATGAAACGCTGTCTACATTATTGCTCGGAAGTGATGAAATTCAGTCCCAGGTTGACGCGATGCCGTATCGGGGCGCATTTGCTGATTTTTCCAAAGCAAGACTGGCAATACCAATCATTGCGGGCATTGTCGGGCTATGGGCAATCCTGCGAATTCTTCTACGAATGTTACGGCAAAAACGACGATGATTTTAGCGAATATTGGCTAAAAAGTTATCCACGAGCGATTCAAGATCCGTTTCTTCAAATGTTATAATATCTTCATAAGCGCTCCATGCGTGTGATTTGTTAAATTAACAAGGAGAATGTGACTTTTCATAACCGTCTAACAAAGCTTGTAAATACGTTCTTTATTGCGAGCCTTGTATTCTATCCGTTGCTCTCAAATGTGCAAATCGCGCATGCGGAAATTAATCAAGAAATTCCTTTCACGGGTACGCTGCTAGACTCGGCAGACGATGCTGTTCCTGATGGGACATATGACATGACATTTCGATTGTATGACGCTTCTACTGCCGGAACATGTCTCTATTCTGCGGGAGGTACTTGTGGGACTCCGACGCAAATTTCAGTAACTGTTACGAATGGTCAATTCTCCATCATTCTTGGTGGTACTGGAACGAATGCATTGACGGGGGTCGATTTCAATAGCGCTGACGTTTACCTTGGTGTTTTAGTTGAAACGAATGCCGAGATGACGCCGCGCCATCAAATGGGTGCAGCAGCATATGCTTATAATGCTGATACGGTAGACGGTATTAGCGCTGCTTCAACGGCAACGGCAAATCAATTACTCGCACTTGACGCTGACCTAGATTTCGACCTTGGTGCTGGTGATATATCAGCAACCGAGGCGGTATTTGCTGGATCATTTACCGGAAATGGTGATGTAACGCTCGGAAATGCGGTGACGGACAGCATCACGATTACTGGCGCAATTCAAGGAACAAATGCATTTATTCTCGACGGTGCGACAGATGACACGAATGAAGTAACGATTGCACTCGGTGCTGATCCCGGATCGGACATTACGCTTACACTTCCAACCTCAACAGGGACATTGGCGTTAACAACGGATACATCTCTTGATGATGCATACAATAATGGCCAGTCAATTACGGTGGATGGATCTGGTGATTTAGTCGTAAACCTCAATAATACTGAGGATTTTGTTATTCAAGATGCTGGAACTCCTTTTGCAACCTTCGCAGATAACGGAAATGTAACGTTTGCGAATGAACTGACGGTTAGTGGTGATATTTTGGTAAATAGTCAGGCTCATCTAGCTGATGATATTGAATTAACATTTGGTAATACGGCTGCTGATCCCGATGCTGCTATTTCTTGGGATGCAACTGGTAATGATTTGGTCATTGACATGAATGATGACACATCTCAGCTTTGGAATATTAACAGCACTGAAGTCATGCGCTTGGGTGATCCAGAAGATTTTGGACTGGGGGGATCTACTGGGATTGATGCGATTTGGGCACTTGGTAATGATTTCTCTGACACATATCCATTTGTTCGAAATAATACAGTTGCATTCGTTTCAAATGTGTTCGACGAGGTGTCTGAAAATAACACACGTATTTTTACAACAAAGAACATCCGAAGTGTAAGTAGTGATGACACGGGTTCATATAACTGGGGTGCAGTTAACCTTTCCATTGCAGATAATGGAACAAATGATACCGGTACATACTATGGAAATGCCGCACGTGCAAATGTAAGACAGTCCGCAGGTACAATTAACTCAATAAACGGTATTGTGGGTGAGGCTTGGATCGATGACGGATTCACCGGTACGGTTTCTGATGCTCGTGGTGGTGTTTTCTCTGTTGTTGATTTAGCTGCGGGTGATGCGCACACTATTACAGAGGCAGATGTTGTCCGAGCTTATACATCTCTTTCTGGTGACGCGACCATGCCAAGCTTAACTATTTTTGACGCATCTTCAACTATTGCAGGTGCTACCGCGGTTACTGATTTTCGTGGTTTGAATGTCGCGGATCCAAACCTTGGCGGAACGGCTGCTGTTACAACGGCATATGGTGTATATGTTGATGATCAAACATCTGCCACTACTGATTATGGTATTTACGTAGCAGGTGCGGATACATTGGCACTTTTCGTAGACGCCGATGATGTGCGCTTCGATGAAAATCTGGTTGTTGGTGGATCGACATCAGCTACAGAAACACTCTCAAATGGAAGCTTCTCACTTGGTGGAGATGATCTCTTCGTTGCAGGAACGGCTGGAATTGAGGGAAATATCTATACAGACGGAGCACTTGATGTTGTTGGTGCAACAACGCTTGGATCAACACTTGATGCGGATGGAGCGACAACTCTTGATCAAGTTACCATTGATACAACAGACGGAGCATTCGTTGTAAGTGGGTCAAATACAATTACACTTGGTGATAATAATGGAACGGTTTCTGTAAACTCTTCTGACTGGGACATCTCAACGACAGGAGCAATCACAGGCGTTGCCTTCGACGCGAATGGAACAGGAAACTCTCTATCTAATGTAGACGGAGCAGATCTTACGGCAGACACTCTTGACTTTACAGAATTTGCAGATGCATTGGCCCTCGATGCTGCAACGAGCATCACTGGTACAGCAGGAGAAACATGGTCTATAGCTCGAACGCTTACAGATGCAACGAGCGAAAATGGAGTTGTACATACCTTCACAGCAGAAGACACAACAAGTTCAACGACAGCTCAATATGGACTTTATCTAGATAATGCAGCTTCTACAGAAGGTCTCGACGCTCTCTTTGTTGCAGATAACTCAGACACAGATGACGCTGTCGGAACCGTCTTCAAGACTATTGACGCTGGTGGAGGATTCACGAATCTCTTCGATATAGGCGGAACACTTATTTCTGCGGCTGAGTTCACCATCCTTGATGGAGGTATTTCTGAGGCAGCAGGATGGACAGACGGAGGAACAGATATCACTCTCACTACTTCGACAGACAATGTTGGTATTGGAGGAGCTTCTCTTGCAAAACTCTCAGTAGATGGTGATACGGATGAGGTGCAGTTCTTGGTGCAGGGTCACTCAACGCAAACAAATGAACTTGCTATATTTGAAAATAGCGCCGGTACTGATATTTTTAGCATTTCTGAATCTGGCAGCGGAAATACGTCAATAGCTACCGCAAATCGCTTTACGATTGCACCGGGAGAAAATCTTCTTGTTAATGTCGGTGGTGCTGATGATGAACTTACTTTCAGCGGGAATACGAATGAGGCGAGCCAGGCAAAAACGACATTCTCTCACAATTTATATACAGGTACATCTGATGATCAATTCGCGGTTGGAATAGAATCCGACGTGATCAATGCATTGAGTGCAGGTATTCAAAAGGGTGCGCTATCTATCGATCTAGACGGAAATGCTTCAGATAATGCAACAAGTGAAATTGATGCAATTAAGATTACACAAACAACGGAAACGGGTGGTATTGGTACCGGTATTCGAATCGATGCGTCTACATTTGATTATGGAACATATATTGCCGGCGCAAATACATATGCGCTTTGGGCAGATGCTGCAGATGTTCGATTTGACGAAGATCTTATCGTTGGAGGTTCAACTTCTAGTACGGAAACGATTGATGAGGCCGGATTTACTCTTGGAGGAGATGATCTATTTGTAGCGGGAACAGCTGGAATCGAAGGTGCAACATTCATTGATGGCACGCTTGATGTTGACGGCGATGCTGACTTTGGAAGCGATCTTACGGTTGGATCTGCTACAGAAACAATTGAAAATGCCTCTTTCTCGCTTGGTGGTGACGATGTCTTTATTGCAGACAGTCTTGGTGTAGAAAATCATGTATATATTGATGGTAATCTTCTTTTCCAAGATACTCTTGGAATTGGAACTGCTGGTACTATTGGTCAAGTTGAACGTATTGAGTTCCATGATTCAAACACCCCTGGAAATGCAACGCGTTTTGTTTCAAATGGTGATGATAACTATATCTACTATAAGTGGGATGACACTTCTACTGGTGGAATTATTTTCAATGCAGACGATGACGGTGGAGACCGATCTCAGGGGCGAATTATCGGTGATGGCGCGGCATCAAATCCACAATTCGGTATTGCTGATGCGGATGGCCAATTTGCTATCAGTCTTGTTCATGACGACTATATTGAATTCTCTGTTAATAATGATGAGAAGGCTCGTATTGAAGATACGGGTGAGTTTGGTATTGGTACGACGACTCCGGGTGCGCGATTAGAGGTTCAAGTCGATGATACGGATGATGAGATTGGTGTATTGATTGACATGGATGACACGACGAATAATCCGGTTGCGCTTAGTATCCAGAATGCAGGAACAGGACTTTCATTATTGGTTGATCAGGGTGATGGTCGTTTCGATGAAGATCTTATTGTTGGAGGTTCAACATCTGCAACAGAGACCCTTTCAAATGGAAGCTTCTCACTTGGAGGAGATGACCTCTTCGTAGCAGGAACAGCCGGTATTGAAGGAAGCGTGTACACGGATGGATCATTCATTGCAGGAGCGACAACAACACTTTCCGACGGATCACTAGACTCTTCAGGAGCATTCAGTTTCAATACGACAAATAATCAAGCAATCACTACAGGAACTGGGCTCTTTACCGCCGGTGGAGATATTGACGTACACGGAACAACAATTGAACTAGATGAAGATAATGCAGGTTCTGGAGCGGACCTCGATATTGTAGCGAATCAAGGGTCTGACAGCGATGGAACACTTCGTTATAGTGCAGCGAATAATCGCTGGGAAATTAGTAATGATGGCGGCAGTTTTGCGGCTATTAGTACAGGTGGTGGAAGTACGACACTCGATGATGCATATAATAATGGTCAGTCGATTACGGTTGATGGTTCAGGAGACCTTGTCATTAATCTAAACAATACAGAGGATTTCGTGATTCAAGATGCAAGTACGCCATTTGCAACCTTTGCTGATAATGGAAATGTAACATTTGCGAATGATTTCACTGTTTCAGATGGTGCTGTGAACATAACGGATACGGCGGATGAATCTGCATTATCGGTTGTGTCTAGTGCAGCAACGACATCTGGTAGCATATTAAATATTACAGGTGATAGCGTGACTACTGGATCTGGAATCGAATACAATTTCAATAATAATGCACTTACAAGTGGAACGGCATTTAATATCTTCCATCAACCAACAGCTATAACGGCTGATTATTCGGGAACGCTATTTAGCATCAATCAAACGCGAACCTTGACTGCAGCGGCAACGCGAAATGACTCAGGTAATATCGTATCTATTGCGAAGAGCCCTACCGTGAATAATGCGAGTGGAACATTGAATGATTCTGGGCATGTGATGGACTTGTCTTATGGGGGTGTCGAGACGGCAGGGACACTTGATTGGACGGGGCATGTATTGAATATTTCAACTTCAGGAGACGGGATAAGTAGTGGATCACGCGGGTTGAATATTGGTAGTGGTGGTGCTTCAATTACAGAATCCCGTGATATTAGTGCATTGGACATTTCATCATCAGCAACAACGGATAGCGGAGCTGGTATTGATATTGCTGCTGAATCACTTACTTCTGGAACGGCTGCAAATATCAGTGTTGCAAGTAATGGACTTACAAGTGGTCGATTGCTTAACCTCGATCATGAAGCAAGCGGAATAACAGCCGATTTTAGTGGTGAAATTGCACGTGTGATCAGTAATCGAACATTAACAGCAGCAACGACACGTACGGACTCAGGAAGCAATATATTCATTGAACGTCGCCCAACGGTGAATAATGCCTCGGGTACATTGAATGACTCCGGAGATGTAGTGAATATTGATGTTGTTGGTACAGAGACATCTGGAACGCTTAATATAACGGCAGATGCAATCGACGTTTCGATGAGTGGTGGTGGCTATGGATCTGGAGTAAATGCGCTTGATATTGGATGGTCGGGTCTTGAAGGAAGTTCCGAAACAAGAATTTTGAGTCAAAATACATTGACCTTTACATCAGGTACGCAATCTGGAGCGGCATATAGTTTGCATGGACAGACATCAATTTCTGGCAGTGCAACAAACTCGGGTGATTTTACTACCTCTAATGCTCCAACGGGTGTAAATGGTTATGTGAGCGTGAATACATCTGGCAGCGTAGAAGATATTTCGGGTGGACAGTTTGGTGTAGCAACAACAACGGCGGTAGATAGCGAAGTGATTGGTGCAATTGGGTATGTTAATAACACTGGAACAGCGACGCAGGCGCTTGCGAGTGGATTCGGTGGTCAGATCATTCAGACGGGCGCAGGAACAATTACGCTTGGATCGGCATACTATGCAAAGGCGCCAATTATTGCTGCAGGGACTTTGACAAATAATTATGGATTATATGTCGAGGACATGACAGCCGGAACGAATGACTATGGTGTTTATGTCGCTGGCGCGGATACTTATGCGCTATTTGTTGACGCTGATGACGTTCGATTCGACGAAGACCTTATTGTTGGAGGTTCAACATCTGCAACAGAGACACTTGCAAATGGAAGCTTCTCTCTCGGCGGAGATGACCTCTTTGTAGCAGGAACAGCCGGAATTGAAGGAAGTGTTTACACAGATGGTTCATTCATTGCAGGAGCGACAACAACACTTTCTGATGGATCGCTCGACAGCTCTGGGGCATTCAGCTTCAATACCACAAATAATCAGGCAATTACGACTGGTACTGGACTCTTCACGGCTGGAGGAGCTATATCTGCAAATGGAACAACGCTTACTCTTGATGCAGATAATGCAGGTTCTGGAGCAGACCTCGATATTGTTGCGAATCAAGGATCTGACAGTGACGGAACACTTCGTTATAGCGCGTCAAATAATCAATGGGAGATTTCAAATGATGGAGGAGCATTCCTAGGTATCGGGACAGCGGTTAGTGCTGCAGGTTGGGTAGATGATGGGACGAATATCAGGCTCAATACATCGACAGACAGCGTTTCTATCGGAACAGCGACAGCTCTTGGTAAGTTCACTGTTGATGGTGATACGGATGAAATACAGCTTATTATTCAGGGGAATGGAACACAAACATCTGATCTGGCCGTTTTTGAAACAAGTGCAGGTGCAGATCTCTTCACAATTTCGGGTACAGGAACGGTTACTGCGAATGGTCAAGTTGATCTTGGTGATGGGGGAGATACCGTTGCTATAGATTCTTCTGACTGGGATATCTCTGCTACAGGTAATTTGACAGGTATTGGTTCAATTACTGCGGACGGAGCTCTTTCTATTACTGATACTGCAAATGAAACAGCTCTCGCCCTTACTTCAAGCGCTACAACAAATCACGGCGCAACCATGACATTCGATTCATTGACAACAGGAAATGGCTTGCGTATTAGTTCTGACAGTGCAGATACAAATTCACGCCCTCTATTAAATGTCGTTAATGATAATACGGCTGCAGTTGGCGCAATTCCACTTGCTATTCGGCAGGATGCGGCAGGAACTGGAGTATCTATCGATCAAGACGGGGCTGGTATTGGACTAAATATCGACCATGATGATACTGGAACGACCGCATCAGTAAATATTGATCGAGATGGAAATAATGCATCAAATATTGTCGCACTGAATGTTGACGCGGCAAATGCAGGTGCTGGCGATGGCATTGCTATTAATGTAACTGGAGGATCTTTCGACTTTAATGGTTCAGATATCGACTTGGATCCTACTGGAACGACGCATCTGGAAATTGTTGATAATACCAGTGATGTATTTGTGATCGGGCAGGGAGGAACAAATTACATTGAAATAGACTCTACAGACGGATCTGAATGGACGCGATTTAGACAGAAGGTTAGATTGCATTCTCAGGTTCGCGTTGAGGATGACCAGCAGATTCGGTTTGGTACAGATAGTGATATTCGACTCGGATATGATGCAACAAGCGATTTCTTCGATATCGACAATACATCTACAGCTGGATCAACTCGTCTTTCGCTTGGAACGGATACCTCAGCAACAGATGTAAGAGTGCGAGATAATAGTGGAAATACGCTTTTCCAGGTTCGTGGTGATGGAGCACTTATTCATAATGGTGCATTTACCCTTGGGGATAATGGAGAGACAGGCTCGATCGATACATCTGACTGGGATATCTCTACGACGGGAGTAGTAACCGGGCTGGGAACGGTTGGTACGGATGGCACTATCACTGTGAGTAAAGCTGAAGATACGGCATTCTTGACACTTAGTGACACTACAAATGCTGATACAGCAAGCTTTTATACTGGAACAGGCTCACCAAATGGTGCATTGACGGCTGCTGCTGGTTCACTTTTCCTTGATCAAGCTGGAGCAGTTTATGTGAACACAGATGACGGAACGACGTGGACGGATCTAGCCTCAGGCGGTGGCGGAGGAGGTGGCTGGACAGATGATGGAACCGTTGTGCGACTCACAACAGCGACAGATAATGTAACGATTGGATCAGCATCTGATCTATCTGCGAATCTTGGATTAGATGGAAATGCTGATGAAATTCAATTCCTTGTACAAGGAAATGGAACGCAAACTTCTGACCTTGTCGTATTTGAAGATAGTGCCGGAGGTGATCTCTTCACTGTATCTGGTGCTGGAGTTGTGACAGCAAATGGACAAGTAGACCTTGGTGACGGCGGAGATACTGTGTCTATTAATTCATCTGACTGGGATATTTCTACAACGGGTGACATTACTGGCGCTGGAGCAATCACGGCAGATGGAACATTGACCGTTTCAAATGATGTATTCATTGATGGAAGCGCGGACGAGGTTCAACTTCTCGTACAGGCAAATAGTACACAAAATTCACATGTTGCTGTAATTGAGAACTCTGGTGGTACGGACTTGTGGTCAGTGACCAATACAGGAACAATTGCACAATCTCCACAGGCGACGAGCGGAGGTATTTCAACGGTTGGTGTTCTCTTTGATCAAAGTGGTGCTACATACACCGATACGGCGACGGCGGGGTCAGGAACGGCAACTCAAGTATGGTTCAATGCTTTCGCGCAACCAACGCTTGCAGCAACAAATTCAAGTGTAACGACGACAGATGCTGCAACTTGGTACATCAATAATGCTCCTGCAGCAGGAACGAATCAGACTATTACGAATGCTCACGCACTTCTTGTGGACGCAGGAAATGCAACATTTGATGATGATGTCATTGTCGGTGGAGAGACAAGTAGAACAGAGACAATTGCACATTCAAGTTTCAGCTTGAGCGGGAATGATCTCTTCGTGGCCGGATCTGCCGGATTTGAAGATAATATTTATGCCGATTCTGAAATTGTAGTTGGTAATGGTGGAACAGGAAATATCAGTTCAAATGGTGATAATAACCTACAATTACGCACAAATGAGGGAACTTCTACGTCGTATATAGAAATTAAGGCTGATGGACAAGGAAATGACATCGAATTAAATCTAAATAGTACCGGAAAGGTTACAATTGACGAAACCCTCGCAGCGCAATCTTCTCAGCATTTCCCACTTAGTGTTGCCATGACAATCAATTCAGGTACACAGACAGGTGAATTGCATGCGGCTGCGAATGAATTGACGGTTAGTGGTACTGCAAGCACAGCACAAAATCCACTTGCTGGTGGTGCTACGATTTCAGCTGGAAGCAATGTTATGCGACATGATTCAACGGCTGCTTCAACTGGATCATTATTTGGTAGCGTAGATCTGCTTATTGCTGGTGAAGATACGGCTGCATTCGGGCAGCTTGGTCAGGCGGTTGGTGGCGCTTCTATTGTTCGAACAGCGGGTACCGGTACGATTGATGAGGCACTTGGGCATTTCGCGGGTGTGATTGTTCAGCATGCAAGTGGAACAACAACGGCTGTTTCAGGACTCAATATTCAAAATGTAGATCAATCTAGCGGTAGTCACACGGTGACGAATGAAGAAGGTATTAATGTGAAGCTCATGAATATCGCTTCAGGGGGTACAAGTGTTGGACTTGATATCGAAGATGTAACTGGAAATACGAATAACTATGGTATTCGCGTTCAAGGTGGTGACACATATGCCATCTTTGCTGACGCCGATGACGTTCGATTTGACGAAGACCTTATTGTTGGAGGTTCAACTTCTAGTACAGAAACCCTCTCAAATGGAAGCTTCTCACTCGGCGGAGATGACCTTTTCGTTGCGGGAACGGCTGGTGTAGAAGGTAGCATCTATACGGATGGATCATTCATCGCCGGGTCTACAACGACCTATGCAGACGGATCTATCACAGACACTGATGCGAATGCGGATGATCTCTTCGACTTCTCACTTGCAGCCGGAGCAGACAGCTTCCGCATTTCAACAGGAAATCTACGTGTAGGAAATGGAACACCGGGAACAGCATCCATGGACGGAGAAGATGCATACATTGAGGGTGAACTTGAAGTAGATGGAGCTGTTACGCTTGATGGAACACTTCTTGCCTCAAGTACCATTGATCTTAACGGTGATCTTGCGGTCGCAGATACAGACGTCTCATTCGATGGAGCTTCTACCACGTTCACAACAACAGGAGCATTCACTCTTACACCAGGCGGAGCTGTTCTTCTTGGAGACGGTGGAGACACCATGCAGATCAACACATCTGACTGGGATATTTCTACAACAGGAGCGATTACAGGTGTAGCCTTTGATGCGAATGGAACAGGAAATTCTCTATCTAATGTAGACGGAGCTGACCTTACAGCAGATACACTCGACTTCACAGAATTCGCAGATGCACTTGCACTCGACGCTGCAACTAGTATTACCGGTACAGCAGGAGAAACATGGTCTATTGCAAGAACGCTTACGGATGCAACAAGTGAAAATGGTGTTGTGCATACATTCACAGCTGAAGACACAACAAGTTCAACGACAGCTCAATACGGACTGTATCTCGACAATGCGGCAAGTACAGAAGGATTAGACGCACTCTTCGTTGCAGACAACTCAGACACAGATGATGTTGTTGGTACTGTCTTCAAGACGGTAGATGCAGGCGGAGGATTCACCAATCTCTTCGACATCTCTGGAACGCTTATTTCTGCGGCTGAATTCACCATTCTAGACGGAGGTATCTCTGAAGCAGCTGGTTGGACAGATGGAGGAACAGATATCACCCTTTCAACCTCTACAGACAATGTCGGTATTGGAGGAGCATCTCTTGCAAAACTCTCTGTCGATGGTGATACGGATGAGGTGCAGTTGCTCATTCAAGCAAACAGCACACAAAACCAGAAAATTATAGAAATTGAAGATAGTTCAGGAACGGATTACTGGAGAATTGATTCAGATGGAGATGTTGTTGCAACGGACATTCAGTATGCAATTACAAGTGCGAATAATGAAACATTGTTCACAATGACGGGTGATTCGGTCACGACAAATTCGGGTGCATCTTTGAGTTTTGATGGATTGACAAGTGGCATAGGGGTTGATGTTGGTACGACGAGTAATGCTATTACTACATCAAATGTCTTTAACGTGGATCACACGGCGTCAGGAATTACAGCTGATGCGACTGGAGCTATTGGACGATTCGTTTCAGATCGAACATTGACAGCAGCGGCTACTCGCACAGATACGGCGGATACTGTTCGAATCGATAAAGATATTACGGTCAACAATGCAGGAGCTACATATAATGATTCTGGATCAGCACTTGATGTTACTTATAATGCAACGGCGACATCGGGTACGGTAAGCGCAACGGGACGAGGTGCTGACATTTCAGCTACGAATGTGCATGGGTATGGAGTTGGTGCGCAATTGACGATAGATACTGGGACGGTAAGTACGTACACGCATGGTTCTCATTCAACACTCCAATTGGATGGCGCGGCTGTGCAGTCAGGTGCATTTGACAGTAATACGTTCTCAACAGGTGCGACGGGAATTTTCTCTCATGAATCAACAGGAACGGTCAATGAGGCTGGTGGTTTCCTTGGAGCTTTTGTGACAAGTAATGTTGGTACAGCTGGTACAGTTACACTTGCTGCTGGTGGTGGTGGTCGTGTTATTCATCAGACGGGGGGAACAATCACAGAAGCTGCTGGTTTGGCCGGACGTGTAATGAACACAAGTACAGGAACGATCACGACTGGTGCCGGTCTCCAGGTCCAGTCGGCGTTTAATCCAGCTGGGACATTAACAACGAATTACGGTATTCAAATTGAAGATCAAACGGCTGGATCTACGGATATTGGTTTGTACATTGAGGGTTCAGATACATATGCCATTCATGTAGATGCGGATGATGTACTTTTCGACGAAGACCTCATCGTTGGTGGTTCAACGTCAACATCTGAAACTCTCGCAAATGGAGACTTCTCACTCGGAGGAGATGACCTCTTTGTTGCGGGAACTGCAGGTATTGAAGGAAGTGTTTATACCGATGGATCATTCATTGCGGGTGCAACGACGACGCTCTCTGACGGATCACTCGATAGTTCTGGAGCATTCAGTTTCAATACAACAAATAATCAAGCAATTACAACAGGAACAGGACTCTTCACGGCTGGTGGAGACTTCGATGTTCATGGAACGGTTATAGAACTTGATGAAGATAATGCTGGGTCAGGGGCAAATATACGAATCTTGGCAAATCAGGGATCGGACAGTGACGGAGAGATTCGTTACAATGCTTCAACTGACCAATGGGAGCTCTCAAATGATGGTGGATCATTTGCGGCGATTTCAACGGGCGGTGGTAGTGGTCTAACTGACAATACGGCGGATGCATATGATCTTCAGGAAGGAAGCAATAATTACATCAATATCAATACGACAAATTCATCAGAGAATATCGCCTTCGGAAATGCAACAACAAATCCAAGCTTCTCATTCCTTGGTAGCGGAGCGGTGACAATTAATGGATCTGCTGATGGAACAGATGCTCTTGTTCTCACGGCTGGAGATATCCTAATCAGCGATGGCGACTTCGATCTATCCGGTGGAGACTTCAATATCACATTAGACTCTGCAGATGATGTAAATCTTGTGAAGACGGCTGCAGTTGCTGCTTCAGAAGAGGGAATGGAAATTGACTTTACAGCCGGTGCAGGTGATGGATCTGACATTTACCGAGCATTAGTACTCGATATTGCAAGTGCGAATCATGCAGCATCAACGGATGAAGTCATTGGACTCGATATCGATGACATTGCATCTGCTGACGCTGACGGACTTGAGTCGGCAATTCGTATCGGAGATGGATGGGATAGAGACTTGAGTTTTGATACAACAAGTCCAATCATCTCTATAGGTAACGGAGGGGTGCTCACGTTCACCGATGGAACAAATACACTCATGACGCTTACAGATGCTGGTACGACAGGAGATATTCACTTCACGGGTGATGTTGATATTGACGGTGGAACAATTGATGGTGTTGACATCGGTACGGCACAAGCCTCAGATATTACGGTAGATGATTTGACGGTCTATGATAATTCTACCTTTGGAAATGGATTTGGAGACAAGATCTACATGTACGGTGCAATCATGGGAACAACGCAGGCATTGGCATTTGAAGGGGCTGGTGCGGATTCGAAAGAAACATTCTTCTCTATTACGGAACCGACAACGACAGATAAGACAATTACATTCCCAAATGCAAACATGAACTTCAGCGTTGCAGCAAATACGGGATTGGTACTCGACGGATCTGGATTCTCTGCTTCTCGAACAATTACACTTCAGGATGCGGCAGGAACCATGGCATATCTCTCAGATACACTTGCGCCTTCAATGACTGACAATACAACCGATGCATATGACTTGCAGCAAGGAAGTGATAATTACATCAATATCAATACGACAAATTCATCTGAAGCGATTACATTCGGAAATGCGACGACGAATCCAACATTTGACTTCTTAGGAACTGGTACGGCTGGATTCGATGGGCCACTCGCAGTTGATATCGCTTCTGCAACGGTACAAGCTATCAGTGTAGATTATGCATCAGCAACGCTTTCAACGGCTGGAGCGGGACTTCATATCATGGCAGAATCTGGAGCGCTTGCTATGACGGGTGACGGTACTGGTCGACGAATGGGAATCATGCAAATTGAAACAAATTCAGAAACAACTGACACATTCAACTTCGCAGCATTCAATGTCGATATTGATGGAACATCTGATTCTGTATGGCGTGTTGCTCAGGATGGTGAAACATTCTCAGATGTCGCTTACAACTCTGGTGGAGCCGACTATGCCGAGCGTTTCTACTCTGTTCAGTCTGACCTTGCTGCCGGTGAAATCGTTTGTGTGGACATCACACGAGATAATGCGGTAGAGCGATGTTCTGGGGCTTCTGATGGTAATGTGATGGGTATTATCTCTGACAATCCATCCATTATCGGTAATACAACAGATGAAACAGTCGACAATGCACATTATGCAATCGTAGGTATGCTCGGACAGGTTGATGCACATGTGACGAATGAAAATGGTGAAATTCGTGTTGGTGATTCACTGACATCAGCGTCAATTCCAGGATATGCAATGAAAGCGAGTCCGGGAGACCCAACCGTCGGTGTTGCACTCGAAGATCTCTCTGGAGAAACGGGAATGGTAAATGTACTCATTTCTCGTCGTAATAAGAGCTTGACGGTTGAATCAGTTGAAGCAGAGGTTGCGGAGCATGTAGCAGCAATGGAAATCGAGGATGAGGTTGAGCTTATGATTAGCGGCGCGCTTGAAACATTGAACTTCGATGAAGACATTACGGCTATCGTAGATGGACAAATCGCTGGACTCAACCTTACGACGACAATTAATGACACCATTGATCAGCGAATTGACGGACTTGGAATCGATAATTCAATTGATGTGGCACTTGAAAATTACGACGTCTTCGCCGTTCTCACGGCAGATACGCAAGCGACGCTTAATCAGCTCGGTATTGATGCAGCGATCAATGATGCGGTCACGGCTTCAGAATTACAACGTCAAGAAGAAATGAGCCTGATGGATGGACGTATAGATGCACTTGAATTGACAGTAGCGGATCTCGTAATCAGCGTTGATGATCTTGCGCAAGAATTCACGGATCTCGAAGCACGTGTCGCTGTACTCGAACGTCTTCAAGAGGCTGCTGGTGTTACGGTTGATGGTTCAGAATCAGTAGAGATTGCTTCATTGCAGGAATTCACGGAAGGAATTCATGTGCAGAAGCATGCAACATTCGGGGCTGATACGGCCGGAATTGCTAGAATCTTGGAAGGCGACCGATATGTACAAGTTGAATTCGAAGAAGAATATGAATATCAGCCAATTGTAACAGCGTCTCCGCGTGGCGAAGCGAATCTATTTGCAAGCTTCAAATACACGGTACTTGATGAAACAACGGCTGGATTCCGAATCAAGATTAATCAGGAAGTGCGACATGACCTTGACTTCTCATGGCATGCATTCGCGGTTGAGGAAGGAAAGATTTTCGTGAGTGATGGTACGACAGAAGAAATTGAAATTGTCATCGCGGATGGATCAGATAACGCTCAGGAATCGACAATTGAAATCATCGTGCCTCAGCAGCCAGAAACGATAGATGTAGAAGATGTGCCGGTTGTTGAAGAGCAAGTTGAAGAATCGACTGAGCAAGAGGTAACAGAGGATTCTACTGAGACTGAAACTTCTTCTGAAATCGTAGAAGAAGAGCCAGCGCAAGAAGAATCAATTGAAAACACGGAAGAAGTGACAGAAGAGGTCTTTGGACCGGTTCTCGAAGAAGTAATCGAAGAGGAGACGATTGAAGAAGAGGATGAAGTTACAACGGAAGAGGTAGTGGATGTTGTCGAAACATCTACTATCGAACCGGTGGTTGAAGAGGTAGAAGAAGCACCTCAGGTAGAGGAGATTATTGAAGAAGTGGTTATCGAAGAGCCAATTGTTGAATCTTCACCTGAACCAGCGCCAGCGGAAGAAGAAACTATTAACACAGAATCTTTACAGGAGTAATCGAGTTGAATAAACTTTTACCATCTAATAAGTATATTTTTTATGAAATCTGGAATGAGTAATAATAAAAGTGCATTAGGAGGAGTTGTTGTCGCAGTTGTCATTGTTGCTGCGGTTCTAGCAGCTGGATATTTCCTTCTTATGGGGAATAAAGGTGGAGCTAGTTCGATTAATGATTCAGGGGATCATCAAGCGGTATTCCTTACAAATGGGCAGGTGTATTTCGGTATAGTTGATAGTCGATCAGACGAGTACATTGTTCTTTCAGACATTTACTATCTGCGTGTACAAACTGCTTTGCAGCAAAGCGGGCAAGTTGATGCGGCTGGTCAGCCAATCGTTGAACAGCAAACAAATACATCACTTGTGAAGCTTGGGGATGAATTGCATGGGCCGGAAGATGAAATGGTGATAAATGCTGATCATGTTATCTTCACGGAAGAGCTAAAATCTGATTCTGCACTTGTTGAAGCAATTGCAGAGCATAAAGCTCAACCAGTAGAGGAAGCAGCGACGGAATAATTGATGCGCAAACAGAAAAGGCCCCAAACGGGGCTTTTTTGATTGACAAATACCAATAGTTACGCTAGTATTCATTGCCGCATAACATTGGAGGTTGATATGTCGGATAAGATTACGATTGGGTCGCTCGTGAGGGTGGTTCCAGTGCAAACATTGTCAGACATGGGAGCAGAAATCCATTTTGAGGACTTCGATCTGGATTCTGTGTACGAAGTTGTTGATATTCGGGACACATACCCGAATGGTGCCATTTTCGGCCGTGTCCGCCTGGCCACGCTGGTCAAAGCGGGGTCTCGCAATGCGGACGTGACGAGCATTGAGCGGCATGAGGTCGCCATGAAATACCTCGTCCGCGATTTCGAATAGGACGCGAATAAGCTCCTCAAGCGTTGGTTTCAGCGCTTTTTCTTTTTGCTTGGCTCTGATAAACTTTGATCATTATGGCATTACGACTCAAAAACACGCTTTCAAAGAATATTGAAGAACTCAAACCCATTCACGATGGGAAGGTGGGTGTATATAGTTGCGGTCCGACGGTTTATGGACGGCCACATATCGGGAATTTTAGAAGCTTTATCTTTTCGGACTTAGTCAACAGAACACTTACTTTCAATGGCTATGAAGTGAAGCTAGTAATGAATATCACTGATGTTGGTCATTTATCTGGCGATGGAAGCATGGGTGATGACAAAATCATGGCTCAGGCAATCAAGGAGGGGAAAACGGCTTGGGATATCGCTGAATATTATACAAAGCAATTTACCAATGATTCGGCGCGGCTCAATATTCTTCCGCCGAATATAATGCCAAAGGCGACGGATCATATTCCAGAACAGATAGCCCTTGTGAAAGATCTCGAAGAGCGAGGCTTCACGTATAAAATATCTGACGGTATTTATTTTGACACATCAAAACTTTCAGATTATGGAAAATTATCTGGACAGAATTTAGATGAAAAACAAGAGGGTGCGCGCGTTGAGGTGAATGAAGAGAAGAAAAATCCGAGTGATTTTGCGCTTTGGAAATTCTCTGAAAAGCCAGGTGAGCGACATATGGAATGGGAATCTCCTTGGGGGATCGGTTTTCCGGGTTGGCATATTGAATGTAGCGCGATGAGTGAGCGATACCTCGATAGCCCATTCGACATTCATACGGGTGGCATAGACCATATCCCCGTGCATCACACGAATGAAATTGCTCAAACGGAAGCCGCGCGAGGCCATGCGCTTGCAAATATTTGGATGCATAATGGATTTTTGAAGGTTGATGGTGGAAAAATGTCTAAATCACTTGGCAATGTGTACACACTTGCCGACATTGAAGAGCATGGAATGGATCCGATGTCACTCAGGTATCTGTTTTTAACGGCGCATTATGCTTCGCCGATTAACTTCACATGGGATGCGCTTCAGTCTGCGCAGAATGCATTGGATAATCTGCGCGATAAGGCGAGAAAGTTGCCAGATCCAGGTGAGATAAATGTTGAATGGATTGATACATTTAGAGCTGCGATTAATGAAGATTTGAATTCTGCGCAAGCACTTGCAGTCCTACAAAATATGATGGGCAGTGATATTGATACTGCGGAGAAGTCTGCGACGCTTCTGAAAATGGATGAGGTTTTAGGACTTGATTTAAGCAAATATATTGGAAAACCAATTGAAATTCCACAGGATATTCAGAAATTAATGGATGAGAGGAATCAGGCTCGTGAAGAGAAAAATTGGGAAAAGGCTGATTCGCTTCGTGATCAGATTATCGAAAAAGGCTTTTCGGTTGAGGATAAGTAGGTTACCGTTACAGATTTACGGATATTACGAATATACGGATCTTTAGGTTGTAGGGTGTAGGTACTAAGAAACCCTTCGTCATTCCGGCCTCCGAGCCGGAATCCCGTGGAGCAGAAAATAGCAATGCGAAATCCCAGCCTTGCCTGCCCGCCGTAGCTCGGAGGCTGGGATTACGAGACGTAGTCGCGAAGATCCTTCCCAAAGACTCGATCAAAGATCTCGCTTTGCTCAGGATGATTACAAATCTTGTTTTATGGACCATAAACAGATTTGTAATCAAAAAACCGCCTAGTTTGGCGGCGTGTAGCGCTTGCACTCTTCGTTATAGATGCGCAGGCTTTCCATGATGTCTTTTCGGCGCTCAGGAGAGAGATCCGCTTGAAGCAATTGCCGGAGTTCGTGCATGATTCCGTCAATCAGCCTCAATCGCATCATTTGAAGCCAACGCTGAACATCATATGTGCTGAACAGAAGTGGGGGTGGGTGCTCTAGTAGCAGCACATGTTCGTCCATCTTTACCCCTACAGCGTCATCTGGCCATGCAACTGACAGGCTTCCATCAATAGACACGATAAGCAAACGATTGCCGATGGTGATCATGGCGAAGAGGAAATTCTCCTCTACCATTTGAATCACGTGCAATGTGCTAAATTCATCTGGCATATAACCTCCTCGTCGATTGAACGACATGTTACAATACTACCATGGAAAAGGAGCGTCAAGAGAAGGTAAGTATTCCAAAAGTTGAACAGGCTGACCATTCGCCGGATTTTCAGTTTGAATCAAAACCGGAATCAACCGCTGAGCAGCCAAAAACTGACCATGAATTAGCAGTTGATATTCATGAAAGCCGCCAAGCTCCTGCTGTTCAGCCGGCTGAACATATTCCACAGAAATCAGTCGTATTGCAGGCTGTTGAGGATATTTTGGCAGAAGATTTACTCGATGCATACCTTTCGATGGATACTGAATCACAACAAAAATTTAAGATCAAAGGGGAAGAAGTGGCAGTGGCTATTGTTCAAATGTATGAATCTGGCCGTATGAAAGTGAAAAAGATTTTAGACCTCATTCGTGAATGGCTCGGCATGATTCCAGGGGTGAATCATTTTTTCCTTGAACAAGAATCTAAAATAAAAACAGATAAAATATTGAATTATTATCAAAGTCATCGCTAATATGGAGGAAATTATACGGTTATTTGTTGTGATCGGAATTGTACTGGGGGCGATTATCCTGGCATTTTTTGTACTGATGCTATTGCGTTCATTTGTACGTCGACGACAATTTGTTCAAGGGGGTGCGAGTTATCTGAAAACATTCATGATCACCGTTCCGAAATATAAAAGTGATGAAGATAGAGGAACGAGCAGCCAGCAGCAAGTTGATGAAAAAATAGCTATTGCAGAAACATTTTATGCTGCCATTGGCGGAATGAAGGCGCAGCGAGGTCTTTCGGCGTGGTTTTATGGTCGAACAGATCAAATCGCTCTTGAGATCGTAGCTCATGAAAAATTAATCACATTCTATGTGACGACGCCTATTTACATGCAGGAATTTGTTGAGCAGCAATTACATGCACAGTATCCTGATGCTCATATTGAATTGGTTCAGGATCACAATATTTTCCATGCACAGGGGGTTATTGTCGGTGGGTATTTGAAATTAAAACGGCATCATACACTTCCTATTCGCACATTTAAGACAATTGAAGGTGATCCGCTCAGTGGTTTAACGAATGCTCTTTCAAAAGTGTCGGATGATGAAGGGCTTGCCGTGCAATTTATTGTACGCAGTGCAAAGAAAGATTGGCGATCACGCGCAAGAAGTATTGCCGATAATTTACGTAAAGGTTTGAATTATGATCAGGCGATTCGTTCTGGAGGTGAATCTTGGAGTTCTGCATTGCAGTCAAAGGAAACTCGAGACCAAAAGCGTGAACAGATGGAGCGTCGCCAACCGACCAAGTCAGATGAGCAAATGGCGGAAGGTATTTCAGAAAAGGTCAGTAAGGCGGGCATGGATGTGAATATTCGCATTATTGCTTCAAGCAAATCAGCTCCGTCGGCTGAGGCAGACATGAATCGTGTCCTGCAAGCATTCAGTCAATTTAATATTTATGAAATTGGGAATGCATTTGAAGTAAAAGTTCCTTCAAGCAAAAAACGGCTTTTGCGGGACTATATTTATCGTCAATTCGATGAATCACAGAAAGTCATTTTGAATACGGAAGAAATGGCCTCGCTTTGGCATTTACCTCTCCCAACAACAGAAACACCGGGAATTCGTTGGCTGCAAGCGCGGACGGCACCAGTGCCAGCTGGAGTTCCTCAGGATGGGCTTCATCTTGGTTATAATCTCTATCGAGGTGATAGAACAGAAGTATTCCTCGATGATGCAGATCGCCGTCGGCATATGTATCTTGTTGGAAAAACAGGATCTGGAAAATCGTATTTTTTGCGATATATGGCCCTTCAGGACATCAAGGCTGGCAAAGGTGTTGCAGTGATTGATCCACATGGAGATCTTGTCGATGCCATTATGGGTTCTATTCCGCGCGAACGCATTGATGATGTCGTGTATTTCAATCCATCTGATATGGAAAGGCCAATGGGGCTTAATATGCTCGAAGCGCCGAATGAGAATATGCGCGATTTTGCCGTGCAGGAAATGATTTCTATTTTCTATATGCTTTTCCCGCCGGAAATGATTGGTCCAATGTTTGAGCACAATATGCGTAATTTTATGCTCACATTGATGGCGGATCTCGATAATCCGGGTACGCTTGCAGAAATTCCACGCATGATTTCAGATGAGAAATTCCAGAAGGAATGGGTGGCGAAAGTAACCGATCCAGTTGTGAGGTCATTCTGGGAAGATGAAATGGCGAAAACGAGTGATTATCACAAATCTGAAATGATGGGGTATTTGGTGTCCAAGGTCGGTAGATTTGTCGAGAATGAAATGATGCGTAATATTATTGGTCAATCAAAGTCAGCTTTTGATTTTCGTGAAATCATGGACGAAGGCAAAATATTACTCGTGAATCTTTCAAAGGGCGCGACGGGAGAGGTCAATGCGAATCTTCTTGGATTGATTCTGGTTGCAAAATTGCAAATGGCAGCATTTACGCGAACAGATTTGCCAGAAGATCAGCGCCGTGATTTTTACCTTTACATTGATGAGTTCCAGAACTTTATTACTCCTTCTATTGCGACCATTCTGTCCGAGGCGAGGAAATATCGCCTTAATTTGGTACTCGCGCATCAATATATGGGGCAGCTCGTGCAGGACGGGAAGACGGAGATTCGTGACGCTGTTCTTGGAAATGTGGGAACAATGCTTGTTTCCCGAGTTGGTCCTGAAGATGTTGAGGTGCTCGGAAAGGTATTTGACCCAATCTTTACATCATATGATTTGATGAATACCGATAAATATACTTGGAATGCAAAAATTATTGCGAATAATGCACAATTAAAGCCATTTACGCTCAAAACGAATGCTCCAGAAGATCCAAATGCAGAATTAATGCATACACTTAAAGATATTTCACGTTTGGGCTATGGTCGGCCAAAAGCTAATGTTGAATCTGAAATAGCAGAGCGTGCTGGCATAGGCCAGCGTAGAAAGACCGTCCCACCACCCGCACCGATAGGGAGATGATGACTTATTTTGAATGCCTAAATTGGCTAATATTAGCGATAAAAACACTAAAAATCCTTGACAATAGGCTAAAAAAATGGTACAGTGGTTCCTGTTAGTTCATGAGGTTCGCCTCATATTTGTACAACCATGAATCCTTTGGAGATTCCAATGACCCGCACCTTCACTACCGTTCTCTTCGTCCTGACCGCCTGCGATGTCGCCCCTGCCGATATGCTGCCCAGCAGTCAGCTTCCGGCGGACGAGGCCTTCGCTTCCGTCGAGATCCACATGGGCAACTGTGTGGTGACCGGCGACAACGATCGCATCATTTCTGACCAGTTCGTCTTCCCGGGCGATGCTCCCTTGTTCGTCAAGGGTACGCCGGACGAGATGATCGAAGTCCGCTGCGATCAGTCCTGGACCCCCGCGTACGGCAATGCCGAGATCTACGCGATGGGCTGTTCGAATGTCATTTGCGACCCCACGGGCCGCGGTGACACGAACGACGAGCACTGCGGAACGCGTGACGCCTGGGTGTACATCTACCCCACGGCGGACGGCCTCGCAGGTGACTGCGAGAACGGCGACCTGCTCGGCTTCTAGTCGAGATCAGTCTCAACCTTCAGCCAACGGCCACCCTTTCGAAAGATCGGGTGGCTTTTTCGTACAAAAAAATCCTTGTTCCTGTGGAAGCAATCATCATATTTGTGCAGAAGAATCAATGACTTGGTCCTGCTTAGAGTATGGTAAACTAGCGTCACTATGGCACAGGCAATTTACAGAAAGTATCGACCGATGACATTCGCAAGCATTACAGGGCAGAACCATGTTTCGCGAACCGTTCAGAATCAAATAAAAACAGGTGAAATAGGCCATGCTTATCTTTTTTCAGGTTCGCGTGGGATCGGAAAAACGACAATTGCGAGGCTTATAGGGAAGTCATTAAATTGCTTAAATAGAAAGACAGATGATTCCGAACCTTGTAATGATTGTCAAAATTGTACGGAAGCAAATGTTGGGCGCGCTATCGACATCATTGAAATAGATGCGGCGAGTCATACAGGCGTTGATAATGTGCGTGAGAATATTATCGATGCTGTTCGTTTCATGCCGACAACAGGAAAGTTCAAAGTGTATATCATTGACGAGGTTCATATGCTTTCAACATCGGCATTCAATGCGCTTCTCAAGACGATTGAAGAGCCACCTGCTCATGTTATTTTCATTTTAGCGACAACGGAACTGCATAAAATTCCTGAAACGATTATTTCTCGTTGCATGCGTTTCGATTTTAAGCGTCTTGATGCGGAACAGATCCGATCTCGATTGAAATACATACTCGAACAGGAAAAAGTTGAGGCTGATGGCGATGTTTTGAATACGATCATTCGCGTTTCGGAAGGGTGCTTGCGAGATGCAGAGAGTCTTCTAGGACAATTACTTGCGCTCGGGGAGAAAAAAATCACGTCTTATATCGCTGATTTAGTTCTGCCGATGACGGATTTGAATGCGGCTATGCAAATTCTGAAATCTGGGATTTCATGTAACACGAAGCTGGTTATTTCTGAGCTTGAACAATATGTTCAGCAGGGGGCTGCCGTAAAACATTTGCATAATCTCCTTATCGATTTAACACGTGATGCCCTCTTTCTTGCTCTCGGTGGTCCGAAGAATGATTTGCTCGACAGTGAAACGGCCGAGGGGCTTAATGAGATTGCTCAAGCTGGCTCCGACCGATTGCATGCACTTCTCGATGCACTTCTCGATGCGAAGATGAAGCCTCGGCATGATTCCATTCCTCAATTAGCTCTTGAATTAGCTTTTCTGGGGCTGTGTGAATCGACGCAAGCTCATGAGACTGCATCGGTGAAAACAGAAGAATATTCAGCGCCAGAGACTGTGAATAAAGAAGTGGATTCGGATCGCAAGCCTGAAGTGATGGAAGAGGAGAGTGTGGATGAGGTCAAGGACTCGAATGAATCTGTTTCCGAAGAGAAGGCTGAAACGGAAGATGAGAAATCTGATTCAGAAGTTTTACCCATTGATATTGCTGATTTACAGTCAAAGTGGGGGCGATGTGTCGAAGCGGTAGGGAAGAGAAGCATTTCTTTGCCTCTTGTTTTGCATAGTGCGAAGCCTCAGTCGATTGTGGATGGCATCGTGATGGTCGGTTTTGAGCATTCATTTCATTTCGACACGATGTCACAGATGAAGAATTTGGATATGCTGGCTGAGGGGATTAATGAGATTATGCGATCTGATATTAAAGTAAAGCCAATATTAATTGAAAATGATGCGGATGCTTCGGCAAAAAGTATTGCGAGCGCATTTGGAGGAAAAATCGTCGATTAGCGTCGCTTGTGAGCTTGCGCTCTTGCATTTCCATGCTCCGCTCCTCGACAACGTACCTTTCAGTACGTCTTACTCTGGTGCTCGCATGTCAAAGCAATAGCATCAAGCTCACTTCGCGACCAGAATCTCTCCAATCTCCTTTATCTCGTTTGTGCATCCAGCATCCTGCACGATCGCATTTGAAATCCTGAGCTTGTCGAAGGATCTTTCTGTACCTACAAGCTACCAGCTAAAACCTATACGCTGGTAAATCTACTCAATCTCTTTTATCTCCTCCTCCAACCTGACTAACCTTCCTCACCTTACTTCTCATTGACTAACAGTCATATTTTTTGTACACTCCCCGCACAATTTACCGATCCAATTGTGTTCCACTCCCGGATCGTCTAATGGCAGGACGCTTGGTTTTGGTCCAAGAAATCGGGGTTCGAATCCCTGTCCGGGAACCATCAAAGAATCGCACGCAAGTGCGGTTTTTTGATGGTGACCAGTTGAGCAAACCAACAGTTTGGTTTGCGACGATTCGAACGGCCGGAGCCATATGTTGTCAGCAGACAACATGGCGAGGCCCGGACCCTCAGGCGAAGCCTGACCCGGCTCCGCCGGGGAATCCCGAGGCTCTGCAGAGCCGAGAGGTGAGGGCGAATCCCTGTCCGGGAACCATGAAAAACAGTCACCTTTTAGTGGCTGTTTTTCATATTTTGGACAGAGATCCTCCCGAGCGGTGAAAGTCTGAATTCTTGACAGATCGTGAAATATTTGGTAAATGTTTTGCGCACATAAACAAGGAGGTGTGCATGACGTTGCAACAGATGGCAATCACCCTGCTGCTCACGGGTACGGTCACCGTACCCATGGACGGATGTCCATGTGAGCGGTGTGATGAGATCGAGGCCAGAGAACGGGAGTGGTGCGAAGCGGCTGGAGGCTACTTCAGCTTCCGTTGCCTCGACGATGAGAACGGCTGTGCGGTTACGTACGAAGCAGTTTGTCAGAGTACGCCCTTCGGTGACCTGACAATTATCGCCGAATGACCTTACGGACCTGTATCAAAGATGCAGGTCCATATTTATTAGTATATACACTTGCCATATTAAGCGAATGGCCCATATAATATATGCGTAAGAAGTAATAATACGTATGGTTAAACAGATGAAGCCAATTAAGGGGGTGATGCCGGTTGAAACTGGTCGCCCGCGACAACCTGAGAGTGTTAAGGGTAAAACAGAGGAGCATAAAGAAGAACCTATCGAGGGAATCGGTTGGTTTTCCGAACCAGGAGCTGTCGAGTCTGCACTGAAGCGGGGTGATCTTGATGTAAAAGATCTCAATTTAGATGATTATAAAGATCCGAAAGATGGTGCTATCTATACGGCAAAGCTGGAAGAACTTGCTATTAACCTGGCAAAAGCGAATGCTGAAAATTTGTATGAAGTTAATGATGCATTGAAAGTGGAGCTCGATAAGGTATATCAGGATTTGCTGGAAGATGCTGACGAAGGTGGCGAATTTGAAAATATGCGTGAACAGCTTGAAGAAGCGCATGATTCGCTGACAACATCTGTCGAAGCTATGGCTCAAATGGAGGACGAAATGAAGGCCGAGGAAGATGAAAAATCAGCAGCCGCGGCTGAGAAGAGTGAAAAGCTGCAAGAGGAGAAGCGTGCACAGGCTGAACAAATTGCTGTAGAAGATGAAAGAATGGCAGCTCTCCAAGAAGCGGCAGACCAGGAAGAGATTCGAATGCAGGCTCCGTCAATGATGATGACAGATGCGGAACTCGATACAGCATTAAAGTCGGCCGGAGGTAGTCTGAATGGGATTACTGGAAAGGGATATAGAAAAATGCAGAGTGAATATGCATCTCTTCAAGAAGAGTTAGAAGATCTGCAGGCCGAGGTCAATATTCAAACATCTGGGTTTGTTGGATTCTTCCGTGGACTGTTTAACACTGACATTTCACGCAAAAAGGCAGAGATTCAAGCTATGCAGGCGCAAGTTGACGAGCAGGCTGGTTTCATCGCATCTGTTGAAGGGTATTTACGTAGTCTTACTTCGGTGGCGGGTTCAGATTCAAAGATAGCCTCGAAAACAAAAGAGCGAATGAGTGATCGTCATGAGAAGGCGGCAAAAAAAGCAAAAAATATCGGAAGAGGAAAATTTGGAGCATAAAAATAAGCGGCCGAGTGCCGCTTTTTACTTCGTATTATCGATCACGATTGCTTCACCTGCGCGCCACTGTGCAGCGCGTACCATGCGGTCACGACCGAATGACTCATCGAGGATATAAGCACGAAGCTCCGCAGAGCTGCCGTTGCCGATACAATCAATATGAGCATCTCTCGCAAAGAGCTGGGCAAGGACTTCACGTCGAGTAGATTCTCGCATGAAAATCCATCGTCGTACTGTCCAGGCTCGCTTTAGCGCTCCTCGCCAGTATTGAAGGTCCATTTTATCCCTCCTGTTGATGAATTACACTATCAATGCGTGACAAAATTGTCAATATCTGCTACACTCCATCGCTATGAAAAAGCAAAAAATACTTCTTGGAATGTCCGGAGGTGTCGACTCTTCTGTGTCGGCTATTTTGCTTTTGGAACAAGGTTACGAGGTCATTGGTGCGTTCATGAAAAACTGGTCAGACCGAAATGATGGTGAGGAATGCGGATGGCGCAAAGAGCGACGTGACGCTATGCGCATAGCGGCGAAACTCGGTATAGAATTTCATACATTCGACTTCGAGGACAAGTATCGCGCTGATGTTTATGAATACATGATTCGTGAATATAAAGCGGGTAGAACACCGAATCCCGATGTACTTTGCAATAAATACATGAAATTTGGATATTTGCTTGAAAAAGCTGATGAGCTCGGATGTGATTTTGTGGCGACAGGGCATTATGCACGTGTAAAACGTGATGATAAGGGGTCGCATTTACTTGCAGGTATTGATGCAAATAAAGATCAAAGCTATTTTTTGTGTCAGTTGAATCAATCTCAAATTTCACGGGCACTCTTTCCAATTGGTGAGCTGGAAAAGTCAGAGGTGCGATCAATCGCCGAAAAACATGATTTGCATGTAGCGGATAAAAAGGATAGCCAGGGGATTTGTTTTATTGGGAAAGTGCAAATGTCTGATTTCCTCAAAGAAAAGATTCCAGAAAATCCCGGGAATATTATTACAACATCTGGCGAGGTCATCGGTCAGCATAAAGGGCATGCATACTATACGATTGGGCAGAGGTCGGGACTTGGTATTGGTGGAGGTACACCGTATTTTATCGTTGAGCGCCGCCCATATAAAAATGAAATTGTTGTAGCAGTTGGTGATGAGGATCCTGCATTATTTTCTTCATCGCTTCGAGCGTCTGATATTTCCGAGACCATCGGTGGAATACTGAAAAAGTACGAGGGGAAGAATGTGAAAGCCCGTATTCGATATCGTCAGCCATTGCAGGATTGTACATTTAGGCTAAATGACGAATCGATTTCTGCGGAATTTGCGGAAAATCAGAGAGCGATTGCACCAGGGCAGTTCATCGCTTTCTATATTGACGATGAACTTATTGGATCTGCCATCATCGATTCAGTTAAATAAAAAAACGGATCAAGTCTACGATTTGATCCGATTGAGCGTTGTGATATGCCAGAGCCCATTCTCTTTGATAAGGAATAGGACGTAGATGGAAGGCTCATGGTCACCGTACACGAAGACCTGACAGATCGCACCAATGCCATGTGGCATGATTTGACCCGGGTGGAATGGTTGCATGTACCTGAACAGCTGTGGTAATGCTTCGGAAATGATCTCGGGGATGCTTTCATTCTCGTAGGCATCACAGAGCTGATGTTTCAGATCTGAACAGAGGCATTCAAGTACAGAAGTCGGCCTATCTTCGCGTACAGAATTTACGAAGAATCTCACGACTCGATCAATGGATGCCTCATCTCTTTTTGTAATCTCCGGCGTCAATTTTGGGGGTGCTTTCCCCTTGAGTCGAATAGACTCCATTCTTCCTTGAAGAAGATCATTTGCTTTACTGGTGCGGATCATGTCGAACCACATGCCAGCATGGAAGGGTCCCTCTTTTTGAGTTTTTTTCATGCTCACCTCCGAGTGTATAGAACATCTGAACTGGAATTCTGTCAAATAGAAAACCGATCAATCTGATGACTGATCGGTCACGTCTGCGGGCGCAGATCCTCCCTCTGGGTATTTGCGCATCATGTGCTCGGTTGCTGCGCGAAATGCAACTTTGTAGTTCCCATAGCTTCCTCCGTGGAGGAGAAAACGGAGGCCATCAGCCAGATGCCGCTGTTGTAATACTTGTTCTTCGAGTGAAGCAAGCTTTGCTGCTGCCTCTTCATGCTCGGTTTCGAGAATGTCATCATCCCAAAAGTTCCAATTCTCGTCCATGATACCTCCAAGACTGGACTGGGCACATTATCATGAGAAATCTTCTCTGTCAATCTCGACAAAAAGCATTAAAACCGCTAGTATACGCTCATTATGACAAGTCAGGATAGAATTCGGAATTTCTGCATTATCGCACATATTGATCATGGGAAGTCAACACTTGCTGATCGTTTGCTTGAAAAAACGGGCACGGTTGAAGAAAGGAAAATGCAACAGCAAGTACTCGATTCGATGGATCTTGAACGTGAGCGCGGAATTACAATCAAACTTGCGCCAGTGCGCATGAAGCATGTCAAAGATGGGAAGGAGTTTACGCTCAACCTTATCGACACTCCGGGGCATGTTGATTTTACCTATGAAGTTTCGCGTTCGCTTGCTGCGGTAGAGGGGGCAATTCTTCTTGTTGACGCTACGCAGGGTGTGCAGGCTCAAACGATTGGTAATCTCTATTTGGCTCTTGATCAGAATCTTGAAATCATTCCTGTGCTCAATAAAATTGACTTGCCGGCTGCCGATATCCCAAAACGAACTGAGGAGCTTGTGAAGTTGATTGGCTGTGATGCAAGTGAGATTCTTTCTGTTTCGGGGAAGACGGGTGAGAATGTTGATCAGCTGCTCGATGCTGTCATTGATCGGATTCCACCACCGAAGGGGGCTGACGCTTCGTCGACGCGAGCACTCGTTTTTGATTCTTATTATGATGATTATAAAGGCGTGGTTGCTTATGTGCGTATGGTTGATGGGGCGCTTCGCAAGAGAGATAAAATGAAAATGATTGCGACTGGCGCCGTATCGGATGTACTCGAGGTTGGGGCGCTTAGTCCAAGTTTTAGTCCTAAAAATGAGCTCGAGACGGGGCAGATTGGCTATGTTGTGACTGGATTTAAAGACATTTCATCTTGTCGTGTTGGTGATACATTGACGCTTGAGCAGGCGAAGGATATTGGTCCGCTTGCTGGGTATAAAGAGGTGCGGCCGATGGTTTTTGCTGGTGTATTTCCTGAAGAGGGCGATGATTATAGCTCACTTCGCGATGCAATGGATCGTTTGAAATTGAGTGATGCAGCGCTTGTTTTCGAACCAGAACATTCTCCTGCGCTTGGACATGGTTTTCGATGTGGACTTCTTGGAATGCTGCATCTTGAAATCTTAAAAGAGCGATTGGAACGCGAATTTGGTATTCAATTAGTCGTAACGGTACCATCTGTCGCTTATAATGTATTTGAACGTGGTTCTGATGAGGCTGAGATCATTAAATCTCCTCTCGATTTGCCCGATGCTGGCCATATTGAGCGCATAGAAGAGCCATGGGCGAAGCTCGATGTGATTATTCCATCGGATTATATTGGTGACGTCATGGGATTTGTGCAGGATCGACGCGGCGTTTATCAGACGACAGAGTTTTTGTCTGAGGGTCGTGCTATTTTGAAATATGAAATTCCACTTGCGAGTTTGATTGTTGATTTTTATGACAATTTGAAATCGGTAACGAGTGGATATGGGTCCATGAATTACGAAGTTTTTGAGTATCGACAAGCAGACGTGGTTCGAATGGATATTCTGGTCGCTGAAGATCCTGTTGAGGCCTTGGCGACTTTTGTGTATCGGGATGATGCACATCGAGTAGGAAAAAAGATTGTAAACACATTGAAAGAAACAATTCCTCGACAGCAATTCGTGATTAAATTGCAGGCGGCCATTGGTGGAAAAATTGTCGCGGGTGAGCGTTTATCGGCGCTTCGCAAAGACGTTACGGCTAAATTATATGGGGGAGATGTTACACGAAAACGAAAGCTTCTCGAAAAACAAAAGAAAGGAAAGAAGAAAATGCTTGCCATGGGAACGGGGAAGGTCCGTATCCCAAGTGAAGCCTATCTAAAAGTTCTCAAACGCTAGTTATCCACACTTGAGATCAGATCTGAGATCGGATCTCTGTGTAAAATACCAGCATGCAGAAATTTGAATGGTTGGTGAAGCATGATGAGGTCGAGGATTTGCTTATTACACTTCTTGATGATCGTGGAGTGGATGAAGAGCAAATTCCCGATTTTTTGCATCCAAATTGGGAGCGGGATACATATGATGCATTTGTATTTAAACAGATGAATCAAGCGGTGGACTGTATTTTTGAGGCGCTTTCAAATAAAAAGAAAATCGTCATACACGGAGATTACGATGCTGACGGTGTTTGTGGGAGTGCTCTGCTCTATCAGTCGATTCGGGAAATAGCCGACCGCATGAGCATCGATCCGAATATCCATGTTTTTCTACCTGATCGCGAGAAGGATGGATACGGCGTTGCGATGCATACGATTGAACGTCTCGCGGAAGAAGAAACTTCAGTCTTGATCACTGTCGATTGCGGCATTGCGAATATTGCTGAGTTGAATCGAGCGCATGAGCTTGGTATTCAAACGATTATTTGTGATCATCATCAGTTGGCTGCTAATGGTGACATTCCGAATCATGCCATTATTATTCATCCGCTTGCACCTGGAGAGGATTATCCAAATAAGCATTTATGCGGGACGGGCGTTGCTTTTAAATTAGCCTCTGCGCTCTTCAGCGAAGCTCGCAATAGAGGCGCGGAATTCCCGATTGGCCATGAAAAGTGGTATTTGGATTTTGTAGCCATCGCGACAGTCACGGATGTCATGCCGCTTCTTGGCGAGAATAGAACGCTTGAAAAGTACGGACTGATTGTTCTCAAAAAAACACGCAGACCTGGACTTTTGCGTATTCTTGAAATCTCTAGAACAAGTCCAAAACAGATTGATACGACAGCCATTGGTTTTCGTATTGGTCCGCGTCTAAATGCCGCTGGCCGGATCAGCTCTGCCGAAAAGGCATTCAAAGCGCTTATCGCTGAATATGACACGGCCGCTGATCACGCCCTGGAACTTGAGCAGCTGAATCGTGAGCGTCAGCAAATCTCTGACAGGGCTTTTCGCGAAGCAAAGAAAATTGTCAAAGAAATCAATGAGCAGAAACCAATTCATGTTGTGTGGACGGATCATTGGAATCCTGGAATTGTGGGTCTCGTTGCGGGAAAACTTGTGACAGAATTCGGGGTCCCTGCCTTCGCACTCACGAAAGTTGGTGATCATTATGTTGGGTCTGGGCGATCTGTTGGAGGGCTGCATCTCGTTGAGGCGATGCAGTCTTGTGGGGATATTTTTATTAAGGCGGGTGGCCATCCTCAGGCATGTGGGCTAACTTTACCTTCTCTTGATTCGATTGCAGAATTTCAAAAAGGCGTGGAATCCTTCGCATTAGAATATTTTGGTGAAGATATCCCAAAGCCTCATCTGCAAGTCGATGCCATATTCCCGATTCAGGATATTGATTGGCATTTGGTTGAGAATCTCGAAAAAATGGAACCATTTGGTCATAAAAATCCTAAACCAGTTTTCCTATCAAAGAATGTTCAAGTCATGAATGCGAGGCCTGTTGGGAAAACGGGGCGACATTTAAAAATGACCGTCAATCCACAGTCAGGGGATTTGCTTGAGTGTATTGGATTTGGACTTGGATCATTGCATGAAAAACTCAATATGGGCACTATGATTGATATGGTATATGAAGTTGGGGTGAATGAATGGAATGGGCGAAGGCAGATACAATTATCCGTTAACGACATTAATTTGTTATCATAGAATGATATGAAAATGATTATGTATGCAGATGGTGGCTCACGCGGGAATCCGGGTCCAGCGGCGAGTGGGGCTTCACTCTTGAATGCTCAAGGTGAGGAAACGGCGACAGCAACAAAATATCTTGGAACGGCTACGAATAACCAAGCGGAATATACAGCGATTATTATTGGGCTTGAAAAAGCACTTGAATTAGGGGTTGACGAACTTGAAGTATATTTAGATTCCGAACTAGCCGTGAAGCAGCTCAATGGTCAATACAAAGTGAAGAATCCCGGACTCGCTAAGCTCTTTTTGGAAGTTCATAATCTGCGAATGCAATTCAAGAGCATCCATTTTTCTCATGTTTATCGTGATCAGAATAAGCGAGCGGATGAGCTTGTGAATCAAACCATCGATCAGCATTTAGGTGCATGATATGATGTGCGCATGGGTTTATTTGGAAAGAAGGAACATATTGATGGGCTGCTTGGCGTAGATATTGGCGCCGGTGGGATAAAGCTTGCGGAGCTTCAGAAAAAAGATTCTCGCTTGCATTTGACGACATATGGCTATTCAAGGCGCAAGGCTACAATGGATGGGTCTCTTCTTGATGATCCCGCCCTGGCTGGTCGAGTTTTGAAGGAGCTGCATAAACGTAGCGGTGCTAAGGTGAATGCTGTGAATGTTTCGCTGCCGAGCCATGAAATTTTTCATGCCATTATTACGATTCCTCAGCCAAAAAGTCCCGAGGATCAATTGAAGCATATGATTGAAGGGCGTGTTGCGAAATTGCTTCCGCTTCCAATGAATGAAATGGTACTCGACTCAACGATTATTGATCGACATCTTTTGCCAAAAGAGGGATTATTCAAAAAGTCCGAGAAAAAGAAAGATAAAAAAGGAGAGAAGGTGAAAAAAGGGAAGGATGATGCGTATATTCCACTTGCTGATGATGACGCCCGTAAGCATATTCGAGTTCTTGTTCTTGGCACACCAAAAACATTGGTCAAAAAATATGTCGATACATTTAAGGCGGCTGGGCTTGAATTGGCGTCGCTTGAATCAGAAGCATTTGCCCTCATTCGTTCACTCATTGGGAACGACAAATCACATATCATGATTGTCGACATTGGGCATGAGCGGACGAATATTGCCGTAACGCATGAAGGAATTCCATTTTTGCATCGCAGTATTCGTGCAGGTGGTGGTGAAATTACATCGCGTCTATCAAAGGCAATGAATATTTCACTTGAGGAAGCTGAGCAGTATAAGCTCGATTTGGCGCTTGGAGGCACGCAAGGGGAAATGCCAGCCGTTTTAAAAGATGTGATTGACCCAATTCTTCATGAAATTAGATATTCGCTATCTCTATACGATCAGCAAAATGCTGGAAAAGAATCGATTGAGAAAATAATTTTAACCGGTGGAAGCGCTCAGTTACCGTATTTGGTCTCGGCAATATCGAAAGATGTCGATAAAAATGTTTATCTTGGCAATCCATGGGCGAGGGTCGTTGTCCCATCTGGTTTGAAGCCGGCTCTTGAAGACATCGGTCCGCGTTTTGCCGTTGCGGTCGGGCTCGGCATGAAACAGAAGAAAAAAGAATCATGATATACTTTGACTATGATTTTGGAGGATAAAAAACTACGAACAGAGGTGCTAATCATTGGATTTATTATTGGTGTGCTTGGATTGCTTGCCATTTTAGCGATTTCAACGGCACGATCGAGTATGCGTGATGCGGTTCGACTTTCCGACGTGCGTCAAAGTCAGCTGTCGCTTGAGCTTTATTTTAATGATTTAAATACATATCCCATCACGGATGGATATATTCCACTAGGAACTATAAGCACATCTTGTCTTGCGCAGTCTGGTTTCACTTCAGGGTGCAGTTCGCTGCAGGAAACAGTATATGCGCCATTTATCGCCGGAACTCCTCAGGCGAAATTAAAGAAGAAATCGTCCTGTGGGGGTATTGCAAATGCATACTGTTATAGTTCTGACGGGCAAGATTTTCGGATTCAATTCGAACTGGAAGGAGCGAATAGGGCGCTTGGACTTCAAAAAGGAGCTAATTGTTTAACACCATCAGGATTTAGTGCCGGAGCTTGCCTTGATTTGTAATATGTTTTGGCTTTATTTAATTTTAATATCGATCTTGGGTGCTGTGATCGGTGGCATTGTAAATGTGACGGTTTTTCGTTTAGAAGATGAGATTTTTTCGCTCAAAAAGAAATCGTCATGCAGAACATGTCTGACCCCGATCCACTGGACGGATAGCATCCCCATTTTTAGTTTTTTTAAATTAAAAGGGCGGTGTAGGCATTGTAGTACGGCAATTGAATGGCAATACCCAGCAATTGAACTCGCGATGGCTGTGTTATTTGCTGCTTTTTTCGCGCGTGCGGCATTTGGATACGGACTGCCGATCGGGGTTGAGGATGGGGAGTGGCTGGCACTTTTTGTTCGAGATGCTGTGATGGTTATTTTCTTGACAATCATTTTTGTCTTTGACTTCAAAAAGCAGGTTATTTTAGACCGATTTACCATTCCAGCAATTATTCTTACTATCATTTTCAATATTGCGCTTGGCATAGATGCATCGGTTATGCTGCTTGGTGGGCTGATTCTAGGGGCTTTCTTTGCTATTCAATTTCTTGCATCCGATGGACATTGGGTTGGGGGAGGCGATATTCGCATGGGATTACTCATCGGTTTTCTCTTGGGTCCTATTCTTGGCATGATTTCTGTTCTCTTTGCTTATATTTTAGGTGCAATTATTGGTATATATATTATTCTTGCAAAGCATCGAAGTTTGCATGATCATATGCCATTTGGGACATTTCTCGCCATTTCTACAATTGTTGTGATGTTGTTTGGGGAGGTTATATTAGGCTGGTACCTCTCCTTCTTCTAGGGCAGTCGCTTGTGAGTTAGCGATCTTTCGCTTCAGTTTTCCGTTGCTCATTCACCGTACGTTCCAGTACGGCTCATTCCACTACTCAAACTTCAACGAAATCTCATCTAACTCACTGCGCGACCGGGGTTCGTCCAATATCCTGTGCGACCGTGATTGAAATCCTGAGCTTGTCGAAGGATCTCTGGACGAACATGATTACTCATTACTTTCTAAAGTTCTACTCACCGCACAAACAAAGCGTACTTTCCGAAACTGCCGCCACCTGTGAGACTGTCACACTGCATGCGGCAAGAGCGAGGAATTGCAAAACAGCCGATAGGAATGAACGCATCATTGCATTAAGAAAAATAAAGACATTTCTACTCTCTGTTTTGCCTGAGCGATGACGCTTATGCATGTGACAAAGCGAGCACTGGCGGCGTTCTTTTGCTTACTTTTCTTTAAAGAAAAGTAAGAAGAAAAAACAAGAGATTCCGGCTTGGAGGCCGGAATGACGATAATCCGTATATCTGTACCATCCGTAAATTCGTAACGACAACCCTACCCCCTACACCCTATCTACGCTATAATACCCCCATGAATAAAGCGGAAACCAAGCGTAGAATTGAGAAATTGCGTGCTCTCATTGACCATCACAGGCATCTCTATCATGTCGAAGATAAACAGGAAATTTCTGAAGCTGCACTCGATAGTTTGAAGGCTGAATTACAGGAACTCGAGGATGCATTTCCTGAACTTATTACCAAAAACTCTCCAACACAAAGGGTCGGCGGCAAGCCTTTGGAAGCGTTTACAAAATTCAAGCATCGAAGTCGCATGCTTTCCATGCGCGACGTTTTTCAATTTGATGAATTGAAAAAATGGCAACAGCGAATTCAAAAAATATCAAATAAACTCATCGATGAATTCTATGTGATGACGAAAATTGATGGACTTGCCGTGGCACTTATCTATGAAAATGGGGAATTAATCATTGCCGCTACTCGCGGGGATGGGAAAATAGGTGAGGATGTCACACAGAATATTCGTACGATTGAATCGATACCTCTCACACTCCGCAAAACAAAGGAAATCAGCTTTGAAGGCACGATTGAAGTACGAGGTGAAATTTACATTCGCAAGAGTGATTTTAATGCATTGAATGCATTACGAAAAAAAGAAGGATTGGATGAATTCGCAAATCCTCGAAATTTGTCAGCTGGAAGCATTCGCCAGCTCGATCCGAGTATCGCGGCATCTAGACCTCTGCGATTTCGGGCATGGCATCTCGAAAGAATTGGCCAGAAAACCCAAGAAGAAAGCATTGATTATCTTAAAAAACTTGGATTTAGTGTCGCTAACGGTACATTGGCATCATCGATTGAGGATGTTGAAAAGCATTATCGTAAATTCGAAGACAAGAAAGAGGATATTGCATATTGGATTGATGGTCTTGTTGTGCGCGTGAATAATCATGAAGATTATGATGGTCTTGGCATTGTCGGAAAGGCACCGAGAGGCCTTGTTGCTTGGAAATTTCCAGCCGAAGAAGCAACGACTATTGTGAGAAGTGTTGATTGGAATGTCGGACGTACGGGGAAATTAACGCCTGTCGCAACGGTTGAGCCTATTTTTGTGGCCGGAACAACGGTGACGCATGCGACGCTTCATAATTTAGATGAGATTAATAGGCTCGATTTACGTATTGGTGACACGGTTATCTTGATCAAGGCAGGGGACATTATTCCAAAAATCGTTAAAACATTGCCAGAACTTCGCGATGGATCTGAGCAACAGGTCACATCTCCGTCTGAATGCCCTGTATGCGATTCAGACATTGAAGCTCGAGGTGATCTGGTTGATTTGTATTGCTCAAATCGACAATGTTTTAGTATGGAAAAAGAGCGTATTCTTTATGCTGCACGTGCATTCGGTATTGATGGGCTTGGTGAGAAAACGATCGAAAAATTTATTCAGTCGGGGCTGCTTAGTTCTCCGGCAGACTTATTCACCATTCAACCGGGGGATTTTCAGGATTGGGAAGGATTTGGCGAGGTGTCAGCGAATAAAATTGTCAATGAAATTGCGCAGCGTAAACACATTGATTTTGCAGATTTCATCCGCTCCCTCGGTATAAAACATGTTGGTGAAGAGACATCCTATCTTTTGGCTCGATCATTCAAGAGTTTAGATGATTTACGATCGGCGAAAAAAGAGGATTTAGTAGAACTCCATGACATTGGGGATATTGTAGCTGAATCTGTCACCTCATATTTTGAGAGTGAGTCGGCTGAAGACCTGCTACAGAAATATGAAGAGATTGGTATTGAAATTCAAATGCCTAAGCAGGGCAGAGGTCAGCTTGAAGGGAAGAGCTTTGTTTTAACAGGCACACTCAGTACAATGACACGCGACGAAGCGAAGGAGATGATCAGGAATATGGGTGGATCAATAGCATCATCGGTGAGCAAAAAAACGGATTATGTTGTCGCGGGTGATAGTCCGGGGTCAAAATTTGAAAAAGCGAAGAAACTTGATGTTAAGATCATTGATGAGTCAGCATTCAAGAAACTTGTAAATAAGTAAAAGCAAAGGTAGAGTATTTGCGTATGGAAGATATTAATATTGATCATTTGGCACAGCTTGCACGTCTTGAATTGTCGGAGGATGAAAAAAGGCGATTTGAAAAAGATATACCTGCCATTCTTGAATATGTTGGAAAATTAGCGGAGGTTAACACTTCTGATGTTCAGACAAAAGCATATGTGACGGATCTCAAGAATGTTTTTGTTGAGGATGAAGTCAATTCGACGACTGGTGATGATCGATCTGCTGTCATTGAATCCTTCCCTAAAAAGTCAGGTGACGCGCTTGAAGTGCCAGCGGTTTTTGAATAGAAGTGAGATATGGAATATAAGACAGCAAGAGAAATTCGAGATGCAATTTCAAATGGAGATATTTCTTCGGCCGAAGTTACGAAGTATTATTTGGATCAAATAAAGCTGCACGATGAAAAAATTGGTGCATTTCTGGAGGTATTTGAAGATGAAGCACTGGAAGCCGCAAAGAAAATCGATGAAATGAAAGCGAGCGGTGAGTCACTCCCGCGACTCGCTGGTGTTCCTGTGGCAATTAAAGACAATTTGCTTTATGCGGCCCACATGAGTTCGGCTTCTTCGAATATGCTCAAGAGTCATAAGGCAGCTTATACGGCTACTGCTGTTCAAAAGTTAATTGATGCTGGTGCCGTGATTATCGGTCGGACGAACATGGACGAATTCGCAATGGGAAGCAGTACCGAAAGTTCTGCATTCCAAAAAACGCATAATCCTTGGGATCTTGACCGCATTCCCGGAGGTTCAAGTGGTGGAAGCGCCGCTGCGGTTGCCGCGGGACTTGTTCCAGTAGCGCTTGGTTCGGATACGGGTGGATCAATTCGTCAGCCGGCTGCTGTTTGTGGTGTTTCAGGTTTCAAACCAACATATGGTCGCGTTTCTCGATATGGACTCATTGCGATGGCTTCAAGCCTCGACCAAATTGGCGCATTTGCAAATACTGCAGAGGATATTGCCCTTATTCATGAAGTAATTGATGGTCAGGATGATAATGATGCGACATCAAGGGAAGTAAAGGACCTTCCGATTGCTGAGCTTTTGAATGAAGATGTGAAAGGGCTGCGTATTGGAATCCCGAAAGAGTACTTTATTGATGGTATTGATGATGATGTTCGATTGCGGACCAAGACGGCAATAAATGAACTCGAAAAAGCAGGTGCGACTATTGTAGAAATCAGTCTGCCGCTTACTGAATATGCACTTCCAACCTATTACATCACGATGCCAGCGGAGGTGAGCTCGAATTTGGCTCGATTCGATGGCATGCGATACGGCGATCGTGCAGCGGGGCCTCTTCTTGAAAGTTATAAGCAAGCGCGCGGTACAGGCCTTGGAACGGAAGTGAAGCGAAGAATTATTTTGGGGACATATATTTTGTCGGCTGGCTATTATGATGCGTACTATAAAAAGGCGCAGGCGGTTCGCACTGTCATTCAGAAGGAAATGAATGAAGCATTTGAGAATGTTGATGTCATCGTAACGCCAACGACACCAAGTCCGGCTTGGAAGTTGGGAGAGAAATCAGAAGATCCACTAGAAATGTATTTGGCTGATATCTTTACGACAACAGCGAATATAGCTGGAATTCCAGCGATTTCCATCCCATGCGGTCTGACGGATTCAGGACTACCAATTGGGTTGCAAATTATGGGGCCGGCGGATGGTGATGACGTTGTCCTTCGGGCTGCGCATGCATTCCAATCTATAACAAGGCATCACGAGAATGCGCCCAAGCTATGATTCCATATGTTGAATGGACGCAATTCCACATAGGACCTCTGACATTATATGTCTGGGGTCTTTTTGTTGCGCTCGGATTTATCATCGGTGGATTTGTTTCAGCTCGTTTTGCAAAATCGCAAGGTCTGAAGGAAAAAATCATTTACGATTTGCTTATTTGGGTGATTCTCGCGGGCATTATTGGTGGACGTCTTGGATATATTTTCTTTTATGATGCGAGTGAAGTTTTAGAAAATCCTGCTGCGATTTTTGCAATTTGGAATGGGGGCATGTCCGTATTCGGTGGTCTGATTGGAGCATTGATTACAGCGATTCTCTATCTAAAAAAGAAAAAAGTAGACGTGTTCCGATACGCTGAAGCATCGCTGTTTGGACTTCCAATTGGTTTGTGGATTGGCAGAATTGGATGCTTTCTCATTCATGACCACCCAGGGACGGCAACAGACTTCGCACTTGGCGTGGAGTACCCGGATGGCGTCATCCGCCATGATCATGGGCTCTATCTTTCATTGAATGGACTTGCAATGGCAATTGTCTTTTTCTGGCTCGCAAGAAAGAAGCGCCCACTTGGAATATACATATCAGTATTCATGATCTGGTATGGCATTGTGAGGTTTATTCTCGACTTTTACCGTATAAATGAGGTAAAATACGCTGGACTAACCCCTGGGCAATATTTGGCTGCCTGTCTATTCGTCGCAGGGCTATGGGTCGCGTTCAAAATGAGGGGAAGGAAACAAAAACAATTTTGGCAGCCATTTTCAATCAATAAGCATTAATTATGGAAAAAAAGGGATTTTTTGAAGGAAGTCCGAATGGAATATTCGCTTTTGGACTCGTGGCAGGTATTGCACTTGCGCTTCTATTTTCAAGCATGTCTGGTGCAGCACCTTCTGCGAAGAAGGGTGGAGATAATGCGCCAGGAGGAACGGTTGTCGATGACACCATTCCTGATGACGGAGGATCAGCGGTAGTGCTAGCTCCTGTGACAGATGATGATCATATTCGAGGTGATCTCGATAAGGCCAAAGTTATTCTCGTTGAGTATTCTGACTTCGAATGTCCATTCTGCAGTCGTCATCATCCTACGCTTGTTCAAATTGTAGAAGATTATGGTGATGATGTTGCTTGGGTGTATCGTCATTTACCGCTTTCATTCCATCCTGAAGCAACTCCTGCAGCTCTTGCGTCAGAATGTGCGGCTGACCAGGGGAAATTCTGGGAGTATTCTGATGCATTATTTGAAAATCAAACGAATCTAGGATCTGCGCTTTACTCACAACTGGCGGCGGATCTTGGCCTGAATACAAATAAATTCGAGAATTGTCTTGAAAATCAGGATCATGCGACGGATGTAGCGGAAGATCTGGCTTCAGCACAAGCGGCGGGAGCAAGTGGAACACCAGCAACATTCGTAAATGGCCAATTGATTTCTGGAGCAGTGCCATATAGCAACTTCTCTCAAATCATCGACAGTTTGCTTGCGGAATAGTTTAAACAAAAAAGACTCGTTATAAACGGGTCTTTTTATTTTAGAAAATCCCGCCAAATTGTTTCGGACTTGTTTGTCTATCCTCACTAGGTTTTGGCTCGGGTGCTTGTAATACTTGATGGGTATTGAGCGGATATGATCGACGCTCTTTCAATACCCACTGCGCGATGCGTCTCATTTCCTTTTCAACCGTTGGGCCATCATACTCGGCATTGTGGGCATGTGCACCAGCATATTGTGGTTTTTTCTGGTCGAGATGTAAATCAAGCTCCGTTTTTTCATCGTTTCTTTGAACGATATATAAATGAAATCGAGGATAATAATCTGGTCCTGTTCTCAGGACATAGCTTTCTTTTTTTGTTTTTGGATCGGTAAAATGTGAATATCCCGCCTTGCGAAGGACGGGAAGTGGATTGATCAGGTCATTTTCTCTATATATAAGCTTCATACTTTCATTATAGCTTAGCTAGGGTGTAGGGGGTAGGGTTTAGAGATGCGAAGGTGATAAAGGAGATTTATGAGATTGGAGAGATTACTTTCGTGCCGGGGTTTAAACGAGTTTTTAGAATTTAACGGAGTTTACCGCCCGTCATTCCGGGCTTGACCCGGAATCCCCTGTTTGTCGAGTGGATCCCAGCTCCCGCCTTCGCCTTGCGGCTACGGCGGGCAGGCACGGCTGGGATTACGATGTCACCTTAAACTTGATTGTTTTACGAAGATGTTTTACAAACAGGTCGGAGGCAAGTGCAGCGAAAATTGGAAGATTAACATGGAGAGGTGGCCGAGCGGTTTAAGGCGCACCCCTGGAAAGGGTGTTGGGTGCAAGCCCTCGCAGGTTCGAATCCTGTCCTCTCCGCCATCCGCCGTCGCCTGACTTTGGTCAGGCTATGTCGGATTGCTTGAATACGGGATTAGAACCTGCGATCATGGGTTCAATCCTGCCTGCCCGCCGTAGCTCGACATGTCCCTCCGAAGCCCGGCTAGTCGAGCGAAGGGGGAAGAGCGAAGGCGGGTCCTCTCCGCCACCCCACTTCGTCCAAATATATTTCCATAATTACAGAATGATATGGACTACGTTAGGGGTTTTAACATACAAAATTGAAACAGTATGAGAACCTGCGATCATATGCGATATAATGTACGCATATGAAGCATTTCTCAATCATAAAATTCCATGCGATCACTTTTACGGTTCTTGGTCTGCTGGCTGGCATATTTTATTCTGTTGGAGGCTTGATCGCAGATCTTGCAACAACGGGGATAAATCAAGGAACATTATTGGCTTTTGGCGCTCTTATTGGAATGCCGATTATTGGCGCCATTTTCGGAATTACTCTTGGAATTGTGGAGCTGATTATCTATTCTACCCTCGCAAAATTTCACAAAGTTGAATATCCTTACAAAGAATATGAAAACAAGGCCGAATAAAAGGAGTGTTAAAAAGTTTCTTTCATCTATCAAAAATGAAAAACGTAAGGAAGATGCTTTTGCATTACTTGAAATATTTGAATCGGTGACGAAAGAGAAGCCGGTTATGTGGGGAGATTCAATTGTAGGTTTCGGGACTTATACCTATAAATATGCAAGCGGTCGTGAAGGTGATTGGCCTGTGACTGCCTTTTCACCTCGTGCGCAATTTTCGACCGTTTACATTATGACTGGGTTTGAAGAAGATAAAGAAACGATGAAAAATCTTGGAAAATACAAAACAGGAAAATCCTGCCTGTACATCAAAAAGCTTGAAGATGTATCGATTCCACAGTTGAAAAAGCTCATCAAAAACTCTGTAAAAAAAATGAAGAAACAGTATGAGTAAACCCGTTGTTGGACTTGGAGTGATTTTAGTGAATCAGGAGGGAAAAATACTTGTTGGAAAAAGGAAGGGGAGTCATGCTCCTTATTTTTCAATTCCGGGAGGAGGTCTTGAAATGGGTGAGAGTTTCGAAGAAGGAGCTGCACGCGAAATTATGGAAGAAACGGGATTATCTGTAAATCCAAAAGTTATTGCCTGCACGAATAACCTTGAAACATACGAGGATGAAGGCTTTCACTCAATCTCCATTGTGCTTGTAGCGGATGCGCCGAGCGAAGCCCCAATTGTTTGCGAACCAGAAAAATGTGAGTCATGGGAATGGGTGAATCCACGAGAATTGCCTGAGCCTCATTTTGATGCAAGCAGAATGGCTATACAATGCTATCTCAACGGTGTATTCTACTCGCAAAATCTATGACAAAAGTATTAATGTGCCCTCCGGATTATTTTGATATTGAGTATTCGATTAATCCGTGGATGGATATTCATCACAAAGCATCGGGAGATAAATCACAGCAATGGAAGGACCTCACGGAGGTATATAAAGGGCTTGGAATGAAGATCGAGCTTATGCATCCTCAGCCGGATCAGCCAGATATGGTTTATGTCGACGTTGGTGTGAAGCTTGGTAATGTATTTATTCCATCTAACTTTGCATTTCCTGAACGCCAGGGTGAAAGGCCACATATCATCGACTGGTTTCGTGGTGCTGGCTATGAAATTAGGGAGCTTTCACCAGATTTGAAATTTGAAGGGCATGGTGATTCTTTATGGTCGGGAAATCGATTGTTTTGCGGGTATGGTTTTCGAACAGATCGTGAAGCGCATAATGAAATTGGAAAATACTTGAATGAAGTGAGTAAGGTTGAGTTGATATCTATAGGGCTGACGGATGATCGTTTTTATCATCTGGACACCTGTTTTTGTCCTATCACGGAAGATCTTGCTATTTGTTACCCTGCAGCCATTGAGTCTGAATCGCTTGCTAAGATAAAAGAAGAGTTTGATACGGTGATCGAGGTTTCGGATGAAGATGCGCTGAAGTTTGCCTGCAATAGTTTCGTACTCGGAAATGACATCGTGATGCCTGCCGGTGCTGAGGATATAACAGAAGAGCTTGAGCAGAGGGGATATACTGTGCATCAAGTTGAAATGTCGGAATTTATCAAGGGCGGAGGCGCATGCAAATGCCTCACCATGCCTCTTTCATAATTCGCCATTCCGGCCTCCGAGCTGGGATCCATTAGCAACCGTCATGTCGGATACTGAACGGTTTGAAGAGATCCTTCGACAGGCTCAGGATTTCGCTGCACGAATCTGCCGCCACCTGTGAGACTGTCACATTGCATGCGGCAGGAGCGAGGAATTGCAAAACAGCCGATAGGAATGAACGCATCATTGCACTAAGAAAAATAAAGACATTCCTACTCTCTGTTTTGCCCGAGCGATGACGCTCTATGCATGTGACAAAGCGAGCACTGGCGGCGTTCTTTTGCTTACTTTTCTTTAAAGAAAAGTAAGAAGAAAAACTAGAGACCCCTCCCGCCTTCGCTCTCAGAGCTACGTCGTGCAGGCGCATTCCCTGCCTGCCGGCAGGCAGGGCTCGAGATGACGGTGGAAGGTGGTATAATTAGCTGAGTATGCCGACTCAAATTTTGTTTCTCGTTGCGGGGCTTATGCTCCTTGTAAAAGGTGCTGATTATTTAGTCGAAGGGGGGAGCGAGATCGCAAAGCGATTCAAAATCTCTCCAATTGTTATTGGGCTCACTATTGTTGCATTTGGAACATCTGCTCCTGAATTAGTGGTCAATATTTTATCAGCTCTGCAGGGAAGCGCGGAATTAGCTCTTGGGAATATCAACGGATCTAATATCGCGAATATTTTGTTGATTCTAGGTGCATCTGCACTGATTTCGCATATTCCCGTGCGAAGCAGAACCGTAGTGAAAGAAATGCCATTCATGTTGCTCGCGGGCGTCATGATGATGCTATTCTTGCTGGACCCACTCATTTCACAAGCAGAGCATTTTGAACTTTCACGGATGGATGGAATTGCGCTTCTCGGATTCTTCGCGGTGTTCATGTATTATTTGGTGCTTTCTGCAAGGCAGGTTTCAAAGAAAAAACTGGAAAAACCCAAGAGAAAAACCTGGATTGCCATTGGGATGACAATCATGGGACTTCTTGGATTGATGATCGGAGCCCGATTAACCGTTGACAGCGCAACATCAATAGCATTAGCTATTGGGATATCTGAGGGGCTTATCGCTGTTTCGGTCATCGCCATCGGTACATCTCTGCCAGAGCTTGTTTCATCACTCGTCGCAGCGAAGAAGGGTGAAATGGATATGGCTGTTGGGGGAATTATTGGGTCAAATGTTTTTAATATTTTAATGGTGGTTGGAATTACGGCAACTATTTCACCGAGTCCACTTCAGGTGGGAACAGATGTTGTTTGGGATAGTTTATTTGCATTTATTGCAATGATCATCCTCTTCTTCACGATATTCGTTGACCAATATTCAAAAGACAAATTCACATCAACTGGAATTTCAAGATTCGAAGGAGCTGGATTCCTCCTTCTGTACATCGTGTATATCATTTATATCGTTTTACGCGGCTAATTCTCTGAATGAGTCCTCGAATTCTTTTTGGTCTAGATTTTTCCCGATGATGACAACTTCACTGATCCGCTCTTCATTTTCATGCCAAGGTCGATCTTTTGTATTCGAAAAATGCATATGCAGTCCCTGAAATACAAAGCGCTCATTCATTCCGTCGATGTTGAGAATGCCTTTGTATCGGAGCAGATTTTCTCCATTGAGAATAATGTGCTCGGCGATCCAATGAGAAACTTTGTCTAAGCTAAGTGGTCTTGATTCAGATAATGAGAATGTCTGAAGTTCCGAATCGTGATGATGCGAATCATGGTCATGTGCATGATGTCGTATTTCTGGGAACTCAGCAGTTGAAAGAATAGCTTGTAATTCTACCTTGCTTTGATTCGTTTCAATAATTTTCGCAAGAGGATTAATGCGTAAAACAATGTCACGAACAGCATCGACATCCGGACAGAGGTCAATTTTATTCAGAATAACCGTGTCCGCTAATGCGATCTGCTCGCGTGCCTCTGGTGTTCGGTCGATTTGTTCAAGAATATGATAGCTATCTGTAAGCGTCACGATATGCTCGACATTGAATGGTCGGAGTCCTGGTTTCGATTCAAATGCCTCAATAAGTGGGGCAGGATTAGCCAGTCCTGTCGTTTCAATGACGACACGATCAAATTTCTGATTTTTATTATCAGCCAGTCGTGTAAGAACCTTTACAACGTCATTTTTTACGGCGCAGCAAATAGAGCCTGTCGCAAGCTCGATCACTTCTTCATCACTTCGCAAAAGAAGCCGGTCATCGATCGAAATATCTCCAAATTCATTAACAATAACGGCGATTTTTTCATCGCTCGCATTCAGAATATGATTAAGTAATGTCGTTTTTCCGGCGCCAAGAAATCCGGTTAAAACCGTAACAGGTATCCTTTTCATTTTGATGATGTTAAGGACTCCTTATAGCTCATTAGGGCATAAATGGCAAGAATAACGCCAGAAAATTCGAAGCCTTCCTCGATAGCATTCATGATTCGATAGGTAAAGTCGTATTGAAAATCATGCGCTTGCCAATAATTCCCTGAAATCATTTCCATGATAATTGCTCCGCTGAGAAAGAGTACTGCTGATAGTATAAGTAATAACCTTGTCTTTTTTGGAAGTGACCAGAAAAATTTCCAGAAAATAATTGCGAGTAGAGCGAGTAATCCAATTGCAGGGATAACCCAAGCAAAGAAAAGCGGGCCGCTTGAAATATCGAATGCATGCTGGAATGGCTCGATGGCTAATTCATGTATTTCCGACCCCTCGTCGATGCTGAGGTATAAAAATAATGCACCAAATAGCATCCAAGATCCTTTCCGTTTTTTATCAGTACCAGACAGGCCGAATCCCAGAACGGAAAGAATGAGAAGTATTGTTTGCGCAAACCAAGTTGGAATGCTGGCCTCGTGATCTACATTGAATCGCAAAATAACATCTGACCAGAAATCTGGAATGACGGCATGTAGGAACATCCATTGACCGATTATATGCGTCGAGATTAAAAAGATCCCCGTGCATACGAGGATCTTTAAAAATAACTTTGAATTCATATTATGCGAAGAAACCGAACCAAGTCATATACACTCCCAAAATGAGAGCAGCAATTGCTGCATATGGAAGTACAGCTGGCTTTGTGAATCGAACAATGAGCTTTTCATAATTCTTCGTCATGAAGAGAAGGAGAATTGCTTCGAGTATTGCGCCCCAACCAACAATGCTCACAATGACTTCTGGCGCAGTTGCCCATGTGGTGTGATGGAGAACGATTCCAATACCGAGGATAAGTTCAATGTAACTCATGAACATGACAGCTACGGGGCTTTTGTGAATTCGCTTTCCGAGATCTACATAGAATTGTCGATTCGCGAGCATTGACAGTCCGCCGATAATCATGACGGGACCTATAAATTGAGCTAGTAATAATGATTCATTCATACTTATTTTTTATGATTTGAATAGTAAAACAATGCATAAGCAAGTGTCCCTGCCACACCTGCTGTTAACAAACTCAGCGCGGGAGGCAATTCATAAGAATCAAGAATAACGTCCCATTCCATGCCTACGCGGAGTGCATGGAGCAGGGCAACAGTGGCGAATATGGAACCCGCCAATTGAAGAAAAGCTTTTTTCTTTTTCATAGAATAAATTATTGACGATTACTAAAATGCATGATACCATTTCGTCACCGTTCTTTTGAAAAATGTTCACAATTTGAAATTCTGGGGTAGCTCAGTGGCACCTGCCTGCCGGCAGGCAGGGAGCAGTTAACAAAATATGTATCACGTTTACGCAATTGCAAGTCAACATGATGGTAGAATTTATGTGGGCTTTTCAGGAAATATCGAACGTAGAATATCGGAGCACAACGCTGGTAGGGTTTCTTCTACGAAAGCCTACCGACCATGGACTCTGCTGTACACCGAACAGGTAACTGATAGACCCTCGGCGCGAGCAAGGGAAAGATACCTAAAATCGGGCTACGGAAAAGAGTTTCTAAAACGAATACGAGATAATAATCTGGGGTAGCTCAGTGGCAGAGCAGTTGGCTGTGGCACAGCTCAATCGAGCGCCTAACGCAGCTTCCACTGGAAACAGTGGAATGAAAACGAGGTGAATTGCTGGAAACCTTCATTCGAAAGAATATGGCAATCAGCAGCCAATCCTTCATCAAGGACCGAGCAGGAAGACCTGTCGGACGAAGCCTTGGCGAAGGCCGGTTCAGAGACTATCCTTTATGGAGTAGGGTCGCAAGACTCGAAGCGCCTCGCATCCTCACTCATTGAGAAGGATGATGATATAGTCCATGCTTATAGGAAACTATAGGATTACGTGTAACCAATTGGTCGTGGGTTCGAATCCCACCCCCAGAGCCAAAAGAATGCAACCCGTCAGGGTTGTTTTCTTTTGGCTTAACAGCCGTCAGGCTGTGCAGATGTTCTGGGTATTTATGGAACAGATGCTGGGGTGGGATCCTGCCGAGCGGTCAAACCAAAGGTTTGTATAGAGCGAGGCTATATATCACCCCCAGAGCCAAATAAAAATAATCCCATCAGGGATTGTTTTTATTTTACTTTGAAGGAGGTAGGACAGTCCACGCGACATTGCATGATAGAGAGCTCCGTTATATTCTATTCTAGGAGGTCGTGCCATGACTTTATTTTACAAAAAAAGCGACAATAAACGACCTCACGTCGTTCACGAACGACGTGAGACCTGACCCCTTTAATAGCATTCAAGGAGTCGTACAAGCAGTATTACCAAAATTAGATTAAATATGTTGGACAAATTCAGTTTTGAAGACTTAATGATTAGAGTTATGCCGGGCGGTCTCCTGCTAGGAGTGGCACTGGCACTATATAGCGAAACGTTTTCCGTGTACTTTAATCAGGACTTAGACTTTCTTTATACTTTCCTATTCTTTTGTGCCGCTTTTATTGCCGGCGAAGTTTTACAAACACTTGCCCACTCCCTTGAATTTTTTGTTGATATTTTCTTTCGCATGAGAAGGCCTTCCAAGGTCTTTTTATATAAGCAGAACCCTGTACTCAAGAGTGATTACAAACGTGAAGAGTTGTTGAAGTTGCTTGACCTTAATACAAACGAAAGAGCTTTGATTGACCGAGAGTATTCAGATATTCCTCTCATCTTTAAGGGCGATGATACAAAGCAGGCTGACGATTTGTCACAGAGCATATTTTGGAGGCTATATAGCAAGGTTTCCAGCACTTCAGAAATAGTTCAGTCGAACGCTTCGTATCTTTTTTGTCGCGTAATCTTCCTCGTCTTCTTGCTTGTTGGCTTGCTTTTATTTACTCAGGATTATCGAGAACTAAGCGTCATTGCTTTCGCTATAGCACTAATTTTTCTCTGGAGAGCCCGTGGAGTTGCAAGAGGATTGGTACACAAAATTATTCAGTTGAATTTAAAGAGAAAGATATGAGTGCAAAATTAGTTGTCTTTGATGTAAATAACGCTGCATGCAATCTATGTGTTTGTCCAAACGGATATAGCATGATGATTGATTGTGGAAGTAACGCGGAAAAGGATTGCCCCGTAGACCGAGTGCTTCACTTGAAGGACAGTTTTTTGAAAATGAAAAGTTATAATGGGTACGACCTAACGCTACTGCACGTTACCCATCCAGATGATGACCATGTAAAGAATGCGAAAAAGGTTTCTGAAAAATTGTCGCCTTACCTCGTTCACCGTAGACGACATGAATCATTTGATGTTGGTGAAAATATTCATGACGAATATAAAAACCATATCGATTTACGATATCGAGGTGCCTCAATTAAGTTCGACGGCTGGGGATTTCACGAAAACAGAGTCTTCCTCATCCCAATGCATCAGGTTAAGAGCAATTCGGAGCTCAATGATAAACAGAAAAATAACTCTAGCATCTTGAGGTACGTGAGGTATGGAAACGTTCGTATTCTATTTGGTGGTGACCTTGAGCAGGCTGGATGGGACTGGCTTGCAGCCAATGACAAGGATTTTATTAGAACAATGAAAAATGGCTTAGACATTCTGGTGGCACCTCATCACGGCCATAAATCTGGATTTCCTAAATCTCTTTTTGATTTAACGGGAGAGGTTGGTGCTATTGTGCTGTCAAAAGCATCAGAATCAGAGAAACAGGGTACGGATATTGCTTCTCAATATTCTTCATACGCCGGAGGTTTACGCTACAACACGATTGATAATAAACAGGAGTACCTCGGAAAGGTATTCTCTACACGTTCAAACGGAAACTTGTATTTCTTCTTCAATGAAGGTGCTGTTACTTTGCTGACAGATAAGTATTCATCAAACCATCAAGCAGTATAGTGCTTGTAAACTTGTATGCCCGAGGTGCGCAACTTGTTCAATCTACACAGAGAGCGACAGATTTATCTTGAGGAGACTGGTAAGTTGCTGAAAATGAAATATGAGTTAGGTAGTATTCCAAGCAAGCAGAAAGAAGTGCTTAACACCGGAACGCAGTTCACCTTTAATATCTTTAAGGGAGAGCTTGAGCTGCAGCTTGTTCGGTACAACACATTAGTTCTGACTGTAACATTAGAGGATGAAGATAAGGATTTACTATGGAGAATCTCACTCGTACTATCATATTTACTGGCTGATAATGTGACCATTTTATTTCATAACAATGATTTTCCATTCTCTGCTATTCCAAAAAATTTCAACCTAGGAGGAGGTTGTCAAATCAATAGAAATAGAAAACATCTATTCGCTCATCCTGTAGCGACCATTGAGCACGGACTAGCCCGACTAAAAGAGAGTCATTTTTTTAGAAAAATGCTACTCCCAATGCTTCAAATCAATACCCTTGCAATTGCTGATGTTAGATTTATGAGTGAGTATGCTCTAATAGAGCATTTATCTAAAACAGAAAGTGTAAAAACCTCCATTGTCGATAAAAGAAAAGAAAGTGCTAATTGGAGTAAGTTGAATAGCATTATAGAAAATACGGTCTTACAGATTGAGGAGTTGGGTTTGTCTGACTCACAGAAAAAAGCTTTAAAAAGAAAGTTGACGCCCGGAAATATAAATAACAAAGGTGTAACAAAGGATAGGGTGCAGGAGTTTTTAAAGAGTCTTGGAAAAGGATTTGGATATTATTTAAGCCATGTACATGCATGGAATCATCTAAGAAATAACAAGGGCCTTGTTCACGGTGCATCACTTTCTCCTAACCATACATTCACCAGAGAGGATGTTGAGAATATGAATAGGCTTCATGATTGTTTATGTGACCTTATGTACAAGGATTTTTCTCTCTCAAGTAGTTGATATACTAACCAGTACTATGAATAAACAAATTTTCGGAGATGTTGAAATTAGGGAGTCTGGCATTGGTCAATTCAATGATGGGCTTGGTGTATTTGCGTTTCGAGATTTCAAGAAGGGTGAAGTGGTGATTCAGTACAATTTGAAGACTCTCACGGAAGAAGAGTTCAAGAATCTTCCTGCGTCTGAGAAACACTTTACACACAAAAGATATGGAATCATTTATTACTACCCAGACCCAGAACGACACGTAAATCGATACGAAGACCCGAATGTATACGTGGACTACGAGCTAGATGCTGATGTTGCTTTGAGAGATATAAAAAAGGGAGAGGAACTCTCGATTCAAGCAGACTTCAAAGAAGATTTCTAGTATGGATATAGCGGAAAGCGCGAAATTGCTCTACAAATATCATCAACTCAATCAGTTGCTTGAGAAGGCTGACATTATCCTTGTTTTAGGTAGTCACGATATCCGTGTAGCAGAGTATGCTGCTGATTTGTTCAAAAAAGGTTTAGCACCCATAGTAGTCGTTTCTGGTGGCATGGCTCACATTGGCGACCTACTTGATACTGGATGGAAACGAACTGAGGCGGAAGAGTTTGCTGATGTGATGATAAAGGCGGGAGTTCCGGATGACAGCATCATTCTTGAGAAAGAAGCGCGAAATACTGGCGACAACTTCAAACTGAGTGGTGAGCTGCTCACAGAAAAAGGCATCGAATTTTCAAGTGCGATTATTGTCACGAAGCCGTATATGGAGCGCCGTGCGTATGCAACTGGAAAAGTGCATTGGCCTGAGAAAGAATTGATTCTTGCATCTCCAGAGCTGAACTTTGAAGACTATGATGATGGATCGATTGATACAGATGCTTTTGTAAACATTATGGTTGGCGATCTTCAAAGAATCATCGAATACCCTGATAAGGGGTTCCAGATCTCGCAAGAAATACCAGACAACGTATTAGAGGCCTACCAGCATCTTGTTGATCAAGGGTTTGATAAACATCTTATTGCGAAATAGCGAACATACAGCTTTGAATGCGTGGCATGCTCAACTTCACCGCTTGGTAGATACTCACCAGTTCGGTAAACACGTAATGTTGGGAGCCAATAAAAATTCACCGTCTTGTGCGGAGGATTTTTATTTGGCTGTGCTAAGCCTGACCTTTTATTGACATAAGTATATTCTTGCTATAATTTATTCGTTGAGCGTTCAAAATACTCACACGAATTAAAAATTTTACAATGCTCTTTTGGAGGCCGAATGGACGAACAAACAGCAGAGGAACTCTGGACTGCGCTACTCAACAGCGAACCTGGAGCCAAGAACTGGCACTACAGCTACTTCGTTCGGGACGATGTTCCTGAACACATTTGTCGGGAAGCCTGGCGATTAACCTTGATTCAAGGTATCAACTGTCATACGCTGAGAGATGTGGTGCGAGGATGCTCGCTGTTCCGTCAACACGCGGCGCAACTGATGGCGGCGGATATGAACGGCACCGATCTAGCGATTTCCATTGACAACGATCTGCCGAGCACGCGATCCATTGCCGAAGCGGTTCTCGACTACCTCGAGGATCTCGAGCTTACGTTGTGGGAACGTTTCACGAATTGGTTGCTCGGCAGGGCCGATCCGCGTCGACTTCGCTGTAACTGGGCAGTCACGCAGATCATGAGACATTTTACAGACCTGCGTGGACGTGCATGGAAACAGCTCAAGCTTGATGTAGTAGACCTCACGCACCTGACTCGTGTGGCGATACACTGTCCAGAATTCAGGGAACAGGCCTGGCAGATACTAGAAGTCAGGGGGATCGGGATGTACGAGCTAAAGGATATCGCAAGGGTTCCGGAGCTACTGGATCGAGCGCGTCGGTTTCTGCGTGACCACAACTTCAGCGAAGATCAACTTCTTTGGATCGGTAATATGAGCGAAGAGCTCCGTGAAGACGCCAAACAGAAGCTCTTCAACGGTTGCGATGACCCTGTCGTTTTTGCAAAGTGGTTTCGTAAAGTACGAGAGCTCGATGAAATGCTGTGGCAGACCTTTCTCTCTCTTGATCCAAGTGACGTGGTCTTGTCTACTACCGTGTTAAGCGGATTTAGCGACATTGCTAGCGAAGAGTTGCTTCGGCGTAACTGCACGGATCCGGATTGTCTTGCTGAAATTCTCGACTTTGGACGCAGTCTTGAATACCGTAAACAAGCAGCAAGTCTCATAGATCTGAACATCGCAAGCGAACGCGCCCTGTGGCTATGCATACGCACACAGGTCCGAATGGAAGAAGCTGTTCGGTGCCTGATCGAACGTTTCACTTTGAAAGAAGACGATCTTCAGCGCCTAGCAAACAAGGTCCCAGAGATGGCTGACGAGATTTACTCACACCGCCGTCCAAAGACAGATGCGGTGATCGACGCCATTTTCGATGCCCGTAGGCGCAAATCTGCGTAAACTCATCTGATCCTGCCGACGACAGGGTCGTAACCTCCATTGCTCCAACTGAGCTACGGAGGTTTTTAATATATACAGAATAAAAAGGATCACTATAATTTGCCTGACCTATCGCAAATAACAGCGGGTTCAGGTTGTTGATTGTTGTATTTTAACCGGTGAGCGTAACAATAAGTTATATCCAGGCCATGGGATGGGGGTCACCCCCTATAGTTCTTAAATGTTCTGACATCATTTACACGCTTACATTCGACACAAAAGATCAACCATTAATCCGGTTCATACTTTTTTGCACCATCTGATACACATCCACCAGTTCGGTAATCATGTAACACGGGGAGCCAAAAGAATGCAACCCGTCAGGGTTGTTTTCTTTTGGCTTAACAGCCGTCAGGCTGTGCAGATGTTCTAGGTATTCATGGAACAGATGCTGGGGTGGGATCCTGCCGAGCGGTCAAACCGAAGGTTTGTATAGAGCGAGGCTATATATCACCCCCAGAGCCAGCAAAGAATCAACCGTAAGGTTGGTTTTTATGTTTACTATTTACTAGATTTTATTGTGAGAGCTGATAAAATGCAGAGCATTATGGGTATGCAAGCACGTGTTCAGGAGTTACTCGATGACACGAATCAATCGTTGATTGCCATCTATTTACAGCTACAAGAGCTGTTCGAAGCAAAGTATGGAACTGACACAGTTGTGCTGATGGAAATCGGGTCATTTTTTGAAATTTACGGAGTTGATAATGCGACGAAGCAAATTGGTAAACCAAAAGAAATTGCTGAAATTTTGAATATTCAATTAACGCGAAAGAATAAAAACATTCAGGAAAACAATGTCAAAAATCCACTTATGGCTGGTTTTCCTACGGCCACATTCGATCGCTATGTTCAAAAACTGATTCGCGAAAATAAATACACGATTGTCATTATCAAGCAAAAAGGCGCACCACCAAATGTAACACGTTACTTGGACAATATTTTATCTCCCGGTGTTAACTTTGAATATACTCTCAATAATGATGACAATTTCACCACTTCTTTAATTGTTGAGAAGCATAAGGACAATTACTCGGTTGGCTATGCAGCAATTGACGTTACCACTGGTAGAACTTCAGTTTTTGAAATCCACAGCACTCAGGAGGACTCCACGTATGCATTAGACCAGCTTTTTTCTTTACTTAAATCACATGAACCAAATGAAGTTCTCCTAACATGTGGAGGTAAGGATCTTGTTCCAGAAACTGTTCAGCAATATCTGGAGCTATCGGAGAGTCTGAATGTTCATACTGACAATAAACGTTTATCTATTAGCTATCAGAATGAATTATTTAAACATTGCTATGAAATTAAATCGTTTTTGTCGTCGATTGAGTATTTAAACCTAGAGAAAAAACCTTTGGCAGCGGAAGCTTTGGCAATTTTGCTTGAATTTATTATTGAGCATGACAGGGAAGTGGTAAAAAATATTATCGAACCACAGCATATTAATGACAAAAACTTCCTATATTTGGGCAATAATCCACTCGAGCAACTCAATATTATTTCATCTAACCCAAATGAACAGACCGTATTAAGTTTTTTCGATAATACTCGTACCAGCCTTGGTCGCCGCCTATTCAGGGAACGGCTCATGAATCCAATCATTGACCAAACGGAGCTTGAAGCTCGTTATGATCTTTCCGATGCGCTAATTTTTATCTATGCAGAAATCGATGCGGAACTGAAACATATTTATGATATTGATCGCTTAAAACGTCGTATTCAGCTTGGTCGCCTGCATCCTTTTGAAATCAATTTTCTCTATGATTCTTTGATTGCGAGTAAAAGCATCTTAATGCATTTGGCCAGTATTGACGGTTCGTCGATTCTACCGGAACTTGTCGAGCAGCAGCCACTACTCGAAAAAGCTATTCTTGATTTGGAAGCAATTTTCAATTTGGATGAAACCAGCAAGTACTCACAAGGTGAAATTAGTCAAAGTTTTTTTCAAGCTGGATTTAATGCTGAGATCGATAGTCTTATCAAGCAAAAGAATGAACTTCAGGAGAAATTGGAAACAATTAGGACTGAATTTGTCCACTTGATTGAACAACAAACCGGCAAACCTGAACGAGATTATGTCGTGATTAAGCATCTTGAAAAGGAAGGACATCATATTTCAATCACAAAAAGCAGGTACTTTTTAATTGAACAAATGTTATCTGATAGCTTTGTTTCGATTGATGGCACGGTGTATGCACTGAACGATTTCACGGTAAAGATTCAAACGGGCAATGTTAAAATCACAGCAAAAATTATTGGTGATATTTCTGAACAAATTACGCTCTTGAATAAAAAGATCTCTGCATTAGTCCGTAATTTTTTCCATACTGAATTAGAGCGACTCGATACACAATATTCTGAGTTGATGAATACGCTCATCACGACGATTGGAAAGATTGATGTAGCCCTTTCGAATATCAAATCTTCTTTGCTGCATAATTTAGTTCGCCCGCAAATAATTACGAGCCATGAGCAAACGTCGTATTTAGAATTATTAGAGGTTAGACATCCACTGGTGGAAGCTCGTGAAGAAAATGGGATTTATGTTCCAAATGACGTAGTGATGGGCGACAAGTCATTGCAGGAAGCGTCAATTGCTTCTTGCACCATGGCGCAGATGACGGATGAAGATACGCGTGGAGTTTTATTATATGGAATTAACTCGAGCGGTAAGTCTTCGCTCATGAAAAGCTTGGGTATTTGTGTCATTTTGGCTCAGAGCGGTTTTTATGTTCCAGCCAAACAAATGAGATTCACTCTTTTCCACGAAATCTTCACTCGCATTATTGCAAGGGATAACTTTGAAAAAGGACTATCTTCTTTTGCGGTGGAAATGATGGAAATGAAGAATATTTTTAATCGATCAACGGCTCAAAGTCTCATATTAGGTGATGAAATCAGTCGAGGTACAGAAACACTATCCGCTCTAGCTATTGTAACCGCGACAATACAGCGTCTTTCGGAAATCGGATCTTTGTTCATGTTTACCACCCATCTACATCAACTGCATAACATTGATCTGTTGAAATCTCTACCTCAAGTGGTGAGTGTGCATTTACATGTGCATTACGATGAACAAGCGGATAAATTGATTTTTGATCGTACATTACAAGCCGGGAGTGGTAGCAGTGTCTATGGTTTGGAGTTTGCGGAATCTTTGCATATGGACAAGAAATTCCTCGCTTTAGCTGCCAAAATCCGTCAGCAAATTGCTCAAGAAGAAGATGATTTAACATTGTTAACGAACAAGCAGATTAATACCTATAATAGCGATTTGTATGCCACAAGTTGTACCCTTTGTAGTGGAATAATATCGGATATCCATCATATTGCCCCCCAAAAAAATGCCAATGAGCATGGTCATATTAAGCATTTTCACAAGGATCATAAATACAATCTTGTACCTTTATGCAAGGCTTGCCATAAAAAAGTACATGCCGGAGAGGTTAATATTAAAGGTTTTAAAATGACGAGCGCGGGCCTAGAGCTCGATGTTGATGCTTAAATAGTACGAGGTATTTGTCGTCACCCAACATTTGTTCATGATAATATATACATCATATGAAAAGAGAACCTTTTAAAGAAAAGATGCAACCATCTGTCGAAGTAGCGGAGAAGAGTTTGGAGTATCAAGTGGAACAAGTAGACATGCTTCCTGAGGCATATATATCGATTCGTGAAAACATGGAATTACGAAATCAACGCATTCCGGAAATCAAGGCACTTCCTAACCTTGCACTTGATGAATTACTTGAACGCGAGAGTGTGAATCTTGAGCAGCTTGAGTCACATTTTGTTACAAAACTGCAGGAATTATTCGATGCAACAGAACAATTTTATGGTGTAGATGTGGAGAACATTGAACCTGTCGAATTGATGTATCAACTCTATCTGGCATCCCAATTTGAGTCAGAGAAGGCTCCGGAATTATTATCAAATTTTTCATCTTTCGAAGCTTTTAAAAATGCGTATTGTCGAGAATTGCCTTCAAAACAAATTGCAGCTATATCTCAATATATTCAATTTTATCATGAACGTTTTGTACAGGACTCTCGTATTATTTCTGGTAGAACGACAGGGCGTAACGTAGATAATCCTTATATGGGTCAACTACAATCCCATGACCCAGATGGTGATTGGGTATTGATGCCTGAACGCAATATTCTCATAGAAAAATTTACGTTTATAGAGCAAGGTGTGGTGAATGAAATTGTGAATTTAATTGATCGTGGGTATAGAGCACCAGATTACAGTCATACAACAGGATCAGCGGCACTTGCAGGGATTGGTGAGCAACAATGCTTACTCTCAAGTAGTGAACTAACGAGAAGAAATCTTACAATTCAAACGGGAGAAGTTATAAGAGAGAAACATGTGAACAAGAAGCTTGGGAATGTCTATGCGAGCCGTGGTAATCCGCATGACGGCTATCAGGTATTGCATTGGTTTGATGAGTATCAGGTTAGTTTTGGTATAAATGAAGCAAAACAAAAGGCAACAATTGCAGGTCTGTCCATAGAAGGAGAAGAGATTCTTGATTGGGGTGGGGAAGGCGTGCTGTTAGGTAAAGAAGTACATATACAAAATGTCGATGTGATTTACTATAAGAAAAAATATGAAGAGGAAATTCAAGCTTGGGTAAAAGAATATAAAATTGACGCGGATCTGGTATCGCTTGAAGCAGTGAATGCATTGAATCAATTTGGAGAGCTTGTAAATAACATGGCACTTGAAGAGGACATTGAGCCTAGAGATGCGTGGAATATGTTGATTGAGATGTCAGCATAGCGATTCAGATTTGAACAAATTGAATGATCGGTATGGATGAACTTAAGTTGATAATAAACATTCAGGCACCAATAAGTGAAGTTTTTGAATTCACAACCAATCCAGCTAATACACATCTTTGGATCTGTGGAATATTAGAGGAAAAATCAAATGAGTTTCCACCAAAAATTGGCACAGTTTACCGGAATACTTCGGATGAATCGGTATGGGATGAGTATGTTGTTATTGAACTGAAAGAGCATAATATCTTCACTCTTCGGAGAAAAAACTCTGGCTACCATGTCCGATATTCTTACCGAACGCTATCGCCTGATGAAACAGAGCTTACATATCATGAATGGGTTGCAGGAGGCAATCTAACTGATCCATTCGATTACAAGTACTTACGGAAACTTAAAAAATTAATAGAGGAGCCGATGAGATCTATTATTACTTGATGTATATGCCAAAAAAGCATTCAGTTTACAAAATGAGCTTCGCTAGTATTTACCCTCATTACATTACCAAGGCTGAAAAGAAGGGAAGAACCAAAAAGGAAGTAGATGAAATTATTCTTTGGCTAACGGGGTATACGAAAAAACAACTCGGAGCTCAGCTTAAAAAGGAAACAGATTTTGAGACCTTTATAAAAGGAGCTCCGGCACTCAATCCTAATCGAAAACTGATTAAAGGTGTCGTTTGTGGTATACGCGTCGAGGATGTAAAAGAAAAAACTATGCGTGAAATTCGCTATTTCGACAAATTGATTGATGAACTTGCGAAAGGGAAGTCAATGGATAACATTTTACGGAAGAATTAAGTATATGAAAATCGGTAAAATAGTCGCTTTACTTACTATTGTCTTGCTTCTGATGTTGATCTGGGCTGAATTAGCAGTTGGAATCTTCGGAACTCCCTTCGCTGGATCTTAGGATTTCTCAATGAACTGCTTCAAATCCTTCATGTCCTGTTCGAGCAGCTTTTTTGTAGACTTTGCAAAGAAAATGAACATAAAGCCCATTAATTTTGATGCAAAACTAAGAGGGATTCCTTCAAAGCTCATTTTTACCAAAATACCTTCATCCGTTTCCTCAAAATTATACTCGCTGCGATAATGCGTTCCGTGCGACTCGGCCTCGACGACATAATTTTTATTCGGATTTAATTCCGTAACCCACATTGTTTCATCCGCTTCCTTCCCAAACATGACGCGTGTTTCGCGCCACTTCGTACCGACCTGCATTTGTGCAGGAGGATCGATGATTTCGATGTTTTTGATTCCCTGAATACGCTCTTCGGCATGTTCTAAATCCGTAAAAACATCAAAAACAGTTTCAATATCTGATTTGATCAATGTTTGTGCTTCAATTTTCATATTTAGTTGCTTTAGGCTTGAGGTAGTGAATCAAAACTTGCTAAGAACTCCTGATACCATTTTTGCTGCTCCTCTGGACTGAGCTTTTTCATGTCTTCGATGGCGGTAAGGTGAGCCTGGTCACCCGCAGCAACCATTTCCATAACATGTTTTTTTGAATTATTTCCCATTTCTTCTGGCGTTGATCCTGTGATAATTACATCACAAGCTCCCCGCAAAGCGTTACATGTAGTTTTTTTCATAAGTGGATAAATTATCGTTAAGTAATTCTTGATTGATATACTAACATTAACTTAATCATAATCGTAATCATATGAAAAATTGCTCAACATGTTCGCTTTGTCAGATTTGCGACTGGGTTCTCGTGATCGGTGGACTCAATTGGTTTTTGGTAGGTGCTTTTGAATATAATCTTGTTACCGAGCTTTTTGGTTCATATGAATGGTTAGAGCGCGGGATTTATATCGTCGTTGGTATTGCGGCGGTAGGCACACTGTTTAAACTTCTTGGTTGGTGTAAAAATTGCAAACTGTGTAAGAAGAAATAAAGTAAGGAAAGCGGGGAAAGTTAAAAAAGTGAGTAAAGTTAGTACGGTCGGGGAAGGAGAAAAAAGAGATTTAGGAGATTGGAGAGATTTTAGGAGCTTCGCGTCATTCCAGCCGTGCCTGTCCGCCGTAGCTCGGAGAGCGAAGGCGGGGGACCCAGTGTATTACGATGAGCGATGGATTCCTGCTTTCGCAGGAATGACGAACGTTTTGTTTTTGATGTTATAATTGTGACATGAAGAATATTCTTATCATTTCATTGTCTGTTTTGATGTTTTTTAGTGTACCTGGTTTTGCACATGCATCGCTTTCAAGTGACTTGAGTGGTCGGATTTTGCTTCAGGTCGAGGAGAACGGTGAGGCTTGGTATATCTACCCAAAAGATCAGCGCCGGTATTTTCTTGGCCGTCCCGATGATGCATATGAAATCATGCGATTTCTAGGACTTGGAATCACCGATGCTGATTTAGAGCGCGTTCAACGGGGGGAAGCTTCAATTCTTAATCATGTGCGTGGATATATTCTCTTGCAGGTTGAGCAACATGGCGAAGCATATTATGTCGACCCTATTACAAGCGAAGTGACATATATGAAAGACGGCTCAGCGGCTTTTGACATTATGCGCGGTGCTGGTCTTGGGATAGCGAATGAACATTTAGCTCAAATTGCTGTTAATGATACCGATGATCGAGCGGCAGAATTTGCTCATGTCGAGCAGCGTACCCATGAAGTTATTAATGATCATCGTGAATCAATTGGTGTTCATGCACTTGAATGGAGTGATATTATTGCTGAAATTGCTCGCGAACATAGCGAAGATATGGCAACAGGCCGTATTGAGCCGAGTCATGAAGGATTCGATGATCGTATCGCTAAAATTAGAACACATATCACAGAATATAATGGCGGGGCGGAGAATCTGGCATGGAATTATAGTAGTGATCCCGGACTGCAGGCTCTCAATTGGTGGTTAACAAGCGAGGGGCATAAGAATAGCCTGGAAAACCCTCTCTATGACATGACTGGCATTGGAGCGGCACGTTCAGATGACGGAAAATATTTTATTACACAGATCTTTATTAATAGAGATTGATCTACTGGTATAATGCTCTCATATGAGGAAAATAATTGCTTGTTTGGCTCTGATTCTAATGCTTTTTATTGCCAGGCCACTTTCTGTACTAGCAGTCGCATACGATGTATCGAGTGGAACATTATCGGCAAATACATTCGATTTTGGTTCGGAGACATCTGGGCCGAGAAGCATGTCATTTTCGAATGACGGTTTAAAGCTCTATATTGGTGATTGGGATGGGGAAATTTTTCAGTATACGCTTACGTCAGCATACGACATTACAACAGCGAGCTATGATTCAGCGACGTATGACCTGCCCGAAATTGGTTCTTCGGGACTCGACGAAATCGTCGTAAGTAATGATGGTACGAAACTGCTTGCTCTCGAGTTTTATGATCGTCGCATTTACGAATACACCATGTCGACGCCATATGACATAACCACGACAAGCTATAGCTCGAATAGTTATTATATCGGGGAAGGGCAAAATAATTACAGTTTTGGTGCGAATCCAGATGGATCTCAGCTTTATGTTCAAAGCGATTATGATGATAAGATTTTTCAATATACGCTTTCGACGCCTTGGGATGTTTCAACAATGTCTTATGATACTGTCTCGCTCGATGTCCCAAATTTTGGCGATGGGCAAGTCCTCGCAATGTTCATAAGTGATAATGGTGAGAATTTATACCTCGAAACGGCAACGAATGAACGATTGCATTGGTTTGTCCTAGGAACTGCTTGGGATATTTCAACTGCCGTGAATCAGAATTCTTATTATGAATTTGCGGGCACCGATGGATGGGTGACATCGATGGAAATGAATGCGGATGGGTCAAAAATGTTCGTGATGGGGTATATCAATGAAACGATTTATGAGCTAACATTAGCTGCTCAATCAAGTTCCGGAAGTACGACCGTACATAGACCGCAAACGAGTGTTTCAAGTGTGGAGTCTGAATGGATATGCGGAGAGGGTAGAGAAGTCTCAGTAAAACTTGCGCAAATGGAAGGATCTTGGGATTACCGCTATACATTGGAGGATCGTGCTGACTCATTCTCCCCCTGGCAAAGCATGGCGGGTGGGATTAAATTTATAATCCCGCAATCTAATGAAGTAACTCTTTTCTTGCAAATCAAGACATCTCAAAATGCGAGGCAGGTGTTCACACAAGTGCTGGATAAAATTGAATATGACTGTGACCAGATAGACGATGAATCCACAGTGGAGAATACAGATTCAGATTTGCAGGATATAGAATCAATAGATCCCATAGTTTCAGGAATGTTTATAAAGGGGGCGTCATATGACACTGTTTACTATGTGACAGATGAACTTAACCGAAGGCCATTCAGTAATGAAGAAATATTGTATTCATATATCGATTCAATGGACGAGGTATCGATTATGAGCGATGCTACGCTTACTACGCTACCTCTTGGTGATCCAATGCTGCCCAAGGCAGGTTCCGTATTATTTAGAACAGACTATTCTCAAGATATCTATACATTGAATGAAGATGGGGATTTGATTGTGTGTGGCAAACAGCATTGTCATGGAGCTTTGCAGGATTCTTATTGGGGTACAAAGTTCATATACATTCCCGAAACACTTTTTGTGAAATTGTTTGTAAAGCAAAAATAGGCTATTAGGCCTATTTTCTTTTGTGATTTCTTGATTGTTTGCGAGGTCCACGGGAATCATTCTTTTGATAACCAGATGAATTCGACTTTCTCTTTCCAAATTTTCCAGACCGTCTGCTGCGAGGCTTATGGTCTCCGAATCGTCTTCGACCACCTCTTTGCCCGCGTTCTTTTCTTGTCTTTTTAGATCGGTCAGAAGGAGCGATGTCTGGTAGGAGTTTTCCATCGAGTGCATAAATCGGAACCGACTTTTTAATAAGTCTCTGAATTTGTGCAATATCTCGTTTTTGATCAGGTGTGGCAAATGAAATGGCCTTTCCTGATTTTCCTGCACGCCCGGTACGTCCAATTCGGTGAACATAATCCTCATGTTGATCTGGCAAATCGTAATTAATGACGAGTGCAATATCTTCTACGTCAATTCCTCGTGCGGCAATATCCGTCGCCACAAGAACTCGATATTTCCCAGAAGCGAATCCGGTAAGTGCCTTTTGTCTTTGATTCTGCGAACGATTCGAATGAATTTCATCCGCTGTATACCTCATTTTTCGAAGCATTGATGCCAGTTTTTTTGCTCCATGCTTTGTTCTGCTGAATACAATTACTGATCCTGAGTATTCCTCAAGAAGTCGCTTCAGAAGCTCCGGCTTGTCGGATTTTGAAACAATGAAAAACTCTTGATCAATTTTTGCGGCTGTTGTCCCTTGTTTTGCAACCTCTACACGTTTTGGGTTATGTAGGTACTTTTCAGCAATCTTTGAAATCTCTGGTGACATCGTCGCAGAAAATAGCATTGTCTGCCGTTTTTCTGGCATGAATTCAAGAATGCGATTCAATTGCGGTGCGAATCCCATATCAAGCATACGATCCGCCTCGTCAAGGACAAGAACGCCAACGCGCGAAAGATTCGCATGACGCTGCTCAACCATATCGATCAGCCTTCCTGGAGTCGCAACAATAATATGTGGTTTTTTCTTCAATTGCTTGATTTGTGGGTGAGGGTTTGCACCTCCAATCAAAATTGCTGTACGCAAATTACTTGCACCGGCAATTTTTCTAATCGTTTCTTCAACCTGAATGGCAAGCTCTCGCGTAGGCAAAAGTACAAGACCGGTTGAACCTGTTTCGATAAGATTCTGCAAAAGAGGCATGGTAAATGCAAGTGTCTTTCCAGACCCAGTTTGCGCAACTCCAATCACGTCCTGTCCAGTATTTGCAAGCGGAATCGCCTGATACTGAATAGGGGTTGGATGCTCGAATCCCAATTCGTTTAAACGCTCAAAAAGGTCCGGGTGAATACCCAGACCTTTGAAATTTCTATCTTTCAACTCATTTCGTGGCATAAGTGCCAAGCATAGCCGAATTTCGTGATTTTGTCAATGGTTGGCGAAATATTGACGATTTGTCTTTAAATTGTTAGCTTTCACGCGCACATTCGCAAGGAGTTTTTCATGAAAACGCAAACAGTAGAGTCGATGCGCTACGGGCGTATTGAAAGATTTGTTGACTGGGTTCTCGGTTTTTTCGTGCGCTGGAATTTCTGGTTCACGATTCTCGAGCCGTCGTATTTTCGTGATCGTTTCGGTTTTCACTCGCGTGGAGATCCGTACGTATACGCGATGGATAAGTTGCTCGATCAGATTTCTGGTCGACCGCTCACAAATCTCGGTAGAGTCTTGGTTCACATCTCCACACGCAAAGCGATGAAGAATCGGAAGATGCGTGAGGAGTATGCCGCTAAGTATCCCGAGGTGCGTGAGATCAGCATCGACGCGCCCGTCTTCATCGTCGGATTCCCTCGCACGGGGACGACGGCGCTTCAGAACTTGATTGCGGCTCATCCCGACATGTATGCACCGCGATTCTGGGAGCTCTTAAATCCATTCCCGACGTATTGGCCGAGGCGCTTTGACCGATTATGGCGCAAAGCTCGTACATGGATGGTGCTGCGACTCGCATATGCGCTCGCACCTGAGCAGTCGGACATTCACGAGGTTCGTTGGGACAGCTTTGAAGAGGACTGGCATTTGATGGCTCAGCAATTCGCCGTCATGAATCAGGATTGGCAATTCGAGGTACCAGAGTTTGGTGATTGGCTTATGGAAACGGATCAGACCTGGGCATACGAGGAACTGAAGCTCAACTATCAAATCCTCCTGCACCAGAATCCAGATGCAAAACGACTCGTCGTGAAATGCCCAGATCATCTGTGTTTTTTGGAAGAGATCTTCGAGGTCTTTCCAGATGCACACGTTGTTTGGACGCATCGCGACCCGGCAAAGGTGATTCCGTCATATAGCTCGCTTACATCACTGTTGCGACGGTCGATGTTTGGCGATGCGAAACCCAAGAATATTGGGCCATATATCCTCGCGAGATTCATGGGTGCTGTCGAGTCTGCTATGGAGTTCGAGTCAAAATCCGAATCTCTGAATCGACTTCATATGATTCGTTTCAGCGATTTCAAGGATAGACAATTCTTTGTAACGCTGAAACTCTACGGAAAAATCGGCCTGAAGGGGTCTGACTGTATTCGCGAAAAGCAGTCTGAGATGGAAGGCCGCAAGGACAAACGTGGTGCACATAAATACAATGCCACAACATTCGATCTCGATGAAGACAGGATTCGGTCGATGTTCCAGTGGTATATGAAGAGGTACAATATCCCAACAGAGTAAGGATAGCGTACCAGATCGTGAGAGCTCAACCGAGCTCTTTTTTAATTCATTCCCTCCGAGATCCGATTTGAGATCGGATCTCGGATGTGGATAAGTAGATCGGATTTCGGATGTATACTTGAACTAATATCAAATTTAATCCGAAACTATGAAATGGGGGATTTCAATTCTTCTGATGAGTGTCTTGCTTTTGCCGGCTTCGGCTTTTGCTCATCCTGAACCAATTAAGACGGAGACAATGTACCGTCAGCAAGTCTTTATTAAAAGTGTCACTATAGACGATGACCATAATTTTTTCGGTGGGGCAGATATATTCTTCGACACCATTGTTGACGCCTTAGATCCTCCGCATGATGAGCAGTCATACATTACAGATGGTACGCTCGAAATCTCATCCGGTGAAACACTGGAATTTGATCCAGAATATGAAATCTATAGTCATGACACATGTCATTGTGATGAGGAATTCGATATCGATATCGCCGTTTATGACCATATTCCGATTAAGACGTTCCTTGGAAAATTGGTTGAGAAGGGATTTGACTATCTTGAATCATACTTAACAGGAGGAACAACAGGACTCACGATCACGGTTATTGGTGACTTACTGAATCTGCTTATCGAAGAATTACTGAATCAAGGATTGTCCGACGAGGAAGCGGAATACCAAGCATATGTAAATTTGATTGAGGAGTCTGATCACCTAGGATCAATGCGACATATCATTGATACTCCATGCGACCCTGCGGATGAGACGTATGACGGTGATTTGGAGATCGAAGAGGTAACGAATGGCTCTATCACATATCGAATTACCAAGACACCACTCGATGTTGTTTGTGTTGAAGATGAGACAGCATTGATCTCTGTGCCAAGCGGAGATCCAACTGATGAGGAAACGCCGCCGCCTACACTTATTCCTGGAGATGACCCGGCAGATATTGTTGAGCAGCCAGAATCGGTAGAGGAGGAGAGTTCTGATTCGGGATCGGATGAAACTGACACATCTGGTGGAGACGAAGGAACATCAGGATCTTCATCGGAGTCCGATTCGGATGACAGTAGCGAAAGTGATTCAGGTGATGATGGCACGGAAGAAACTTCTGGATCGAGTGATGATGGTGGAAGTGAAGATACTAGTTCGGATGATTCATCATCTTCGGACGACACATCCTCGGATACTTCTGATACGTCCGACTCATCAGATAGTAGTGATTCATCCGATTCTGCAGACACAAGCGATTCAAGTGACTCGTCAGAAGATATGTCGAGCGATACAAGCTCGGAGCCCGAAAATTGTTTAGCTGCGATCGACGGAGCAATTGATTGGGCAACCGGAACACTTGAACCGAGCTTAGCATCGGTAGCAAGTAATTTAGTCCTTTGGTATGTTGGCCCAACTTCATGCAAGCAGGCGGACGCAGCACTCGCGAGCTATGCTTCGAGTCTATATGAAGTCATTCCATCATGGAGAGGATCATGCCCAAACCTGAATCTAAAGTCGTATCATACGGACAATAATGGGGATACCTGTGCATTGAATTTCTACTTCAGCTATTAATGTGCGAAAGGGATTGATCATTTTATTCATGATAACCGGGATAGTGGCTCTGATCTATCTCGGTTTTTACGATGCGCAGGAACAAAGAATGCTTCGCGAATGTGGAAATGAATTAATCTTTACACATTATCCAACGGATACAGATGCTATCGAGGCTGTTATTCCTCCACCTTCACTTATTCAGGGCCATTTAAAAACGCATGGATATTTCGATACAAGACTGAAGCGCGTACCGGTTTATGCTCCGGCTGACTCCGTACTCACATCAGGCATCTTTTACTCTGAATTGACGGAAGAGGGTGAATATATGCTCGATTTTGATACTGATTGTGGTTACTCTTATCGCTTCGATCATGTGACCGAGCCTCTACAAATCATAATAGATCAATTAAATCAGATAGCATCAAAAACGTCACATACCGTCCCTGCGGAACAGAGTATTGAATTTCAAGCCGGTGATTTGATTGGTTATACGACGGGAACGATTTATGGTATTTGGGATTTTGGTGTTTATCTCGACGATCATGAGAATCAATTTGTTGATAATGAAGATTGGAATAACTCGACCGTTTATACAACCGCCGTCTGTCCATTTGATGTCTTTGACGATGAAAAGCGTGATTTCTTCTATTCAAAATTTACCGAATTCGAAAAAGACAATTTCGATGAGTTTTGTGTAATGAATTAGCATATGCGTCATTCATTTACGAGATTAAAGCAGCGATTTAAAAAGCATGAGCGTTTTCTTTTGCCGGCCATGTTGATTTCGGGTCTGATTGTTGACTTCATCACATTTAAAACAATAGAGATTCAGACAGCATTTCTTATACTCGGCACCTATCTTATTATCGGATCTCTGGCCATTGCGATTATTCATTATCATGATGAGCGTCATAATGCTGTTCGTAAATCATTGCTCGGATATGCACGGCTCATTTCGCCGCTTATCGTCCAATTTACATTCGGAGCTCTTCTCAGTGCATCGTTTATTTTCTATTGGTTTAGTGGATCTATTTCTGCCAGCTGGCCAATTATTCTCTTCCTGACATTTCTCATGGTGAGTAATGATGTCTTTCGAGAGAAATTGCTTCGTCCAAGTGTGCAATTAACGATGTATTATTTTGTTTTATTCTCATTTTTGATACTGACACTCCCTTATGCATTCAATTCTCTTGCTATTTGGGTATTCTTACTGGCCGGAATTGCAAGCTTTGCCATCATGCAGGTTTACATTGCATTATTAGGACTTCTTATTCGCCCCATCCAAGAAAAGAAGAAAGATATTACGAGACTCACCATTCTTGTATATTCAGTCATGCATATTCTGTATTTTTTGAATATCATCCCACCAATACCTCTTTCGATAAGAGAAGCAGGCGTTTTTCACTCTATTCAAAGAGCTGGGTCGCAATATGAACTTATAAGTGAAACGCAAACATTCATTGAGAAAATAACTCCCGGTGAGGTGATTCATATTGATCAGGGTGATCCTGTTTATGTCTGGTCTTCTATCTTTGCACCGGCAGAGCTTATGACAACAATTGTTCATGAATGGCAATTCCATGATCCAGACGAGAATAGCTGGGTGTCGCGGGACAAAATCTCATTTCCGATCACCGGAGGACGCGAAGACGGCTATCGCGGATTTTCCGTTAAATCAGCTGTTGAGCCGGGGCGCTGGAGAGTTGATGTTCAAACAAAAAGAGGTCAGGTTTTGGGAAGAATCTATTTTAAAATCGAGATGCCAGAAGGGGAAGTCGAATTTATTCAAGAAAAAAAATAGGATCACTGACATGAGTAGCAAAATCTGATAAACTTGCCGCATAAATAAGTAAAACAGATATGGAAAATCAACATATACCACATGCAACCTTTCAAACACGTGCGCTTAATGACAAGAATGAATATGAATGGCGTGAAGTGACAACGGATGAGCTCTTCAATGAAAAACGTGTTGTGCTTTTTGCACTTCCCGGAGCTTTTACACCAACATGTTCATCAACGCATCTTCCTGGGTATGAAGTGAAAGCGAATGAATTAAAAGAACTTGGCATTGATGAGATTTACTGCCTGAGCGTGAATGATACATTCGTTATGAATGCATGGGCTAAAGATCAAAATGTACGAAATGTAAAAATGATTCCCGATGGAAATGCTGAATTTACTGAAGGGATGGATATGCTCGTGAAAAAGCGAAATTTGGGATTCGGTGATCGCAGCTGGCGATATAGCATGGTTGTGAAGGATGGAATAGTTGAAAAGATGTTCATTGAAGATGGAAAAGAAGACAATCATGAAGAAGATCCATTCGAGGTGAGTGATGTTGATACGATGATTGAATACTTAAAAAGTGAATAAATAAGGCCTCCCACCCGGGAGGTTTTGTTATACTTAAAGCATATGAAAAATATCAAAAAACAATTAGGGTACGGGGTTCTTATGTGGCTTATTATTTTTGTTTCCATGTCCATTATTGGATTCACGCCAGCGCTTGCGACAATGTCAGATGCTGGGTTTGAATTGAATGCATGGGGATATACCGCTCACTTCATTGTATTAACGGTGCTTGTTTGGGTATTAACAAATATGTACTTCAAATCCGTCAAAAAAGGGAAGTTTGAAGACGGAATTAAGGCAGGGGCGGTTATTGTATTGACCGGTGTTCTTCTTGACATCATCATTACCATTCCTTTGTTTGTGAAGGATTATGCACTTTATTTCTCGGACTATCTTCTTTGGGCGGGAATTCTGTACGCTATCCTTCTCTTCGGAATCTTTGCATCCGTTGAACGGAATAAATAGTTATGATCACGCTCTATCACACAATGCATTGTCCGTATTGTGAAAAAGTAAGGAGCGTTCTTGGCGAGCTTGGCATTGAATGGACATCAAAGATTGCACCGCGAGGGACTCCTGAGCGTCGGGAGTTGCTCAGCATTGGCGGCAAACATCAAGTACCATTTCTTATTGATGACTCTACAAATAGACAAATGTATGAAAGCGAAGACATTATTCAATATTTAAAGAAACAATATGGCTGACATAGCTTTGACATTATTCCTCGCAAAAATACTCGGTATTTTCATGATTATGGGCGCGCTCGCGCTTGCGGTTAATAAATATCGCTGGGAAAACTTAGTAGGAGAAATTGAAGATAATCATCTCAGTATGCTCCTCGCTGGAACAATTGCGCTCCTCGTAGGACTTATTATTGTTCTAATGCATAATGTTTGGCGAGCGGATTGGTCGATAATTATCACTGTATTTGGTTGGCTTGGAGTTTTGAAAGGTATTATGATTTTCCTTCTTCCGTCTTGGGGAGTGGGGGTGTTAAAGAAGTTTATGAGCTTGAATCTTCTGCATTTTTCTGCGCTCATTTGGTTTGTGGTCGGTGTCATTCTCACATTGGGCGGATTTGGTTTTATCCCACTTGGATAAACACATACAAAAAACTCTGCATATTTTCGGTCGAACAGACCAAAACGTGCAGAGTTTTATTTTAGGATTATTTTATTAACCGGACAGGTGATAGAGGGCAATTGTTGCAGCCATGGCCGCATTCAATGACTCTAGTTTTGGATTATGTTCAATCATGACAGATTGTCCATCTACTTGCAGCTGAATACCGGATCCCTCGGAACCAATGATAATCGCGTATTTATCGTTTTTGATGGCTGAAAGTGAGTGACTGTTTTCGGTTTTTTCAAGCCTCAGAATGGGCCTTTGTAACTCCCTAATAACGTCACCCGCTATATCTCTACCGACCTCAATCCATGGAATATGAAATATTGACCCAGCAGAGGAACGGATAACCTTGGGTGATGTCGGGTCTGCAGACTCAATGAGAATAATCCCCGTATTAAATGCGAGAGCGCCTCGAATAATTGTGCCGACATTTCCCGGATCTTGTAGGCCGTCGAGAATAATAATTTGGTCGCATTCCTTAATATCAGATGTTGTCCACTTTGGTATCCTCGCAATACCAGCAATTGTCTGAGGCGTTTCCGTTGTCATGAGCTTTTCAAAATGCTTCGTATCTTCATCTGTAAAAGTGAGATCAAGATATTCTTTTGCTTCATCCACAAATTTCTGACCTTCAACCAGACATAAGCCGAGATGTTTACGATATTTCTTTTTATGGAGACTACGAATGAGTTTTTCTTGAGCATTTGTAAGCATAATGGTAAAAATGAGTTAAATAAAATATATGTTAATTACAACAACGGATCAACTTTCAGATAAAAAAATCACGAAAACCATTGGTTTTGTCGAAGGTAGCGCTACACGAGCTCGGCATATTGGTAGCGACATTGGGGCAGGCCTCAAAAGCCTTGTTGGCGGCGAGATCAAAGGGTATACAAAATTAATGGAGGACACACGAAAGCAAGCCATTGACCGCATGGAATCTGCTGCCAAAGAACAAGGAGCGAATGCTGTTATCGGGCTGCGTATTGCAACATCGTCAATCTCAGCTGGAATTTCGGAAATTGTTGCATTTGGTACTGCCGTGGTGATTGAATAACATGACTGCAGCTGAAAAGCTCATCAATTGGTACAAAAAAGAGGGTAGGGATTTGCCTTGGAGAAATACAACCGATCCTTACCTTATTTTGATTAGCGAAATTATGTTGCAACAGACGCAAGTATCGCGTGTCATTGAATATTTTGATCAATGGCTAAAGCAATTTCCAGATTGGAATGCACTCGCAAAGGCTCCTAGATCGGATGTACTGCATGCTTGGGCTGGCCTTGGGTATAATCGCCGCGCACTCGCATTGCATGAAATTGCAAAACAGGTTGCTGAGAACGGTGTGCCTGATTCTGAAGAAGAATGGCTAAAAATGAAAGGCATTGGCCCGTATACAGCAGCGGCGCTTACTATATTCAGCTTAAGACACAGAGCCGAACCGATAGATACAAATATTCGTCGAGTGCTCGGAAGGGTCTTTTACGGTATTACATTTCCAAGACAGAAATTAGATAAGAAGCTGAGAAAGAAAATGCGAAAAGAGCTTCTGGATATAGATGAATTTTATGATATCCCTCAGGCATTATTCGACCTTGCAAATAGTCATTGTCTGAAAATACCCTCCTGCGCCAATTGCCCAATTCGTGATCATTGTAAGGCGTCGGAGAAATTTGTTACTGGGAGGTTCAAGGTACCGAAAAAGAAGCAATCTACAGAGCGAATACAGAGCGGCAAGCAATTTCCCGACAGAATTTACCGCGGGAGAATTCTAAAAGCTGTACGTGATGGTGAATCCGACCCAAATCGCATTGCCATGACTGTCGACGAGGCATTTACCCAAAAAGACACAGATTGGTTTAATAACATGATTCATCGATTAGAAAATGACGGATTGATTACTGTGAAAGATGATATGCTTTATTTACCAGACTAATATGAGAGTTCCAAAACGCCACAAAGAAGAATTACGCAGGTCAAAGCAAAGAAGCGGACCTATTTATTTGACGAAGCAGGGAATCGAGAAAATACATCGTGAAATTGCCAGAATTAAGGTAGAATTGCCAAATGTAATTGCCACTGTTCAAGAAACGAGAGAAATGGGCGATTTATCTGAAAATGCTGCTTATCAAATCGCAAAAGGAAAAATGCGGGGCATGCAAACACGATTACTTGTTCTGAATGAACGGCTAAAAAATGTGATCGAGATTCAAAATGATGGATCAGATTCTGTGCAGCTTGGATCCGTTGTTACCATCAAAACTCCAGCGGGTGAGAAAACGTACACCATTGTAGATTCACTTGAATCCGATCCAGCTAATGGATTTATTTCCTGGCATTCGCCGCTAGGGAAAGAGATGCGGAATAAGAAAATTGGTGATATATTCTATCTAAATGAAGCAGAATACACTGTAATCAATATATTATGATAACCATATGCTAAAAGTTGGAACGATTGCACCAGAATTTACACTCGCTGATCAGAATGGAAAAGAACATTCACTCTCTGACTATCGTGGAAAGTGGGTACTTATTTACTTTTATCCAAAAGACATGACTCCTGGATGTACTGTTGAAGCATGCACCTTGCGAGATGCTCAACCTGATTTTGCTAATCTTGACGCTGTTGTGCTTGGTGTGAGCAAAGATTCGGTTGCGAGGCATAAGAAATTTGAGGAGAAAGAATCATTGAACTTTACGCTACTATCAGATGAATCGACTGAAATGATTCAAGCATATGAGTGTCTTGGTGAGAAATCGATGTTTGGAAAGAAATATATGGGTATTCTGCGCAATTCATATTTGATTGATCCGGAAGGTAAGATCGCGAAGACTTATGAAAAGGTGAAGCCTGCAGAGCATGCGAAGCAGGTTATCGAGGATTTGAAGGAGATGAGATAAGTGCGAAGGAGATAAAAGAGATTGAGGAGATTTTAAGAGCTTCGCGTCATTCCGGCCTCCGAGTCCTGCCTGTACCTAAAAATAAACAGACCCTCGCGGGTCTATTTATTTAGCAGCTTCAGCTTCTTGCTTCGCAAGGCGCTTTGCTTTTGCTTTTCGACGCTTTCGAGCTGCGATTACACGCTTTTTCGCTTCAACGGCTCGAGCTTTCTTTCGATTTAATTGATGATTATGCGGCATAATTCTATTTATGCAGGGATGGTACTGTTTTTGCTTGCTTTTGTCAATTATCCATTGTAAAAAGGATCAAACAAAACCTATGAATATTAATGTAAGCACGGGAGAGATTTTTCAGACATCGTCCGATCTGATTGTACTGCCAATATCAACACAAGAGCATTCTGGACGTCCAATTATTGAACAATTAGATGCTTTGACGAATGGCGGGTATCAATTACAGTCCAAAATTGCAGAATTCGAAGCTCAGCCTGGTCAGAAATTTTATTTACCAGCACCACAAAATGTATCCGCAAAATACATTGCTGTTATGGGTATGGGCGATGCAAAACACTTTCATACCGATATAGCACGAGAGATCGCTGGATCATCGGTAAAACTTGGTCAGAGATTAGGCGCTAATCGCATTGCCATTCAAATGCCTGGTGAGCATGTGGCTAATGCAAATATCCCTGCCGTTGTCAGCGCCATGACAGAAGCTCTGCATTTGTCCGCTTATGATTTCGACGCATATAAAACAAAAAAGACATCACTTTGCGTAGGGAATATTGAGATCTACACAAAGCAAAATCATTCACGCGAAATACTCGATAGAGAAATGCGGCTGAGCGCAGATCGAGCGCGCGGGATTATTCTGGCAAGAAATCTAGTTAATACGCCCGCAAAAGACATGCTCCCCGAACATCTCGCGCATGCTGCTATTAAAATATCCGAGGACTCTCAGGGCCTGATTCATACAAAGATTCTTTCGCGGGAAGAATGTGAGGCTAGGGGAATGGGTGCATATTTAGCTGTTGCTGCTGGAGCAGATAGCGAACCGAAATTCATTCACTTGCATTATCGTCCAGAACATACAAAGGCAAGCATAGCCCTCGTTGGAAAAGGTGTAACTTTTGATTCTGGTGGTCTATCATTAAAACCATCAAAAGGAATGGAAACGATGAAATGCGATATGGCTGGATCAGCGGCTGTTCTTGGTGTTTTCGAGTCTCTACGAACGCTAAGACCTGACGTCGAGGTGCATGGGATTATCGCTGCAACAGAAAATATGCCATCTGGTAAAGCAATACGTCCTGGAGATGTCGTACGTGCGTCGAATGGAAAAACGATTGAAATCCTTAATACCGATGCAGAAGGCCGACTAACACTTGCCGATGCACTCACCTATGCTCAGGAACAAAATGTAGACACCGTCATTGACTTGGCCACATTGACGGGTGCCTGCGTTGTCGCACTTGGAGAAGAAGTCGCGGCACTTTTCTCAAATGATGATGAAACGGCAAAAAAGATTCTTATATCCGCTGGCATAGCCGGTGAACCGATATGGCAATTACCACTGCGTGCTCGTTATGCAAGATTCATCGAGTCAAAGATTGCCGATCTACGAAATATTGCCACGATTCGTTATGCTGGATCGACGACAGCCGCACTTTTCCTTCAAAACTTCATCGAAGAGAATCAAAAATGGGTGCATTTAGATATCGCTGGCCCAGCCTTTGCCGAGCGATCATTAAACAGTTATACTCGATACGGAGGATCCGGATTTGGAGTCTCAACATTGCTTCACTATATTGAGTCATTATGAATGTAACTGTATACTCAACGCCAACATGCGGTTGGTGTAAGAAAATTAAAACCTTTCTCGATGATCATCATGTCGAATATGATGAGATTGATGTTTCAGCAGATCAAAAGAAAGCTCAGGAAATGATCGACAAAACTGGCCAAATGGGTGTACCCGTCACTGAAATCGATGGGGACATCCTCATTGGGTATGACGAGGAAAAGTTGAAAGAATTACTCAAAATCTGATAACCTGTCTTCATTATGAATCAATATAGAAAACAGATAGGATTTGGTGTACTCGTTCTTGTTCTCGTCGCCGGATTTTTTATTATCAAAAATATTAGAGTAAATAATACAATCAAGGGTCTGTTCATGGATCCAATTGATGGCGGTTTTTACTCTGAAATTCAGAAATTTAAAGGTGAACGATATCTTGTTCCTGTTCAAGACATTGTGGACAGCGGTATTCAAGCCGAAGATGTGCCAGCGCTTGTGAATCCCACATTCGACAGTGTAGATGTCGCTGATGAATATTTAGACGATAGCGTGTATGGAATTGATGTCGAGGTGAAAGGTGAGCATCGTTTTTATTCATTTCAAATCATGAATTGGCATCAAGTCGTCATGGATGAATTTCTCGGTGAGAATCTTGTCATTACGCATGGGCCATTCTGCCGAAGCTCTCATGTATTTTCAACAGATGAGTCATTCTCGGCTGCTGCCAAAAATTACAATACAAATATCCTGATTCAAGACGACGAAACGGGATCACTTTGGAGTCAGCTAACTGGAATCTCGATTCAAGGAGATCGAACAGGTGAGGAGCTAGAAACATATCCTCATACCATTTTGAAATGGGGTGATTGGAAAGAGATTTATCCCGATGGCATGGCGCTATCGAATGAAACTGGACATACTCGCGACTATACGAGACATCCATATCTTGATTATGACGTGAATAAACAGCTCTATTTTCCTCAAAATTACGATGTTTCTGACCTAACACTCAAGTGGCTTGTTCATGGCGTGAGTACAGAGGAGGGACAGATTGCATTCTCAAAAGATATTGAACGTGGATTCAAAGCAACGAATACATCCATTGGTGATCGACCAATTGTTGCGCTTTATGAAGAGATTACCGGTATTATCCGTGTTTTTGATCGATTAGACGATGATGGAAATGTTTTGACCTTTACCTATGATTTTGATGAAAAAGAGATTCGTGATGATGAGACAAATTCTCTTTGGAATGAACATGGGAAAGCCCTTCAAGGTGAATTAGCGGGAACACAATTGAATCAAATTGAATCACCAGAATCATTCTGGATGTGCTGGAATGCACATTATCCAGATACAGAAATAGGCAATGTTGATCGGAATCAAGATGAAGAGTAATAAAACAATTTATTTTGTTGCTACACCAATCGGGAATCTTTCCGACCTCTCTGCACGCGCGATTGAAATCCTGCGGGGCGCGCAAACGATATACTGTGAAGACACTCGCGTGACGAGGAAATTGATTGAGAGGCTCGAGATTGATGCGCCACTCTTGACCATTCATCAGCATTCAACGACATCTGAGCTTGAACAAGCAGTGAAAAGTATTCATGACGGTGAATATATCGCCTATGTTTCCGATGCCGGATCACCGAATATATCTGATCCTGGAGGCATTCTTGCCGAACTAGCATATAATCAAGGCATTGATGTAAAGGGGATTCCTGGACCTTCTGCAGCGACGCTTGCATTATCGATTTGTGGATTTCCGGCAAATATATTCACATTTCTCGGCTTTCCTCCAACAAAAAAAGGGCGTAATACCTATTTTAAAAAAATGGATAGCATCGATCATGCGGTTGTTTTTTATGAAAGCAAGCATCGAATCATGAAAACACTTGCCGCCCTCCCGAAAGAGCGTTACTGTTTTGTTGGTAGGGAATTAACAAAAATGCATGAAGATTCGTATCGCGGAACCGTTGAACAGGTTATGGATATGATTCCAGAATCAGCAAAAGGTGAATTCGTTATCGTTTTAGCCCCAAAAAAGTATGAACAAAAATAATGTATATATCACAACATCCATCCCATATGTGAATGCAAAGCCACATATTGGTTTTGGACTTGAGTATGTTCAGGCGGATGCACTTGCGCGATATTATCGTGAAAAGCTTGGGGCTGATCATGTTCGACTGCAGACGGGAAGTGATGAAAATAGCTTGAAAAATGTTCAGGCTGCGGAGGCTGCTGGGGAAGATGTTGCGAACTTCGTCGAAAGACATGCGGAAGAATTTAAGAAGCTCGAGGGTGTTTTAGATGGCTCATATGACGATTTTATCCGCACGCGTGAAGAGAGACATATTACAGGCGCTCAGAAGCTCTGGTCGGCATGCAAACCTGAAGATATTTACAAAAAATCATATACCGGCCTTTATTGCGTTGGCTGTGAATCTTTTTATACTGAGAAAGATTGCCCAGATGGAAATTGCCCTACACATAAAAAATCTCTCGAGAAAATCGAAGAGGAGAATTATTTTTTCAAATTAAGTAATTATCAGGAAGAGCTTGAACGGCTTATTGAATCAGATGAAATCAAAATCTACCCGCAAACGCGAAAAAATGAAGTGCTTTCATTCATAAAATCTGGACTGGAAGATTTTTCTATTTCACGTTCACAGGAACGTGCAAAGCATTGGGGTGTACCTGTTCCTAATGACGAAAGTCAGGTCATGTACGTTTGGTTCGATGCGCTCAGTAATTACATTACGGCACTTGGCTATGCAGATGACTCAGCGGAATTCGAGACATTTTGGAATGATGCAAGAACGATTCATGTGATCGGTAAAGACATTATTCGTTTCCATGCTGTGTATTGGCCTGCAATGCTAATATCTGCAGGAATTCAGCCACCAAGTGATGTATTTGTTCATGGATTCTTCACGATTGAGGGTGAAAAGATGTCGAAATCGATTGGAAATGTTATTCATCCGAAAGAATTGACGGATGAATTTGGCACAGATGCTATTCGATATTTCTTGCTCCGCGAGATGCCATATGCAAGTGATGGTGATCTTTCGAAAGAGCGGATTGAGATTCGATACAGCGAATTAGCGAATCAGCTTGGTAATTTGGTGAGTCGAGTCGCTGCGATGTCGCAAAAATACTTCGATGGCAAACTTGGAGATTTAAATGGTGATTTTCAAGAGGTCAATGTGCAGCTAGATGCCGAAATGAATGAGATCCGATTCAAAGATTATCTTGATATTGTTTTTGGCATTATCGCTTCTGCGAATGACATTATCGACAAAAAACAGCCATTTAAGCTCGTGAAGGATGATCCAGAGGCAGCCAAATCTGTATTGACCGAAGTTGCTCAAATGATCGTATTTGCAGCATATGCGCTTCGTCCGATTATCCCACAAACATCAGAAGAAATACTCAGAAGATATAGTGGCGGAACAATTCTTACCGGCGATCCGCTTTTCCCAAGACGCGATGTATGAAATTCATAGACTCGCATTGCCATGTTCATTTCAATGCCTATAAAGATGACATGGATGAAGTAGTGAAACGCTCTCTCGATGAGGGCGTTTCTATGATTACAGTCGGTACGCAATCGACCACAAGCAGAACATCTATCGAACTTGCGGAAAAATATGAAGGAGTCTGGGCTACCATTGGCCTGCATCCAAATCATCTGCACAAGCAGAGCTTTTACGACACAGACGAATTACCTCCAGAAGAATTGGAAACTGACAAAATTAAAACCCGAAGTGAATCTTTTGATCCTGATGAATACATTGAACTTGTTTCGCATCCAAAGGTTGTTGCTGTGGGAGAGTTGGGATTGGATTATTACAGAATTCCAGAGGGGAATGACAGAGATGAAGTTATACAAACTCAAAAAAGGGAAGCTACGAAGCAAATGCGTTTTGCATCGCAATTTGATAAACCGATTATTGTCCACTGCCGAGATGCTCATGAAGATCAATATGAACTTCTGAAGAATGAAATTGATTCAGGTGGACTGGCGAAAAAAGGTGTGATTCATTCATTTACCGGTAATGCTGAAGATGCGGAAAAATATCGAGAACTTGGATTTTATATAGGCTTGAATGGCATTTTGATGTTCAGTAAAGAATTGCAAGAAACAGTGAAACAAATTCCACTTGAACAAATTCTGATTGAAACGGATTCTCCATATTTATCTCCGCCGCCACATCGTGGAAAGCGCAATGAGCCAAAGAATGTGAAAATTATCGCCACATTTTTAGCTGAACTTCTTGATAAAAATCTGAACGATATTGCAGAAATGACGACGCATAATACAGAAACACTTTTTGGAATCAAAGCATGAGCTCTTTTGCAGATCGATATAAAAAATTGAATCAGGGACAGAAAAAAGCCGTTGATACCATTTACGGGCCTGTTCTCGTTATTGCGGGGCCCGGATCGGGAAAGACCGAACTTCTTGGCATGCGTACGGCAAATATTTTGAAAGAAACCGATGTTTTACCTCAAAACATTCTTTGCTTGACATTCACCGAATCTGCTGCCGAAAATATGCGTAAGCGACTTATTGGGCTGATTGGGAAGGATGCTTATAAAGTGGCTATTCATACATTTCATGGATTTGGAAGCTCGATTATCCGCCGATATCCAGAGGACTTTTTTAATAATATTCGCCTTGAACCCGCCGATGAAATGACAAAATTGCAGGTATTGCAATCCATTTTTGAGGAGCTTCCGCTTCAAAAGCAACTCTCAAGCTATCATCCGGATCACGGTGGATACATTTATCTGAAGGATGCCGCTTCATGTATTAGCAATATTCGGCGCGCTGGATTGTCACCAACAGAATTTCGCTCAACTATTCAGAACAATCTTGAGTATTTAGCAGAAGTTCAAAAGGGCATTCCTGAAGCATTCGCGCCAAGACTAAGCATGAAAACCATCGCCCATATTGATGAATTTCTTTCAAAAATACCGTCAGGTGATGTGCCGGCACATGACATCATTAAAACATCGCTTGCCAAAGCTCTCATGGAATCGGCTGATCAGCAAACAACAAAACCTGTCAGTAAATGGAAATCAGCCTACCTCCAAAAGGATGAGAAGAATGAATATGTCCTGAAAGATATTCGACGCTGCGAGAAAATGCTTGAACTTGCAGATGTGTATGAACAGTATCAGTCAGAGATGAAAAAGCGCGGTTTTTTCGATTTTGATGACATGATTCTTGAGGTCATTAACAACATACAATCGAATAAAACGTTGCAATATAATATTCAAGAACAGTATCAATTTATTCTCGTTGATGAATTCCAAGATACATCAGGTGCACAATTAAAACTGCTAAATCTGATCACAAACGAAGATGCAAATATTTTGGCCGTCGGTGATGATGATCAGGCAATTTTCTCCTTTCAGGGTGCCGAGCTTCAGAATCTCATACAATTCACCAAGACATACAAAGATGTCACTTTTGTTACTCTTGCACAAAATTATCGGTCTAGTCAGAAGATTCTTGATTTTGCGCAGTCAATTATTCATGATTCTAGTTCACGAATGCAGCATTTCTTTGATGAAATTGAAAAAGATTTAGAGTCAATGAAATCAGGTGAAATGCAAACCGATATCACATTTACCAAATATCAGGATGCTTACTCGGAAGCTCAAGAAATCGCAAATAACATTTCCGTTCAAATTCAATCAGGGATTCCTGCAAAAGACATAGCTGTTATCACGCGTAAAAATAGTGATTTGATTCGTATGTCGCAGGCATTGAATGAACGCGGAGTTCCTGTTTCATTTGAGAGAGAATCAAATATTTTTGATGATGATATTGTGTCATTGATTATCAAATATCTTTTCCTTGTTCAGGCTTATCAGAAAAAGGATATAAGGCAAATGAATGTCTATTTATCTGAAATCCTTTCAAATGAGATCTATCAGATTCCCGATGAAGCATATTGGGATTTGTCGTTAACGGCGCATGAAACAAGGACGAATTGGCTATCATTGATGCGTAAATCTGAACATGAAACCATTCAAATTCTCGCGGCCAATATACAGCAGCTACTCAAGCGTTCGCATGATCTTAATATCGAAGCATTAATAGATGTCATTTTGTCGGAAGGTGATTGGAGTATTCGAAATATGTTTTTCTCGGATAAAATTCGTGAACAGCGGCCCGCGACTTATTATGACCATCTAAGCGCACTCCAGACATTCATCGGCCATTTACGAGGCGTCAATGATGCATCACTTGAAAAAATCATTGAGTACATTGAATTTCACTTGCAAAATGAAATTCGGATTAAAAATGTATTCAAGCATCGAGATCAACAAAATGCTGTTTCACTTTTTACTGCGCATAAGGCAAAGGGACTGGAATTTCCACATGTATACATTATTCACGCAAATCTCGCGCATTGGAAAACGAAAGGAATACAGAAATTATCATTTCCATCATTCTTGCCTCTTTCGCCAAAGCATGATGATGACGAGCTGATCCGTCTATTATTTGTGGCAGCCACAAGAGCCGAATCACATCTTCATTTTAGTTATTATCGATTAACGGATACGGGAAAGGAAGTTTTGCCATTTCCATACATCGATGAGCAATTAGCAAATGAGAACAGTGAGGTTCACAGGCCGATTGTTAAAAATGATCAGACACAGGCACTCATTAGTGATCATAAGAATTTCCTTGCGCCTATTCTCGAGAAATATGTACTCAGCGTGACGCATCTCAATAATTTTCTCGATGTTACAAAGGGCGGGCCGCAGTACTTCTTTGAAAAGAACCTATTGCGCTTTCCTCAAGGTCGTAGCCCAAGCGGCATGTATGGATCCATTATCCATGATGTGCTTCAAATGATGTATATGTCGGATACACTTCTTGAAAAAGGCGAGATTAATGATCGAATTAATACATTATTTGACGCTTCTGCCTTTTCGAAGAAAGAGGCGATAAAGTACAAAAAAAGTGCAGATATCTTTCTTGAGTCGTATTATGACTACTATGTTACTCAATACAAAAACAAGGGCATTTGTGAAAAGGATATAAAAAATATCTATCTCGATGATATTCCGCTATCTGGAAAAATCGATCGAATAATCTTTCATGAAGATGAGAAACGGTTGGAGGTTGTAGACTTTAAAACGCGAAAGGCAATATCTTCATGGTCAAAAGGTTCACCAACCGATAAAATCAAAACACATCAATTTAGGCAGCAATTACTCTTTTATTATCTTCTGATTGATCAATCACGTGAATATACGGATTGGAAAACAGAATCAGGTCTTATTGAATTCGTCCAAGGCGATACCATTGAAGGAATACATACGCTGAAAACAATGTTTGCATCTGATGAAATTGAACATCTTAAAAAACTGATTCATGCTATTCATAAAAAGATAATGCAACTTGATTTCCCATCGGTCGATCATTATGAACAGAGCATCAAGGGGATTCAAGCTTTTGAACGAGATTTAATTGAAGGGAATATATGAAGAAATATAAACCAAATGCATTCAGCGACCTTGCGAAGTCCGCCATTGCACGTCACGGCATCGGCAGACAAGTTCAGTCATCAATGATTGTACAATCCGCAGCAAAGCATATGCAGGAATTGCTGGCCGGAACATTTACAGATAAGTATCGAGTTTTGTCGCATAAAAATGACGTTCTGCGTATTTATCTTCAAACACCGCTTATTATCGACACGCTGAGAGCTTGCGAATCCAATCTCATGGACAGAATTCACTCTGATTTTCCGGCAGTTCAGATCAAAAGAATCGAGTATACATTCAATGAATGATATACTGCTGGCATGACGATTAGAAGTTATCTCACTTACCTCGCGACTGGTTCACTTCTTGCTTGGATCGCATGGCTTCAAGTTCTTTTGCGCATTGATCCTGCTGCGACGGGCAATATTGGCATTACAATTTTCTTCCTTACGCTTTTTGTCGCGATTATGGGTACACTCGCATTTTTCTTTACAATAATGCGATATTTTACAATGAAACAGATTAGCATGCATGATTTACTTTTGACTTCGCTTCGACAGGCTGCCGTTCTTTCCATCATGATTATGCTGACACTCTTCCTGGCAAGCACGGATTCTCTTTCCATTTGGAGCTTCCTTCTTGTCATTGTTGGTATCGGAATTCTCGAATACATTTTTCTTTCAAAGTTCGGTCAAAACGATTCTGTTGATTCTACACATTAATCTGGTAAAATGAGCACCTATGCTTAAGAGGTTGCTCGGCAGATTTTCGGAGGATATTGGTATTGACCTTGGAACGTCGAATGTTCGTTTTTTTGTAAAAGATAAAGGGATTTTAGTGAATGAGCCAAGTATTGTTGCCCTCAATACAAGATTGCAGCAAATCATCGCCGTTGGAAGGACGGCCAATGACATGCTTGGAAAAACCCCGCCACATTTAGATATTGTTAAGCCTCTTTCCGGAGGGATTATTTCTGATTTCGAAGTGACGGAGAGAATGATCAAATATTTCATCGATAAAATTCATGAAGAGAATTTTAATTTGATTCCGCGACCGCATGTTGTGATCGGCGCGCCTCTTGAAATCACAGAAGTTGAACGAAAAGCCGTTGAAGATGCTGTTTTGTCTGCTGGAGCAAGAAAAGTTGATTTAGTTGAAGGAGCTCTCCTGTCTGCAATTGGTGCTAGAATGCCAGTCTCGGACTCTGTCGGAAATATGATTGTGGATATTGGGGGAGGGACAACGGAAATTTCAGTTGTATCTCTTAGTGGAATTGTGACATGGAGATCTCTCAGCACCGCGGGAATTGAAATGACAAAAAACATTGTTCAGTATGCACGAAGTGTTTTCAACCTTCTTATCGGAGAGCGTGTAGCAGAAGAAGTGAAAATTCGTATCGGTTCGGCAACATCCAGCGGCGAAACCATGGAAATTGAAATGCGTGGGCGCGATTTAATCACAGGACTTCCAAAGGAGATTATCGTAAATGATGGACAAATCAGGGAAGCTCTACATAAATCTGTAAATACCATTGCGAGCAATATTAAATCAACACTCGAATCAACACCTCCTGAACTTGTGGCAGATATTTATGAACGAGGTGTTGTCTTGGTCGGAGGCGGATCATTACTTCGAGGAATAGACTCCTTCATTTCAAAACAAGCTGAAATACCTGTCAGAATCGCCGATGACCCGCTCACATGCGCAGCGCGAGGAACGGGGGCATTACTTGATGATAAAGAATTGCTAACACTTATCGCATTACCGTCAACATCCACTGATATATATCGATCATGAAATTACGTATTCCCAAATCAGGTCGATCAAGAATTCAGAATCTCAGCTCTGAATTACTTCGCGTTTTTGGGATGATTATTATCATAGGGGCTGTTTTCATTACGCCCTTTTTCATTCCATTCAGACAACTTTTTCAAGGAGCTGCCATTACTTCAGCAACGGGAGTAAATGCTATATCTGGATTTATCTTTGCAAAAAAGGCGAATTTAGTGAGAGAAAATGAAGTTCTGCGATCACAATTGCAACTTCACACGATTGAAGAAGCGACTCTATATGAAGAGCGTGAACGTATTTTGGAACTTGAATCATTGCTCGAATATCGACAGTCGACAGAGGATGAAAATGAAATTACTGCAATGATTATCTCGAAATCTGCAATGGGTGCGCATGAGGCAATCATTAATCGAGGGGCTATACATGGTGTTCAACATTCAAGTCCCGTTATTGCATTCGACGGACATTTGATCGGTGTTGTGAGTGAAATTCGTGAATATTCTTCAACAATCACATTGCTCGAGTCACAATATTCATCAATACCAGCAAAAATTCTATCCGATAATACATATGACGGTCTTGTAACCGGAAAAGAAGGTTTTGCATTTGAAATGCAGTACTTGGAATTGCAAGGAGATTTTGAAATCGGCGACCTTGTCGTTACTTCGGGAATTGATGGAATTCTACCATCTGGACTTGTGATCGGGATCATTTCCGAAATCACAAGAGATTCTTCGGCGACCTTCGCATCAGCTCATGTTGAACCGATTATTAATCATGAATTGGTGACATCCGTTATCGTACATGGTTCATATGCTCCGTAATGCCATTATAGTCATTATATTTTGGATGAGTTTATTCGTGGAAATTAGCTTCATGAAAGCTTTGCCTTTTCCATTTTCAGCGATATCAATAGGGCTTATATTCTTTGCAATCATCGCTCATAGATATGGCATCGCCATAGGAATTGCACTCTTTTTCGCATGGACAATGATTCTGTCCTTTTTCCATATTGAGCATATAAGCTTGATCTCTACAGGTATTCTTTCCATCATGACATATTTTCTCGTTAAAAAAGTATTCGCGAAACGGTCTATTTTCGCTTTTTTGGGCCTCTATATATCACTTCTCATTTCATGGCTCATTTTAGATTCTATCCTGATCCGTGACTTTATAAATGTGACATTTTTCTATGTTCTTATATCGATCATTGTAGCTACGCCCCTGTATCAATTCGCCGTTCGTATCGATCAATCCTGACATACTACTTCGCATGTCAAATGAAAAAGACATATTCACGATTCAATACAATCATAATGAAAGCAGTCCATTATCTTCTATTGATGATGTTTCAATTTCGAGTGAATCGATGGATGATGCGCCATTTATTGGGAATCGTTTTTCAAAAAGAAAGAGACGCAATATCTCGATCTTTATTTCGGTTATATTCATCATTTTCATTTCCAGACTTTTTTTCATGCAAGTCATACATGGTGAATCTTTTGAATCTCTTTCAGAAAACAACCGATTCGTCGAACGCATAGATCCGGCAGAACGGGGCGTAATTACAGACAGAAATGGTGAAATTATAGCATTCAATACACCTGTATTTAACATAATGGCAGATGCATATATCAGCACACTTGAAGGCGAAGAGATCGATAATATTATTGGAGAGTTGACGGATCTTATCCCATCTCTTTCAAAAGAGGATCTTTATAATACTTTGCAAGATGAACATGAGCGTGAATTTGTTCTGGTTCAGGAAGTTGAGAAAGAGCATGCTTTATCGCTTATGTCTTCTCTGCATTCGATTGATGGCTTACGCGTCACAAAAGGAAGCAGGAGGTCTTATATCACCGATCAAATTCCATCACTTTCTCATGTTATTGGGTATACGGCCATCATAAATGCGGATGAATACGAATCGCTCGATCATGATTATCGAATTATTGACCATATCGGTAAGAGTGGAATTGAGCAATTTTACGAAGAGATGTTACGCGGTCAGAATGGTATTGAACGATTCGAGGTCAATGCACAGGGCATACCTCAGCGTGTCATTAATTACACGGAATCGATGGATGGACTGGATATGCAATTATCTCTTGATATTGATTTTCAAAGTAGAATCGAGGATATTCTTTCTGAAAATTTATCAGGCTCAGAAGCAAATCGTGCTGCTGTCATCGCTATGAATCCTAATAATGGGGAAGTATATGCACTTGTATCTTGGCCTGCATTTGATTCAAACTCATTCACTGAAGGAATTTCTCAATCAGAATATAACTCACTCATTGAGAATCCCGATAATCCACTTTTCCATCGAGCAATATCAGGTGAATTGCCATCTGGATCGACGATAAAGACAATTTATGCCGCGGCCGCTCTCGAGGAGGGGATTGTGACTCCACTGACCACATTTTCGTCAACTGGAGGATTGCAGGTTGGACCACGTTTTTTTCCAGATTGGCGTGCAGGAGGTCACGGAATCACCAATATGTACCATGCTATCGCGGATTCAGTGAATACCTATTTCTATATCATCGGTGGCGGATACGATGACTTTGCAGGTATGGGTGTCGAGAAATTAACCGATTATGCAAGGCTTTATGGACTTGGATCAAAAACGGGTATTGACTTACCGGGTGAATCTGAAGGCTTTTTGCCCTCAAAAGAATGGAAAGAGCGCGTAAAAGGAGAGCGCTGGTTTATTGGTGATACATATAATGTATCAATTGGGCAGGGTGATGTACTTGTTACCCCATTGCAAATCGCTCGCGCGACAGCTGTTTTTGCGAATGAAGGACATCTTGTGACGCCAATACTCAATATGAGTCGTGAAAGTGAGAAGCATCAAATTCTCGATGAAGATACAGCCCAAATCATAAAGGATGGTATGAGACGCACTGTAACAGCGGGAAGTGCAATGTCTTTGAATACATTGAATGTCGAAGTGGCAGGAAAGACCGGAACGGCTCAATGGTCATCCGTCAAAACTCCTCATAGTTGGTTTACAGGATTCGCCCCATATGACAATCCAGAAATTGTGATTACGATTATTACGGAAGAAGGTGCTGAGCAAAGCCCTGCAACGAATATTGCACATAAAATCTTCTCTGCATGGTTTGACGAAAATCTGAATCGAGGTACTATAAATGCATCCGCCACTTCCGAGTAAATGGCGGTTCATTATATTCTTATGGCAGACCATTATATTTCAAGCGAAGGATTACAAAGATTAAAAGATGAACTCGCAGAGAGGCAAACAAAGACAAGGCGAGCGATCGCTGAAAGCATTTCTACAGCAAAAGATCAGGGAGATTTGTCTGAAAATTTTGAATACCAAGATGCAAAAGAGCGGCAGGCTCAGAATGAAACACAAATCATTGCACTACGTGATCAAATCGCGAGAGCCATTATCGTCGATAAAAAGAGCGGGGGAGATACCATTACGGTTGGCGCATCATTCACAGCAAAGCGAGAAGGGGGAGATGAAAAGCATTTTGAACTTGTTGGAGCAGCGGAATCTGACCCATTAGCTGGCAAAATTAGTAGTGATTCACCAATGGGCAAGGCTTTTCTTGGAAAAGCAATAGGAGAAAATGCCGAGGTCGAGGCACCATCAGGACTCATTATTTACACCGTTATTTCAATAGATTAATCATATGAATCAAGAGGAGATTGTGAGAAGGGAGCGCCTGCATATGCTCGAAGAGCGTGGCATTAATCCCTATCCAGCTTCAACAAAAAGAACACATTCTGTTAGCGAATTCGACGCTGCATTCACTGAAATGTCGGACAAGGGCGAAAGCGCTACACTTGTCGGACGAATTAAGGCCATTAGAAAACATGGAGGCCTATCTTTTATTCGTTTTCAGGACGCTTCTGGCACATTTCAAGCAGTTTTCAGGCGCGATAATATCGGCACAGAAGCATATACACATTTTCATGAAATAGCTGATATTGGCGACTTCTTTGAATTTACCGGCACAGCATTTACCACAAAGAAGGGCGAGCATTCAATTGACGTGTCTGAATACAAGATTTTGACAAAATCGCTTCTGCCGCTTCCCGAGAAATGGCATGGCCTTACCGACACAGAAAAACGTTATCGTCAGCGATATCTTGATTTGATTTCAAATGAGCAAACAATGATTACCGCAAGAACTCGAAGTCTGATTGTTCAAGCTATTCGCAATTTCCTTGAACAAGAAGGCTTTCTCGAGGTTGAAACTCCTGTTTTGCAGCCAATTGCAGGCGGAACAACAGCAAAGCCATTTATCACACATCATGAAACATTGGATCATGATTTCTATCTGCGTATAGCTCCAGAATTGTACTTGAAACGTCTACTTGTTGGTGGATTTGAGAAAATCTATGAATATGCACGCTGCTATCGCAATGAAGGCATTAGCCCCCAGCATAATCCTGAATTTACACAAATCGAGGCATATTGGGCTTATGCAGATATCGAAGATTTAATGCAACATATTGAAAAGCTTCTCGAACATGTTGCTATTTCAAGTACAGGAAGTAGCACCGTCCAGCATCAGGAGGATAATCTATCATTCAAAACGCCATTAAAACGCGTTACATTTCATGAAGTTGTTCTCGAGAAAACAGGTATTGATTTAGATAAATTCGACACCGAAGATGCATTGAAGGCGGAGCTCAAAAGGCAGGGAAGGGATATGGACGATATTATCGGATATGGCGAGCTTGTAGATACGCTTTATAAGCATGATGTCCGTCCGAATATCATTCAGCCAACTTTTGTTACGGATTATCCGGCAGCAATGAAACCGCTTGCAAAAGCGAGGGACGATAAACCTCAATACAGTGCCAGTGCTCAACTCGTTGTAAAGGGCATTGAGATCTGGAATGCATTCAATGAACAAAATAGCCCTGTTGACCAGGAAAATGCATTTAATGATCAGGAGGCACTTCGTGATCGCGGTAGTGAAGATGCACAGAGAATTGACTACGATTATCTAGCAGCCCTTAAGCATGGTATGCCACCCGCAGCGGGTTATGGACTTGGAATTGACCGTCTAGCAATGCTTATGACGGGATCAACCAATATTAAAGAGGTGATTCTTTTCCCAACACTAAAACCTCAACATGAACAGTCAGAGTCAGAAAATGAATAGCATCGCCGTTTTTGGAGTATTTGACCATCTTCACCCAGGTCATGAATCATTTCTTAAACAGGCGGCAGAGCTTGGACAGGTTACGGCCATTGTCGCTCGTGATTCCATTGTCCATGATTTGAAGGGCCGCGCTCCACATGAAAATGAAAATGAGCGACTTCAGAATGTGAAAAACTCCGTCCATGTTCACGACGCAGTACTTGGGGATACTTATATTGGTCATTATCAAGCACTTCAACAAATTAATCCGGATATGATTGCACTTGGGTATGATCAGGAAGATTTGAGAAATGATATGGTAAAGTGGATGGAGAAAAATGATAAACAATTCGAAATCACGGTATTAAAACCCCATAAAGAGGATGAATTTAAAAGCTCAATAATGTATTCATATGATTGATATTAAGGCCTTTCGTCATGATCCAGCCACATTCGAGAAAGCGGCAAAAGATAAAAATATTGAGATCGATGGGAATCACATATTATCTCTTGATAAAAAAGTAAGGGATTTGCGTGCATCTTTGGAAGAAATCGCATCACAAAAGAATAATGCTTCAAAGGAAATTGTTGTTTCAGAAGGGGATGAAAGAGAGCGACTTATTAGCGAAATGCGGGATCTTGATAATAAAGCGGCTCGCTTAAAAGAGGAATTGGAACCTATTGATATTGAATTACAAACAGCGCTTTATCAAATCCCAAATCCAGCACTTGACGATGTGCCAATTGGAAAAGATGAAAGTGAAAATGTTGTTGTCTCAAAGCATGGTGAGCCAAAAAGTTTTGATTTTGAGCCAAAAGACCATGTCGAGCTTGGAAAGCTGCTTAATATCATTGATAGCGAAAAGGCGGCGGATGTATCGGGATCAAGATTTACCTATCTCAAGAATGGCGCGGCCCTTATTCAATTCGCCCTTATTCAATTCGTACTAAAAACATTAACCGACCGTGAAACACTGGCGAAGATTGCAAAAAATGCAGATCTCAATATTTCTGACAAGCCATTTGAATTTGTTATTCCTCCTGTCATGATTCGACCCGATGTTTATCAAAGGATGGCTCGCTTAAGCGCCGATGTCGAAGATGAGCGGTATTATCTGCAAAAAGATAATCTTTACCTTATTGGAAGCGCAGAGCATACACTCGGACCTCTTCATATGGATGAAATTCTTGATGAGGGTAGTTTGCCACGGCGATACCTTGGTTATTCTACTTCATTTAGAAGGGAAGCTGGGTCATATGGAAAGGATACAAAAGGCATTATCCGCCAGCATCAATTCGACAAATTAGAAATGGAGTCATTTACAACGGAAGAGCATGCAAAAGATGAGCAGGATTTTCTTGTTGCTATTCAGGAATATCTCCTGCAAGAACTAGGACTTCCATATCAGCGAGTCATGGTTTGTACTGGAGATATGGGGAAGCCTGATGCGCGCCAAATTGATATTGAGACATGGATTCCTACACAAGAATGCTATCGAGAAACACATTCTGCAGACTTAATGGGTGATTATCAATCAAGAAGGCTTAAAGCTCGATACAAAATCAAAGACGGGACAAAACTCTTGCATATGAATGACGCCACTGTTTTCGCTATTGGACGAATCCTTGTAGCAATCCTTGAAAATAATCAGAATGAAGATGGTTCCGTTAATATTCCAGACGCATTGCACCCGTATATGCATGGACTGACGAAATTAGAACCAAAATCGTAATATGAAATCATGGATTGAAATATCTCAATCTGCGCTTGAGCATAATACTCAACAAATTCGATCTCTTCTTCATGAAGAGGTCGTTTTTTGTGCTGTCGTGAAAGCGAATGCTTATGGTCATGGGCTGGAGGAGATTGTAAGTATGCAGAGTGAAAATGGAGTGAATCATTTTGCTGTGGATAATATTTCTGAAGCTATAAGAGTGAAGAAAATAGCTCCAAATGCAGAGATTTTTATTCTTGGATATACAATGCATACTGATTATGCGGAAGTGATTAGAAATAGCTTCATACAAGTTTTTTATAATTATGAAGATTTGAAAGTGCTTGCAGAGCTCGCACAAAAATTACAAAAAAAAGCGAGAATTTCTCTAAAAATTGAAACAGGGACTCATAGACAGGGAATCGATGCATCATCGCTTGATACATTTTTACAATTCATCAAGCAGAATGAATCGATTGAATTAACAAGTATTCACTCTCATTTTGCAAATGCTGAAGATCTTGAGAATCGGGATTTTACCCATACACAAATCGATACATTCAGTGATATTGCAACGCATATTTTCAAAAGGGGGCTTAAACCATCCTTTGTTCATCTTGCATGCTCTGCAGCCGCTATTCATGAATTACATAGTCAATTCAATATGGTGCGTATTGGTATTGGGCAATACGGGCTTTGGTCATCTGAATCATCCAGAAAAGCAAATCTTATTTCCAAGAATTCCATTCAATTAAAGCCTGTTCTAACATGGAAAAGTGTTATCGCTCAAATAAAAGATATAAAGCCGGGCGATAGCGTTGGCTATGCATGTTCATTTGTTGCCGATAAGTCAATGCGCATTGCCATTATTCCTGTTGGGTATGCCGATGGCTATACTCGTACATATGCGAAAAACGGTCATGTGCTCATCCATGGAAGAAAATGCCGCATTCTTGGTATTATTTGTATGAATATGTTCATGGTCGATGTTTCATCCATTGCAAAAGCTCAGATTGGCGATACAGTGACATTACTCGGCCGTAATGGAATGAATGAAATAACCGCCGAGCATTTGGCTGATATATCTGGCACAATTAATTATGAGGTCGTAACGAGAATTAGCCCCTTGCTTCCACGTAAAATAGTATGAAAAGGAGGAATTTCCTCAGAACAGAAGAAACAAAACGGTTCGAAACGAATCAGTACAAAAACCCTGTAAAAAGGAGAAAATTTCGCATTCCAAGAAAATTCATACGGGCAGCGATTTTCATATTCACTGCATGCATTATTATTGCTATTCCTATTACATTAACCATAAAGCTCCCATCCTTTTATATTGAAACAATCGAAATTAGCGGCACGGAGGCTATTAAGGAACATGAAATTTGGGATGTTGTTCATGCATATCATCAAAAGCAGAGTCTTTGGTATTCAAATCGTCACATCTGGTTTCATAATTCTGATGATTTATCTGAACTTCTGATGTCGAGTTTTCCTATACGACAACTTGATATTTCTAGGAATAAACGTCATTTACAGATTAATGTTCAAGAAAATACACAATTTATCATCATTCACAATGCAGATGAATGGACGAAATTTTATAGAAATGGTGAATCACATGTACTCACAGATTTAGAGCTTGATTCGGTATCATCCATCATAAACAGGGGAGAGGGGACGGATAATGCCCATATACCGGTTGATGTACCCATTATCGAATTCATTCGGAATTTAAATCAAAACGGGGTAGGGGAAGATATTTTCTCTAGCATCGATTCAGTAAATTTAAAATTAATTGAACAGGGGATTCAGCCCATTGTTTATATTTTTGAATCCCAAGATGACACATGGGTTCGCGTAAGAACCGAACTTGGTTTTGATATTCTTATTGAGCTAATCGCGGATACAGATAAACAGATTTCTGTTTTGAATCAAATACTTGAAGAGCGTTCTAGTGATATACAGGGCATTGAGTATATTGATATACGGTTCTCAGACCGTGTGTACATTAAATAGGTTGCACAGAACATACCCTCAACCACATCTGTTTTAAAAATAATAGATGCGTCGCACAATATATCTTATACGACACTACAGGATATTTCGAGAGGTATAGCAGTACATTGCATTATATAGATGATGAACACAATATATGATCAGTGTCGCTTTATGCTTATTTTACAGCGTAATTTTGCTCGTCGAAAAATTTCATCTCTATAATTTTTGTATTCACTAATATATTTATATCCGTTTACTCTATAAGAGGATTGCAATCTTAAATATGCATTACCCCTCCACCCTCATCATATATTCTATAGTGTCGTAAAATATTAGGAGAGATGGGAATACGAATTCTTTATGGAATGTAGTTCTGAGGATTCACCGGTATACCATTAGACCGAACCTCGAAGTGTAGATGTGGTCCCGTTGAAAATCCCGTGCTACCTACATACCCAATCACATCCCCCTTCCCTACGAACTGGTCAGCAGTTACATTAAACCCAGAAAGATGAGCATAAAGCGTCGCCAAACCATTATCATGAATAACCATGATGTAATTTCCATAGGACTTCACTGTACGCGTCCAAGCAATAATCCCAGATGTAGCGGCCCGAACAGGCGTACCCGTTGGTGCAGCCATATCAAGACCTGAATGTTCATAAATATGGCGCCATGGATAGGTCGGGTCATGGAATGTAGCCGTCACAATATAGCTATCAAGCGGAGACACCATGCTTGTATCACTGACATACTCTTCACCGCCTGATTCCCGCAATTTTGATTCTAGCTCTTGCTGCAGCTGCGAAACTCGAGCATTGGCATATTCTTGCTCGCCGCGTAATTCGCTCAGTAATCGTTCATATTCTGCTTCTGAACTCTGCGTTGCTTCAAGAAGGATATCAACGGCACGTTTTTGACCCTCAAGCGCAGCAATTCTCCCCGTTAAATCATTTTCAAGCTCCTGAAGCGCATCTAATTGATCTTGTTGATCTGTCCGATGTTCTTCGAGCTGCTGCCTGACTTTTTTTGTCTCATCGAGCGTATCATGTAAATTCGTACTCAATGTTTCAAGATATTCAATCGATGAAAATAATTCATGGAAATTCTGCGAGCTAAAAACCAATTCTACTGTTGATACATTGCTCGAACGATAAAGCTCAAATAAAGAATTCTTCAGTAACGCCCGCTGTGTTTTAACATGGGCTGTTTCACGTCTAATCTGCTCATTCAGCAAATCAAGATTAAGCTGAGCTGCCTCTATTTCAATTTGCGTGGCCTGAATATCAAGCTCCGTCAATGCAACCTGATTTTGAATAAGTTCAATGTCATTGTTCAGTGTAGACTTTTGCCCCGCTAATTCATCGAGACGCTCCCTATATGCCGCAATATCATCCGAGAGCTCTTGAATCTGAGCTTTACGGACAGATATTTCATTTTCAAGATCATCAATATCATTCGCAAAAGCCATGCTCGTAGTGGCGAACATCATGGCACTAAGCAAAATAGATGCAATGAGGCGTAACGGTTTTATCATGAATCAATTATAGCAAGTTCAGCCAAGTTTACTAATGGCAATCTCAATACGACTTTTTGACTCATCTTTCCCCAAAATCCAAAGAAGATCGAATGGGCTCACGCTCCTCTCCTGCCCCGAAAGCGCAATTCTTAATGGCCAAAGCACATTTCCATTTTGCAAATCATTAGAAGAAATGTATCCCTTTACCACCTCCTCGATATCAGAAACCTGACCATCAAAAGGGATAGTATCAATCTGTTCCAATAATCCATTCAATTGCATTGTTGCATCCGCTGCGTCTGCCTTCTTCCACACAATTATATTCGCATCATATTCTGGCAATTTGTCATATTGACCAATAAGCTGCGGAAGCTCATCAAATCGTTGAATTCTTTGCTTTTCCACAATCGCCGCATTTCGTTGCACCTGCGTCATTTCACCAGTAAATTCAGCTGCAATTTCAAGATATGCCTCATCGCTCAATTTTTTAATATATTCTCCATTCATCCAATCAAGCTTTTCAATATTCATCACCGCGCCAGATTTATTCACCTTCGAAAGATCAAAAAGCTTAATCAACTCGTCCATTTCATATATTTCTTGATCGCCTTTTGGATTATAACCAAGCGTTGCTACAAAATTAATCAGAGCATCAGGCAAATATCCTTTATTTAGGAAATCCTCAACTGACACATCACCCTGCCTCTTTGACAGCTTTGTTTTATCCTCATTCAAAAGAAGTGGCACATGTGCAAATTTCGGCTGATCAAATCCCAGCATTTCATAAAGCGTCACATGCTTCGGCGTCGAACTAATCCACTCTTCACCTCGAATAATATGTGAAATTTGCATTAAATGATCGTCAATGACCACCGCAAAGTGATACACAGGCATTCCATCGGACTTCACAATAACCTGATCGTCGATTTCGTTGTTATCTATAACAATTTTTCCACGAATAATATCGTCGAATTCTGTTTTTCCTTCAGGAATCTGCATGCGCAAAACATAGGACTCACCCGCATTAATTCTTGCCTGCACATCTTCCTTACTCAATCCCAAACAATGACGATCATATTTTGGCGTCTGCTTGGCATTTTTCTGAGCTTCACGCATTTCAGCCAATCGCTCACTCGTACAAAAACAATGATATGCATCACCTTGCTCAATCAGCCGGTCTGCATACTCTGCGTAAATATCCTTGCGCTGCGACTGAATATAAGGTCCGAATTCTCCTTTCTCCTCAATTGCACCATCATCCGAAATCACCGGCCCTTCATCATGATTGATATGCATGCGTTTCATCACGGATAGCAAATTCTCCATCGCACCTTCAACAAAGCGCTTCTGGTCCGTGTCTTCAATGCGAATGATAAAATCTCCCTCAGCTTTTTTTGCAAAGAAATAGTTGTAAAGTGCCGTTCTCAATGTCCCAATATGTACATAGCCCGTTGGCGATGGCGCGATGCGAGTTCTAACCTTTTTCATAGCCGAATCCAAATAGATATTTAAAAACTTTATATATTGCTGTGAATAGCCGATTTTGCCTTAGCGTAACATAGGCAATTCGAAGTGGAAAGCGGATCACAGCTGCAAAAATTCGCGAATACCTCCTTGGTTCAATTGCAAGCCTCCAAAGCCACTCAATTCCCAGCTGCCGCCACCATTCAGGTGCGCGTTTTCGCGTACCGGCAGCCATATCTATTGCGCCGCCAACACCCATAATAACAGTCTGAATCCCCTGTTCTTTCAGATGATTTGCATAAGCAATTTGCGCTTTCATTGGTAGCGCCACAAGAATAATATCGGGCTGTATGTCTTCTATTTTCATCAGGATATTTGGATGTATCCCATTATGAATATGATATTCAATTTTGCCTGGATTCAGTTCATGAATATCAAGGCCTCGGTATTGTTCGCGCCATTTATTCACCGCAATCTTTGCCGATTCATCACCCAAAATGAGTATTCGATAATTATTTTTCGCACTATGATCAATGATTTTTTGAACCATGTCTGCACCCGTAAAACGATAAAATGATGGGATATCGAATGCAATCGCCGCATAAACAAGACCGATGCCATCAGGAAGAATAAGTGCTGCATTCGATATTGTTTTGAATACCTCATGCTCTTTCAATGCAAGTAATGTATATTCTGGATTCACAGTGAAAATATCGAAAAAGTCACGATTTTGAATCGCTTCATCAATCTGCTCAAGAATTATTTCAACAGTTAAATCCTGTGATTTATTGCTGATTTTTTCTAATAGCTCGAATTCCAAATATGACATAAATGAGCGCAGCGCCCGTTAAATCCATGAAAAAGTCCTGCATGGTATCTGCAACATTTTCTTGCCTAATAAATACATCATGATACACATCCAAAAGGTATTCATGCCATTCCCAGGCAATTCCAATCAGTGCGGCGACACCCAATACAAATAATAACGAAATGACATATTTCATTAGCATTCCTGATTCCATTTTAATCCCTGAATGAAGCCAAATATAAAGCCCGATAGCGCCGCTTCCCATACCGCCGGCAAAATGAACTGGAGCATCATACCAAGAAATTGTCCAATATAAATCATGCATTCCCGCTGCATGAAGTGCGAGTGTTAGCATGACAAAACATAGTATTCCGAAAATATTCATGCATAGACTGTATCAAAAATGTATTCACTTGACGAGTCAAAATTAGCACTCTATACTAGAGAGTGCTAATCACATCAGGAGTATGATTCCAAACAATTTTACAAGCAAATCTCAAGAGGCCATTCAAACATCGCAATTTATTGCGAATGATAATGGGCAGCAAGGGATTGAACCATTACATTTACTTATTGCGCTTCTTACCCAAGAAGATGGCATTGTTTTAACTATTTTTAGAAAACTCAATATTAATATTTCTGGCCTTAAAAAGGATGCCGATCATTTTTTACGGCAATTACCCCGAGTCAATTCTTTTGAAACAGGTGGAATTGGCCAGGTTCTGCTTACCCCTGCCCTCGCAAAAGTCTTGCAAGGTTCTGGCGCAAAAGCAAAGAAATTTGGTGATGAATATATTTCAACGGAACATTTGCTCTTGGCACTTCTTGAAGATCGCAGTGTTGGAAAGCTCCTTTCTGTATACGGTGTGAATGAAGAAACCGTTTTGAAAACATTGAAAGATGTTCGTGGTAGTCATAAAGTCGATTCGGCGAATCCTGAAGCTAAATTTCAAGCTCTTGAGAAATATGCCATCAATCTCACAAAGCGAGCTAGGGACGGAAAACTAGACCCAATCATCGGTCGCGATGAAGAAATTCGACGTATCATGCAAATCTTAGTGCGCAGAACAAAAAACAACCCCGTCTTAGTAGGTGAAGCTGGCGTTGGTAAAACGGCCATTGCCGAGGGACTCGCGCAACGTATTGCAAATGATGATGTCCCGGAAATGCTTCGCGGCAAAGACATTATGTCACTCGATTTAGGATCTCTTATTGCCGGAACAAAATTCCGTGGAGAATTTGAGGAAAGATTGAAGGCCGTGATTCGTGAAATTGAAAGTACAGATGGACAAGTCATTCTCTTTATTGATGAGCTTCATACACTTGTGGGAGCCGGTAAAGGTGATGATTCGCCAATGGATGCATCAAATCTACTCAAGCCTGCCCTAGCCCGCGGTGAAATGCGTGTTGTTGGTGCTACAACGCTCAATGAATATCAGAAATATATTGAAAAAGATGCGGCCCTTGAACGACGATTCCAGCCCGTTATGGTCGCCCAGCCTTCAAGCGAAGATGCTATTGCCATTCTTCGCGGGATTAAAGAGAAATATGAAATTCATCATGGTGTTCGTATTTCCGACGATGCCATCATTTCAGCAGTTGAGCTTTCGAATCGATACATTACCGACCGAAATCTACCGGATAAGGCCATTGATCTTGTCGACGAAGCTGCAGCTGCACTTCGAATGCAAATCGATTCTATGCCAGAAGAGCTTGACCGATTGAAGCGTGAAGAAATGCGTCTTGAAATTGAAAGACAATCACTTCTTCAGGAAAAAACCAAGAAAGGTAAAACACGATTGAAAGAAATCGATAAACAGATTGCCGATCTAAAAGAACAATCTGGAGATTTGGAGTTGAGATGGAAAAATGAAAAAGAGCTCATCAAAAAGATTCAAATCCTGAAAGACGAAATCGATAAATTAACATCAGAATCAGATATAGAAGAGCGTCGCGGCGACCTACAAAAAGTTGCTGAAATTCGATATGGACGAATTCCGCAGAAACAGGAAGAGCTAAAAGATGCTCAGATTGAGCTTCGTAAATTCCAGCAAGAGCGCGGCCTATTGAAAGAAGAGATTTCCGAAGAAGAGATTGCAGGAATTGTATCGCGTTGGACGAATATACCAGTTTCAAAAATGCTTCGTAGTGAAATGGAAAAACTCTCCCATATGGAGCTTGACCTTAAGAAGCATATCATCGGTCAGGAAGAGGCTATTACGGCTGTTAGCAATGCCTTAAGGCGTTCTCGAGCTGGTATTTCAGAAGAAAAGCGACCAATCGGATCATTCATTTTCCTTGGTCCGACCGGGGTTGGAAAAACCGAACTTGCAAAAGAGCTGGCTACCTTTATGTTTGACGACGAAGAAGCGCTTATCCGCGTCGATATGTCCGAATTTATGGAGAAACATTCTGTCAGCAAAATGATTGGGTCTCCTCCGGGCTATGTTGGTTATGACGAAGCGGGTCAACTTACAGAAAAAATCCGTCGACGCCCCTACTCTGTCGTACTATTTGATGAAATCGAGAAAGCGCATCCGGACATTTTCAATCTTCTCCTGCAAATTCTTGACGATGGACATATCACTGATTCAAAAGGCCGAAAAGTGAATTTCAAGAATACCATCATTATCATGACATCAAATATTGGGTCTGATATCATCCTGAATTCGGATAAAAATGGAAGTATTGGTTTTGAAGATGAAACGGATACGGTTGAGAATGCCACGAAAGAACATGTTGTGAAGCAATTGCGCGATCATTTCCGTCCAGAATTTTTGAATCGCGTTGATGATGTTATTTTCTTCCACTCATTAACACCTGAAAATATCGCTGATATTGTACAGCTTCAGATTGAAGAAGTTGCTGCGAGACTCGAAAAACAACGCGGAATGAAATTAACTGTCCGAGCAGCTGCAAAGAAATACCTCGCCAAGAAAGGATTTGATCCAAAATATGGCGCAAGGCCACTCAAACGCGTGATTCAGAATCAGGTTATGGATCCCCTCGCCATGAAAATCATTTCCGGCGAAGTCCCCGAAGAAGCCAAAATCATCGTCGACATGGAAAATGACAATGTCGTGATAAATACAAAATAAGCCCCTGAGGGCTTATTTTTATGAATTCCCGAATAAGATAATTATTTCTTCTCCCCACTCCCACGCAACAATACAACAGACACAATCACAACAATCACGGTCATGATGCCGGCATAGATGAATTTTGCTGTGAGTGAGTCTTGGTCAAGCGGGTACAACACTTGAATTGCCTCTTTGATGGCTTCATTCCATGCAAGACCGGCTACTAAACCAAATGCAGCAAGTATGTATCCAATGGCTTTTTCATGAACTTTTGAAATGACTTTTTTGTTTTTACCCATACTCTATTGACAATGCATTAATATTTTGGCAATATTCTTGCGCTCGGTGAGCTTGAGCTCAGCTGGTAGCTTCCCAGCCAATCCTCTTTGAAGCTATCGCCGCTCGCCGCCGAGCAATCTCCGTCTATGTCATCGTTCCTCTCGACGTAGGCGGACTTTTTTTATTAATAATCACGCAATTTGTGGATGATTTCCTTCTGTTGAATCTTCTCAAGCGCCTTCGCCTCGATTTGTCGAATACGTTCACGCGTTACATCAAATTCTCGTCCAACTTCTTCCAAAGTATGTGAGACGCCGTCCGTGAGTCCAAACCTCATTTCTAGAATCTTTTGTTCACGTGGCGTCAAATCCTTCATTGCATCGCCAACATAGTCCTTCAAAAGCTCGCGTGCAGCCTGTTTTGATGGTGAAATTGTCTTTGTATCCTCGATAAAGTCTTCGAGCTTTGAATCCTCATCATCATCACCAACCGAAGCAGTGAGGGAAACTGTTTCTTGAGAAATTTTCTTAATATGACGCACTTTTTCAATCGGCAAGTCCATTTCAGCCGCCATTTCTTCCGCAAGAGGCTCACGACCCAAATCCTGAATCAGGCGACGTTCAATTTTCTTGAATTTATTAATCGTTTCAACCATGTGAACGGGAATACGAATGGTTCGCGATTGGTCTGCAAGCGCACGCGTGATCGCTTGACGAATCCACCATGTCGCATAGGTTGAAAACTTATACCCTTTACGATATTCAAATTTCTTTACCGCTCGGAATAATCCAACATTCCCCTCTTGAATCAAATCAAGAAGCGTCAATGTTTTTCCAACGAATTTCTTTGCAATAGAAACAACAAGACGTAAATTTGCTTCAATAAGTCGCTGCTCTGCCTCTTTATCATTTCTTTCTTTTCGTTTCGCTAGCGCAATCTCTTCCTCGGCAGAAAGAAGAGGGATTTTACCGATTTCACGCAAATACATTTGAATAGAATCATGCGTGAGCTCTGAAAAATCTACCTTTCCAGGTTCATGCTTTTGCCGAATTTTTTCATAAATACCTTCCTTTGTTCCTGAAGTGCCAAGAAACCCCTCCTTCATTTCAATAAAATGGAGCCCCTTCAACTCAACAAGATCAAGAAAATCCTCGAGTGCCGTCAGATGATCTTCAAGCTCTCCGAATCCATAAAGAACCTCATTTTCAGTGAGGAACCCTCTTGTCATTCCGCGTTCAATTAATCGATTCAATTTTTCCTCCTTGGGTGGCGCTGATTTTTTATAGCGCTCTTTTTTTGCTACTTTGGTGCTTGTTTTCTTTGTTGCAGGCATAAAATGAACCAAAGACCCGCTATGCGGAGTCCCGAGTTACCCTTTAATTATTTGCTGATAGGCATCAAGCAATTGACGGAGTTTTTCTTCGTCGCCACTTGATTCAGCATTACGAATATCAGCTTCAATCCGCAAACGCTGCTTCGTGGATTGGATATTCAAAATCACTTGTATATATCGACGAAGTTCACTGCGCACATATTCATGACCGTTTCCTTCAAGCATTTGCTCGGCTTCGAGAATTGCCGACCGTATTAACGGCTCATTCTCTTCCCCAACGAATGCAAGAAGTGCACCATAGTCATCTAATTGATTTGTTTTCGCTGAACTTGTCGTGTTGCTGGCAGTATATCTGCTTATGATTTTTTTGTAAACATTAGCCCAATTTTCGGGCAATGCATCCATTTGAATTCCCGACGAAGCAATTTCTTCTCTCATTTCTGAAAATACGATAAACATTCCCATCACAGTTGCAAGAGCCTTTTCAATTTTGCTTTTTTTCTTTGGAATTTCAGCCTTCTGCACCATCTGCGGAGTCTTTCTTTCCGGCTGTCCGAGCTCTCGACGCAGAACATTAATGTCCATATGAAGAATATCCGCTATTTTCTGAAGCCAATGTTCCCGCTCAACAGCATGATCAATTCTCGATATTTCCTTGAGCACAAAATCCGAAAATCCCTTTTTCCCCTGCACTGTTTGAATATCGTTCATCTTAAATGCATATTCAATGTAAAAATCCATAATATGCACCGGTTTTGACACGAGATTAGCCCAAGCCTTTGGATCGCGCTGAACAACATCATCTGGGTCCTTACCGAGCTCATCCGGAATACGTACAACGGATACGTTCATACCAGATTTAAGAGCGATTTGAATTCCCCGATTTGCTGCCTGAAATCCAGCATTATCTGAATCGAAAGAAAAGATAATATTCTTGGTCAATTTCTTCAGACTGCTGACTTGCAATTCTGTAAGAGCCGTACCCGAACTTGCCACGACATGTTCAATACCAGCCTTATGCGAAGCAATGACATCGAGATTCCCCTCGACAACAATCACAGCATCATTCATGCGTATAGCTGTTTTTGCAAGATGCAAGCCATAAAGCAGATCTCGTTTTTGATAAATAGGCGTCTCTGGGGTATTTACATATTTAGGACCTTCACCTTTTAAAATACGGCCCGTAAATCCAACAACAGCGCCGGCCCCATTCATAATCGGTACCATAATCCGCCCCCTGAATTGATCAATATGGCCCGACCCATTTCTTCTTTTTTTTGCTAGTCCCGCCTTTTCAAGCCGCTCCGGTAGTAATCCGCGCTTCCTCGCAAATGCAATAAATGTATCCCATCCCTCTGGCGCAAATCCAAGTTTGAACTTTGTAATCAAATCACTATCGATGCCTCGATTGTCCAAATACTCACGCGCATCCTTAGCAGAGTCATGTTTTGCAAGAATAGCTTGATAAAAGCGCGTCGCAAGTTCATTCGCTTCAAATAGTACGTCATGTTTCTTCTTGTCTTGCCCGCGAAATGATTTTTCAGGCAATTCCACGCCTGCTTTTTGCGCAAGTTGCTTTAAAGCCTCAACAAAACTCATTCCCTCCATGTCCATCACAAAACTAAAAATATCTCCGCCTTTATGGCAACCAAAACAATGCCAAATCTGTTTTTCCTTCGAAACATGCAGCGAAGGTGTTTTTTCACTATGAAATGGACAAATCGCCTTGAAGCCATTCATTCCAGCCGGTCGCAATTCAATATAACCCGATATAATCTCCGCAACATCAAGCCGTTCTTTGATCTCATCTTTTGGTTCCATGTATGTAAATTACTAAAATGTTTGCGGTTCAGCAATGACCGGCATACTTAGGATGATTCGTCACCACAATTATTGTATACTGTCAGGGTATGATAAGAATGAGTATTTTCGCTCTGTTAGTAACATTACTTGTGCCGCAAACGGCATTTGCGTTTAGTTTTGATCCTGAATTTATTATATCTGATAGTGAATTCCTCGATGAAAGAGCGCTTACGAAAGATCAGGTAAAGCGACATTTGGACCGTGGATATCTTGGCGAATATGAAACGAAGAACTGGGAGGGCGACCATATGTCGGCGCTCGATATTGTTTGGAATGCATCACAAGAAGCTGGAATTAACCCAAAAGTGCTGCTCGTTCTTCTTCAAAAGGAGCAGAGTTTGATTCTTGACGATAATCCAACACAAAAACAGCTCGATTGGGCAACAGGATATGCCGTTTGTGATGGATGTTCATTCAATGACACCGGCGTCGCGCGTTTTCAAGGCTTTGGAAAGCAGGTCAACTCTGCTGCATTACAATTCGTCGAAGGTTATTTTGCCGATATCGGCATTCACGGTGTGACACAGGGCAAATACGGTCCCGGTGTTGAAATTGAAATCGATGGCGAATTGATAACGCCGAAAAATGCAGCCACCGCATCACTATATGCTTATACCCCACATTTCCATGGAAATGAACTTTTTGCCGTTATTTGGGATGATTGGTTCGGGGTAAGCTATCCAACCGGGTCTCTCCTCAAAGATGCAGAAACGGGAGATATTTATAGAATTGAATTCGGCATGAAGAGGCATATAAAAAGCAATGCGGCACTCATTTCTCGCTACAATCAAGACATGGTCATCGAGGTACCAAGTAATATTCTTGATGCCTATGCGGAAGGAAGCTCTGTTAACTTCCCGAATTATTCCTTACTCATCGACGGCGACGGCAAAATCTATCTACTCGTTGATGAAACGCTACGACATATTAGCGACTGGGAAACATTCAGAAGCATAGGCTTTAATATCGATGAAGCCATTGAAGTTGATTATGATGACATCGTAGACTTCGATATTGGACGACCAATTACACTCGATACGCTGCATCCAACGGGACGATTGGTTCAAATTGGCGACGGTGGATCACTTTTCTATTTAGAAGACGGTAAGCGGCACTTTGTCGCAGACAGTGCACTCGTTGATATCGCCCTTCACGGATTACGAGCTGAGATTGTTGGTGGATCTGAGATTGAACAATTATCCGAAGGTAGGCCCATACTTATTCCCGACGGCTATCTTGTAAAAACAGCTGATAGTCCATCCGTTTACCTTATTTCTGAAGATGTTGCACGCGAAATCACATCTGAGGAGGTTTTCAGATCATATGGTTGGAGCTTCGACTCAGTCATCACCGTTAATCAATCACTGTTTGACTTTCACTCAATTGGCGATTCTATCAGTCTAGAATTATGATTGTATTCGCGGGATTTACGCCGCATTCCCCTCTCCTGCTTTCATCAATTAGCAAGGATTTGAGAGTTTATTTCGAAAAAACAAGAACAGCAATGTATGAATTGTCTGATGCTCTTTACGATTCTAAGCCGGATATTATTGTCCTGATCAGCGAACACCCAACCATTTATAAAAATGCCTTCTCCATCAACGTAGACGATCCTTATCAATTCGATCTTTCCGCATTTGGAGACCTCGGTTTTAAACGTACACTTCACCCGGCACTTAAAATTATCGATCGCATTCAAAGACAATTACGTATTGATGATCAACCGATTTCTCTCACCACGGATTCTGCTCTTCATTATGCCGCTGCGATACCACTTGGATTTATGACAAGGAGGCTCAATAATATGAAGATTATTCCCATCACATATTCTGAACTGGACGCTAAGGCGCATTTTGATTTTGGACGTTCTTTGAAGGATATATTACATGGATGCCGTGAACGAATCGCCGTTATTGCTGCTGGAGATTTATCACATGCACTTACCGATGATAGTCCCGCACCATTTCATGAAGATGGAAAAATATTCGATGAACGCATACAAGACATTATTGCATCGAAAAATGTATCGAGTCTTCTTTCAATGTCTGAGGATCTGATTGAGCATGCACAGGAAACCGCCTATCGCCCGCTCGCCATTCTGATGGGAATTCTCGACAGAATGAGCGCCAAGCCACGCATACTGAGTTATGAAGCGCCATTTGGTGTCGGACTTCTCGTTGCAGATTTCGATTTATGATCGCACAAGTTTATCCAATCAGAAGGAGCCCAAGGAGGCTTGGTTTTTTTGATTATCGCATTCCAGATGATATGGATGTATCAACGGGAGATATGGTTGAAATTTCTCTGCGAAGAAATCGTATACGCGGCATTGTCAGAAATGTGAGCAAGACAAGTAATTTTAAACGACTTTCTTCGGTCGAGGGCATCGTGTCAAAGAATATGCTGAGCGAGTCCGATATTCAGCGCATTGAATGGATTGCCGATGAAATTTTGCAATCACCTGCAAATCTATTCTATGTCATGTATCGACATTATCGACCTGATGACGATAAGGAAGATGCCACTCCCAAGACCACCTCTCCTCTCACCTATTCACGTCGTGATATATCCGAAGCACAATCGGATAAAAAATGTGTTCATTTACGATCGCAACTTATTCGATTGCATGAATATATTTCACATACCAAGAATCAAGTACTCATTATTTGCCCGAATGATGAATTAGCTCATTGGATATCGTTACAACTCGCTGCATCGCATAATGTCCATACGCTTACAGGAAAAACGAAGAGAGCCATCGCGTCGACAATCATTCAGAAATGGCGATCAGGATCAATTCAGGTTTTGGTTGGCACACGCGTAGCAAGCCTACTTCCAGGTCACGATATTGATCACGTAATCGTCATGCATCCTAATTCGTCCGAGTATCAAATGCTCGACCAAAACCCACGCTATCATGCTGTACATTCTGCCCGTAAACTATCTGATCAATACAATACAAAATACACAGAATTAGGTTATTATCGCTCGCCGCATGCACATCCGATCAAAGGTGAATCTATCCCACTCATCGACATGCATGCACCGAATGAAAAGACAGATGTGTTCTGGCTTAGTCAAACAGCCCAGAGCAAGATAGAAAAAACAATCAAGCAAGGTAAGAAGGCAGTGCTTATCTATAATCGAAAAGGCGCGGCAAAGATATTAGAATGTCATGATTGTGGACATATACCATTTTGTGCGGGCTGCGGGAATGCGCCAACTGTACGCATTCATGACTTAGCCTGCACTATCTGTAATGTAGAAATGTATAAACCACCCCAGTGCCCCGCCTGTTCATCAAAAAAGATGAAAGAGAAAGGAATTGGAAATGAAGCAATCGCAGATCGAATACAAAAGTTATTCAATGTGAAATCTTCCGTCTATGATGCATTGCATACAGATCTCAATGCAAATATCATTGTCGCGACGGAATATTTCTTCAAGCATTACCATAAGCATCTCCAGCAGAACATAGGGTCACTCATTGAATTACGTTCAGAACTGCACTTATTCCCTCCTGGAATAGATAGCAAGCATGAATTACGATATAAACTTGCGAGAAGTCGCCTCGTTTCAGAAGACCTGCGCGCATCATTTCTTTGCCAGACTGGTACATTCGACTCAACACAGCATGCATTAAGCTTTGAAGCTGAATTGGAAGAATATCAAGATCGTCGCAGCCTACAGATCCCGCCATTTGGTAAAAGAATTCGAATCAAACTTCCCTCTTCTGATATTCCCGAACCATTACGAGCACTTGATTTTATCCAAGAATCTGATACACTTCTTCTTCAAATATCTACCGACGCATGGCCACATGTTAAGAAGATTTTGAAGAGTTTGCCAGATTCAATTATCATCACAAATGAAACACCTTATGAACCGAATTCCAGTACTACATCATCCAAATGATGAACTGCGTGAAAAAGCGCGGGAACTTTCGGTTGAAGAGATTCTTTCTGATGAAATGCAAACTCTTGTCGATGACATGTTAAAAACAATGAAAGACGAGGACGGTGTAGGACTCGCTGCTACACAGATTGGTAAACATATTCGACTTTTTGTGGCAGAAACGAAGCAAGGACATAAGGCCTTCTTTAACCCGATCATCACAAAGACATCATCGAAAATGATTGATAGCGAAGAGGGATGCCTTTCCGTTCCGGGTGTATATGGAATTGTTAAACGGCATAAGCAGATTAAGGCTTCAGCTCTCGATAGAAAGGGAAATCCAGTTCATATTGGAACAGGCGGATTACTTGCAGTGATTTTTCAGCATGAAATTGATCATTTGGACGGAATTCTCTTCATTGATAGAGCGCATAAAATTCATGATTTGACACCAGAAAAAGAAGCTGAAATTCTTGCTTAATATGAATATTGTTTTCTTTGGGACTCCTGACTTTTCAAAAAAATTCCTCGAATCGCTTCATGCAGACGAGGATATTTTTGTATCTGCGGTCGTCACGCAGCCTGATAAACCCGTTGGTAGGAAAAAGATATTAACCCCCTCTCCTGTTAAAGTTTTCGCAGAGGATAAGAGTATCTCGGTCTTTGAGCCAGAAAAATTGCGAAATCCGGAATTCATAAACCATATTCAAGATCTGAAGCCAGATCTGTTCATTATTGTTGCATATGGAAAAATTATTCCTCAAAAACTGCTAGATATTCCAAAATATGGAAATATAAATGTTCACCCATCCCTTCTCCCTAAATACCGTGGCCCAAGTCCTGTACAGGCGGCGATTGCAGCTGGAGATAAGGAAACTGGCGTTAGCATTATGCTTATTGATGAAAAAATGGATCATGGCCCAATTCTGATGCAAAAAACGATAGAGATATCGGATCAGGATGACACCATGTCTATATTGAATTCATCTGCTGAAATCGGAGCTCCTATGCTTGTTGAATCGATGAAGCGATTTGTGGCCGGAGATCTTATTCCCAAAGAACAAAATCACGATGAAGCGACATTCTGCAAATTGATCAAAAAAGAGGATGGAAATGTTAACTGGAATAATTCTGCAGAATTAATTGATGCTCAATTGCGCGCTTATCGTCCTTGGCCAGGAATTTATACAAAATGGAATAGCAAAATGCTGAAATTGCATAGCATTGAAATAGCAAGAGATTCAAACCTGACACTCTCGCCAGGAGAAGTCAAAGTCAGTGACGGTCAAATATATATCGGAACATCCACTTATCCCGTCGAAATCACAGAGCTTCAAATCGAGGGCAAGCAAAAAATGCCCGCTAAGGCCTTTATTGCAGGATATTCTAAGATAGAAGGATCCGTACTCAAATAGTTTAATAATTCTCCATGATTTACATTGAAGAACCACCAAACTTTGATGCAAAATTTACCGTCACGAGCTGCTTTGTTGAATGCAATGGAGAAATTCTTTTATTGCACAGACATGACCATAAACCAGAGGGCAATACATGGGGAGTTCCTGCTGGGAAAGTCGATCCAGGTGAAGATATTTTGGAAGCCACAATGAGAGAGGTACATGAAGAAACGGGTTTTAGGATCTACCCTTCAGAACTTTCACACCATGAAAAACTCTTCGTCAGATATCCTGATTATGATTTTGTGTATCATATTTTTCATACGGAACTAGAGAAGAAAAAAGATGTTGTTATTAGCCATACTGAACATAAGGATTCTAAATGGACCACTCCAAAAAATGCCTTGAGCATGCCCTTGATCCGAGATTTGGATGCCTGCATACGATTATTTTACAAGATTCAGAAGTGATTTTGTAAAAAAAGAAGAGCCTCCCCGAAAAGTTTCGAGAAGGCCCACGTGAAGCTATTTACTCCATCTTATTCACAATTGTCGAAGCATTTGTCATTTTTAAATTATTAACGCGTAATCTAGTAGTTTTCTGTCCTTGTTCTACTACCCTGCCCGGTACAAGATGATTCCCAATAAACGGAATCGTAAATAGCAGCATAGAAATCCCTATTGGATGATTTAAGAATGGTGAAAAGATGTGTGACGTGAATACCGCAATAATTGCAAGAGATAATCCGATTGGTATCCACTTTGATTCGCTTTCTTTTATTCGTAGTAATAAGCCCTTCATAATTGCAAAGAAAATCCATGCATAAACAGCGAGTCCCGCAATGCCCATTTTGAGCCAAATGTCATGATAGCCCCATTCAAATCGATATGTCGTGTATTCGCCGCCCTCTGATTCAATGATCCTTGGATCTTCTGAAATATAACTGACAGCAGATCCCATACCAGATCCGATAATTGGTGAATCAAAAATGTGTTCATGCAGACGATCAAGTAAATTCCATCGAGAAATAACCGCTTCAGACCTCCCTGTATCAGCGGCCGTTTGGTAAAAAGCGGCATCTTGCAAATCTGGACGTCCCGGTATTGGCATTACCGCGATAATGATAGCTATCAGTATTCCAAGCAATGCATATCCCGCAGTTTTTAGAGACAGAATGAAAAATTCTCTCCAATTCCTATCAGTAAATTTTAGAAGATAAAATAGACCAAGTATTAATCCAAAAATAAATGCGACAAGAAAGCTTCTGGACAGACTTGTTATAAGTGCTGCGGATATAACAATGATCCAAGAGTCCGCAAAACAACCACAGTCAGATTTTTTCCCGATAAAAAAGTGAGAGGATATAAGCAAGAAGCCAAATAAAATAATCCATAATTGTGATGGTTGAAATATTCTAAACCAGTAACTCTCATTTCCGATGAAAATTGAGAGTATATTTTTGACTATCCCTGGTTGATTCGTCACCTGCAAAGTAATCTCAGCCAAGCGACTGTCTCGCACGAATCGATAGAGAATATCGAGCGTATCTCCATCAATATGCGTGAATGCATAGGATAGAATCAATGTTGTCGATGATAGCCAAATGACTGCAGCGAATACCATTTGTAAAAGCCCAGCTCTTTTTTCACTCGTCCACTGTATTGTCAGCATTGGAATAGCATAGAGAAACCACAGATACCCATTTGCATCGTCAAATACGGCCCCAGCGCCATTACCCAGCAAATAACCGTTTACGGATGCTAATCCAACAATAATCATCAAGCTTAAAAATGGTAGGAATCTATTAAAATCAATCTGCACCTTCTTTCGATTGAGAATGATATTGCATGCATACCCGATGAAAAAACCAAGGAATATAGCTATTCGAAGCGACAATCCCTGACCGAATAAACTATCTGAAATGAGTATCCCATGCCCTCCTATTGCTGCTTCGAAAAGGGCTATCATCATTCCCACAAACGGTTTTTTATAGCCAAGATATATCATGGTAGCAATGACCGGAATAATGATGATAAGTGCGGGAATCCAATTCATGAATACGAAAAATGCAAGTATATGCATTGCACCTGCGCCTGCTAATAATTTCCACGTGACATGCGATAAAAACTGCTGCTTCAGCATATTATTTTGGCTTTATGATTGATGCGATGAGTGAAATGAGAATAAAAAGAGGTGTCAATAACCATAAAAATGCCCATTCATGAAGCGCAAAATGTTTAAATGCATATTTTCTCAAACTGCTACGCATCCATTTCTGTTTGCGAAATGTTGGAATTTTACTGAAATCATGACCTTTCACATGTGTGATCACAATATCGCCATAATGACGTATTGTCGCACCAGCATCCACTGCCCTTTTGCAATAATCAACCTCTTCAAACCATAAGAAAAACCTTGGGTCAAAACCCCCTATTCTTTCAACAATCGACCTTCGCATCCACATAAATGCACCCATGATCGAGTCTACATCTTGCGTCTCATGCAAATTTGAATCAAGCATGAGATATGAACTATTCGCATCTGTTTTTCTAAAATGCGGGACTTTAAGCATGATTTCTACTTGATCCTTGAATGTTGGGAAACGGCGAATACTTCTTTGCAATTCACCGGATCGGTAATGCATTCGACAGCTTGCAATCTCTACATCTGTGTCTCTATCTAAATGATTCTTCATTTTCAATAGAATGTCTGAATCAAATTGCACATCCGGATTCACAAGAACAATGTACTCTCCTTTTGAACGTTCTATTCCCTGATTTACAGCTTTTGCAAAACCTACATTATATTCATTTCTCACATATTGACTGCCTTCATACGCTTTCAGCAATCCTTCGAGCCCCAAAATCTTTCCATTATCGACAACAATCAGCTCAACATCGATATCTTTGGAAGCATATACACTATCAAAACATGCCTTCAGCAAATCAAGCCTCGTATTATATGTTATGACAATGACTGAAATATCTATCATAATAATTCTTCCAGTTTTTTCATTTGATGTTTTGCAAGAAATTGCTGTTTAACTCGTTCATGACCATGAACGCCAAGCCGTTTTCTTTCATCGGCATTCGATAATAGCGCTTGAATCGCTGCTTCAATATCGTCATCATCTGAAATTAGAATTCCTGTTTCATTATCTTGAACCGCTTCATCAATGCCCGGCAGATTCGATGCGATGATAGGGACTCCAAACCATGAGGCCTCAAGATATACAATACCAAATCCTTCGCGGTCATTCTCTATTCGATCAGGAGTCATAATGAATATATCCGCCGCTCGATAATAGTGCATGAGTAATTCATCATTCGCATCTGCAATAATTTGCACTCGGTCCTGTAATTGAAGTTCATTTATTAAACGTTCAATTTCTCCGCGATAAGGCCCGTCGCCAATAATGACATAATATACATCTGTATTTTGTATAGATCGAATAACCTTTTCATGCCCTTTACGCTTAACCAAACGCCCAACCGTCAACAATGTTTTTCCATTTTTCTTTGCTTCCGCCATCTCACACTGCTCAAATGCCACAGGAAGCGTTGGGTAAATAACCGTAGCCTGCCTGCCACAAAAATTCCTCACCTCTTCAGCCAAGTGATTTGTATTTGTAATGATATTCGTCGCACGACGCAGAATGAGATTACTGAACACATTTCTTATCCAATTGCGTCTTGCTAAATCAAAATCCATCCCATGAAGCATGACCGTATATGGTTTCCCAAAAAATGAAAGTAAATACGCTGCAAACCCGATTGGATAAATATGGCTCGTCCAAACCTCATCATACTGCTTTGACAATCGATGTAATTCTTTCAAAAGACGTAGTCGTTTTGGAGGATTCGTGTCCCAATAATGAACAGTGATATGTTCAGGAAATGCATCTGCCATTGTTTTCAAATAACGTGCAACGCCTCCCGTTTTTGGGAAATAATCAATTGTGGGAATTAATATATGCTTCATATTACCTTCCCTATGAGTATTGCATGTATTTTACGAATATCGATGGATTTCGTGAGAATAAGAACAGCAAAAAAGATAATGGCACCGAGCGGGATTAATGCGACAAAGTGAACTGAATCACTCAACGACGACACAATAAATGCCATAAGAAGACCTGCGAGCAATATTCCCCAAGTAATGCTTAAAAACTCAAATATACGTACCCTAACCGTTTTTTGAGAAAAGACCCAGTCAAGTACAAATAATAGCCCTAAACTGCATAATGCAGCTATTGCAGCCCCCATAATCCCAATCATCGGGATTAATATGACATTCAATGCGATATTCACGAGCATTGATACGCCCATGATCGCTGTCTTGGTTGCTTGTCTATTCGTTGCATTCAGCAAAGATCCAATGGGAAAATCAAGAAAAACGAAATATAAAACGAAAATCATGGTTCGTAGAACCGGCACAGCATCGATAAATTCCTCAGATGAAAATGTTACAACGATGGGCTCAGCAAGTGCCCAAATTCCAAATACAATCGGCGTTGCAAGCAAGAACATATACCAATAGCTTTGGAGCAATTGACGTTTCAGAGCCTCTGAATCATGCGACGCATGACTCATACTCGGATAAAGTGCTGCGACAAAAGCGAGTGGCAAAAATTGAAAAGAGTATGTCAATTTATAGGCGATGGCATAAATACCAACAGATGCCTCGCCCAACACCTTTGAAATAACAATGGTATCAATATAAGAATAGACTTTTGTGAATATTGCAGCGAGAAAAAATGCGGATGCCATTTTCACCGGTTTCAATCCCATATCCCAACGCGGAATTATCGATCGTAGGCCAAGCTTCCGAAAGACAACACTTCCGGAGTACAGCATATTTACAATAGATCCAGCACCAAGTGCCAAGACCAGAATCTGAACCGTCGCTTTGCCGGATAATATAAATATTGATCCGACGATGGTTATTGTGAGCTGAGCCAAAAATATACCGATTGATTCGAATCGTAATCGCCGCATTCCTCGTAACACCCCATAAAATGACAATGACAGCGTATCGGCAACCAAGATAATCGATCCAAATCGAATAAGGGATGTCACTTCTTGATCATAACCAAGCCAAAGCGGTAGAAAGTAAACGAGAATAAGTGTAAGCGGCACCGTGATCAGTTTCCACCCCATCACGGCTGAGAGCCATTGAGATGCAGCCTCTTGCTTTTTTGCAATTTCTCGTATGATCACAGAATTTAGCCCAATATCTTCGAGGACGCTAAGCATCACCACGATAGATGTTGCAAGGAAATATGACCCCGTATTTTCAACTCCCATGTATTTCGCGATCAAAGCAAAATACAAAAAAGCGATCACTTTTTGAGCGATGCTTGCAGCCGTAAAATAGGCCGTATTTTTTATGAGTATTCGGCTCATAATGTCCCCATCGTACGTAAATTTACATGCGGTGGCAAGCCGAACTTATTATTTATATATATTTAAAATCGCGAGATTTAGAAGCAATGCTTCACGGTGATACCGATAAACTCTTGTTGGCAATGCGCCGATCCATGATGAAACATTCTCTGGACCGCGAATTTCTTCAGCTGCATAACCAAAAGCATGCACTCCAGCCTTCTTGCACAAAAACAATGCTCTTGGGAGATGAAAATGTTGGGAAATAATTATGACCGACTCATTCTCGAGATTTCTCTTTACATACCGACAACTATCACTTGTGATATCTGCATTTGAATCCAACTGTATATCATCAGTATCTACGCCGTTTTTTATAAGATAACCTTTCATTGCCGAGGCAGCGTCGACCGTATTTGAAACAATAATATTCCCTATCTTATCTTGTTCATACAAATATCTCGCTACATCCAGGCGCTCTTTATTTAGTGGAGTCAATTCAGTACTCGGAATATGGAGTCCTCCAAGGACCAAGGCGGTATCGAACCCATCCGTACCTTCGTCGTACATCTCCGTATTCGAGAAAATAAAAACAAATGGCAGCCAAAATAGGATATATGTGGCGCCGAGAATTCCTATGATTATTTTTGTTTTATTTTTTACCACGCGTTGTTACGTATACAAGGAGTGAAATGACGATTGGCCAGAAAAATAGATAGACGAATGCAAATAATATATTGAACCAGACGGTATTATCGACCGCTCTATCCAATCCCCACCCAAGTGTAATTATTGCCGGAAAAAGAAAAATGTCCGATATATAACCAAATGCTGGAATGTCATACATATCTGCGGTAAGTCCGAGAATAAGAACAGTGAGACTAATAAGCAAGATGATAAAACCGGCCCTAAAGTAGATCGGAGTTTGTTTGAATAGTGCAAATATACGCTTCATATGACGAATTGTACTATTAATGAAGATAATCTCCAAAGCAAAGAAATTTGACCAATAAGCTATCATCGGTGCTCACTATTATTAAATCAGATCCTATCCTCAGATCGTTTATACACCTCTCTCCGATGTAGAATAATGATAACCTTTTTCTCATGATATTTGATGGTGAAGATCATGCCCATGCATCGTCATGTGAAGCAAAAGTACCCTTGCCACTTCTAGCACCTGCAAGGGAGTCTAGTATTTCGTCCTCTTCAATTTCGAGCGCAATTTGAATAAGCTCCAAGGCTTTTGTAGCTTCTGGAACATCATCTCGCATTGCTAGTTTTTTTAGAGCAGTGTCGGTTTGCTTGGGGAGACTAACATTCACCCTACGTTTTGTCGTAGCCATATATTTAAAGTGTATCAACTGTCAACTTGGTACTCTGCATTTCAATTCAGGCAAGATAAAAACAGGCAATTGCCTGTTTTTATCGTTTGCGCCACTGACGTGAACGTCGAGCACCGCGTTTTCCAAATTTCTTTCGTTCTTTCTTTCGAGCATCGCGTGTAAGCAATCCTTCTGACTTTACTGTTGTTTTCAGCGTCTCGTCATACTTTACGAGCGCGCGTGCAACACCGAGGCTGATTGCATCGGCTTGACCGGTATGACCTCCGCCGACCGCACGAACCGTAATGTCCATCGATTCCGTCTTACCCGTTGTCTTAAGCGGCTTCATTACCGTGTCGATTTGTGATGAAACTTTGAAGTAATCACTCAAATCTCGTTCATTCACGGTAAATTTACCGGTTCCACCTGGATAAATTCTTACCTGTGCAATAGCAGTTTTACGCCGCCCAATGCTTTGTATATATTTCTGATCTGCCATATTACTTGATAATGAGGCGCTTCATTCTATCTGCGCGTAATTTATTCTTTGGAAGCATTCGAGATACGGCAGCTTTCAAAATCTGAGCTGGATCTTCCGCCCAAATCTTTTCCATTACCTTCGTTTTTAATCCACCTGGGTATCCTGAATGACGGTAATACTTCTTCTGCTGCATTTTCTTTCCAGAAACCTGGATTTTACCAACATTTGATACCTCAACAATATCTCCACTATCGATATGTGGTTGATAATTAGGACGATGCTTTCCCATCAAATGCATTGCAATATCTGTTGCCAGACGACCGAGCACCTGGTTCTCAGCATCAATCTTATATGTTTCTCTTGTCATTTCCATACTATACAAGTTCTAATTCAACCGTTCGCGCTCCATCACCCTGACGGAAACCAACTTTGCGGATACGCGTGTAGCCTCCCTCGCGTTTCTTATAACGAGGTCCAATAACATCCATGAGCTTATCAACCGGCTGCTTTGTCGTGAAGAAAGCGATCAACTTTCGTCGAGCCGCCAAATCTCCCTTTTTAGCTGTCGTGATGAGCTTTTCAACAACAGGCTTTACTGCCTTTGCCTTCCCCTCTGTTGTCTGAATTTTTTCATAGACAATAACACTCGTCGCGAGGTCGCGTAGAAGCGCCTTGCGAGCAGATACCTTTCGGCCAAGTGTTTTTGTCGTATTTCTATGTCGCATAATTATTCTTCGTCAGAATCATCCTCCGTTTCCTTTTTTTCTTCCTGAGCGGTATTAATTTTTTCCGTAAGCGATGCATGAGAAAGCTGTCCATCAATCCAGTTGAAGTGATTCATGATCACCTGCGCTGCATTCGTCACCGCTTCCTGAGCTGTAACCGTTCCATCTGTTGTAATAGCCATTACAAGACGGTCATAGTTCGTAATCTCACCAACACGCGTGTTTTCAACTTTCATTCCAACATTCACAATTGGGCTAAACATTGCATCAACGGCAATAAGACCAATTTCATTTCCTGTTGTGTCCATTTCTTCTGTTGGAAGGAACCCTCGACCACGACTTACCGTGATTTCCATGTTAAGCGTAGCCTTCTTGTCCGTAAGTGTTGCAAGAACAAGGTCGGTATTCATGATTTCAACATCAGCATTTGCTTCAATGTCCTTTGCTGTTACCGAACCAACATGACCTGTTTTTTCAATTTGTAGTGTCACAGAATCATTTGCATGCATTTTCATTCGAAGTTTCTTGAGATTAAGAATAACTTCAAGAACATCTTCTTTGATTCCGTCTACTGTTGAGAATTCATGCTGTGCACCTTTGATTTTTACAGCTGTAACCGCAGCTCCTTCAAGTGAAGAAAGTAGGACACGGCGCAAACTGTTTCCAATTGTCGTTCCGTAACCATGATGAAGCGGTTCAATTGTAAGAATCGTTTCATGTTCTCGTTCACCATCCGTGAACGTCATCTTTGATGGAAGTAGAATATTTTCCATAATATATATTAGCGTGAATAGAACTCAACAATGAGTGTAGGATCATATACCTCTTTCAGATCTTCACCTTCTGGCATATTCACAACCTTCCCCTCCTTTACTGATGCATCCATATGCAACCATCCAGGGACTGTGTGATTCTTCATTCTTTCATCAAGATCAGCAAATACTCCCTTTTTCTGTTTGTTTTCGCGAACAGCAATTACATCGTCAACACGTACTTGGTATGAAGGAATATTAACCTTGTTTCCATTAACCGTGAAGAGAGCATGTGAAACCATTTGACGAGCCTGAGGACGTGTTTTTGCAAGTCCAAGGCGAAATACAACATTATCAAGTCGAGTTTCAAGAAGTCGACTCAAGTTATCTGGCGTATTTCCAGGCATATTTGATGCCTTTGAGAAATAGTTTCGGAATTGCTTTTCAAGAACTCCGTATAGTCGTTTTGCCTTCTGTTTTTCGCGCAATTGCTGACCGTAAACAGATAAACGCCTTCTACGTCGAGTATTTCCATGCTGACCAGGGCCATATGGACGACGCTGCATTACTTTCAGCACCTTTCCACTCGTTGAGAGTGCAACGCTATCGCGTCGACTCATTTTTCCCATTTTCTTAAGTGTTTTTCCCATACAAACAATTAAACGCGTCGTACGCGACGTGGGCGGCAACCATTATGAGGTACCGGAGTTACTTCTTTGATTGAAAGAATGCTAAACCCTTTTGAATTAAGTGTTCGGATTGCCGAATCACGTCCACCTCCAATACCATTGGTGATGATATGCAATTCTCGCATTCCGTATGGCTCCAAATTATCGGCTACTTTATTTACAACAACACTTGCTGCATATGGCGTTGCCTTTTTTGGTCCTTTAAATCCACAATTTCCTGAACTTGCCCATGTCACTACATTTCCATTTGGATCTGTAATCGTGATAATCGTATTATTCACGGATGCATTTACATAGGCTCGACCTCGTGGAATTGACTTGAATTGACGCTTTTTACCCTTGGCTGTTCGGATGAACTTTGCCTGGACTTTCTTCTCAGCGGCTTCATTCTTTTTTACTTCCTTTACTGCTTCTTCAGACATAGTTTAGGTCTTAGAGATTATACGACGTCCGCTTCCAGCTGTTCGACGTACATTTCCACGAACCGTTCGTGAATTTGACTTTGTTCGCTGACCACGTACTGGCAGATGCGCCTTATGACGCTCTCCGCGGTATGAACCAATTTCTTTTAGACGTTTAATATTCGCCATTGTTTGACGACGAAGCTCACCCTCTACCTTGTGTTCTTTTTCAACAAGTGTACGGATTTTATTTTCTTCTTCAGCCGTTAAATCTTTTGATTTTGTAGATTCGTCAACTCCAGCTTGCGCAAGGATTTTCTTTGATGTTGACAGCCCAATACCATAAATGTATGTGAGGGCAATCACAACTTGTTTATTTGACGGAATCAATACTCCAGCAATTCTTGCCATACTATTCAGTGTCCTTTTGAATTAATTACCCTTGGCGCTGTTTATGCTTTGGGTTTTTACAAATAACATGCACGCGACCTTTGCGACGAATTGTCCGACAGTCTCGGCACATTTTTTTTACAGATGCTCGTACCTTCATAGTTTAAGGTTTTTACTAATCAAAACATCACCTCTAAAATTTGGTGATGTTTTTAAAGACCGACATGTCGTATCAGAAGCGATACGTGATGCGACCTTTCGTCAAGTCATACGGACTGATCTCGACTTTGACGTCATCCCCTGGCATAACTCGGATTCTGAATTTCCGAAGTTTTCCAGATAGATGACCGATGATTTCTTGGTCATTTTCAAGCTTGATGCGGAATTTTCCGGCTGGAAGAGGTTCTTCAACCGTTCCGCGCATCTCGATAAATTGTTTTTCTGCCATAATCGCTTGGAATATAACAGTAATTCATCGATTTAGCAAGAGAATGAACTATTAAATCGCATGAGGAGTGTACTCAATATATGTAATTGTGTCAAGGAATCACTCAGCACAATATTGACTCGTCTATATATTCTTGATAAAGTCTCATGTCGTTCATTAACAAGGAGTGTCTGAAATGACAAATCATACACGAATAAAGCCAGCAATCCGAAAAAAAGGACTTGCCATCATCGAAGAAGTAATAAAAAATCCGGGCAGTGCCAAGTATTGCTCACAAGCCGTTGTTAATCTCCGCGCATTTGCGGTACAGAATGGACTGATGAAGCAGGGAGAAATCCCTGCAACCCCCCTACTGATCGGTCATGTACGCGACTGGATCAAAAAGAATAGAGTGCGCGTCGTGTTTGTATATGATGATCCCAGGTACAATGATCCTCACTACAGATACTGGTTTGAAAATACCGATCACATCAATTATAAACGCGCGATAAGCAACTTAGAGATCTGCCAGAAAAAACCTGCCCCGCTGCACTGGTGCAGTCATTGCAGGTGGCGAATCGCGTCAAAAGGTCAACAGAGATGCGGGTCGTGCACGAAGCTCTCAAGCGATGTCCCTGCATCAATCATGCGCCCACCTCGACCAACAATCTCGCAGGATGAATGGGTGCGGTATCTGAGTGAGGATTATGCCGAGCCAGTCGAGCTTGAAGGTACCATCATTTACGTTGTGCTTAAATTCCGAACTATTTTCGGTCTTGACCCTGTCTCACAGAGTCAGTACGAACAGGATGATCGTATTGTATTACTCGAGACACCGAGTGGTAGGATTGCAAAGCATTGCTTAGTGGTCGATGACGAAATGGAGCGTATCATCGCAGTGCATGCTTTTGCTGATCGATACAATAGGCGCAAGCTGGGCTTCCCCTGATATACCAACGTAACCCCTGAAATTTTCATGGGGTTTTTTGTTGGTAAAAACTTACCTTGACTAACCAAGCACTGCTTTAATCCTTCTTACGCCTGCAGATGAGGCCTCTTCTTTCTTGATTTTGAAGCTCCCGAGTTCTGATGTATTCGCGACATGTGGTCCACCGCAAATCTCCTTACTAAAATCACCAACAGAGTAAACTTTTATCTTTCCGCCTTGCTGTGCATATTTGTCTTCGAAGAATCCGAGAGCCCCTGCGGCTTTTGCATCCTCAACCGACATGAGACCGAATGAAACTGGCAAGGCAGCATCAATCTGCTCATTTATAATCTCTTCAATTTCAGCAATCTCATCGGGCGTCACCTTTTTGTCATGCGAAAAATCAAACCGCAATCGTTCTTGATTGATATTCGACCCCTTTTGCTGAACATGCTCACCAAGCACCATTCTAAGGGCCTTATGAAGCAAGTGCGTTGCAGTATGCAATCGCGTCGTTTCCTCACTCGTATCCGCAAGGCCACCAGCAAATTTCTGCCCCGCGCCCTCGCGAGACTTAGCCTGATGTGCTTCAAATGCCTTCCTGAACTCCCCAGCCTCCACCGTCTGACCATATTCCTTCGCCACCTCTTCCGTAAGCTCAAATGGAAATCCAAATGTTTGATACAAATTAAATGCATCTTCACCAGTAATATTTCCATTCTTATCCCAGAACTTCTTAAGCTCTCGAAGCCCCTTTTCAACTGTTTTGTCGAATTTCTGCGCCTCTGCTTCAAGCGTTTGAATAATATGATCTTTTTGTTCAGGAATGCTCGGATAAGCCTCGCCAAGTGATGAAATAACCTCGTCTGTTAATGGCTGCATCAAATCCACGCCAGCAATATCAAGTTTTCGTGCATGACGAACAGCGCGGCGAATGAGCCGACGTAAAATGTACCCCTGATCTTTATTCGACGGAGTGATCCCATCCGAAATAATGACAATAGCACTTCGAATATGATCCGCAATTACACGCATCGATTCCTTGTACTCACCTTCATATTCTTTTTGAGAAAGTTCAGCAATTTTTTGAAGTATCCCAGCGAATATATCCGTTTCATATGGGGATTTCTTTCCTTGCAGAACCGCTACCACACGTTCAAGCCCCATGCCCGTGTCCACATTTTTCTGCGCAAGTGGTGAGAGATTACCTGATTCATCCTTATTAAATTGCATGAAAACATTATTCCAAATCTCAACCCAAGCTTCATTTTCAGGATCAAAGCTATCCGGAGCTTCTCCGTCGCCAGTCCAATAGAATATTTCCGTGTCTGGCCCTTGAGGTCCCGCATGCTTTCCACCAGCTGGCCACCAATTATCTTCTTTTCCGAGCTTAGCGATGCGCGCCTCCGGAAGACCTAGAGATAACCATTTGTCATATGCTTCTTGATCAAATGGAGCATCGTCATCACCAGCGAATACACTCACCGCTAATTTCTGAGTAGGAATTCCCAGCCATTCATCCGAAGTCAAAAATTCAAAGCTCCATGAAATAGATTCATCTTTAAAATAGTCACCAAGCGACCAATTTCCAAGCATTTCAAAGAATGTCAGATGCGTTTCATCACCGACTTCATCAATATCACCAGTTCGGACACATTTTTGGGAATTCACAATTCTATTGCCCGAAGGATGCGATTCACCCATCAAATACGGAACGAGTGGGTGCATGCCCGCCGTTGTAAAGAGAACAGATGGATCATTTTCGGGAATAACAGATGCGGACGGGATTTCTACATGTCCATTCTGTGTAAAAAAATCGATATATTTCTTTCGAAGTTCAGCGCTTGTCATAATGACTTGATATTAACAGACTTTACTTATCCACAGCAAGGTTAAACCTTGAACGGCACTTATCCACATCAAGGTTTAACCTTGGTGGGGATAACTATTGCGAGGCGGCGGCAATTGGTTCTTCCGGCTTTGCCCGTTTCAGGAAACGTTTCTTGAATCCAGCGAGGAAATCAATCATCTCTTCTGACCTCATCAAATACGCAGAAAGTCCATACATCAGCATTCCCATTCCACCGGCAATCACAATCTGACCGACAATGCCGAGGAAAGTGTCGAGCGTGAAAAAGACAACAACGACTTGCTCGAGCAGCTGAATTGTGATCGCTGCAAGCGCTGCGGCAACAAGTAAAATTGCTGTGGATTTAAATATTTTTCCTTCATCGAGTCCGCCAACGCGACCTCGTAAAATCGTCCAAAGTGCAAGCATTTGAACAATAGCAGATGCCGAAAAGGCCATCCCAAATCCTATTGGCCCAAAATGCTGCGTGAGTGGCCATGCCAAACCAATATTGATAATGAGCGACAGAAGTGCAATCCAAAATGGAGTCATGGTGTCATTTTTTGCAAAGAAAGCACGGATAAGTAAATACGAAATCGCCTGTGCAAAGAAACTAATTGCAAATAATCCAAGTAAATCTGCCGTTGCAATGGTCGCCGGCCAATCAAATTCCCCCGCCCCCACGACGGCTCGTACAATTTGCGCGCGCATTAAAATAAAAAGCACCGTTGCTGGCATAATAAAGAAAATGATTTGCCTAACGGTGAGTGAAAAAGCTCGCCTATATTCTTCTTGCTTCTTGTGCTGAGCATAATCACATAATGTCGGGAAAGCCGCGATAGCATAGGAAACGCCAATGACTCCAATTGGGAAAAAATTGAGATTATACGCGAATTGCAAAATAGTCACCGCACCTGTCCCAAGAAGTGTTGCGAATATCGTCATCAAAACAAAATTTAATTGATTGACCGCAAGCCCAAGTACACGCGGTGGCATATGCTTTATGATGTATTTCACTTCCGGACTGCGAAGGCGAAGTATGGGCCGGTATCGATACCCAAGAGCAAAGACACCAATAGATTGCACAAGAAGATGAAGCGCAGCACCGATGAGAACACCAAAACCAAGTCCCATCACTCCATATTCGGGCGCTAAGAATAATGCACCCGCAATGATTCCAAAATTATAAAAGACAGGAGCCATTGAATAGATCAGGAATCGTCGAACGCTCTGTAAGACAGATCCGAATACCATCGAAATAGCGAGCAGAATCTGAGCCCCGAACATAATTCTCGACAAATCAGCAACCTGAGCCTGCAATTCTGCGCTATAACCAATAGCGATAAATGGTGCCAGATAATCCGCAAAAATAATGCCAAGTCCTGACAAAATAACAAATGTGGTAAGCACCAGATTGAGAACCGTATTTGTCATCCTCCAAGCCCGCTCATGTCCTTTTACTCGATAGTATTTCGTGAATAAGGGGATAAAACTTGCTGACAATGCCCCTACAACAATCATCTGAAAAAAGAAATCTGGGATACGAAAAGCTGCAAAATAGACATCGAGTTCTTCGCCCGCACCAAATTGACCTGCAAGAATACGGTCACGAATAAATCCAACAATGCGCGACAATACAGAAAAGACCGCGACAATGATTGCCGCGCTCGTAATCGTCTTCGAACTATTTTGTAAGATTTTCTTAATCATGAGCTCCGCTCTGCATTCTTTCTCTTCACCGCCAGAATAAACATGGTGATGATGAGAAGTAATAGCACAACCGTTAATGCAATCACAACCGGATTCTGCATATGAAAGAAGGAAATCTCTATCATCTGCGAATCAATTTGCTCCGTCCCATCCGGTGCAGTAACGGTTAATCTGACTTCATATTTCCCTGGCCCGGGGAATGCATGCTGTACAGAACTTTGAGCTGAAATAGCGCCATCACCGAATTCCCAATGATATTGATGCTCACTTCGATCTCCGTAAAGTGCCTTAAAATCATAGGTCTTCCAATTTACCGGTGCGAATACAAATCCAGCACGTGGAGAGAGGCTAAGATTCGAATTCGGTACAATACTCTTTTGCAATTCTTCAATTCCTGACTCTGAAGTAATGTCTACTGAAATATCTGGCAAGTTCTGCACAGGCGATTGAGATGCTGGCTGACTTGTTTCGATGACCGGCTCAGTTTGCGCTTCTTCTTGGGCCACTTCTTCGGTTGCAGGCAATTCTTCTGGCTCATCCTCCTCGTTCTGCTCGACAATATCTGGTTCATCGCAAGCATCGCCAATTCCATCACCATCGCTATCCACCTGATCAGCATTTGATGCTTGAGGGCAATTGTCGCTGTCATTTGAAACACCGTCACCATCATCGTCTACAATAGGATTATAAAGTGGTGATAAATACGAATCATTTGCTGCATTTATATCTTGCGGATCTGTGCCCTTAATTTGTATTTGAATATTAAATGGGTTGTCCGGAACTGTGAAATCTACCCAAACCTCTTCCTGCGCGCCCTTAGATACCAATGAAATGGGCTGGGAATCGCCTATAACTTTATTTCCGAGATTAAATCGAACAAATCCGGCAACATCTTCCGTACCCGCATTACGAACGGTCGCATAAATGCGTACCTCTTCCCCGACAACGAATGTATCTGTTGAGAAACGAATATTGCCCGTAAGAAGCGCCAAATCAGCCCCTTCGGCAGACAAGGCTGTAATAGGCATGAATAATAATGCTGCCAGAATGATGATTTTCTTAAACATAATCATGAAATAATATGAGCATGAACTCGGTGATTTACCCAAAGCCCCCTTGCATAATCTTGATGCAATTCAACACTCAATGAGAATGTCGGATGTACACGCACAACCGCCTCCTCGACTTTCCTTAGGTGATCACCAAGTATCTCAACAGCGACTCTATCCCCATTCGCAAGATTCAATCGCCTCGCATCCTCAATATTACATGTCATATGAGGCTTTGGAATAATCACACCGTGATCGAGGTCGACCGATCCATTCGGCCCCGTGATGGTAATTGGCGCTGCATCTAGAAGTGACCCTGTTTTTACCTCGTCGAGCTTATAGCCCAGATAAACTGCTTCCGTCGGCGTCAGCTCAACATGACTTCTCTTCCAATTTGGGCCAAGCACATGCAAATCCAAATCGCGCTTTAGTCTTCCGGAAACATTAACCTTCTCCTGATAGACATATTGCCCCGCATGAATATGATCTTCAAGAATAGTCATTGCATGTCCAGAACCAAAAAGCTTTACCTGATCTTCAGCCGACAGATAGACATGCGATGGGATGATATATACCGGAATGGGTCGCATATTAATTTCTACGATCTATTCTTAGAATAATAAAAATGAAGATGATCAGTGAAGCCAGAAGGACGCCCGAAACGGTGAGAATATTATTTGCAAATGGCAGTCCATCTACATTCATTCCATAAAAACTCGTGATAAGTGTTGGTGGCATCAATACAACAGAAATAATTGTGAGAAAGCGGATGATTTCATTTGTTCGATGGGACAAAAATGCTTCATTAACGTCAAAGAGTCCATCAACAATATTTTTCTGATTTTCGAGTACGACAGAAATACTATTCAATGTATCCCGTATGTCATCGAAGTAAATTTCAAGCGTTTTTGGAATATATGTCTTGCGAGCATTGATGAATTGTTCAAGTAAAATCTTTTTTGGCTCAATCATATGCCGCATAAAAAGAACATTGCGGCGCAAAATGCCAAGTCGTTTCGTTGTAACGCGAGTATGGCGATCATAAACACGTTTCTCAACCTGCTCTGCTTCGCGCACTAATTCGCGCAAAATGACTTTCACATCCCGCAAAACATAATCAAGCAATTTATACAGAAGATATCCTGTCGTCTTTGAAAATGATTCGCGCTTCAATCCACTACTTCGCTGTACACGACTAAAAAAACGATCAACAGCCTGAATGGGCTGCCTCGTCACGGTCACGACATAATCCTTACCGATGAAAATTCCCAAATTCCTTTTCGTGATTGACATTGTCCTTGTGTCAAAAACGGGAATATTAATGATGGAAAACAGATAATGTTTGTAATGATCGAGCTTTGTCAGCTCGGTATCATCTCTCAAGTCATCAAAATCGAGTGGATGAAATTTAAAATTCTTTTCAAGAGTCTCAAAATCACCTTCCTCAAATTCTGAGAAATGCCACCAAACAAATTCCTTGCCGCCAACGATGTCATGAGCCATACCTCCCTTTTATCAGGACATTATTGCGTTTTTAAAACCTTTTCTTCCTTCTTTACGGCATTTTCAGCCGCGCGACGTTGAGATCCAAATCCTAAAAGCGCAAAAATAATGAGTGATGTAATGATTATACCAAATAGATTGATAACAAAGACATTGCTCGCGCGTGTTACGAGAGACCAATCTGTTCCGCCAAGACCAATTCCTATTGTGACAAGCGGCGGAATAAGCGCTACGGATATTGCGACGCCCGTTACGGCCTCTTTAATATGTTCATAACTCACGGCAAAAGCGGCAGCGATTCCAGAAGCGATAGCAACAGGAATCATAAAATTCACTGTTGTTTGATTCATGATTTCATTCGATGCCCCAAGCGGGATGTATTGGAATGTGATCAGTATTGCCGTACCGAGCGCTAAAATAATTGAAAAAATAATACTGAGTGTAGAAAGCCAAATCATTTTAAAATCCCTAAGAAGTAAGCCCATTGAAATTCCAAGAATTGGCCACAAAAGCGGCGCAACAAGCATCGCTCCAATTACAATGGCAGCAGAATCATTCAAAAGACCGATAGCGGCCATAACACTTGAAACAATAATGAGAAGGAGAAATGTTTTTCGTGGCGAACTTTCTTGAACGATTTTGTCGATAACCGCTGCATGATCAACAGCACGCTGATCAAATAATTTATTCGTTTGTGGAGCTTCGCTTTTTTTCGTACCCAAAACCATAATTGAAATAGTTATGCTTAATCGGACCTAAGAGTCTGTAGTGAAGTTCAGCCGCTAGATATTTTATGATTGTTTTCAAACGACCATCTTTGTCAAAACGTCGAACCGATACACCAATTTCTACTTCATTCAGCATACCAAATTTCGAGATTTTATTCGCTCTGAATGTGTAATCTCTATCCTCTGCAAGCAGAATATCTTCGTCAAAACCGTTCAAACGATCATGAATACTTGATCGCACCATGATAAAGCTTCCGGCGGCATGCGGACGCTTCTTTTCCCAACGCCTGACAAGCCAATTGTAAACTCGATGACCAAATCTATCGAATAGCCGATGCGTTACAGGCACAAGATCACAACCAGCAATACCAAGCTCTCTTTCTTCGAATTCATGCATTGCGTCTTTGAGAAAATCGGTATCAAAAAGTCGTGCATCGGCATCAATAAACATGAAAATATCGCTTTTCGCTGCTTCCGCACCTCTATTTCTGCCAGGGCCCGGCAAACCACCGTCAACCACCTTCGCGTCAAAGTCTTCTGCTATTTCACATGTTCTGTCCGTCGATTGGGCATCCGCAATAATGACCTCATTTGGCTGCAAACTTTGATTTTTAATGTCTCGCAAAAGATTGCCAAGATTCTCGTCTTCATTTTTTGTTGGAATGATAATCGCAAGTGTAGGCATACATAGCTATCCCTGAAGCGACAGAGACATTGAGTGATTGTTTCTTATTCATGGGGATGATAACAGATCCATCGAGCTTCTCAAGTGTTTCCGCATCAATTCCATCTACTTCATTACCGAGTACTATTGCTAATTTTTCGTCAGAGACTTCATGTAGATTTTTCGCATTTTCCGTCGTTTCGAGGCCGTAAATAGCATAATCTTCACTACGGAGCTTGAGAATAATATCTCCAATATCCCCCTCTTCCCAATCAACAAGTCGCTCACTTCCCAGGGCCACTTTTGCAATTTCTTTACGTGGCGGTGTCGCCGTTATTCCAGTAAGATATAATTTTTCAATTCCAAATGCAGCGCAATTCCGAAAAATTGAACCGACATTGTACATGCTGCGAATATTATGAGCGATGATGATCATAGGCTGCGTTCATATGTTTCCATTTGTCCGGGCTTTATTCTATTTGCGCTATACCAATATCCGAAAATCATGATGAGAATCGATGCTGGTATAAGCCAGGGTCGTATGGCGATGAATAATGTGGTAATGCTTGAAAATGCAGCAGCAAATGCGATGATGAATGTTGGCGCACAGCAGGCAAATCCCGTTAAAAATGCAGGCAAGAACCCAATAATGCCATGAAATTTCGGTCGAATATTGCATACGCTTCCCATGCGATATGTATACACCGCAACCAGAATATTCATATAAACGAGAACTGACAGTATGAGCGCTAGCACAATATTAAGCGGGGCGATAAATATACTGAGTCCGTCAAAGATATGCCATACACCAATTGGTTCCCATAATAATGCCACACGCTGGCGGAAGATCAACGATATCCAATCACTCGCGAATTCAAATTGCATGATATGACCAAATGAATCAAAGACGATATTTTGAATACTCCAGAGATAAAACAGAAAATATACAGACGCGATTGTAAGTGCAATACTGAGAGCTTTTTTATCTTTTTGAAGTCGCTTTATCATATTTATTCAAAGAGATCTGTATTTGGGAAGAATGAAGACCAAGCAAACCAAAATCCTTCAACGAAATCCGCATGCTCATCCGTTCCTTCGATCACAACCTCAACTGCATCAAGCGATTCAATGTAATGAGCTGTATACCCGCGCTGCGTCATGGACCCCTGAATTTTTACTGATTCCTTTACAAAGGCAATTTCACCATCCTCATCATAAACACCCAAAACAACTGTTTTTGGAGTCAGCCGATTGTCGGTATGCATCGTTGCGAACAGGGGCGGACCCTCGACATAATACCCTTTGCCGGATGTGTAGGACCCATAGGGGTCATTATTATAATTTCGCAAAAAACCCGTTTCCTCGGTTAGGACAAATGCATCAGGAAATTCGACCGACGCTTTTTCCCATGAACTCCAGATTACTGGGAACATGCCAAGCTCTTCCCCCGTTCTCTCACCCGTCACCGCTTTTCTTGCGATTTGCGGCCAATAGCTTCCCGAATCCCTGTCATACATGACGAGATTACTATTCACGAGACTGCCCGATGTACCAAAATCCGTTTGCGAGCCATCTTCGAGTTCATTTTCCATTCCAATCACCGTACCCGTTAAAGGGCAATATGTAATTGACGCATGTTCACCCGCAAATTCATCATTCACAATTTCATGCCAAACAAGAACGGATTGCGGATATATTTTTACGATTCCATTTCTTTCGGCGATAAACACTCTGTCTTCATCTTCCAAAAAATCGACATCGGATACCGCAATAAACTCCGGCTCCTCAATCGGAGGGATGCCGTCTGGAGGAGGTCCGCCGCTTACCAAATGATCAGCAAGATCCTCGAGCACATCTCCATTATCAACTTGTTTGTAAATATCTGGATCCGTTTCAGGTATATTTGGTGTATTCGCTTGCATGATAAGAAGTATGGCAGCAATAAGTACAATAGCAATTCCAATGTATGGTAGATATTTTTTCATATCTATCCAGAATACCTTGGATTATATTTTTTTATCAATGTGTATAGCTCAAGAATGCGACTGTGTTAAATTCAGCTGTTCACTTAACTCTCGATCAAGCTGAATACCCTCGCCCGTAATGTCTAAGATCTCTACACGATATGTTCCGCGATCAGAGAAAAAAACATCAATAATCGCTTCTCCATTTGCATTCGTACGAGATTGCAAAATTTGTACATCATTCGACGTGATGAATTGATAGGTTAAAATTGCGTCATTAATTGGGATTCCCTGCGCATTCTGAATAATTGCATTACCTATGAAACGAAAATCTGTTTCCGTCTGGGCTTCGACCGCACCTTCGATTTGCATAACAAGGGCGGCATCTAGTTCAGGAATAAGGTTTTGGGATCGGATTTCGAGTGCTTGCTGTTCAATATCTTCTAATGCAGGACCAGTATCGATAATCGCCAGACGCAAAATAGCCACAATATTAAGTGTCGCAAGCCCGACAATTGCTATCGCTCCAATATGGTATTTCATGGTTGTATTATAGCGCAGCTCTCTAATCTCTGCTAAACTCGAGGCATATGAAAAGCGGATTCGCCGTCCTTATTGGACGATCAAATGTTGGAAAGTCAACTCTTTTGAATAATCTTATTGGCACCAAAATTGCCATCACAACACCAAAGCCTCAAACAACGCGTATGCCACTGCAAGGCGTTGTTACAACCGAAGAAGGCCAAATTGTCTTTGTCGACACTCCTGGGATCATGCAAAAAGCAAAAGATCCGTTAACAAAGAAGCTCTTGAAATGGACAAGGGATTCTCTCGAAGGAATCGATGTCATTCTTTATATTGTTGATGCTACGCGAGATATCGGCAATGAAGAAAAGCAAACAATGAAAATGATTGAGAATGCAAGCCAGCCAAAACTGCTTGTTATTAATAAAATTGATGATCCAGGAGCTAAGAAATATATAGACTTTTACCGCGACCTCCTCCCCCAATTCGATGGCATGGTTGAAATTTCAGCAAAAAAAGGATCGAATTTAGACCTGTTAAAGCAGTGGATATTCGAGCAGCTACCTGAGGGTGAATTTATGTATCCAGATGATCAATTCTCGAGTCTAAGCAGCGAACAGCAAATAGCTGAGATTATTCGCGAAAAGCTCTTTCTTCGACTCCGCGAAGAGGTGCCCTATGCTGTGCATGTTGAAGTGGATGAATTACATGAACGAAAAAATGGCATGATGTACGTCCATGCCAATGTTCTCGTTACCAATAAACGGTATCAAGGGATGATTATTGGAAAAGGTGCGCGCGGTATCAAGGAAATTGGCCAATCTGCCCGCCGCGAACTTGAAGCTATATCTCAGAAGAAATGGTTCTTAGACCTGGAAGTTCAAGTCGATCCGCATTGGGTTGATAGAATGACGTATTAATTATTTATTCTCTTCCACCCATTTCAAGAATGTCTCTTCATCGGTGCTCCCGCAAATGAATTCTTTTGTGGTTGTACTGTAGAAAAATGGAACTCCACCGCATTTTCCGTCATCAACTTCCTCCATCATCTTTGCATTCTCCTCATTTTCCCATACTTCGTATTTTTCAAATTCTACTCCGAATTTCTCTTCCGCCTTCGCGACAATTGGTTTCATTGCATTGCAATGCGGACATGTTTCACCGTAATATTCTTGTAAAGCCATATCTATTTTTATGAATAATCGTATTCATCTTAGCATAATCATCACAGCCATTGCTGTCATTTCCACATCCGTCCTCATACATAATTCCCTTTCAAACAATGTGTCGCATCCGAGCATTTTTGTTGAGGGACGGGAATATCATCGCGGCGAAGTCATCGCTTCCGGAGATGCGTTTTCAGATTTCGAGATTGGAGGGTCCTTCGTTCATCTTGATAGGAATACAGAAGTTGAGCTTGTGAATACACTTGATGGCGAAGAAGCTATTTCACTTGTGCAAGGGCGCATTGTCGTGAATGGTGATTTAAATACACATGTACGAGATCTTCGTGTATCCAGTCAAGGGATCGTAAGCATTGTTCATTATAGCTGGCTCGATGAAATGGATGTGCATGCGATGAGTAAAGAAAGCATTTTTGATTTATATGCCGAGGATGAAGCTATTGGACATCAGCATAAGAACATACACATTGATACGATTGATCAAACCTTTTACCCAATTGACCCGCTCGTCCCCGAATCATCAAGTTCAGCTGATTTCTATTTAAATATTTTGAGTGATTAGGGTGTCGTTACTGATTTACGGATAGCACGAATTTTAGGTTGTAGGTTTTAGCTCGTAGCTTGTGGGGTCACCGTTACAGATTTACGGATAGTACGAATATACGGATTTATGTGGAGGAGATAAATGAGATTGAAAGGAGATTTTAGGAGCTTCGCGTCATTCCGGGCATACATGTCCGCTGTAGCTCTACATGTCCCTCCGAAGCTCGGCTAGCCGAGCGAAGGGGGGAAGAGCAAAGGCGGGAATAGATCCTTCGACAGGCTCAGGATTTCGATCAAGGTCACGAGTTACGGCTTCAATCCGTGATCGTCATTCTGGCCTCCGAGCCGGAATCCATCAGCAACCGTCATGCCGGACTCGATCCGGCATCCCTTGTTTTTCTTCTTACTTTTCTTTAAAGAAAAGTAAGCAAAAGAACGCCGCCAGTGCTCGCTTTGTCACATGCATAGAGCGTCATCGCTCGGGCAAACCCAGCTGAGCTGGGCAAAACAGAGAACGGAAATGTCTTTATTTTCCGAAAGGACAATTCATTGTTCATTTCATTCGGCTGTTTTGCAATTCCTCGCTCTTGCCGCATGCAGTGTGACAGTCTCACAGGTGGCGGCAGATTCGGGCAGCGAAATCCCAGCCGTGCCTGCCTGCACCTGTCTACCGTCAGGTAGAGGCAGGGCTCGAGATGACGTGATAGAAGATATTTGGCACAACCCCCTATCTATGCTAGCTTCATATATGGAGGGAAACATGCTTGAACTCTATAGATCGAAAAAGGCAGACACAGTTCAACTCTTTGGGGCGAAAGGGACATGTGAGAATTGTCATGTTTATACAAAGCTCACCCAAACCAGTGGACATCAGGAATATCAAACAACTCCTGAGGATGCCGAACTCATACTTCGGCATGTGCACGGTCACGAACACAAATGTGCCTTCAGTGGCCAAATCACGACCTACTCAATCCAAGTAAAACCAGTAAGCGGACTCCCCCCAGAGGAAACCAAAAGGAGAATAGCGTAATAAGCGAGTTTTCGAACCCGCTTTTTTTATTAAAAATCCAATTCAAATTCTTGCTGAAATCCTGGCAAAATAATCGTGCTCTCAACTCCATTTTTTTTCATAAAATCTTTAAGCTGCGGACGCACCTCTAAATCGCCATGCACTAAAAATATTTTTTCAGCTGGGCCCGATCTTGGCTGCACCCATTTTGCCAATTTCGATCTACCCGCATGTGCAGAAAATGACTCAATTTCAAAAATCTCGGCATGCACAGGCACCGTTTCTCGATGAATCACAACTTGATGCGCCCCGTCCTGAATCTTCCGACCAAGCGTATGCTGAGCTTGGTAACCGATAATAATGACTCCGCTATCTGGATCTGGTAGATAACGTTTCAAATGATGCAGAACACGTCCTCCCGTCATCATTCCACTTCCGGCAATGATAACTTTTGGACCCTTATGCTGATTAATATTTTTCGAATCCTCAACTCTCAATGTAATATGCAAATTTCGAAAAGAGAAAAAGTCTCCATCCTTACTCTCATTCGTTGACCGATCAAAACGAAGATAATTTTTGTATTTTTCATACACCTCCGTCGCATGAATCGCAAGTGGACTGTCTAAAAATACGGGAATATCCGGCAAGGACCCCTCATCGACCAATTCATCAAGCAAATAAAGAAGCTCCTGTGTCCGCTCGATGGAAAAAGCGGGAATGATGACTGTGCCGCCACGACCAGTAATTTTCATGACATCCTGCAATAATTGCTCTTTTCTCTCACTGGACGGATTATGATCCTTATCTCCATATGTTGATTCACAGACGATAAAATCTGCCTGCTCAATATACTCCGTGTCTGGGAGAATCGGTACATCATCATTTCCAAGATCACCACTGAATACGATTTTCTTTTCAGGAGTCTTCACCGATATAAATGCTGAACCTAAAATATGACCAGCATCATGAAACATGACATGCATTTTCGGCGCCGCTTCAAATTCCGTGTGATAACCAATCCCCTTTACGCGTGACATCATTTCCTGCAAATCATCGCCGGAATATAAAATATCATCCCCGCATTTCTGAGCATTGTATTGCATAATCCGAAGCGCGTCTTCCAAAATATAATGCATCAATGCCTTTGTTGGTGGTGTCGTGTATATGGACCCCTTAAATCCTCGCTTGATGAGAAGAGGTAAACGCCCAGTGTGATCAAAATGTGCATGCGTTACCAGAACGGCATCGATTTCTGCTGGGTCGAAATCAAATTCTTCATGATTTGTTTTACTACAAAGCCGCTCCCCTTGATGCATCCCGCAATCAACAAGCAATTTTCCCATTTCGGTTTCAACAAGATGAGCAGATCCCGTCACCCCCCGAACCGCGCCATGAAATGATAATTTAAGCATTTTTTCCTCCGAAATCTTTATACCGCAGCATCATAACAGCCGCGGCGATAATAAGAATGGCAATTTGTGAAGCAATACAGAACATGCACCAAGCATGCAAAACAAATGCCTCAATGGATGTCAGATAAAGACTGAACAGCAAACCTACGATTGCCAAAGCGCCTAAAAGCGTTTCGATATTCTCCTGTGGTTTTTTCAGAACAATGAGTGATCCGATAATGAACAGAACATACGAGATCAATCCCAAAACTGAAACGGGAATTCCGGCGATTTCGGACCATTGACTTGTATTAACAATTTCACAGTTAAAACTCTCGCTCACCGAACATACTTCATGAGATGCTGCCCCAAGCTTTGCCAAAGCCGTATAACTTGCCGCAACAACACCAACAAGTGCTGCTGCAATAATAATCGCAATCAACGTTTCGCGCTTTATCTTATTCAGGAAGTTCGCAGCCATAAATTGTTGCTAATTCTGAAAGTGGATGAACGCCCGATCGCGTTGATGCATCAGGGTACTGCCATGTTGGCGTCGCCGTGATATTATCATCTGCACAAAGCGACAAACTTCCACTCTGCCCCGCTGGAGCACATTCTTTCTTTGGAACATGTCGCCAAGCACTACCGAATAAGTCTTTTTGCTGCGTACATGCACTGCACCACCATGCCTCATATACAAAGGCATCCTTTTCCGCAAGACACTGCGCAAAACCGTCATATTTAGATGGACCAGCACTGCGCCAAATAGCAGCACCGATAAGAAGGGCGATAATTCCGCCAGCAAGAAGTAGCATTGATGTTGTCGAAGATAATTTCATATACGAGTATTCTAAACCCTTATACTTATATTGACAATTCGCTTATTTTCTGTCAGAATCACCGCTTCTATGTATATTGATTGGAAGACGACAAAACGGCCCATCGTGGCCCTATCTCCAATGGCCGATATGACTGATTCGGCTTTTTGTCGTGTCGTGAAGGAAATCGCTTCTCCGATTGTTTTTCGTGAAATGGTTTCTTCTGAGGCTGTTGTACGCGGGAATGATAAAACGATGGAAATGACAGACATTCATCCGGAAGAGCGACCTCTTGTCCAGCAAATTTTTGGAGCCAATCCAGAAACAATGGCTGCATCTGCTGCTATTGTCGAAGAAGGACATCACCCTGAAGGGATTGATATCAATATGGGATGCCCCGTTTATAAAATTACATCGAATTTCAATGGATCAGCATTGATGAAAGATGCAGAGCTCGCAACGGAAATCGTTAAAAAAATGAAAGCGGCCGTCAATGCGCCAATTTCTGTCAAAATGCGAGCTGGCTGGTCGAAGCATGATGAATGCATTTCTTTTGCAAAAAAAATGGAAGCGGCCGGAGCTGACCTCATCACCGTCCATGGACGCACAAAGGAACAGGGCTATGCTGGCCTTTCGAATCGTAATGTTGTTAAAGCTGTCAAAGAAGCCGTTTCTGTTCCCGTACTGTATAATGGCGACATCTTTACGCATGAAGATTTCTTTGAAGCAATTGAATACACGAAATGCGACGGTGTGCTCATTGCGCGCGGCGCACTTGGTAATCCATGGATATTCAAACAGATTGAACAGCGTCTCGCCGGTGAAGAACCGATTGAAGTCACAATGGAAGAAAGAATTCGCGTTGTGAAGCGGCACTTGGATTTACATACGGAGCAATATGGCGAAAAAGGAGTCCGAACATTCCGCAAACACCTTTCATGGTATTTTAAAGGAATCCCTCATTTCAAATCATTCAAACAGCCACTCATGACAGCGACGACCAAAAATGAGGTTTTCAATCTTCTTGATCAGATTTTGCATTCTTATTCTAATGACGAAGAGCGGCTATTGACCGCGACGCATTAACCAAATACTATTTGCGCATATGGCGAGGAGTAAAAACTGGAAACAAGGACGAGACATGATTCTCTATGTCCAAACAGCACCAGATTATGCAATTGAGGAATTGCGCGATGTTTTTGCTGCTCAAAAAAGAGATATCGTCTTCGCTGTTATTGTCGACAGTAAGAGAAAAAAGAAGTTTACCGATAAGCTAAATGACCGATTTGACCTTGTCATAAAAGCAAAACTCAATTCTCATTCAGATATTCGAAAGGCATTGAAGCCATATGAGAATCGATTGCTTGCCGTCACATGTAGAAGTGAGGCGCATATGGGTTCATTCAAAAAAATTATTCCAAATGTCCCCTATCTTCGAACGCCAACGGCAGATTCTGTCGCCTGGGCAATCGACAAGACGCAAATGCGCCGCCGCTTTTCTGCTTATGATAAATCTATTACTCCGAAGTACACGCTTGTTTCAGATAGCGGAATTGAATCGATTAAGAAAATTGAGCGGAAGATTAATTATCCATGTGTTGTAAAACCCGCTGGACTAGCTCAGAGTCTACTCGTAACCATTTGCTATCATCGCGATGAGCTCGAATCGACACTTCGAAAGACATTTAGAAAAATCAAGAAACATTATCGTGAACGAAAATTAGATGATGAAGCCAAAGTATTGGTAGAAGAATTCATGGAGGGAGATATGTATTCAATCGATTCATATGTCTCATCACGAGGAAAAGTCTTCCATTGCCCCGTTGTTGCCGTAAAAACAGGTCAGGACATTGGGATTGATGATTTCTTCAATTATTTCCAAATTACTCCGACAACACTGAGCGCATCAACATTGAAGGCTCTCAAAGAAACGGCCGAAAAAGGCATTCATGCGCTTGGCCTTCGAAGTACAACAGCACATACTGAATTAATGCGAACGGAAACAGGCTGGAAAATTATTGAAATTGGTGCCCGTATTGGTGGATTCAGACATAAATTTTATGAAATGTCATTTGGCATTAATCATTCACTCAATGATGTCTTGATTCGCATCCCTGAGAAGCTACAGATCCCAAGACGGAGAAAAGGCTATTCGGCCGTTCTGAAATACTATCCGAAAAAAGAGGGTCGAATTAAGAAAATGAAGGGGGTAAAGAAAATTCGGGAAATTGATTCTTTTGTGAGTATTGATATCAACAAAAAGATTGGCGACATGGTCCGATTCTCAAAACATGGTGGTAAATCCGTATTCAATGTGATTCTCTTTAATAAGAGTCGATCAAAATTACTTGCTGACAAGCGACGAATTGAAAAAATGGTAGAAATCGTGACCGGGAAATAAAAAAGAGCCTACACGGCTCTTTTTTTGAAATACTCTCTAATTTGATGCAAATCATCTAGAATTTTTTGACGCATCCGCTCTTTCGAAACCCATGGGATGACTTCACTGATCTTCTCAATAACAGTCACTTCTAATTCCTCACCGTAAATATCTTTGTCAAAATTCAGCAAATGAACTTCAAATTTATACTTCCCATCAGCACCATAGCAAACAGCGCTATTGTATGTATCTCCGTCATAAACTGTCCTCGCAGCATAAATACCATGCTCAAGTGCGATTTTGCCTAAGTCGAGATTCGCTGTGGGTGTTGAATACTCAATACCCGCAATACCCTCTCCTTTGACAACAATTCCTTTGTATTGTGCAAGTAACATAGAATTTCGAATATCTTACATGGTTTCATCTATTTTGCAATGACTAATTGGTCATTATAGACCACTCATTCTATGCGATGCAAGGGCAAAATAAAAACACCCCTCTTGAAGAAAGGTGTCAGATACCTCTGTCGTTCTGGCCCTTGAAGAACCTAGCGAAGTACACGGCCATGCGACGCCCGCCGGGCGGGTATGGTTCGACATACCTTGCGCCATGACGCCATGCCGGAATCCTTCCACTCGTCACAACTTGCAGCTGATCAGATGGGAAAATACGGATCTTGTCAGGTCGAACATCTACCAGCTCATTGTCTGGACCAACGAGTCCAGGATGATTTTGAGCCAAGTGATACGTGATCGCGCATCGGTCGGTGTGGAATTTTCCGACCTTTGCTGGATCCGTCTCTCGCGGCTCGCGGTAACGGAGCAGTCGAAGCTTTGAACCAGCAAACTCGGAATGATCCCTGTGAGACAGTTGGTCGAAAAGCTCCCGCTCTCCAGAAACCTCACCAAGAGCTAGACAGAATTCACGGTGAATCCTGTCACATTTCCCATGGACCGTACGCAACGGATTCCAATACGACCGCAATCTGTCGAGCACACGTGGTGGCAGGGTGTCGCAGTAGTGACGCGACCAAAGATCAGGCCGGTACATGAACACGTCTTTCGGATCGTAAAGCTCTCCGATGTGATTCCGCATTTTCTGGTCACGGACGATGAATCCATCGTCTGGATCCTTTCCGTCCTTGCTTCTGTCGACTTGAAGCAGTGTATGTAGATGATCGTCCAGCGAGTCTCTCGTTTCGAAAATTGGGTACAACGACTCAACCGTGGACATGAAGTCATATGAGAGCTCAGCACAGCCGCCGCGAAGGACGACCTCTGCAGCACGAAGCATTTCGGGCTTATATTGCATCGTATCCTCCTTACACGTAGCGTAGATGCCATTTTACCCTACATCAAAACCTCAAATCCCCTTCCCGACTTATCCACATCTAAGTCGGGCATTGACTGTGGATAAGTTTGGTCAATGCTCGGCTAATTGAGCCATATTTTCTCTTGTCGAACCAAAAGATCGACAGCTTTCAGTGGATCGGCCATAATATCTTTCACCACTTTTTCCATTCGGGCTGACTGAGACCCTTTCACATAAATAATGTCGCCCCGCTGAATATAATTGTCTAAATACCTCCCAGCCTCTTCAGATGTTGCAAACCATTCAATCGAATCCGTATTCATGCCAAATTGCATGGCGGACCCTTTTGCTGTTTTCATTTCTTCACCAACAGCAATGAATGTATCTGCTATCTCCGCAACTGTTTTTCCAATATCATAATGAGCTTGCTCTGATTCCTCCCCTAATTCTGCCATTTTTCCGAGTACAGCAATTCGACGCCCCTCATCCTGCACGGGAATACTCTGGAGTACATGCAAACCATTCACCATGGCTGCAGGTGCTGCATTGTATGAATCGTCAATAATCAAGGATTTTTTGATTCCAGCGATTGGGCGGAGTCGGCCCGGTGTTGGCCCGAATCGATCCTCAATCGATATAATGATTTCTTGCAATGTTGTTTGTCTATCAGAAATCTCGGCAAGAGCATTCACGGCAAGAATGGCAGCAAGCGAGGACATCACCGGCGCATAGCCGATCAAATTGCGAAGATGCATTTCATGACCTTGCCCAATACCTCCGCCAAGCTCTGCCCTTGTGACCATGAATGTTTCACCTGCATCAAAGCTTCCATCATCTGCCATTTCAATATTCATCGAAAATGAAAGATTATTACTCTTCTCACCATAAAAAACTGTTTTGACATGTTCACCCGCATGAGATTTCATCTTCTCGACCTCAGCATCGTCGCCATTCAAAACAAGTACCTGCTTTGTATACTTTGCAAGAGTGGATTTCTCCTGAATCACATCGCTGATTCCACCTGGATAATTCGCTGCATGCACCGCTGAAACCCCCGTAATCACTCCAATATCAGGTGCAGCTAATTTGCACCAATGCTCAATTTCACCCGGTCGGTCAGCTCCATACTCAAGAATCAGCACCTCGGGGCAATCCTTCGCATTTAATCGAAATAAGCGCCATAGCAATCCGAGCCATCCAAAAATAGACCTACCCGGACTCTCTTCACCAAGAATAGAGAGCGGAACACCGAATTCATTATTGAAACTTTTTTTTGCCTGCCGAATACTTCTACTTGGATATAAGGCATGCGCCGCTGCGGCAATGGCATTTTTCGTCGTTGTTTTCCCATGAGATCCCGTTACCGCAATAACAATAGGTCTGCAGAGCTCGACATATCTCTTCGCTCTCGCATATAAAATGTTAATCAATAATGTTCGCATATTCATTTAGTATATCCATTGAAAATTCCTGAATGATAGATGTAATTTCTGCATTCTGGAGATGTCCCGATGGACCATGTCCAATCCCATCAATGATTTCGAGTTGCCCATCAATCCCCTTTTCATACAAACGATCAATGAATGATTGCGGCTCCGAAGGATTTAGGTCTGGATCATCCGCGCCAAAAAGAAGAAGTGTTGGTGGGTCATTTTTACTGATTTTATCGAAAGCTCCACGCGGACCTTGATGCCCAAGATTATTCGCACTATGCCCAATAAATGCGAGTACCTCAGAATCATTCTGATCAACACTGCAGGATGATGTCCAATCGTAATTATCCGTGAAAACAATATTCGAACTATTATTCCCACCAAATGAAAAACCGTGAATAATTGAGGCTTCAGGATTTACACCAAATTCTTCAGCTTGCAAACTGAAATGCGAAACGGCACATGGAATATCGACAAGCGCATTTTGTCGTCCCGTCCTATATTCAACAAGTACCGCAGCAAATCCTAGATCCGTATACATATCAACCATCGGCTCGAGTGTTTCCTTTACGCCAGATCCATTGGACCCGCCATGTATTAAAAATGCCACGGGCGCATTTTCATAACTATCTCTATAAAAAACATCATATGCCATTCTCGATGTCCGTCCATATGATTCCGCAGATTTTAAGACCGGCCCTGCCGTTGTTAGCTGAATATCTGGCACGGTTTTTTCAGCTCCGCCTTGCCGCAAAATATAAAGTGAACCGGCACCAAGAGTAATGAGTATAAGGGGTATAATGATTTTTTTCATATTAATTCACTTCCCTGGTTGGAGCTATTTCAAAATATTGAAGCATAAAATCAGCAATTTCTCCCCAAATTGGCGCAGCGGTACCCGATGCCCATGGAGATGTTTTGGGGTGATCGAGCATAACTACCATAGCAAATTGAGGATTTTCAACAGGACCAAATCCAGCGAAGGATGCCTTTGTGTGATTCGCATCATAAACAGTTGAACCCTCTTTCACCACCTGCGCTGTTCCTGTTTTCCCAGCCAAATAGTATCCCGGAACACCAGCCAAATTACCATGCCCTTCTTCGATTACCTGTACCATCATGGCCCCGACAGTCGTTGCCGTTTTACTCGAAATGGCATTTCGTACTTTATGTACCGGCGTCGTTTCCGTGAATCCACTCGAATGTCTCTTTTCTTCAATGATATACGGACGCATAATATCACCACCATTGGCAAGAGCACTATATGCCACCGCCATTTGCATTGGCGTCGCCGTGATTCCTTGACCATAACTTGCCGTCGCATAGAAAATTTCCGAAACAATATCGAGGGATGAGATGTCTCCCGATCGCTCTGCCGGTAATTCTATTCCCGTCTTTTTACCAAATCCAAAATCTTCGATATAGCCAAGCATTGGCTCCATTCCAAGCGCTCGCATTGCAAAAATCATCCCCGTATTGAGGGATTTAGCAAGCACATCTGTCATTGTTTGCCATCCATGCGATTCATGATCTGAATTTCGAATGGTGAAACGGTCAATTTTCTCTTCACCCGTATCATTATAAAGTGTCGTTGGAGTCACCGTACCCGCGTCAATCGCTGCAGCCATAATAATCGGTTTGAAAATGGACCCCGGTTCATATGTATGCGTCACTGCAAGATTATTGTAAACCGAAATATCTTCCACCTCATTATATGTATTTGCATCAAAGTCTGGAGCGCTGCACATGGCAATAATTCGACCTGATGACGGTTCTATAATAATGACAGCACCCGCATCAGCCTGATAGCGCTCGACTCCATCACGAAGTGCATTACAAGCAATATACTGGACCGTGCGATCAATGGTCAGCAAAATATCACCTCCGTCTATCGCAGGTTCAAATGAGCGACTACCCACGCCAATCCATCTACCTGAAGGGTCGGTGATTGAGTCTAAATATCCATTCACGCCAGCCAAGAATTCATCTTCATAGCCCTCAATTCCATATTGACCCTTGGGATTTCCTTCATTGTCCTGCCCCAAAAATCCAAAAATATGACCTCCGATATTCTCTTCTGGATACATGCGCGAATTTTCAAATAGATAACCAATGCCAGTGATTTCGAGTGCAAGAATGCGGTCAAGGTCATCTTCGCTCACACCGCGCTTCAGAGGTTCATACGGATCATCTTCTTTGGATAAGCGAGCTAATAATGTTTCAAAATCCTCAAATGGATTTTCAATCTCCGTCTCTGGGTTCTCATCCACCGCCTCTTCTTCGATTGGTTCATCTTCAACAATATCAAGCCCATCAAAAATCGACGAACTTGATTGCTCATCATATTCTCGAGGAACTTCATAATCAAAAATGGCACTTAATTTACGGGCAGCAATGTCGGGATTGGTGATACGCGACGGCTCCGCATACACAAGTGCTGTTCGTGTATTTGTCGCAGCTTTATACTCAATATCATCCACCCAATCTCGTATAAGAATGTCGCCACGCTCTGCAAATAATTCTGCTTCGAATGAATGCTGACCCTCAGCGAGCGTTCGATAAAATGCCGCATCCGCCACTTGAATCATAAAAAGACGTGCGATGAGGATAATGGCAGATGCAATAAAGATAGTTCGGATGATTTTCATCCGAATATCGGCTGGCGGTATATTTTTGGTTTTTCTTCCCCAAGCCATGCAGGCATTATACAGCAGCAATTAGGGAGTAGAAAGTGATGATAGTTAGTAGTCGATGACGGACAGATAGGGTTCAACGCATCTCCCTAAACCCCCTGTAATTCTTCTTCCGCGACAATTCTTCCAATCATTCCAATTGTTTCACCGCTGACATTGTATTCAATAACACGCATGCGCTGGCCGGAACCAGATTCAAAATCTCGAATAGAAATATCATCAATAGTCTCATCGCCCTCAATCACTGATCCATCGCTCTCAAGAGAAAGCTCGAAGTCATCGCCTGAATATACCAAAACATCTTCCGAAGCATCTATACCCTCTTCCAGCTCTTGATAAAGCGTCACCTCATCTGAATTGGCATCGAGTCCAACCCAAACATCATGATCATCTTTTGCTAAATAAATCATTTCGCCCGTTTTAAGACGGATTTGTTCAAGGTTTGTCGCATGGAATGTCTTATCGCTAATCACAATTGGATCGCCATCCATCAATAATTGTATTGCTTGGTCTATGGTCATAATCGCGAAGTATAACAGCAAAAAAATGATTGTAAAGCCGCTGTCAAAAACCTTTCATTTTCAGGACTAATTCAGGTCTCGAAGATGCTTAAAATGCAAGATTGGAATGGATATCGGACTGAAAAGTGCGATCATCCAAAGCCAGAACAGCTTCGACTTGTCGTCAAGCGATGTTCGAGTATACATGCGGTGAATGGCATAAAAATACGATGCAAACATCGATACAATTGTGAGCACATATCCAAGACCAACAAGTGAACCATATGTCAATGCGGCAGATTCTGTCGGTACATTTCCTATCGCAGCCTGCTGTGCAACAACAATAAGCATAAGAATAACCAGCCCCATAAAAATGAGTGGAAAAAGCACAATGATATCCCAAATTTGTAAACCTTCTTTTTTCATAAAATAATTGATTAAAATCCTAGTGTTAAATTGAGCACCGCTTCTTGTTCCTGATTTGCATCGGCAAAATCAACAAATGCCTGCCTTCGCTCTCCAGTCCTATCATCGAATAAAACATAACCTTTTTCAAGACCAAAATCATACACATCCTTCGTCACTTTCACATCCTGCTGACAATAATCTATGATTTCTTGAATCTTTCCTTCTTTCCACCACTTCACAGCAAGTAAGCCATGTGCGCTTTTTTTCGTTCCAAGCGTTGATGATGCAATTGAATCCAATTTTAAACGGTGACCAAGCGATGCCTGAACCTTTTCAAGCATATCTAGCTGTGGAATCTGCAGTAAATCACCCGCATAGTAATTGTTAAGTACAGGCATATCAAAATGCTTACTATTGAAACCTATAATCCGCGATGCATGCTCGAGCCTCTTAAAGAGCTTTGGCAAATCTGACTCAAGATATGATTCATATTCATCAGAATCATAATAATAGGCAACGACAACAGATACTTCCAGCTTATCTGTAAAATATCCCCCGACATCTTGAAACGTATTTTTTGTTTCAATATCAAGTACCACTTCCCCTTTCATATCAGAACTATTCTACCACAGCATGCATATTATAAATGAACATTCTTGCATTCTCGACTCGAAGTTCCTTTTCTGGATCAATGCCGGGAATTTTGAATCCATGAGAAATAAATGTTGCAGATGTCGGGACGCGCGCTTTGAGTACTCTTGGCATCTCTGCCATCAATCCAGAAAGAAGATATGTCGTAACAATTGTGACATCAGAATGCTTTTTCATTCTCCGAAGATCTGCACGATAAAACTCCGCCCTGCCATTTTTAATAGCCTTTCGAAATCTGAAACGTGTAAGAAGCAAAATAAATGGATTCACGTCAATGCCAATCACTTTTTTTACATGAAAATCATCAAGTGCAGACCGTAAAATATTTCCAAGACCGCATCCGACGTCTAGAACGACATCATCCTTACCAGCACCGACCGTTTCAAGCATCCCATGTGCAACTTCACTTCTGGTTCCAACATACGGAGCACCAAAAAGAATGCTCGACGTAAATGCGAAAACAAAAATAAGCATGAGAAGCGCAATAGCAAGAAGTGCAAATAAAATAATAATCGACACGATCATATTTGCTGAACCATTGCTGCAGCCGCTACAATTGCTTCGCTGAATGTTGGGAATGCATGAATGGTATTCCCCAAATCCTCTGCTTTCATTTTTGCTTTCATTGCGATGGCTATTTCATGAATCATTTCCCCCGCATGCGGTCCGGCAATATGTCCGCCAAGAATGAGTCCTTTTTCATCTGTAATAATTTGAACAAGCCCTGTACGCACCGCTTCCGTCACACTTCTGCCAAGCGATGCCATTTCAAATTGCCCCATCATAACCCCTCCTTTTTTCTTTGCTTCTTGCAAAGTCATGCCCACGGAAGCAACTTCTGGATGCGTAAATGTCACGCGTGGCACAATACCTAAATCTCTTTTTTGCATGTCATTTCCCCCGCTCAACAATTCCAAAACATTCTCTGCGACAATGGCACCTTCATGATGCGCCGTATGCGTGAACATCATATTCGATGTTACATCTCCGGCCGCAAAAATATGCGGAACTGTTGTTTGCAAGGATTCAGAAAGAATGAGCCGACCCCTTTCGTCAACCTGCACACCAGTGCGATCAAGACCCATTTTATGAATATTCGCTCGCTTTCCTGCTGCAAGCATTATCTTATCTACATATATATCTTCCGATTCTGAGCCCTCTTTTTGATAGGTCAAAAGTATTTTCCCGCGATCATGTTGCACGGAAAGTACCGCCCCCTTATTCACAATGTCGACGCCTTTTTCCGTGAATGCGTCATGAACGATTTGAGCGATCTCCGGCTCTTCACGGCCCAAGATATGATCTCCGTGATCTATAAGTGTCACCTTTGTCCCAATACCCGAATAGATAGTGGTAAATTCACATCCAACGGGACCTGCCCCAATAATGGCGAGGCTTTTTGGTTGTTCTTCAGCCGTAACGGCATCTTGATAATTCCAGTATCCTATTTCCTGAATACCAGCGATTGGAGGTACAAAATCCGTAGCTCCCGTCGCAATCACGATCACCTTTCCTTCTATTTCTTCTTCATTCACGATGACAGTGTGATCATCTTTAAAAACAGCAAATCCGCGAACAAGATCGACGCCAAGTTTTTTCAGAAGAGCTTCTGTTCTCTTTCCACCATCCGTGATCGTATCAACGACATGATGGCGGTACTGCATCATTTTCTTAAAATCATACGAAATATTCGACACATTCACTCCAAATTCACTCAAGTCGCTTTTTGCAAGTGTATACATTCGAACCGCCTTTAAAAGCGCTTTCGTTGGAATGCAAGCCCAATTTGGGCATTCGCCGCCAAGCTCACCTGCTTCAATCATGCAAGCTGTTTTACCAGCACGGCTCGCTGCTTCTGCCGCCGGAAAGCCTGCCGCTCCGGACCCGATAATGACAATGTCATATTTCTTCATACTAATAGCTATTCCATGCTCGTATTAGATTTTTTCCATGATCCCATAGCCTGGAATCACCATTTACATGTAGCAAGTACCACCACTCAATTCCCCACAAATACACTTCATCGAGTTTCGTCGCGCGCGCAAACTCAACATGCGCCGTTAAATCTCGCGCTGTGAATGATTCATATGCTTCAGATGCGCTTTCGTCTTCCGGAATACTGTAGGAATGAATGCCCCATGGCTCTGCCTGCAATTCAGATATGATGACTCGAGAAAATGGCCGTGAAATCAAAGCCTGCACGCGATAAAAGAATGGCGAATGCGGGAATGTTATTGTTCCCAATTCATTTTTCACAGTTCGATAGAGGCTCACTCCCACGATATCCCCCTGTAAAGACCGAAAGAGCCACAAGGCCTGCTCGCCACTTGCCGTGACTTGAATATCCGTACTAGCATCAATATCTTTCACGGTTTTTATTTCTTCGTTTACAAATGCTGGACCAAGCGGATCACATTCACCAAATGGAAATTGCGCCTCATTTTCAATTTGCCAGCGATCAAGGGCCGGATGATCTTTGTACTTATCCGTCGTAGCTGCGATAAATGAGAGCAAGGCACTTTGACGATCATCCTCCTCATACCCCTCAGCCCAAGCTGGCACAAAACATTCCGGCCATCGAGGCACTTTCTGCCCAATTGCAAGCGTAATATCAACATTGCGCGCCGCTGCTTCATCCATCATGAAATCGATTTCCTCCCAGAGATAATCACCCGGTTGAAATTCAATTCGATTCCAATATACCGGAATGCGCAAATGGTTTAGTTCAAGTTCTTCGAGTGATGCAATATACATTTCTTGCCAATCAAGACCCAATTCTTCCGCATAATGCACGGAAAATGTAGCACCAATAATTTGATTTTTTGGAGTTCCAATGAATATGCTCAAAAAAGCAAAAATGAGGACAGTAATAATGAGTCCTGCGATAGCTCCAAAAAATTTCTTTTTCCTCATATTTCCTCCCGTTTTTCTCTAATATAATCCATCCAACTGTCAAAGAATTGAATCGCAACCTTCACCGGCGCTTCTAGAATAAAATCAAAGAAATAGATGAAAACATTTATTTTCGCGACATTCGTCGATAGCCAACGTCCAGCCCTGACAACCGGAATCATAAAGATGTCGAAAATAGTTCCGAATATCCCTCTTCTTGTACTTGAAACAATAATATCTCTTGTTGAGAATCGAACGCGGATTCCAAAGAATGCAACAAGAGAAAGGAAGAAGAGGAAGAGCATAATCGACACCCAAGTGAAGTGAAGATTTGCAAGGATAATTGCAATACCGCCGTACACAATCAAATAGGTCAATGCATAAATCACATTGAAGAAAATACTCCATTTTGAAAATGTACTTCGCTTTAATCGGACATTAAGATGTTCATGATCGGTACCAACCAAAAGCGCACGCACAGCTTCCTGATAGTCCTTGGCATTCTTTCGTTCAGGAATTCCTATGGTAAGCGCAATAACAGCAAGGAGAATTGGCGGGAAGAGAATATTTACTGCAAGCGGACCGTAAATGATTTTATCGAGAACGAGCAATTCATACGGAAGCTCGATAATAAGTGCAAAAATACTCTTCGTGATCAGGAGGAAGATAATGGATCGAGATACCGTCCTACGAAGACGTTTACGGAATTCAGCCGTGCGCTTTTTTAATGTTCTTGCAATGAGCCGGTCCATTAATCCTGGATCGTCAATGAGTCGCGGCAATTCTTCAGGATCTTGATCGATCGCTTCACGCAATACATGAAACACACCCGCCTTTCGACGAAGCTGCATTGATAACTTCTCAATAACGGGATGTTCGATATCGCTATCCACTGTTTCAATGACATGCATTAAATGCGTTTTTACATCCTCGATGCGCTCTGCAGTTGATGCGCCTGGCCAGTCTGGATAATAAAGCGTCAAAACACGAAAACGCAATGTCGCCTTATTCGATTTCAGGAGTGTCCTATGAATGGCAATATAGGTAAGCAAATCCTTTTGCTCATCGGTCAAAATGATATTTCTATCCCATTCAATGCGTGGCATCATTTCCTGATACATGTAACTAACCAAGGCTTCATCACCAAGCGGAGGCGTTACGGCGTATTCAATTTCTGTCGATAATGCATCGAGAACAAATTTAAAAGCATGCTCTTTATCATTTCCATCAAAATCATCCACTTCCTCAAGAAGCGGTTCATATTTTTCGAGAATCGGGACAACTTCTTCCTGCAAGCGCGTTGGAACTTCTTTATTTGGAAGATGTTTTGCCCAAACGAGTTCTTTTAATAATTTCTCAGCAATTTCCTGAACAGGCGTGTCACTTCCAATGTATCGACGCAATATGCGCAAAATGGCATTGCGACGCAAAAGATGTTCTTCCTGATAATCAATCGCACTTCGGGCTTTTTCATAAAGTGTTCCCGCACTTCGCGCCGGTAAACTGACTTCAATCGTTTCCTCCCCCTCTTTCGCTCGAACATCATCAGATTCCTTTAAAGCGGATGCAAGTTGTAGCATTGATTCTGACATAATTAGAAAAAGGTGCGCTCACCAGAATTTTTTATGAGATTAAATGCCTCCTCTGCTGTGTCAACAATATGAAATAATTCCATATCATCTCTATCAATTGCATCGAATGTGCCGAGCATTGTTTTGTCCATCCAGTCTTTTAATCCTCCAAAATACTCTTTTCCAACCAATACAACAGGAATTTTTTCTGATTTTTCTGTTTGAATGAGTGTTAAAATTTCAAAAAGTTCATCCATTGTTCCGAAGCCGCCTGGAAAATAGACATAGGCCTGCGCTGACGCCGCGAGCATAACTTTTCGCGTGAAAAAATAATGAAAAGCTTTTGCCTTATTCACATATGGGTTTACTCGCTGCTCCATTGGAAGCTGAATATTGAGCCCTACAGATGTTCCGCCAGCTTCATATGCTCCACGATTTGCCGCTTCCATGATTCCAGGGCCACCACCGGTAATAACCGTAAATCCACCGTCCGCCAGAAGTGCACCGAGCTTTCGAGCTTCCTGATAGTATTTATTTTCTGCAGGCAATCTTGCTGATCCAAAAATCGTCACCTCGCGAGACATGGATGACAGAAATTGAAAGCCGTCCACAAATTCAGCCATGATGCGAAAAATCCGCCAGGTTATGTCTGACATTCTCGTTTGCTGGCCATTTTGCGTCTTGCACATTTCACGCTCAGCCGGCGTAAGCGGCATGCGGCATGTATCTTCGCTACCCTGAGATTTGAACGCTTTCATAATGCATTCATTATATCATGATCTGTAGCGAGTTGCGCAGTAAGTAGCTGGTAGGTTTTAGCTGGTAGCTTGTAGATACAGAAAGATCCTTCGACAGGCTCAGGATTTCGATCCGGGTCGCGAAGTGAATGAGATGCTATTTCGGTGAAGATCGAGCACACGCAGTAAGGCGCACTGAAAGGTGCGACGTCGAGTAGCGCAGATCTGAGCCGAAAGAGCGCTCATTCACAAGCGACAGCTAGTTCACGAAGTCTCCTTCTGCGACATGAACATCCGGCGCCGGATCATTATCAAATGGCTCGCGCGTTAAAATCACTCGATAAAAATCGTATACATCGTCCCTATCATCAAGTTCAATGTCATAAACCAATCCCCACTTCCCATCTTCACGCGGGAACATAGCACCCGTTGAAAAGAATTCGGTTACTCCTGGACGCACAAGCCATCCCTCATAAAAATAGGCATCCGTATTAATGGCCGGTAAATCCGCAACAACGACATGTGTAAAAATGCCATTTTCCACGCCGCGACGTGCAATTCCACTTGCTGTAAATCCTTCGGAACCATGCAATTCAATCTCCTCAACCGCAATGTTGACCGATGGAATTTGTTCCTCGATTTGACTCGTCGATTCTTCCACCACTTCCACCATTTCAACATCATCTATATCTTCCGCCGCCATATCAATGAAGAATGTGATGAGAATAATAAGAAAAAATGCCACGGCTGCAAGTAATCCAATCAAAGCAATAATTGTACCCTTTGCTTTGCCGGCAGGCCCATTTCCCGAACCAAATCTTTGATAACCCATATTATGTAATATCTTTTAAGAATGACGATGGCATTGGTTTTTTAATCTGTTCACCAAGCTCATCAAGAACAATAGTATCAAAATCATCCGAGCGTCGGGAATGATTATACCGAGGCCTCTCATGGCGCAATTTCACCGTTTCATACATTTCCTTTGGAATTTCATCGATAAACATAGACGGTTGCTGTAATTCAACATGTTCGTATCCAGCCGTGATTGGATAAGTCATGAAAAGTGCGCTGCGGGCACGCGTCGTCGCGACATAAAAAAGCCGGCGCTCTTCTTCAACACCATCCGCTTCTTCCATTGCGCGCTTATTCGGGAATTTTCCATCCGCCAAATTCATAATAAATACCGCATCCCATTCAAGCCCCTTTGCCTGATGAATGGTAGAAAGAATAATGCGATCACTATCGATTGGCTGATTTTGCTTTGTATTCACACCATATTCATCCGTTAAGCTCACTGCATCCAAAAATTCACCGAGATCATTAAATTGCTCAGCGAAAACGGCAAATTGCTCTAAATCATCCAAACGATCCTGATAATTTGGAAATTCATTTTCGATATATGCTTTATAATCGTCGCTTGAAGCAAGGGCTCGTATGAGTTCCGATGGCATATCTGGGACGGAAAGCATCTTCCGAATAATGCGCCTAAATCCCTCAAATCCTGCTTGCGCCCTTTTTCCTCCAGGACCCAAAGCGTCTACTGCATCCCTGAGTGAATCAAATGCACCCGCTTTGGCAGATATTTTCCCCGCCGTTACCAATCCAATTCCTGGATGAATACGAAGTGCCCTCACCCAAGCCATTCCATCTTTCAAATTATTGAGGAGACGCAGATGCGAAACAATATCTTTCACATGTGAACGTTCAAAAAATTTCATCCCGCCACGATAGTCATATGGAATGTCGCGTTTCATGAGCTCGAATTCAAGTGCCTGTGAATGAAATGCGGCGCGGAATAGCACAGCAATTTCACTGAGCGCCGTCCCCTTTGCATGCAAATCTAAAATCTTTTCGGCAATATATTGCGCCTCTTGACTTGTGCTGCGAGCAGGGATTAATTCCGGAAGCGAACCTCCGCCCCGTGTCGCAGATAATTCTTTATCGAATTGTTCTTCATTATGTTGAATAACTGCATTTGCAATCGAGAGAATCTGCGGTGTTGAACGATAATTCTTCGTTAATCTGAATGTCTTCGCCTGTTCATAGCTATTTGGAAAATCGAGAATATTTCGGATTTCAGCCGCTCGGAATGAGTAAATACTCTGCGCATCATCCCCCACGACGAGGACATTTTTATGCGTACTCGATATGAGTTTAATAATTTTTGCCTGCACGATATTTGTGTCCTGAAACTCGTCAACCAATACATACTGAAATTGATTCGACAGCCGACTAATAATTTCCGGATTTTGAAGTAGCTCAAGTAAATTAATAAGCAAATCGTCAAAATCCATTGCATTCTGCAATTTCTTTACTTCGGCATACTTATTCGCAACTGCCTTCATGTCGCCAATAATTGGTAGCATTTTCGGATGATTATGCTCGATAAACCATTCAAAATCATCTTGCCTATTCCGACTATATGAAATGTAGCCAAGCAAAACTTTATTACTTGGAAAGCGACGTTTTTTCGTGTCAATTTTTAAATCTTTTACGCAGAGGGAAATTAGGTCGCGCGCATCTTCCTCACTTAGAATAGAAAAATTCGATTGATACCCAATTGTGTGAGCATATTTACGCAACAATCGATTCGCAATTGAGTGAAATGTTCCAGCCCAAAGCCCTTTTGGATAAGACCCAAGCAACCCCTCCACTCGTTCGATCATTTCGCGTGATGCCTTATTTGTGAATGTGACAAGCAAGATATTTTCTGGACTCACTCCATGCTCCATCAGCCATGCAACACGATAGGTAATGGTACGTGTTTTTCCCGAACCGGCCCCAGCCAAAACGAGTGATGCACCATCCGCCTCTTTCACGACCTGCAATTGCTGATCATTAAGCTCAGCATCATAATCAATTTTCAAATCTCTCGGTGAAGAACCTGTTAAAACGAATTCCTTCATAGTGAAGGCATTTTAGCATAAAAAAATCTCTCCCATCTATTTGGGAGAGCGTACACCATTGCAAATCACCGTGGGTTGATTACCTCTTTTTCTGTGCTGCTCGATGCCGGGCAGCAATTCGGCGGCGCTCCTCATTGTCGACTTCATTACCTTGGACGCATTCGGTTCCACGGCATGGCTTTGTGATCATCTCTGTCCGTAAATGACTCAAATGCAATGATTGCTTGGCCGCCAATGACACCCATGTGCTTCTATTGAAACGTAGCACTACACACCATTTATCGTTTTGTAGATAGACAGCTTTCGCCTCGGCGCGAGTGAAACCCTCCACGAACCAAATGATTGCCGTATTTGGATCTTGAAATCTGATCGGCTTACCATGCCATTCGTTCTTGAATTGCATATACCGCCTCGTTGAGATAGCCATGATCGTGATGATAATGGCCAAGATCGCACAGTACATACCCCCTCCTTTTGAAGTAATCTCGCTAAATGCGAGTAGTAAAAATAGCAAGAATTAGAGCAATCGTCAATTCGACAGGCTCAGGATTTCGATCAAGATCGCTCACTCACAAGCGACAAAATAAAAAAAATGGTGAGCATTCAATGCCATCCCTTTGCGAAGAGGTTGGAATCAGCACAGGCACTGCAAGAAGGCGTTTTTGAGGAGACGCGGCTGATCGACCTGGAGAATGAAGGGCTTTCTATTACCCATCCCGTTCAAGCAACTCTAGAAATTGCAAACAGGCACTCAATCCATGAAGTCTTACAGTTTCCGTGACAATCGTTTACATGAATGTCCACCAAGATATATTTACATTAAATTAAAAAATCTTGTCTGGCAAGAGGATTATATGCGTGAAACGGAGATAAAGGAGATTTAGGAGATTGAGGAGATTCTGGTCGCAATTTGGAAAGATCCTTCGACAGGCTCAGGATTTCGAATAGGGTCGCGCAGTGATTTAGCAGTAAGTAGTTAGTAGAAAATAGTAAGTAGTCGAGAGGCGCATCGTATGGATCCCATATCAAGTTTGGGATTACGATTGTGGTCGCGAAGTGAGTTAGATGATATTTCGTTGAAGTTTGAGTAGCGGAATGAGCCGTACTGAAACGTACGGTGAATGAGCAACGGAAAACTGAAGCGAAAGATCGCTAACTCACGAGCGACACCTAGACTATGAGTGGTAATGGGTGAATATCATGCTTACGCCCACTAATCGTCTCATGGATTCGGTAAACACCATGCGTCGGCGCCTCGATGTATCCATTCCAAGCCATCCGCGCAAGTGCACCAGATTCAATCCAATCAAAAAGCCATTCATTTGTATAGCGCGGATCCATTTGATCAATCCCCGCCCCCATTTGCGTCAACCATTGCTTATTAAAATCTTCCTGAGACCCAACGGTCGGTGCCATAATAATCGGAATTCCAAGCCCAGCATAAAAAGACAATTCACTTGGCTTTGTCCATAAAATATCGATTTTCCTCATGAGCGCAGAAAATGCATCAAAGTATTGAGGGCGGCTCGGCTCGATAAGAATTTTGATCGATTTTCCTAAAAACTTCGAAAGCCTTAACTGCCGAGCAGCATCTTCAAAATATCGCGCAACCTCTAGCCTCGTCCCCGCAATTAAATGCAAAACTATTTTATTTTGCGCCAGCTCTCTCTTGAGAGATTTCATAATCGCACCGCCGATTTCTCTTTGAGCACCAGCTCCACCAACAGCAAAAGCCAATTGAATCTTTGTCGCTTTCTTTTTCTGAACATTTCGACAATACTGCGCGCCAAGATAGGCATTCAATGCCACACCCGTATGTGCAATAAAATATCCATTCGGATCCAAATTACAAATACGCCGGTTTAAATCTGAAAGGACCAACTTTGATTCCGTCCCGCCAATATTTTTTGGAGGAAGTGGGAATCCGGTTAGATGAATATTCTTTTCAGGCACGCCATACATATTCAAACGAGCAGCAACGCGGCCAGTCGGTGCAAAGTACTGAATGCGCGTCTTTTTTGGATCGAGCGGGACCCATGCTCTGCTTATATCGGAATCCGTGCAAAGCACAAAAATATCTTCCGGGTAACCAAATTCTTCAGCAGCAAATGCTGGCGACATAAATGTGCTGACAAATGGCAAAGGATGCTCCCCTAACTTCTCAATTAAGTGCCGCATCATGTTTTTCTGGCGAATCAACCAATAAAATTGACGAACCTGTAGGCTTGGGGATGATAAATCTCTTTGTGGATAAAAAGGAGGTATTCGCTGAATCTCATTCATGATCCCAAATACCATTTGTCCAAAAACAGGCACTTTTTTGAAACGAGATACCTTTTCATAGACCTTGCGGCCATCCTCCCATAATCGCTGATCTCGTTCGGGAATACCCTCATAATCATTGGCTATTATCACCTGATTTTTATAGCCAAAAAGCTGCCGCATGACATGTGCCGGCCTCTCATGACCATATCCCATATTCACCGCAACAATATGCGCCTTTTTGCCTCCGGAATCCCCCTTCATATATGCAAAGATTATATCACCCCTCCAGCACTTGCCAAAATAGCCAAAATCCGCTACAATTCCGCCATCGTGGATTTGAATGATTTTTATCAGTCATATCCTACTTACCACTAACTACTCTCTACTTACTAATTTATGGCAAAAGAATGCAAAGTGACTGGAAAAACAGCCCTTACAGGCCACAATGTAAGTCACTCAAATGTAAAGACAAAACGTCGCCAGCATCCGAATATGCAGAAGAAGCGTATGCTCAATCCTGCAACAGGAAAGATGGAAACGGTTCAGATTTCAACTCGAGGACTGCGAACGCTGCAAAAGTGGGCAGCCGAGGGTAAGAAATTCGACCTCCGCGACTATAAGTAAAAACAGACCTGCAAAGGCCTGTTTTTTTATCCCTCAATTACTTTCGTGCAAAGTCCGATTAATTCTTCTGCGCGATGCACAGAAATATCCGTCCGGTCCGCCAACTCTTCCGGTTCCAGACCCTCAATATCTTTACATAAAATGAGTCCTGCTTTCGCGAAATGCTCAAGCTCCGTTTTTGACATATCTTCAATGACAGTCACTGGGTAAAACTCAACTCGATCAACCAATTCATTAAATGCCCCCTCTTTCGGATAGCTCCATCCCGTTAATTTCATTCCTTTACATTCACCAAATGCCAATGCTCGATCAGAAAAACGAGCATTTGTCATAACATGACATTCGTCAAAACCAGGATTCTTGCCCATTGACCCTCCATCGACCAAATCAACGAACCTGGACCATGTTGCCATGATATCTTTCAAATTCACATTATCGCTGCGACGATTCCTAAACTTTGCTTCTATAAAAATACGCTTCCCGTCTTTTTCGCCAATAACATCAACTTCATGAGCTACGCAACTTCCCTCGATATCTCTTTGCGGATTTGTAGCTTCATAGCCATAGGCACGCAAAATAGCAGCAATATAATATTCAAAATTATATCCAGCCGGACCAAGCTTTAAAATCCCCTCCCGCAAGCCATATCTACAAGCGAAGCAAATATTTTGCTTATCAAGCTCGGCACGTACAAGGTGATACAGTTTCGCTGTTGTCATGCCATCTGTCATTTTTGAACGCACAGCATTCAGAACTTTCTCCGCAACTTCATCGCCCGCACCAGTTCTTTTGATGCTTTCAATCACTTTTGCTGGGTCAAATGGGACGATGCGACCGTCCTCCTTTTTCACATTCATATGTCCTATTGTATCACTTCTTTCATCAAATCCTCGGCTCGCTTTATGGAAAGATCTTCGCCAAAGGTTTCTTTTTCGATAATGAATACCGTGATGAGATTAATAGCATCATTGATTTCACTCTCCGCCAAAGCATTCACTTGCGCTTCTAAATAGTTGAAATGCATTTCTTCGCGCATCTCATGATCTTCAATTTGAAGCCAGAGTTGGCGCTCGACAATTAAATCAAACTCTTCCTCATCAGTGAGTCCATCTTCCAAAAATTGCAATAAATCTATTTGATATTCTTCAAGTGATTTATCCGACAAATCCTCTGAGCTTGTTACCGGCCGAATCCGTTCGAGCAATTCGTCAATCTGATCACCTCCATTCTCGAAATCAAAATGCAAATCCTGAATATCGGGATGATACGGCTTCATGCTGAGCACAATGTCATCAGGCCTCTTGTCGATATCTGCATCAAGATATGCAAAAAGAAGCGATCGGGCCAGAACAATGTCCATATCCGTATCGAGCATGTTAAATACGATCAAGAACATTGGTTTGAATACATCACTTCTGAATCGGCCAAGCTGCGTAAGAATCATGTCCTTCATGAACACTGCCTGATTGTGACTACGCTGCGGGTCGCCTATTGCATAGCTTCGACGATGACGAAGCCATTGCAGAGAGTCTGATGTTGGCAAATTAAATGTGCGCAAAATGCCGTATACCTGAGAAAAGCCAACCGTTGCATAATAGTCAGCCCTTACGCCAAGCGTCTTTTCTATTTGCTCAATTCCATATTCCAATCCTCCATAACCACATGCATTTGCAAGATAGTATTCCGTATCCGCGTACCGCTCGGGGAGAGATGAGTATGTTCCCCGCGGCACCGATGTAATGGTCATTGTCCAATCCGTTAGATTAAGTGTGAACATGTGAATAGCGTCGCAATGCGCCGATTCCCAACCCTTGCGAGCATCAAGTCCCAAAAGTAAAACATTGATTTCATCATCCTCCGCAAAATCCACGGTGCCGCCATATGTATCCACGAATTGATCACGGCGAATTTGCAATTCATCTTTCACGGCATCTACATGGAGTACATCTTCAAGACTTGCATATGCAACAAAAATTCTCCAAGAAATTCCGGCCAATACAAAAAGAATCCCCACAAACAGGGCTGCAATCTTTGCAACTTTTTTCCACCGCCCTTTCATATTTTGACTTTACCACAGACTTAGCTGCATTCAAATTTACAGCATTTAAACAAAAATCCCCCAAGGAAATCCATGAGGGAGATTTCTGTATAAAACCCGACTCCGTACGAGCCAGATACAAATTACACCTTAGAGCAATGCATCTTTTGCCGCCTTGTTTACTCCGAACTTCAAAACCGTCTTTGCAGGGATTTGAATTGACTCACCCGTCATTGGGTTACGCCCCATTCGCGCCTTTCGGTGCTTCTTTGCAAATTTACCAAGTCCTGGAAGCATTACCTCTCCTGCTCGATTAATTTCCTTATAAAGCATCTCCACGAAGGCATTGTACCCTTCTTCCGCTTCTTTCTTTGAAATTCCCCAAGTTTCAGCTAGTGCTGACATAAGTTGAGATTTTGTTAAACGCTTTTCCATAATTTGATTAATTATTGATTACAGAGCGATCTTAGCACAATTTCACTATTTTTCTAAGGAATTGTGAATAAATTGCATTCACAACTCAAATGAGCATGCAAGAAGCAACGTGAATAAATCTTATAATTCAAGATATGTATTCTCGCCGATGACCATTTTATGGCCTCCGGGACGAGATGCCGCCTGCTTCACAATCGTTGCATTGTGACCGATAATGCTGTCTGTAATGCGTTCATTGGTGGATATCTTCGCACCATCCATAACAATAGAATGCTCGATTTCGCAATCTGAAATAACCGTGTTATTTCCAATCGTGGTATGCGGGCCAATATAACAATTCTCGAGCTTGGCATTAGCACCAATGATAACCGGGCCTCGAATCAATACATCTTGCTCAATCTCCGCTCCCGCAGCAATTTTCACGCGTCCTTGAATACGCGCATCCTTATGCACCGTTGCCGCCTCGTCGATCGTCGCATCCTCGAGCCCCATTTCATTCAATAGCAACTGATTCCCTTCAAGCAAATCATCTGGCTTTCCTGTATCTTTCCACCAACCAAACATCTCTTCATATCCAACAGTACGGCCATTTTTCACAAACCAGTCATGAATATCTGAAATTTCATACTCACCTCGATCTGAAGGTTGAATATGTTCATATGCCTCAAAATAGCTCGGCCCTTTATAAATATAGAGTCCCGTCACTGCTAAATTATTCGGTGGATTTTCCGGCTTTTCAATAACGGCCGTAATCCTGCCATCTGCATCAATTTCAGCAACACCAAAACGCTCAGGGTCATCAACGCGAGTTAGAGCCAAGCAGCAATCAAGATGTTCATTCTGAAACTTGTTCACAAGATCAGAAAGCGAACCAAGAACGATATTGTCTCCAAGGTATAGAAGGACATCATCATTTCCAACAAAATCCTTTGCCTGCCACAATGTGTTTGCGAGCCCAAGCGGCCCACCGACCTGTTCAATATACGTTAGAGAAATACCCCATCTTGACCCATCACCACAAATACGAGGCAAATCAATATCACCCTCATTGATGATGACGGCCACATCTTTAATGCCCGTTTCCGCAATTTTCCGAAATGCATTAAAAATCATTGGCTCATTCGCAATGGGTATCACATGTTTATTCATTGTCCAGGTTACGGGCCTTAATCGCGTTCCGCGCCCGCCCGCCGTAATAACTGCTTTCATACTATCGATCTTTATACTGTTTTTCGTAATATTCTTGGTAAGAACCTGACTTACAATTCTTCCACCAATCTTCATTTTTCTTATACCAGTCAACCGTCATTGTAAGTCCTGCATTCAAATCAATTTTCGGTTCCCATCCTAATTCATTTTTCGCCTTTGTAAAGTCGATGTCATAGCGTCGGTCATGCCCAGGCCTATCTTTCACATATTCTATAAAGGATTCATCTCGTCCAAGTAAATCAAGAAGTTTTTTTGTGATTTCAAGGTTCGTTGGCTGATTATTACCCCCAAGCAAATATGTTTCACCGACTTTCCCCTTTTTAATAATCGCTTCAACACCTCGGGCATGATCTTCTGTATGAATCCAGTCACGAATCTGCCCCCCATCTCCGTAAACTGGCACCTTCTTCCCCTCCATAAGATTCGTAATAAAGAGTGGGATTAATTTTTCTGGAAAATGAAATGGGCCGTAATTATTCGAGCAATTCGATAATGTAACAGGCAAATCATATGTCACGTGGTAAGCGCGCACTAAATGATCGCTCGCTGCTTTTGATGCCGCATAGGGGCTCCGCGGTTTATAAGGAGATTCTTCCGTAAAAGCAGAATCCTCTGGAGCTAATGTTCCATAAACCTCATCCGTCGAAACATGATGGAATCGCTTCCCATATTCGCGCGCTGCATCCAAAAGCACTTGCGTCCCGAGTACATTTGTTTTGATGAATGCTGCCGGATCTAAAATTGACCGATCAACATGACTTTCCGCCGCATAATGCACCACAATGTCACAATCTTTCACAAGGCTAAAAACAAGATCTCGATCTGTAATATCCCCTTTCACAAACTGATAGCGTTCATCACTTTCAACTCCCTGCAAATTTTCCAAATTCCCAGCATAGGTCAGAGCATCGAGATTCACAATTTCATCATCGGGATGATTTTTTAGCCAGTAATGGATAAAATTTGATCCTATAAATCCAGCCCCGCCAGTCACAAGTAACTTCATATTGATTCAAGATTAGCAATTCGCACAAGAACAAGCAATATCTGCGGTATAATATTTAATATGTCAAAAACAGCGGAACGCAAGGATCCAGAATTATGGGAAAAGTGTAAAAAAGACGCCATCAAGAAAATGGATGGTAAATTTTCAGCTCGAGCCATGCAATATGCAGTTAAGTTATATAAAGACCGCGGGGGTGAATACATTGGATCAAAATCTGAAGATAATGATTTAGCAAAATGGACTGATGAGGATTGGGGATATGTTGGGAAAGATGGCGAGAGTCGATACTTGCCCAAAAAAGCTCGTGAAGCATTGAAACCAGGAGAAAAGGCGGCAACAAGTCGAGCAAAAAATAAAGGTACTAAATCTGGAAAACAATGGGTAAAACAGCCGGGAAAAATTGCAAAAAAGACAGCCAAGTATAGAAAAAAGTAAGTAGAAGTGGTAATCTCAGGCTACGAATAATGGAGGTGTGTTGAGTTCAGACAATAATCTTGCGAACTGGGATGATCAACAAGATCATAAAGGCAGTGGCGGTAAGGGTCGAGCGCTCGTCGTGATCTTCACCCTGGCCCTCTTTCTGTTCACGAGCTATGTGCAGGAATGTAGCTGCGCAGGCACGGCAATCGTTGAAGATCATGGCCGGTAACTCCCGCCGCCTTACAGCATCTTCACCCATGATCCGAGGCATCGCCGCCTCGGTTTTTTATTTTTACAAAGTTGAAAGCTGATCTATTAAAAAACAGGGGGAACCCCTGATCTATTCACATATTCGTGATGGAGCCACCGTCGGGGCTTGCCAGGCGGAGCCTGGTCCGGCGTTGCCGGAAACCCTTTATCATATTCAGGAGACAACAAAACCCGTCAGAAGACGGGCTTTGTTGGAGCCACCGACCAGGATTGAACTGGTGACCTCATCCTTACCATGGATGCGCTCTACCAACTGAGCTACGGCGGCTAGAATAGTCCAAGTCTGCTGATTACGGCGTTGCGGGACCCGTCGGTCTTCGTCACCGTATGTTTAAATACGGCTCCTCGACCACCACCCGCGCCTTGTACTCAACAGACTTTACTATTCTGACGTAGTGTAAGTACATCAAATTGCAATCGACGACAGCTTGCTAATTCGAAATGTAGCAAAAGGATAACCGTGAATCACACTCCAGTCAAGTGAACTTGCTATAATACGGCTGTATGAAAATGCACAAAAATAAGTATATCGATGCACTCTTCAAAACAATGCTGCTATCTGCGGGCGCTCACATGATACTTCTCGCAATTCATGCGATCAGAACAAAAGAAATCATGCATCTCAATTATTTTAATATCCTCGATCTTGAGCATTTCATCCCAGGAATACTCGAAATTCCCCAAGTTCACATTCTTGCTTTTGTAACTGCCCTTATCGTGTATTTATTTTTCTTGGTGCGAAAGTAATCAAAGCTCAATCATTCCGCCGCTGCGGAAATGTGGCCGGCTCCTCGCATGGATTTGATCATAAACAATCGACGGAATGCCGATATCGGCTATAAAAATCCTTCCAGAATGCTTGCGAGCCTCTTTTGCTTGAAATAGTTTTTTGGGAAGTGCCAATGTCAATGTTGCATCCGCATGCACAAATGCCGCCGTTGGAATTCCCGTTGTCGGGTCAATGCCGGTCGGTAAATCATATGAAATAACCTTTGATTTTTGCAGTTGGATTCCCTCAATCACATCTCGAAACGGCGCCCGCGGTGATCCTTTCAATCGATACCCAATCATCGCATCAATGATCACATCGGACATGCCGAGAATTTCCACGCAGCGCGATGATTCCGCCTTCCAATACCAAATAGGGATATTCATGCGATCAGCCATTTTTAAATGATGCCTCGCATCTTTTTTCATTTTCCGACGATCGCCGACGAGAATAATCTGAACAGAATAACCCGAATTTAAAAGATGACGAGCTGCAGACAGCCCATCACCACCCTTATTCCCCTCCCCTGCAACAATGACAATTCTCTTGTTCTTTTTAATTCGCAGCCGCCGCAATACCGCCAGCATATGCCATCCCGCAAGCTCCATCATTTGCCGAATTTCTAAACCAGACTCAACGGCAAGTCGGTCGAGCTCCGCCATTTCATCAGCTGTCGCGAAATAGCAAGATTTCATATTCATACAGCAGGATTATACCATTTCGAATCGGGATTGGCCGTCGACTTTCTCGGTGAAGCTGGAAAGCGGCCTCGCCCATTTCAATCCATTTTCTGTATTCGCGTACACGACCAAAATATCCTCATCTTTTTCAGATAAAACAATATCCTCGATAATATATATTCCGCGAGTTTTATAATGTCGATACTTTTTTCCGACAGTCACCACCCCTCTTGCATCTGTCAATTTCTGCTCAAGCTGCTCTGCGGAAAGATGCCCCATATTAATATAATGTGAAATTCATTCGATGCACCGGTGATGGCCCATGCTTTTCAATAGCTTCACGGTGCTTGCGAGTGCCATACCCTTTATGGCTATCGAAACCATATATCGGGTAGCGTGCATGATAATCCATCATCATGCGATCGCGTGTTACTTTTGCAATAATTGAAGCGGCTGCAATCGATTCGACCTGTTGGTCGCCTCTTATGATTCCAAGTTGAGGTATGTGAAGTGACGGAATTGTCCATGCATCGACGAGGGCATATTCTGCCTGTTCAATTTTTTCTATAGCGCGGCGCATGGCGAGATAATTTGCTGGGCGGATTCCATGCAACATAATTTCCTCGACTGTTGCCATACCAAAAGCCCATGCCACTGAATATTTTAAAATAGCCGAATATAATTCCTCGCGCTTTTTTGCACTGAGCTTTTTTGAATCTTGCAATCCCGTGACAGACTCTGTTGGATGTAAGATGACGGCACCTGCCACTACGGGGCCGGCGAGCGCACCTGCGCCCGCTTCATCAACCCCAACGACAAAGCGATAACCCTCCTCTAATACTTTTGCTTCAAATGCTCGCGTCGGTGTTGAAACAGTCATAGTTCCAGCTTAGCATGTTTCCCTTCCCGAGATCCGATTTACTTATCCACATCCGAGATCCGATCTCCGCGGAATATTGAATTATAAATTCACTAATATTAGCGATTGGAGCGATTATAATTTTAGAATATCGCTAAATTGAGATCCGATTTGAGATCGGATCTCGGAATGTATCTGATCTAAAAAATAGCCACTCGATGTGGCCATTCTTCTTAAGATATCGGTGCAGATGTGAGGACCCGATTCCGATGATCATGATACATTTGATGAGATATCATTGAAGATCGAATAGCAGAGTAAGCCGTACATAAACGTACGGTGTCGAGCAATGGAGATCTGAAATGATAGATCACAAATGTAGCTGATCTAAAAAATAGCCACTCGATGTGGCTATTTTTTACTTTGTTTCCTTATACCAGGTATGTTTTCCGGCAATAGGATTATATTTCTTGATCCGAAGACGATCCTTCAACTTCTTCGTGTTTTTATGAGATCGGATAATATGTCCTTTCCCAACACCGTTTTCGTCACCCTCAGATTCTAATTTGATCAAATTATCTTGAGACATAGTATTTTGCTATGCGCGCATGCTATCAGAATTGACAAAATAAGTCAATAAACTACCCTGATATTAGGAGGTTTTCATGGAACAGACAAGCCCCGGCAAACAACTCGTCGATAAATGGGTTATAATCGTCTGTGGAGGATTTTTGTGGAGCATGTCCAATGTAATCGTATTCATGGTACTCATGCCATCACGACTAATGCTAAGCATGCTGCCAGCCATTTTGACGATAACTTTGTACAATATCGTGATATTCGCCATAATTTGGACGATCATTGCCACTAAAGCGACATTCATGGATCTCGATCAGGACGTGAATCACTCAATAACTGATTGAATATCCCCTTACCTCAAGCCGATGCCAGTCGGCTTTTTATATTTTCCGCGAATCATATGCCCAATGCAGTAATGATTGCTTTTGCTTTGGACGGCATGTCTTATCGCCTTTACGACAATTTTTCTTCACCTGCGACAGATGACGTTTATATGCTCGCCAGCGTTTTATCTGACGATCATCATCTTCATGCCGACGCCCCAAATAATACCGACAATACCATTGAAACCACCCTCGAGGGTCATCTTTATGAATCCACCCTTTCTCCTGCCATTGCTCGAGCGTTTGAGATGCATTGATTTTAAAATAATTGAGGTCAGCATCATGCTCCTTCTTGCATAGCTTCGCACCTTTATACCAAGACGCAGGAAGTTCTTTTGGCTTATCGGCGAAATATTTTCCACCAAAAACGCCAATGCTAAGCATTTCTTTCGGAGTAAGTTCTGGCTTAAAATCTGGATCAAAATTCCGACCAACAGGCTCCGTCAGATAATATGTATAGTTTTGCATTTTATCGCGCACGACGATTTTTTTCTTTTTCGACCGCGGCATATTACATTTTCATTAGCCAATATTTCATAATCCTATTGTAACAAAAAACCACCCGAAGGTGGCTTTTTTTGAACTAGTTCTCCTGAGGTCGGGCAAAGTCGACATTGATTGTTCGACCACCGACATCTGAACCGTCCATAGCTTCAAGTGCAGCTTTCGCTGATTCTTCATCGCTGAATTCAACGAATCCGAATCCACGGCTGCGACCTGTTTCACGGTCTGTAACAACGCGTGCAGAGGTCACCTCACCATAAGATGAGAATAGTTCTTGAAGACCTTGATCGTCAGTCGCCCATGGGAGACCTCCGATGTATAGCTTATTGCTCATACGTAACAAGAGTGTCATTTGATTTAGCACTTCACCTTATTACGAACAAGCGAACAAGGAAAGCGCTGAGATTATCGCATGTATTACGCCCGATGTCAATGCCTATGTACGATGTGGACAGCCAGCCCAGCAGCATGGACGACGATCCCCTTTTGAAAGTTTATCTACGGCAATTGAAATACGCCGCTTACGTGTATCCCGTTTCTTTGCCGACATAACCCAGCAAGCCCATTCCCCTTCCGCAAGAGGCGTAACTTTTTCCCACGTTTCGGTCGCCGCCCTTGAAGCTTCAATAGCAGCCCGAAGATCTTTTGGAGCTTTATGTGCAGGTGATTTTGACATCTTACCCATAGCATTATTCTAGCAAAGGTCGATTGCAAGGCCTATATCTGTGATCCATTCATAAATTGAACAACGGCGCGATCTAAAATGACATCTTTTTGCTTCAGAGGTTTCATCAGCACCAATCCATCAAATGTTGTACAACGACTCAATGCGACATACATTTGACCATGTGCAAATGCACCCCAACCAATATCAACCAGAACTTTATCAAATGTCTTCCCCTGACTTTTATGAATCGTCACCGCCCATGCAAGAGCAATCGGATACTGACTAAATGATCCGACAACTGATTCGGTTGGTCCATTATCGCCCTGCGTATATTCAAATAATTCCCATGTATGCCGCGCGACCTTGATCTGTGTCCCATTTTCTAATTCAATGACAAGAATTGGATCTTTGGATAATCCATTTTTCTTTATCTTTTTCACCGTCCCAAGACTTCCATTCACAAAACGCTTTTCAGGATCATTGACGGTAAACATAATTCTCGCGCCCTCTTTGATCGCAATAAGAGCATCTGATGGCATGCGCCTATCTGGAATTTGCCCCTCGGATTTACCACGGAGTTTCCATTCCTTACCGGAGAGCTGTTTCAATTCATACTGATTACGCTGATGAGCCATTTTATTTGTTGTCGTCAAATGAATATATCCCGTTTCCTCACGCGGGTCGAAATAGGGATTATGACATTCATTCCAATGTGTAAGATCATCATAATCTAGTGATTTCATTCTCACCTTTTCCAGCAGATCAATAAAATGATTCTCTGTCTGCCTATGTACTGTTTTTAATTCGATAATTTCTATTGGCGTATGTCGCATAACATCCGCCGAGAAAAAATACGGTGATTCATATTCGGTTTTAAATCGGTCAGTTTCGTCGCGAGTCACAACGGGGGGTAATTGAAAAAGATCTCCAATAAAAATCATTTGCACGCCACCAAATGGCTCTTTCGATTTTCTGTTCAGTCGAAGGGATGCATCAATACAATCAAGGAGGTCAGCCCGAACCATTGAAATCTCATCGATCACAATTGTCTGCAAACCGCCCATCAATACACGCTTTTCGTCGGAAGCTTTGCGCACCATTTGTTTTGTGATTTGTGGATGAAAACCAAAAAATGAATGGATTGTCTGCCCTTTTACATTTAATGCTGCAACACCGGTTGGAGCCAAAACGATATGCTTTTTCTTTGTTTTCTTACGAAAATATTTCAAGAGCGTCGACTTCCCTGTTCCAGCTCGCCCTGTAAGAAAAATATTCTTTTTTGTTTTCTCAATCGTTTCAAATGCTTGCTTGAATTCCTTGGTGAGTTTGATTTTCCCTTTCGATTTCACACTGGTTTTTGCCATAGATTCAAGCATTTTATCATAAACAAAAACAACCGATTCATTCGGTTGATTTTGGCAGGGGAGACAGGACTCGAACCTGCGACCAAAGGTTTTGGAGACCTCTACTCTACCAACTGAGCTACTCCCCTAGGTTTAAAATGTGCACAAAATGTATCATATTTTATCGTTCTGGTCAATCGGAGCCTCTAACGACAAAAGACTTGATTCATTTAATAAAACTTGTTACTATCTGCGCACGAACATTGAATACGTCAACTTAGCTTTCACCTTCGCTACTTAGTAGCTACGGTCGGACAGGCAGCTGCAAGCAGCCTCGCTAAGTCGTCAAAAAAATAATGCCAACTTAGCTCAGCTGGTTAGAGCAACGGTTTTGTAAACCGTAGGTCGTGGGTTCGAATCCCACAGTTGGCTCCATTTTTAAATTAACAATGTTGCGGGTCGATACCGAAGTGGTCAAACGGGGCAGACTGTAAATCTGCTGGCATTCGCCTTCGCTGGTTCGAGTCCAGCTCGGCCCACCATAAAAACCTAGTCATAAAGACTAGGTTTTTATATTGACTACAATTGTTTTTCTTATTAATTTTTTACTTCTGCCGTTTCTTTCATTTCATGAGATATATATAAAAAAGACCGCCTCGGACGAGGTCGCCAAGGGCGGTCGTCGGGACGGTTACGTTTTTTTGTTTTTGCGACTACGTCTGACAACGTCGCCGCTGTCGTTGCAGTCCTTCGCCTTACGATCGTATGCCTGTGCAGCTTCGATCGAAAAGTTGATTGCTGCCGCCAAGGCCCTGCGAAGATGCCCAGCAGTGCGCCGGACACCCTTCTCCGAGATCGGCGCAGCACCCAAACGACTCAAGGCCGCGTGGATGATGTCCACCTCCTCAACCGATGGACAGCCAGGGATGTCGGCTGTGATCCGCTCGGCGTTATAGACACCTTCGATCGCGGTAAGGTCCGCGCCAGCGGTTTTGGCATCCCTCAGAATGTAAACCGCCGTCAGTACGGGTCGATCCGGCAATCCAACCCACCAACCTTGCTCATCACGACGCATGTGGGCGCCAGAATCCCAGTCGAAGGGATGCCCGCCCTCACCCCAATGAGTTGGCTCAAGGCCGCCCCAAGCGGGCAGATCCTCGCCCTTCCGCACTGTGTTTGGGATCGGGCCGATCCAACGGTCCAGCGGGGTGGTGGTGATCATGATGCTATTATCCGTGTCAGGCATCAGCGTGCCCTCCTTATGGCCTTTCATTGTACCCATATACAGCCAAAGCCTGTTCTGTATATGAACTGCTCAATCGTGTTGAGAAGTAGGCAGGGCACGATAGTTCGCGCCACATCTGCCAATCAACACAGCAGCAGCAGCAACAGAGATGCACTGTAGCATATTTTTGGACCTCTGTCAAGATATTATTACCAATTATTGGCTTGTATTAGCCGAAAAGTATACAGGCCGCTACAAATGCTATATAAAAAACCACCAACTGGTGGTGATTTTTTTACTTCTGCCGTTTTCTTTCGTTTTCGGTGAGGAATTTTTTGCGGATGCGGACATTTTCTGGAGTAATTTCCACGTATTCGTCGCTATCAATGTATTCGAGTGCTCGCTCTAAATTCATATCGATTGGCGTGGTCAGATTCACCGCTTCATCAGCTCCACTTGATCGCATATTCGTCAACTGCTTCCCTTTCGTAGGATTCACAGTCATATTCTCCTTCGAACTCGCGCCAATCACCATTCCTTCATATACCTCTGTTCCCGGACCAATGAATAATGATCCGCGCTTTTGAAGATTCATCAGAGAAAAAGCCATCGCCTTCCCCGTGACACCAGAAATCATTGACCCGGTGCTTCGGCGTTCGATGTCGCCCTTCACGACATCATATGAGTCGAAAATATGTGCGAGCGTTCCCTCGCCTTTTGTCATTGTGATGAATTCCATTCGAAAACCAAGCAGCCCGCGTGTTGGAATACGGTACTCCAATCGCGTCGAACCATTCTCGCTATGCATATTCAGCATTTCACCCTTTCGATTACCAAGACGCTCAATCACAGTCCCTGCCATATCATCTGGCACATCAATCGTCACATGTTCATACGGTTCCTGCATCACGCCATCAATCTCTTTCATAATTACCTGCGGCTGGCTGATTTGCAATTCATACCCCTCGCGGCGCATCGTTTCAGCAAGTACAGAAAGATGCATCTCGCCTCGTCCACTCACCTGGAATGTATTTGCATCGTCTGGAAAATCAACTTTTAATCCAACATTTGTTTCGAGCTCCTGCTCTAGACGCTCGCGAATTTGCCGAGATGTAACATATGTCCCCTCGCGTCCCGCAAATGGAGAGTCATTCACCAAGAAATTCATGGTAAGTGTTGGCGCGTCAATCGTGATCGCTGGCAGAGCATTGGCATCCTTCTCTTCCGCAACCGTTTCTCCAACATTAATATTTGGGATTCCAGCAAGCGAAATGATATCACCCGCCACCGCTTCATCGACTTCAACTTTCTCAAGCCCTCGAGAGGTAAGTAGTTTAGTAATACGATGATTTTCACGATTTCCGTCGAGCTTCACAACCGTTACAGGCATTCCGACCTTCGCAACACCTTCGATAATGCGGCCAATCGCCATACGTCCGACGAATTTGTCATAAGCGAGGTTTACCGGCTGCATTCGCATCGGCTTTTCCGTCTCATTTGACGCTGCAGGCACAGATTCAAGAATCAAATCAAAGAGAGGCTGCAAATTCTCCCCCGCTTCAGATGGGTCTGTGATCGCGAATCCGTCCTTTGCATTTGTGTAAATAAATTGAAAATCTAGCTGTTCGTCTGTTGCTCCAAGCTCGGAAAAGAGATCAAATACCATATCAAGAACTGCATCCGGCCTTGCTGATGACTTGTCGATTTTATTAATCACAACAATTGGCTTCAAACCAATTTCGAGCGACTTACGCAGTACGAATTTTGTTTGTGGCATCGGCCCCTCATACGCGTCCACCAAAAGCAAAACGCTATCCACCATTCTGAGCACACGCTCAACCTCGGAACCGAAATCAGCATGCCCCGGAGTGTCGACAATATTAATTTTCGTATCACCAAGCTGAATCGCCGTATTTTTCGCATAAATCGTGATTCCACGCTCACGCTCTAAATCATTGCTGTCCATTACACGCTCCGCTACCTCTTCCCGTTCAGAAAAAGTACCAGACTGTTTTAGCATGGCATCAACAAGTGTTGTTTTCCCATGGTCAACATGGGCAATAATTGCAATATTCCTAAAATCCATAACTCGCGGATTCTACTTCACTCTAGCCAAAAAGTCAATTGAAAACTTTAATCGACAGCATAATGTACAAAACATCAAAAATTTGATTAGATAGGGACATAAATAATGAGTTTAATTATGAAAAATAATTTGTTCAAACTAGCTCTGTTTTGCGGCGCATTAATTCTTGCCGGTGCTGGATGTTTCCAACCAGCAACCGATCCTTCAATCGATGACCTATTTGCAGATGAAGACTTTCTCTCGCTGTTCGAGGTAGAAGGTGTAGAGACACTTATTTATGGAACGGATTTGCCCGTTGTGAGCGGCGAGATTTTCATTTTTGGTGTTGAGGTTTCAAATACATCGAATGAAACAAAGGAATTGCGCAGTGTAGATATTAGTCGAGATTTCCTAGATGGAATGACGATTATAGACATCGAACCTACGACAACGCAGGAATATTATTTGGAAGGACTAGACCAAGATATTCACGAATTTGAATATATGATCCCCGCTGGAGAGTCGGTAGATGTTCTCTTTACAGCAATTGCTGGTGATTCTGGAACATATGGTGGAGACTTTGACATCTGTATCGATGGTGATGCGTCATGTATTTTCGAATCGATCGCAGTAACCGTTGAATAATCTCTCAACAAAAAATCGCCTATAAACGGCGGTTTTTTGATTGACATTTTTTGATAATCGTGATAGAAAGCATTGTCGTTACTTCGACAAAACCCCAACTTCAAGGTGTCCAAAATGTTGCATGTCAGAGTATATAATCACCCAAGCGAGAAACACTTGACTGTCAATCTTCGGGACGGGCAAGGCAATGTGGACAACACATTGGTCAATCCAGACTGGAAGAATGCTCTCACAACCGTGCTGCAACGCGATCTCGGAGCACGTGGACTATCGCGCGGACTGGTGATCACATTCGTGACCGAATACCAGGAGGACAATCCCAAAAAAGTCATGGCGTATGTCGACAACGCTTCTGCACACGCCGCACCGGAACAGATTGTTGCTGCCAAGAGCATTGTCGTTCATGCTATTTCAGAGTTCTTCAGAGACACGGAATGGGATGTCTTCATGCCACACCGGCACTGAGGATTTCGTGGGTTGAACTCGACTCGTCTTCCGCCAGCAAAGCTGGCGGATTTTTTTATTTGAATTCGATTCCAACGGGAGCGTGATCGGACCCCAAAACTTCAGTCATGATAAATGCATTTTTCACGCGGTCTTTTATTTCATCCGAAACCCAGAAATAATCAATACGCCATCCAACATTTCTATCACGCGCCCGTGTTTTCATATCCCACCAGCTATACATTTCACCTTCCTGATTGAACATGCGGAACGTATCGTGATATTTATGATCGACTAATTTATCAAGCCATTCCCGCTCAATCGGCATAAATCCAGATGTTTTTATATTCTCTTTTGGCCTTGCCAAATCGATTTCATGATGCGCCGTATTTACATCGCCGCAAACAATAATCCCCTTCCCTTTCTTTCGATAATTTTCGATGTATTCCAAGAATTTATCGTAAAAATCAAGTTTATATTTTAAGCGCTCTTCGCCGCGGCCGCCATTTGGAAAATACACATTGAAGAGATAAAAATCTTCATGTTCCGTTAAAACAACACGCCCCTCTTCATCGAGCCAATTCTCATCAAAATTCGACTGTGTAAATAGAGGCTTATCTTTTGTGAATGTCGCTGTGCCGCTATACCCCTTCCTCTGGGCTTCCGACCAAATCCCCATATACCCATTTGGATGCACGACATCGGGCGTCAATTGTTCGACATGTGCCTTTGTTTCTTGAAGGCAACAAATGTCCGGATTCTCATTTTCAAGCCAATCAAGAAAACCCTTTCGAACCGCCGCACGCACGCCATTTACATTCCAAGATATGAGTTTCATAGATACAGTTAGCTATTAGGGTTTAGGGTTGCCGTTACGGATTTAGGCGCGAAGGAGATAACGGAGATTTAGGAGGTTGGAGAGATGTGTGAGGTTGTAGGTCGTCATCCCGAGCGAAGTCGCTTAGATCCTTCGACAGGCTCAGGATTTCGATCAAGGTCGCGCAGTGAGTTGGATGATATTTCGTTGAAGTTTGAGTAGCGGAATGAGGCGTACTGGAACGTACGGTGAATGAGCAACGGAAAACTGAAGCGAAAGATCGCCAACTCACAAGCGACCCCTACCACTCGAGGTTTCCGCCAGTTTGATATTCCAAAACTCGCGTTTCGAAGAAATTCTTTTCCTTTCGCAGGTCAATCGCTTCGCTCATCCATGGGAATGGATTCTGATTATTGTACTGCGCTGGCAAACCGATGGCCTTCAATCGCTTATCAGCGATATATTGAATGTATTGACGGAAGCCATCCGCTGTTAGTCCGAATATTCCTTTCGGGAATACTGAAGCGGCAAATGTGTATTCAAGCTCAACCCCTTGCTTTACCAAATCAATTGCACGCTGCTGGAATGCCGGCGTCCAAAGCGCAGGATTTTCTTCCTTCATTGCATTGATCAAATTGATTCCGAAATTCAGATGCGCTGATTCATCTCGCATAATGTACTGAATCTGCTCAGCAGAACCAACCAATTTATTCTGCCGCTGGAATCCAAGAATGACCGCAAAAGAAGAATAGAAGAAAATACCTTCCATGATCAGCGAGAAAATAATCATATTTTCAAGGAATAGCTGATCACTTTCGAGCGTCCCTGTTTTGAAATTCTTATCAAAAATTCCCTCATTAAAACTCAGAATGAATGCGTCCTTGTTGTAAATCGCATCTACCTCGCGATACATGTTAAAAATTTCACCCTCATCAAGTGCAAGCGTTTGCACAATATGCTGATATGACTGCGTGTGAATCGCCTCTTCATACCCTTGCCGAAGGAGGAACATGCGCACCTCCGGTGATGTGATGTGAGGATACATCGCAATAACAATATTATTCGCCGCAATAGAATCAGCCGTTGTGAAGAATCCAAGAACCGTTTTGAATGCATGTCGTTCATCTGGCGTAATCAGCGTTGGATGTCGCCACTGTTCGACATCCTGTTGCATGTTGATTTCAGTTGGGAGCCAGTGATTCGCATTCCCAGTGTGATATGCATCCCAAGCAAAGTGATGCTTGAGCGGGAAAAGCTGAATCACGTCAGCATCTTCACCGTTTATAATTCGACGTTGATTGATATTTGGACGTTCTGTTGTTTTTTGGATTGGCATAGCATGGGTTATTAGGGTGTAGGGTTTAGGGGATAGGGTGTAGTCTTATCACTTAGATCCTTCGACAGGCTCAGGATTTCGAATATTCACAACGGATACTGGATGCAATTTGGACGAGATTTAGTTGTGCAGTGAGTTAGATGAGATTTGTTCGAAGTTCGAGGACCGGAGTAAGCCGTACTGAAAGGTACGGTGTCGAGGACCAGAGAACTGAGGACAAAGATCGCTAACTCACAAGCAACTACTGACAGCTTTCGCAGGTTGGGTCTTCAATCTTGCACAACTTCGGCACACTCACCGCTTCCACCTCAACCTTTTCATCGACATGCATTGCACCTGGACCCGCCCCCTGCATTGTCACCGACATTGGACTCGATGAAGATGTAGGAGCGGTATGCATTGCTTGCGCTGCAAGTGGAGGCGCTGCAGCAAATGAAGGCGGAGCTACTGGAGGAGCAACCGGTGGAGCGGCGGGAGTTGGCTGCGCCACTGTCGGAGCAGGACTCGATGCGGCAGGAATGGCACTCGCAGGAACCGGCTCAGGGACTTGGACATTTGGAAGTGTCACTGGAATCGTTTCCGGTTGGACCTGCTGAGCAGCCTGCTGCGAAGTAGCATCTGATTTCTGTCCTTCACTTGTTGTATCAACTGTTGCGCGATCAACCTGTGATGCAGCAAGCGTTCGCAGATAGTATGTCGTCTTCAATCCATGTTTCCATGCATTAATGTACATCTCGCTGAAAAATTTTCCTGAAGTACTCGTCGAGAACAAGTTAATTGACTGACTCTGATCAATCCATTTTCCACGGCGCGAAGCGTGACGAATCACCCATATTGGATCAATTTCGAATACTCCTTTATATTTTTGCTGAATTTCTTCCGGAATATCCGCTATACCCTGAACATTTCCGTCATTAATTTTGATTTTATTGATAATGTCGATATTCCACTTATTCACCGCTCGTAAATCATCGACAAGATAGGTATTGATAATCGTGTACTCCCCGGCCTGATTCGACTTTACATACATATTCTTGTACATCGGTTCTGTCGTTGGGAAGCAACCCGAAATATTTGCAATCGTCGCCGTTGGAGCAATCGCCATCGTATTCGAGTTTCGTATTCCATAACGCTTCACATGATCACGAACTTCAGACCAATCGAGAGACTGCGTTTTTGGAACCTGAATTTCCTCACCTCGCTCCTGCTCAAGAAGCGTAAGTGTGTCTACTGGGAAAATGCCCCGATCCCACTTTGAACCTCGATAGCTAGAATATGTCCCCTTTTCACGTGCAAGCATAGATGAACCCATAATTGCATAATAAGAAATGTATTCCTGCAGCTCATCAGAGAATTGAACAGCAACATCGCTATCAAAGTGCATACCGAGCTTAATCAGCGCATCCTGAACACCCATGATTCCAAGTCCGACTGGACGATGACGCATATTCGAATTTTTCGCTTCCGCCGTTGGGTAGAAATTCAAATCAATCACATTATCGAGAGCTCGCATAGCAATGAGCACCGTTTGACGCAGCATATCGCGATCAACCTTCCCATTCACGACATGGCGAGAAAGATTTACAGAACCAAGATTACAAACCGCTGTTTCATCTTCTGAAGTATTCAATGTGATTTCCGTGCAGAGATTTGAACTACGTACAACGCCAACATGATCCTGAGGCGATCGCACATTGCAAGGATCTTTGAATGTGATCCAAGGATGCCCCGTTGAGAAAATCATGGTGAGCATTTTGCGCCATAAATCCATTGCGGGCATGCGCTTGAACAATCGGATTTCACCGCGATCTGCCTTCTGTTCATATTCCTCGTATCGCTTTTCAAATTCTTGCCCGTACAATTCATGCAAATCAGGCGCTTCATCTGGAGAGAATAATGTCCATTCTTGATTCGCAATGACACGCTTCATGAAAAGGTCAGGAATCCAGTTCGCTGTGCTGATGTCATGCGTACGTCGACGTTCATCACCCGTATTCTTTCGCAGCTCTAAGAAATCTTCGATGTCATGATGCCAAGCTTCAAGGTAAACGCATGTTGCGCCACGCCGCTTTCCACTACGATTAATTGCCGCCGTTGTGGAATCAACAATCTTAAGGAATGGAATAACGCCCTGACTATGCGTATTAATGGTGTGAATATGCGCGCCGGTCGCTCGAATGCTTGACCAGTCACTACCAACACCTCCAGACCATTTTGACAATTGAGCCTGATCAGCAAAGGTCTTGAAAATATTATTCAAGCGGTCACTCACTGTCATAATGTAGCAAGAGCTCATTTGCGGATGCGTTGTCCCAGAATGTAAGAGTGTTGGAGTAGACGGCACATAGCGAAGCTCTGAAATGAGATTATAAAACTCAATCGCTTTTTCATTCCGATCTTTCTCATCAAGAGAGAGTCCCATGGCAACACGCATCCAAAAATATTGTGGAAGCTCTAAAATTTCCTTTTCAGCCGTATGCAACAAATACCGTCCCTTCAATGTTGAAACACTCAAATATGTCAGATAACTATCGCGTTCCGGTTTTAGCGCTTGCGACAAACGGTCGATGTCAAACATGAGAAGTCGCGGGTCGAGTCTTTCTTCTTCTACCGCGCGGTATAGCTGCTTCCGGAATGCATCCCGATAACGCTGTTCATAATCCGGGTCACTACTAATGCGCTCAAAGATATCTTTTGATAAATCATTCAAGATAACGCGCGCTGCAATATTTCCATATTCAGGCACCTGTTCGATTCGTGACGCAAGCACCATTGTAAGCGTTTTGTTGATCTGCGTTGTCGACATCCCATCATAGATATTGATGTCAAAATCTTCCATGATTGTGTCGAGGCTAATATACCCTTCATAACCACGCGCTGCCGCTTCAAGCGCCTTGCGAATACGAGCCGGATCAAATGGAACACGCTGACCATGTCTATTGGTCACAAAAATGGAATTCATCGTAGGATTACTCATAAAAATAGAAAATTAAAACCGCTCGGCAAAATGGGATCCATTTATGCTTAGCGGGGGATGCTAATCACCTGCGAGTTCACCAGCAGAGGCGACGAACCGTCTGCGAAAATTATGTCTCAGGCTCGATGAACATTATAGTAAATATTTTTTGAATGACCCAATATATTGTGGGGTTAAACTGTTGATAACACTATATATTGTGGTTGTGGTATTTTTTGTGTATTTATTTATAAAATGATTGACGCTTGGAATCTGCCATGCTACCCTTGTATGTCCACTTGAAAGGAGGTGTGCGTATGCATATCAATTGGAAGGAGTTACAATCGAAGCCGTCGCCGCTCCAGACCATCATCGTACTTGGAACAGATCCGTACATTGTCCGCGGATTGCAGAAGGGATTTCCTGAACTTTTCCTTGATGAATTGGGTGAGGGCGACATCTGGTCTCAGAAGCAGCTCGCAGCAGTGATGGACGAGTTCCTTGTCGAGAACGACATGTTCGAACATGAATGGCTTCACCACCGCCTCGACCTGCCGCTGTTTTTCATCAGCAGAAGCAATTCGGATGTAAAGCATATCATCATTGATCCACATACCTATAAAGAGATCCATGATGACTACTGCCACGAGGAAAGGCCCGCAAACTATGAAGACTGGACACTGACAAATCGAATGATTGTCGATTTGGGCAATCGAGAGCACTCTCGAGAATTCCATGTTCTTTTTATCGATGTCCTAGACCACTTCATCATCGCCGTGCCCAAGGAATGCATCTACTTTCCTGATCAGCATACGGTTCATTGAGAAGTCACTTCGGCATGGTCGATCGTTCCGCCGTTAATACGGCGGTTTTTTATTTTGACACGGTATCCATCGCCAAGCGTCATTCCGAGCGAAGGCGGGAGGGATCTCTTGTTTTCTTCTTACTTTTCTTTAAAGAAAAGTAAGCAAAAGAACGCCGCCAGTGCTCGCTTTGTCACATGCATAAAGCGTCATCGCTCGGGCAAAACAGAGAGTAGGAATGTCTTTATTTTTCTTAATACATTGATCTGTTCATTCCTATCGGCTGTTTTGCAATTCCTCGCTCCTGCCGCATGCAGTGTGACAGTCTCGCAGGTGGCGGCAGATTCGCGAGTGCACTTTATATAGTAGTGAGTAGTAGTCGATAAGTCGCGCAGGATATTGGATGAACCTCGGTCGCGCAGTGAGCATAGAAAGGTTGAACCTATTCCGAGTCGCAGTCAAGGTTCAACCTTAACTTGGAACCGGAGTAAGCCGAACTGAAAGGCACAGTGTCGAGGTCGCGAAGGATGCTGGATGCAATTTGGATGACAATCGAGAATCTACCGCAGGCGTACTGAAACGTACGATGAGGATAGATTCGATGATTGGAGTTCAAAGTGCGCCAGCAGACAAGCGACTATTATTTTTTGTGCTTTTTGTAGCTTGGCAACGCTTCAATCTCTTTCTCAAACCCCTCAATCTTTTTATTGTCTGGATTCACCTGCCGCAAACGTTCGAGTGCAACAATTGCCTCATGTTTTTTCATTTGCCGAATGGCAGAATCAATATAAAAATCTAGATATTTCGGATTTTTTGGACTTAATTTCATCGCCCGTTCGAAATACGTATATGCTTCAGTATCCTTACCTTGATCACTCAAAACCTCGCCAAGATAAGCATGTGCACTCGCATCATTTTTCGCAAGCTTTGTTAAAAATCTGAATGTTTCCTCAGCTAATTGAATGTCCCGCCGCTGCAAATACAGACGCCCGAGCAATTCATATGCATGCGCATTTTTTTGATCAAGACCAATAATATCGATCAGTTTCTTCTCTGCGCGTTCAAACTCTTCATTCTTTAAATACAATTCCGCTTCATCGATAAATTCTTGAATCACGGATGGATCTGTCATGCTGCGCCCAGCGATTTTTTGCTTTTCTTTATATGATCTCTCGACGGCTGTTAATTTCCCTGCAACGGTTCGGATAATGTTTTGCATGGATTTCAGCGTCGGATTCACTGCGCGAGTATTGATTGAACGCGCAACTTTTCCGCCCGTTCTTTCAATGCGATTACGCAGTATTTCATTTTTCTTGCGCCGCGCGCGCGATTCACGAGATGTGTCTGGATTCACCACTCTCAGCTGCGGTAACTTTTTCCACACGAGCCAAATAATTGCTGCAAGACCTCCTATTGTCAGAATAATCAACAAAATCGTAAAAAACATATTATTTTTCCTGTGCTGTAATCACTTCTTGAGCTGCATCAATAATGCCGGTAAATGACTGTAATCGAAGGCTCGCTCCGCCAATCAGTAAACCATCAATTTCACGCTCTCGAAGAAGTGTATATGCATTTTCATCTGTAACAGATCCTCCGTATAAAACTTTGACTGTGTCCTCGCCCCTATCAAGAAGTATGGCAACTTTTTGCCGAATCAATTGATGCATCGCGACAATTTCACTTGCAGCAGGCAATGACCCACTACCAATCGCCCAAACAGGCTCATAGGCAATAAATACGGGTTTATTTGAAGAAATATCAACATGCTTTAATACCGCTGCTACTTGATCGATGACTACATTTTGCGCCTTTCCATCTCCATGCTCCTCTTTTGTTTCCCCTACACAAAGAATAGGAATGAGCTTTGAATCATTGGCTGCGCAGTATCGTTGCACAATAATATCGTCTTCTTCGCCAAAAAACTGCCGGCGTTCTGAATGGCCAATAAGCACATAAGACGCATGAACATCTTCAAGCTGTGATGGCGAAATTTCGCCTGTATATGCTCCATTGCGATATTCAGGACCACAATTTTGCGCGCATAATTGACTGCGACTGCGAGCCGTTGCCTTATACACCTCACTAAGCGCCGTAAATGATGGACATAGAATAAGATCAGGAAGAGAATCTTTTCCACGCATATACCGCAAAATCCCCCGTGCAAGCGCAACACTTTCACGCACACCCAAATTCATTTTCCAATTAGCGATAATGTATTTCATACTCTCTACTTTACCATCTTGAAATGCTCAATCAAATCATTTTCGTTTGCATAAGGGCCAATGGCTGCGATAGACACATTATTCATATCGAATATGCGCTCAGCTGCCTTATGTACATCTTCAAGAGTTACGGAGCGATAATGGTCGATCACCTGTTCAGGAGATTCAACTTCATCGAACCACAATTCTTGTTTTCCGACGAATTCAGCCATTTGTGTTGAATTTTCCAATCTGAGTTTTAATGATCCCTCGATATTGTCTTTCACATAATCGAGCTCTTTTTGTTTGATATCACCACTTTTTGCCTTTTGCACCTCATTAAAGATTGCCTCAGCCGCTTCATCGAGTCGACCTGCATCAAGCCCCGCATTAATCAAAAATCCACCGATATCGTCATATCCATCTGCAGAGGACCGAACCGAATAGCAAAGCCCTCTCCTTTCACGGACTTCAATAAACAATCGAGAACTCATTGTTCCGCCCAGAATTGTTGATAATACCTTGGACGCATAGATGTCTTTATCCTGACGCCCCGGTGCATAAAATCCAATAGAAAGTTGAACCTGCTCGAGCGGTTTTTGTTGATAAGAAATGTTCGGAGCATTCGCAATGACCGAGGGTGAAAAATCTGAATACCCGTCCGATCCATCGTCACGCTGCGGCACTGTCCCAAATGTAGATTCTAGAACATCCATAATATTGTCTGGAATATTCCCAGCGAGGGTCACAATCATGCGATTTGGATTGTAATTTCTATCCCGAAAATCGATAATATCCTCTCGCTTCATGGCCAGCATCGACGCAGCATCTCCTGCAATATTTTTCCCAAGCGTACTGCCATCAAACATTGCTTCCTCGATTAAATCATGAATATGCATGATTGGATTTTCCTCATACATTTTGATTTCTTCGATAATGACACGACGTTCTTTGTCGATTTCCACCGGATCATACTTAGAATGGAAAATCATGTCATGCAGCAAATCAACCGCAAGCGCAGCATGTTTTGAATCGATTTTTACATAATAACCCGTCTTATCCTTGCCTGTGTAGGCATTGAATTGAGCTCCGTATTGATCGAGTTCACGCGAAATATCAACAGTAGAAGGGCGCCGATCCGTTCCCTTGAACATGAGATGCTCAATAAAATGCGAGGCTCCCCATAGATGATTCGGTTCATAACGAGAACCGACCTTTGTGTGAACGAGTACCGTAATTGCTGATGTTGATGGCATGGAGATTACATGGACACGCATGCCGTTATTTAATTTCATTACTTTCATACATGAATCGATAATAAACAGTCAGTAGTTAGTAGAAAATAGTAAGTGGGTTACCGTTACGGATGTACTGATAATACAGATATACGGATTTAGGTGCGAAGGAGATAAAAGAGATCGAGGAGATTTAGGAGCTTCGCGTCATTCCGGCCTCCGAGCCGGAATCCATCGTAATACGACAGCGATGGATCCCTGCCTGCCGGTAGGCAGGGGATCCATAAGTATTAGAGATGAAACTTATACCGTCCTAACCTGATAACTTCTGTGCAAGATACGCTGATAATTCATCGATTTTGACGCGGTCTTGCTGCATCGTGTCTCGGTCACGAATAGTCACCGCTTGGTCATCGATGGTGTCAAAATCAATTGTCACACAATACGGTGTTCCAATTTCATCCTGACGACGATAGCGCCTACCGATGGATTGCGTCTCATCATATGTCACTCTCGCCACCGAAGACAGATCATCACTCAATTTCTGAGCGATCTTTTGCAATTCCGGCTTTTTTGAAAGTGGAAGCACCGCTACTTGATATGGAGCAATATGAGGCTTAAATCGCATCACAACCCGAGTATCGCCATCGACTTCTTCCTCATCATATGCACTGAGCATGATTGCAAGAATTGTTCGATCAACTCCCATCGATGGTTCAATGACATGTGGAATGATTTTGCGAGCATTGTCATTTGGATCTGTATATTCAAGCGATTTTCCGCTCGCCTCCATATGATTTTTCAAATCATGATCCGTACGATATGCAAGACCCCATAATTCCTTTTTTCCAAATGGATATTCAAATTCAAAGTCAACGGTGCGTTTTGAATAATGCGCCAATTTTTCTGGATCAATGTCTTCCGGATGCAGTTTTGAAGCATCAATTCCAATGCTCTCACCCCAATCAGCCATCCATTTCTGCCATGCATCAAAATGTTGTTCCCACTCTGATTCCTCACAGAAATATTCAATTTCCATTTGTTCGAATTCAAGCGTGCGATATGTGAAGTTTCCCGGCGTGATTTCATTGCGGAATGCCTTTCCAATCTGAGCAACCCCAAATGGAAGCCGTGCACGTGACGCATTCAACACATTTTGGAAGTTTACAAAAATGGCCTGCGCTGTTTCAGGCCGTAAATACACAGCCTCTTTTTCACCCTCGGTTTTTCCAATTCCTGTTTCAAACATTAAGTTGAATGTCTTGACCGGTGTCAATTCATTTCCATCTGGACTTTTAATGTTGTTTTCTGTAATCAAACGATCGAGCTCAGCAACAGAAAGTCCATCAGCATTTACATCTGGGAGTGCTGCTTCGATGAGATGATCAGCACGATAACGCTTATGCGTTACCTTGTCCTCGACAAGTGGATCAGTAAATGATGATGTATGCCCCGATGCTTCCCATACGCGTGGATTCATCATGATCGCACCGTCGAGTCCATACATGTCGCGCCGCTGTTCAACGACTTTTTTCCACCAATCTTTCTTTACATTCATGCGCATTTGCGACCCAAGCGGGCCATAATCCCATGAATTTGCAAGACCTCCATAAATATCAGAACCGGGGAAAATGAATCCCCGTTCTTTAGAAAGTCGCATGATTTTTTCCATTGAAATTTCGGGCATAGTGAGTAGTTACGGGTTTTAGGGTGTAGGGGTTAGGGTGTAGGGGTTAGATTGCTCCCATCCGTCATTTCGACTAAGGCCGAAGGCCGCATGGAGAAATCTAATCAATATGCAGGAGATCTCTCGCATTCGCTCGAGATGACAAAATGGGAGAATCGTAGTCGCACAGGATGCTGGATGGTTTTTGACGAACCTCGGTCGCGCAGTGAGTTAGATGAGATTTGTTCGAGGTACGAGGACCGGAGTAAGCCGTACTGAAAGGTACGGTGTCGAGGACCGGAGAACCGAGGACAAAGATCGCTAACTCACAAGCGACTAAATAGTTGTGATCTCTTCTTCTTTCTTTTTGCCCAACCCATCAATTTGTTCATTGTACTGCTTAACAGTCTTTTCAAGCTCATCTAATTGAGCATGCTTATCATCATCTCCTATTCCATCTTGTCCCTCAATCTTTTTCTTCACGTCCTCACGTACACGACGGATTGAAACGCGAGCATCTTCCATCTTAGCCTTTAATTTTTTTACCATTTCTTGACGCATTTCATCGGTCATCATTGGCATGTTCAAACGAATCGTCTTTCCATCAACATTCGGATTAATTCCAATATCAGATTTCATAATGGCAGATTCAATTGCCTTAACAGCACTCGCATCCCATGGCTCGATCTGAATAGTTCTGGCATCGGGAGTTGAAATAGATGCCGCTGCCTTCAGTGGCTGCATTGCACCGTATAATTCAATTTGAAGATCTTCGACAAGTGTCGGAGTCGCCCTTCCGGTACGCAATCCTCGCAATTCCTGCGCGAGGTGATCTATTGATTTATCAAATTGTGGCCCTGCTTCATTTACTATTGACATATGTTCTTTGCATCTTTATGTGTACCGCCAGATTATGATAAAGCCATGTTTTTTGCAATGTTTTAATTATTATGACAGGAGTAAGTAGTTCGTAGTAAATAGTAAGTAGTCGATGAGCAATAGATTTCCTATAAAACTCTTCTAAACTCCTTTAAACTCTGCGTATCCATCTTATCAATCGTCAATCGCTGCAAATCCTCCAAGGAGCAGCCCGTCGATGTGATCATGCATTTCCAGATCAAGCAGAGCGCGGCTGGATGGTAATGACTGCGTATTCCAGGATCGACCTTGATCAGTCGATATATATAATGTCCCGTCAGTTGCATAATAAATGGTGCTTGCATCATTTGGATCAACCTCGACATCATAGATCACAATTTCACCTGGCGCTGTAACAAGTGAGAATGCCTCCCATGACTCACCGGCATCAAGAGACCCGAGCAAACCATAAGAAGTCAGCATGACCACGAGCGATCCATCTTCTGTTTGAGAAAAGTCAAAGACTTCATCAGAACCACGATAGTCACTTAATTCGTCCTCATATTCAAACCAACTTTCACCAGCATCTTGGGAATAATAGTATCCCTTGTCTTCGGTACCAACCATGACAATTCGACTGTCGGCATTACTTAATTCAATCGCCGTAATTGCATCACCGACTCGCAAGCTCGCGCTCCATGTTTGGCCACCATCAACACTTTTAATCACATCTCCGTCGCTCGTACCCGCCCAGATAATGTCTGGATTGAACCAATCGACGGCGAGACCGGTAAGAGAATCTCCGCCCGTTTGCTGATAAAGAACTTTAAAACTTCGAGCGCAATCAATGGTTTGAATGATTTCTGTGCCACGTAATCCATACACGATACAGCTATTTTTTGGATGGACCACAAGATTTGATATTTGCCCGCTTTGAAATTCTTTCTGTCGCGGTCGCTGCCATGTCTTTGCATTGTCAAGTGTATAGAATAATCCATTTTGAGCTGTTCCGAGGTAATAAACAGCATCATCATTCGGATCAATCGCTAGATCAAGAACATTTACGCCACCAATGGACGCAACACCGCTCAATTGCGGCAAATTTGAAAGCTGCTCCCATGACTCTCCTGCATCGCCAGACTGCCATAGTCCGCCATCATTTGCTCGACTCGTGCCGCCAAAACACCCCTGCCCAATCAGGAGCAATCCCGCAACAATAATAAATGGCTTCAATATTGATTTCATAAAATTGCTTTTTCAAGGACTAATGTTTTATTTACATTCATTTTAAGTAACTGCATCGCTGTAAGAACATGTTCAATATCTTCCCCTTTTGACCGTGCGATTGACAGGTAGTCTAGAAGGAAATGTTCGATTTCTACAGCGGAGCTTTTTGCCATTTTTTCCGCTGCCATCATTCGCTCATGTGGCCTTGCTGACCGAATATCAACAATGCGCTGTACATTCTCAATCATCATATCATGTCCTGACTGCAGATCGATGACCATTCCTGGGCGACCATGAATAATCGCGCGCAGTTCATCTGATTGCTTTGTAAACACTTCTTTCAAATCATCTGGGTATTCGCTGTGCGGGACAAGACCAAAATGCAAATTCATTGCACGAGAATGTATGGTTGGTAACAATTTTGAATCATCAATCACAATAAGAAAGAAATGTGTATTCGCCGATGGCTCTTCGAGCGTTTTCAATAGAGCATTCTGCGCGGCCGTCGTCATTGTATGCGCATCATCGATAATGACGATCCTTTTTCCCGATCCAATTCCACCCGATGATGTGAGCGTTTGAATATCCTGAATCTGCGAAATAGTAATTGACGATTTTTTCTGTCCTGTTTTTTTATCAATTTCAGGTTGAATCATGCGGAAATTCACGCTTTGATTCGGGTGATCAACACCTAATAATTTTGCAGATATTTCCAAGGCAATCGTTTTCTTGCCAGTCTCAGATGGCCCAGAAAAAAGATAGGCATGATGAAGAGCATCATTGTCCATGACATTCTCAAGATACATTCGCTGCTTTTTGTGACCAATAATTTTCATATGAGGATTATAGCAAAATAGGGTTTAGGGGGTGGAAAAGTTAGAAAAGCGAGTAAAGTTAGGGAGGTTAGGAGGGCGCACTCGCTCAGAGTTTAAATGAGTTTACAGAGTTTAAGGAGTTTGTCTTCCGTCATTCCGGCCTTGCTTGCCCGACGTAGCTCTGCCGAGCGAAGGCGGAGAATCCCCTGTTTGTCGAGTGGATCCCAGCTCGTAGGCTGGGATTTCAAACAAGGGTAATCCCAAACTGGATTTACCTGCCCTATTTACTCACTTTTCTAACTTTACTCGCTTTACTTACTTTTATAAATTCCCCAATATTAGCCAAAAAATCTTCACGACACCTTGACAAAAGGCCCATTTTTTGCTACATTTGTACGTCTGCTAAAAGCAGCTGATCTATTACATCATCTGGGGGAGAGAGTTTCCATGCAGCCCTCTCGGGAGGTATGGAGGATATATCGCTTTTGGGTGATATAAGCTTATTGAATTCCAAGTGCCATCACTCGGCTCCGGCTGACTGGCGGCACATGCCAGGGATTCTTGCTGGCATACGTATCTACGTCACTGCTAGCCGTATGCATACGAGCATACAAGCTCACCCTCAGATGATGTTATAGATTGGAGTTTCTCCTAGCGCATTCTGTGCGCTGAGATGAAACTTCAACATACGGAGGAGGTCTTAATGACCAAGGAAGAATTGCTGGAGATGTTGCGTGAAGGTGAAGAAGGGGTCAAATCCTTCAATGCGTGGCGAGAAGAACACCCATCTGCAGTGATCAATCTGGCGGATGCGAATCTGATGGGTGCGAATCTGGAGGGTGCGCATCTGAGGTGCGCAAATCTGATGGGCGCAAATCTGATGGGCGCGAATCTGATGGGTGCGGGTCTGATGGCTGCGCGTCTGAAGGATGCGAATCTGAAGGATGCAAATCTCGAGGGTGCGTTTCTGCTTTGTGCGAATCTGGAGGATGCAAATCTGGCGTATACAATTCTGGCGGGTACGGAACTGAGCGGTGTGTTTCTGCTTGGTGCGGATCTGGAGGGTACGAATCTGATGGGTGCAAATCTCGACGGTGCGGTTCTGGAGGGTACGAATCTGAAAGGTGCAAATCTTGAGGGCGCAAATCTGTTTGGTGCGGATCTGGAGGGTGCGAATCTGAAGGATGCAAATCTGGAGGGTGCGCGTCTAAAAGGACTCAATGGACTCACATTCGCACAGCTGATGGCAGCGAAGAATGTGCACAAGTCCTTGGGTGACGGCAGGATCCATGCCGCAGTCTCACAAGAACAGCGGCGCATCGAACAGGCAAAGAAGTAGACGACTTCGATGCCGAACTTCCCGGACTGCATCACATGGTGCATGTCCGGGGTTTCTCCTAGCGCATTCTGTGCGCTGAGATGAAACTTCAACCCGCGGCCAAAGGCCGCATTCAATCAAGGAGAGCGAATTGGACTTGTGCACTTTTGTTGCCAGCGTCATGGCTGGCTCGGTTACGACCATCAATCCCATGGGTCACGAGGATTTTGTCCTCGAGAACATGGGCGTCGCCTTCGCCGACAAGAGCGACTGGCGAGATGTCGAGGAGCTCGCCACGGTCAATCCGTGGGAGACCGATGAGGTCGAGGATTCCGACGACCTGCTCCCGGCGGACCTCAGCGATACGGACAGCGAGTCCGTGACGGTCGTCGAGGTCGACGGCGAGGCGTATGATCCGTACGCGTTGCAGGAGCGCATGGAGCTGGAGGCTGCGAAGCATCCGAAGATCCATTCCCTCGTCCGAGAGGCACGTCTCTACGGAGACTACGGTGTCACTCGAGCCGCCTTCCGGCAGTTCGACGGGACCCTGTGGCTCGGCTGGGACTTGGTCCCTGCCGAGAAGCTGCGCGCTCGCCGACGTGACCGCACCCGCGACTTCCGTGGCCCCCAGTGGGCCAAGCACAAGCGCGGTGTGAATTTCCGCCCCAGTTGCAAGTACTGGGGCATGGACGTCGACGAAGAAGACAGCTTCAACGTCGAATCCTAGAACTCATCGCCGACTAAATCGGCCCCGCTACCTAGCTGGGCCGATTTTTCTTATACTCTCCCAACTCTTTTGCTCTCTGCCAAGCAAGCTCGAGCGTCAATCGAGCTGTTTCAGCAATAGACGCAGATGTAATTTCAACAGCTGCAAGTCCTGAAATATATGAAAAGAGCAATAATCGATTTCCGCAAACAGACATTTCACCGGTTGCCGGCATAGATTCTGGGCTCAAAATGACATATTCGATATTAAGCGTACTTGGAAAAGAAATATCTTTATCTGTAATCAAAATAGACCGAATCTTCCTTACAGATTGCGCCAATTCCCCCTGATGCTCATCTGCATAGGGAGCTTGATGCAATTCAAGAAAGGTGTCATAGCCGACTAATTGAATCATGTCATCTTTCATTTCTTCGAATTGTCTCTGCACCATGCGCAGTCCCTCAATCGTTTCGATATACCGAACTTTTGGCCTTGCCGAAGCCGTATTATGCATAGCTCGCAATCGTCCAAGAATGCGGTCAACCATGCGCCTGCGCGATTCAAGCTCCTGAATCTGATGATGAATCAGCGACTGCAACCGCTCCGGAGGCTCGGCAATGAATCGCTGTTCATCTTCGCCCTCCCCTTGCTTCATGATGACGCCTTTGCGCATTAAATCCTCGAATTTTCTATGCACTGTTGACCGAGAAAGTCCCGTCGTAAGTGAAACCTGCCTCACGGTCGCTGATCCAAATTGAAGAAGAGCAAGATAGCATTTCCCCTCGCTCTCACCGAAACCAATCTTTGTTAATTGATGTATTAATTCGTCCATGTTTCTCGAAGAATGCTCATCGTCTTATTCGCAGCCGCATCCCATGTAAATTTCTTCAAATGACCCGCCGTCTCTGTATTTGATACGTCCCTTTTCATTGCAGCCATCTTCACGGCCCATTCGCCCGCATCATCCACCTTTGCATATTGTATTATATCGCCACCGATTTCTCTGTGAATAGCTATATCCGATGCTAAAACATTCGTCCCGCATGCGAGTGCCTCAAGAATTGGCATGCCAAATCCCTCATAAAGAGATGGAAATACAAATGCTTCCGATCCAGCATAGAGCGCCGATAATTCTTCTTGCGGAATAAATCCCAGAACTCGTATTTTATTCTTGAATTTAGACACTTCAATTTTTTGTTTTATATTCTCGGATCCATACCCCCATTTTCCAGCCAGCACTAAATCCTTTTCCCCGCCATTCTTCGCATATATTTCAAATGCATCCAGAAGCATAGCGATATTCTTCTTTGCTTCAAGTCTTCCAATATAGAAAAAATAGCCCTGCTCATCGAGATGATAATGGTTCAATGTATTTTGAATAGAATTATCGGTAGGTTTTTGAATTGAGTTTCCCAAATGTACAATATCTATTTTGTAGTCATCACATTTTGTATGTTTTAGGATGTCATTCTTTGTTTTTTGAGAAATCGCGATAATACGATCTGCTTTTCGCACACTACGATGAAGAGACCATTTTTGCCGCAGCACATTGAACCAAGAGTATGCCTGCGGAATATGATAAAAAGCCAGGTCATGAATTGTCGTCACGATTTTAACTTTTCCGGTAAATAGTGGGATTTCATGAGCCGGCACAAAAAGAATATCCGGCGGATTTTGCATAAAATGCCTTGAAAGTCCGAGATGAGTGTATCCAGGACCTTTCCATTTTACAATTTCCCAACTCCAGTTTTTTGGCAATTCCCTAAGTGAATCCACCGGACTCGATGCATATAAAACAAATTCAACGTCGGACGTTGACTGTGGATAACTATCAGCCATCATCGCATTAATCAACTCGAAAAGGTACCGTTCTGTGCCGGTATATTGCTTGCGCAGAAGTGGATGTACATCGATCCCTATTGTTAGCATATAATTCAAAGTCGGACGTTGTCTGTGGATAAGTAGATCAGATCTCGTGGGTTCACGGGTTAATTGGTGAAGACGCTGCGTTTATATGCGTCGAGATTTTCGAGCGCAATTCCCGTTCCTCTAGCAACAGCCATTTGCGGCTCTTCTGCAACATAGGTTGGCACACCCGTCGATTCTGAAATCAATCTATCAAGATTTCGAAGCTGCGACGATCCACCTGAAATAACAATTCCTTTATCCATAACATCGGCCGAAAGCTCTGGCGGTGTTTTATACAGAACATCTTTCAATGTTTGAAGAACTCCCTCAAGAAGCGGCTGAATCGCTTCCGTAACATCATCAGAAGTAACCTCGACAATTTTTGGAAGTCCTGTAATCATATCGCGCCCCTTCACTTCCATAGAAAGTGCATCCTCTAAATACATCGCAGATCCAACTGTGATTTTAATATCCTCGGCCGTCCTCTCACCGATGGCCAAATTATATTTCTTGCGAATATGTTCTGTAATTGCATGATCAAATTTCACTCCGCCAATACGCACCGAGTCCGATGACACAATTCCACCAAGAGAAATCACAGCCATTTCTGTCGTCCCTCCGCCAATCTCGACAATCATATGACCAGATGGGGACCCAATAGGAATATTTGCTCCAATTGCCGCAACAACGGGCTGCTTAATAATGAAAGCTGATTTTGCGCCGGCCGTAATTGCAGCATCGATAACGGCGCGCCGCTCTGTCGAAGTAATCCCACCCGGAACCGCCACCATCACTTCCGGCCGAAAAAGACGAATACCGCCAAGCGCTTTATTAATAAAATACCGAAGCATGGCTTCTGTCGTTTTATAATCTGCAATGACGCCGTCTTTAAGCGGACGCTTAGCGACAATTGTGTCAGGAGTTCGCCCAAGCATGTCCTTTGCCTCTTTTCCAACCGCAAGCACTGTCTTGTCAATTTTGGAAATCGCAACAACGGACGGTTCATTAATAATAATCCCGCGCTTTGGCACATACACCAAAACACTCGTCGTCCCCAAATCAATACCTATCTTCCTTGACCACATACTCATACCTCTCGATTCATTGTCGCGCCAATCACAGCATTCCTCTCCTGATCATCACTCAAAATAATGCGCGGATTAGGCTTTTTATGATATTTGCGCATGTATTTTATAAAACTACTTATTTGTATCCAGGTTATTTTAGATGTTAATTGCCTGAATAGATTACCATCCGCCGTTTGCCTGCGATGATAATGCATCATTTCGCTGTGCGGATAATACACAATGCGATGGCCTGATTCCCAAAATCGCCTGCATAAATCATTATCTTCGTAATAAATGAAGAATTGTTCATCAAATAATCCAACGTCGTTGAGCGCTTTTCGGCGCGTAAATAAAGCCCCTCCAATAAGCGAATCGACATCCATCATTTCATCATGCGACTCATGCATCATCAAATAATTACTCACAGCGCGCTTACCTGCCGGCAATCGACCAAGAGGAGTTCGTCTGTATACCGGCAATAGCCATGTCGGCAATCGATAACAAGAATATTGTAATGTCCCATCTGGATTAACAAGTTTTGGACCACAAATACCGATATCTGTATTTTCATCCATGAATTTCATTAACCCTTCAATAGATCCTGGCTTCACAATGATATCTGGATTGAAAATGAAGATATAGCGACCACTCGACTCTTGAATACCGCGATTCATCCCTGCGCCAAAACCGACATTTTTTGGCATAGAAATGTATTTGATTTCCGAAAATTCATTATCGATTACCTCAACAAACCCCTCTTCTGGTGTATTGTCGACAATGATAATTTCATATTTCATCTGCGGAGCTGCACGACGAATACCCCGCAGTGTTTGACGCAGTTTCTCTCGTGCAAAAGCATGAACAATGATAATCGAAACATCTATCATATCACCCATTGTCGTAATTCTGACCCTTTTATAAAGGTGTGCTCTTTGATTCTTCGACGCTTGTCAAAAAGTGATCTCATTGAAGCTGGAAGGGAAAAAAGCATGCGGCGCCCCTGAGGCTCGAACATAATCACATAGATAGCCCTCAAAATCACATCCACAAAAAGCCATGGAGAATAGAGAATGATATCTAAAATATCCAGATGCTTAATGAGTGTATAAAAATGATTTCGCGTAGAAAGTGCTGCCAAGAAAGCATTTTGCGAGCGATGATTTTTCATTCTTTTCATTAAGCCAGATTCTTCTGGACCATAAACACCACGATGATGGTACGCGATAGCATTTGGGACGAATAATGCCTTCAAGCCAAGCTTTGCAAAACGCAAGGCTAAATCGCAATCTTCCTTATATGAAAAATATGCTTCGTCGAAGAAAGATTCTGCATCTATCAAATCCTTCACCGCCGAGGCACGGAATAGCCCAATTGTCCCTGTCGGTGCAATAATATCGACATCATGGTCATATTGCCCCTTGTCTAAAGCACCTGCACCGCGATCAACCATTCGCCAACCTTTTTTCACAAGCAGTCCCGTCGTATCTAAAATATCCGATTTTGTCGCATTAACTAGTTCATCTTCAATACTCACCTCGCCAAATGCTCGATATAGTTTCGGCTGAATCGCCGAAATGGCCGGATTTAATTCAAGTGCCTCGACCATATTCTCAATAGCATCTGGTTCAAGCATCAAATCCTGATTCACATACAAAATAGCTGCATCTTCATCCGGACCTAACCGAGACATTGTGAAATCCATCAATTGATTATGCCCTTTCGCAAAACCAAGATTACGCACATTATGCCCTACCAGAGCCTTCGGATAATGCTGTCTGATATATTCGATCGTGCCATCCGTACTTCCATTATCGAGAATACGAAGCGTGATATCTTGATATGTTTGCAAACTAAGCGATTCAAAAAAGTCCGGCAAATACCGGTATCCATTCCAAGTAAGTAGATGGACATATACACGCATATAGAGCACTTTAGCGAGAGTCAGCCCTCTTGTCTACCTCCGTTTTTTCTCGGTTACATTGAAACCAAGATATTTCCCGAGCGCAAAGCGCGTCTGTGCATCAATAGCTGGCAATGCGCCAAGTAATGTAAATGTGATCGGCAGTAATGCCCATTGAAAAATCATGATAATCCAATTATGCGTTGAGATTTTTTCTGGACGTTTTGGGAGAAAGAGAAAACTCATAATTCCTGTCGCAAATACACCAATAGTCGCGACCTGCATCATGCGCTCAAGCGTGAATGGACTATTCGCAACCAAAGTGCTTGCCGCATCCCCCGCAACCGCAAATGGCAAATATCCAAGCATAAAAATAAGCACCGGAGCCGTTGACCATGTATACATCCCCTCGATGTGATTAAACATGAATTTCCATTTCTGGCTGCGAGGTATTTTCTTATTCTCCTTAAACTTTCTGAACATATACGGCAGATGCTCGACCCCCCAAGCCCAACGACGCTGCTGTTTATAAAGCGCCTTAACACTTGAAAAGAACCCATCGCCTGTCACAGCATCCATATGAACAGGAATAAACATCGGCGTTACGCGGTACCGACCATTGTAATGTAGAAATCCTTGCATAAAAATGCGTGAATCTTCGGAAACTAAATCCGGCTCATGATAACCAACATCGACGAGCATTTGCCAAGGCATAGAGTGAGACGAAAATGTCCACATGCGCTCACTTCGAATAAGTTCCGATAGCAGCCAAAATGTTGTTCCAAATGATGTAACACGTATGACTGGATTCGAATACCAAATATTATTTGAAAAGAGTGTCAACGGCTGATAACTGGTATGCAGCGGATCTTCTACCGTTTTAAATAAATAAGTAAGACGCGCGAAATACTGATCATCAGCAATCGTGTCCACATCAAATGCTGACACCACAATATTTTCATAAGGGATTTTTTTTCTATCAATAACCGTTCGCACTTTTTCTGCCATCCATTTCAAATTCGATCCCTTTCCCGGGATCTCTCCCTCGAGCCCCCTTGGATGAACCGTGAACATTAAATGATTAAAATGCCCCCCAAATTCCTTCTGAAGAATTTTTACATATTTTGAAAAGTTTTTCTTGTCGCCCTCTTCCCCGCCAACAACAACGATGAATCGATCATTATCATAGGCGCCGCGAACTAATGCATTGAGTGCATCTCGCAAAATATTGATCTCCTCTTTATATGTTGGCAGCAAAACAACATGATACACACCGCGCCAACCCTCGATTTCCCGCACTTTCTCATACCAATTCACATGCATGGTTTGCCGATATTGACGATAGGATGCCGCAACATGAATCAGGAAGTACAAAACCCGAAGTGTCCAGTACAAATCAAAGATGATAATAAAAATGACAGCAACCGTTGGGGCAAAAAAAGATGAAAGTATTGCGAATGCAAATGTGATCCATGCAAGTACGGCAGGCAGAATTTCCCAAAAACGATTTTGGCCATATTGTCCCATGCGATCTGCCATAACTAGACTCGTAAATAGCGATACGTTGCGAGTATCGTGGTAATGACGCTAAGCAATGAGAGTCCGAGCGCCTGCAATCCAAATACCGTAAATGCATTTTGCAAGAAAAATTCAGGAACGCTCGGATCAATATACCAATCTGGCGTTGATTGAAGGGCGAACATGACCATCAAAACCAGCACGCAAGCGATTAATGTCGCAACGAGACTATAAATAATTGCTTCAATAAGGAATGGACCGCGCACAAATGAATCACTCGCGCCCACCAATTTCATGATGGTAATTTCATCTCTATGCACATAAATAGCCACACGAACAGTATTGAAGATAATGAGAGATGCGACGATGGCGAAGAAGAGTGCAAGCACAAGTCCGCCTAGCCGAATTCGCTTGCTAACATCCTGAATTGTCTGAATAATTCCCGCATTATCGTCGAGGTCTCGCGATCGAATACTGTCCGCAAATTCCGGCGTTTCGAGTGATTCTAGGATGAATGCAAAGTCTTCTGAATCATCAGCCGAAATTATGAGAGATGCGCCAAGAGGGTTTTCATCGATTTCTTCCAGTGATTCAAGAACAAGTGCATCTCCGGCAAAATTTTGCTTGAAATCAATGAGATTATCTTCAGCACTCTTAAATTGAACGGACCGAACCTGAACAAGTCCCTGCACATATTCCTGAGCTGATTTTACAATTTCATCAGATACTTCGGGCTTGAAATAAACAGTCACCGACACTTTTTCTTCAACGGATTTCACCGCCGAATTTGCAACCGTGGATACGAAAAGTACCGCATTCACCGTAATAAGTGTCAGGACAAAAATGGTAATTGTTGCGAGTGAAAGCCAAATATTGCGGAAAATATTCTGCAATGCAAATTTGACGATACGGAATGATGAAATCAGTGTACTCATGACAAAACGTATTTACCGTGCTTAACATCGCTCGCAATTTCACCATCCTCAATTGTGATTACGCGGCGTTTTAGCGCATTCACAACATCACGATCATGCGTCACCAAAACAATGGTCGTACCAATTTTATTGATTCGTTTCAGAAGTTCGAGAATGTCCCGAGAATGAATTGCATCCAAATTACCCGTCGGTTCGTCCGCGACAAGTATTTTTGGACGATGTACAAGAGAGCGCGCAATAGACACACGCTGCTGCTCACCACCCGACAGCTGACGAGGGTATCGCCCCGCTTTATCAGCAAGGCCAACAATTTTAAGCACTTGAGGCACAATATTTTGAATATTTTTCTTTGCTTCGCCCGCCACTTCAAGAGCAAAGGCGATATTCTCAAATACCGTTTTCCGAGGCAGAAGTTTGAAATCTTGGAATACAACACCGATTTGCCTGCGCAATGTTGGAATTTCTGAGCGTTTTATATCGCTAATATCCCAATCACCGACGATAACCTTGCCGCGACTTGGACGCTCCTCTGCAAATAAAAGCTTGGCAAATGTAGATTTCCCCGACCCACTTTGACCGACAATAGAAACAAACTCCCCCGGTTCTATATGAACCGTAACAGATTTGAGTGCGTGGACATCGGGCTTATAGGTTTTTGATACGCCCTTAAGCTTAATCATGATTCAAATTATATCACAGGCAGGCATTCATTTTTCAAATAAAAAACTCAGACTGAGCTGAGAATTTTTCATGGAGCCACCTGGCGGATTTGAACCGCCGACCTCTACTTTACGAAAGTATTGCTCTACCAACTGAGCTAAGGTGGCATATTTGTTGCAAATTTATAGCATACCGCCTTTCAAAGCACAAACATTGCCAAACCGTTTTTCTGACTTATGAGTCGATCGCTTCATAAGTCGGAAAAATGCATTACTGTTTCATCTTAATTAAACCTCACAGCATGCTCCTTAGCATAGGATTCAAGCATGCCCTCGATGCCGGATTTATATATTCCAATAACCGATAATTCTATTTTTGAAACTTCATCGTCTGCATCAAGAATACGATCAGAAATACGAGCAATAATATATGCCTGATCTGATTCGACAACACTAATCTCGTCTTCAGTTTCAAATAACTCCCAATACACTTCATCGATATCATTTTTTTCTACATATCCGATATACCCGCCAGATGCCGATGTTTCAAATTCGCTATATTGACGTGCTAGATCCGCAAATGAAATTCCAAGATCGAGGAATGACTGTATGCCCATCACGCGACTCCATTCATCATCCTGATACAAACCCTCGCGCCGCGCCTTATCTTCAATGGCATTTAGCTCTAAATGCAGATGAGCAATATATTCGAGCTGTCGCTGAGAGACATCAGAATCGGGCTGATTAGATATCCAAGCGTCAACATCACTCTCATCTATTACGATGTCCAATTCATTCGACAGCCCCATCGACAATTCCCCTACTGCCAGAAAATAACGTGCGTAATCAAATGCATTTTCTACATCAAGCTGCTCATATACATGCGCAAGTTTTACAATGCGGCCATAAGAAATGCGCCCTAAACCGTCAATGCTCATCGGGTAAATTGGCAGAAGAGATGCCATGCCGGCAATTGGACCATGAATTGGCTTCAAACGAAGAGCCATTGTCCGAATGGCGACAAATAAAAAAAGGAGTATCGAGATGCATACAAATAATTTTCCAATTACATCGCGATGCCCATTATTCACTCTCGGCATATATCCTCAATTCTTCAAAGCGATCATGCATGAAGAAAAAATAAAACCAAGCTTCTGGATTGCTGACATTCTCAATCAAAACTTCTGCCCCCTCATCCCCGTCTCGAGGCGAGAATAAATCATCCTTTACCAAAATCAATGTTTCACCCGCGCGAGCTAATCCATGTTTTTCACGTGCCTGCTTTTCAAGATAATATTCGCTCGATAATTCTTCTATGAGATCGAGTGTTTCCAAATTCTGCGATTCTAAAGATGCTTTTTGGCGCTCAAGCGCAGCTATTTCCTGATTCACCTGAATATTCCGTGCATATTCGCGACCAAATGCTAGTAGCAAAAAAAAGAGAAGCAAAGCATTTGCAAGCAAAATCATGCGTACCTTCCTAGGCTTTTTTATGAGTCTTCGATCCCGTTTCATGGAATTGTTTATGATAATCAGATGCCGTACCAGCATCCGCGTTTAAGTATTGTACATCATGAATAAGATTCGCGATGTCCGTTGCTCGAGGTACCATGTCGAGCTCCAAATCAAAATGCTCTCGCTTTTTTGTTTTGATCACAATGGTACGTAGTGAAAATATTCTTTCGAATAATCGCCCCTGAGACACCTGAATATCATCAATATCGTCATAATTAATTTCAGATATTAGACGGCGGCGCAAATTCTGCTGATCAATGTCCAATATGCGTCTTTCTGTCAGAAGCCACATTGTTCCCTGCCATTTTTTGAATGAAATCCATGTATACCAAATCCCCGTGCAGAGAATAAGAGCGAAGAAAAATACACCCAATATCCCTCCTGCAAGCAGTTGAAAAAAGAAGAAGAATGGGAGAAGAACCCAGAAAAAACCAAGAATCAGCCGCGGGATGAGCACCATTTTACTTCGATGAATCATGCCGAGCACTTCTTCATCAATATCCAATTTTACATGACCAAGCTGCATGAAAATGATTATAGATTTCTAACTGCTTCGCGGAATTGCTCACCTCGATCGAATTCATTCTTAAACATATTGAAACTTGCCGCCCCCGGAGACAATATGACAATGTCTCCAACGGCGCTTACCGCCTTTGCTTTATTCACCGCCATTTCCATGCTCGACACATTTGATTCAACCGGAACACGTCCCGCGATAAGATCCTCAATCATTTTCGAAGCATCACCCTCAAATAAAATGACATGTTTGCAGGTCTTAACGATTTCTTCTGCCAATTTCTCATATTCCATTTTCTTATCCTGTCCACCTGCAATAAGAATGACATCACTATCAGCCCCGAAATGTTTCAGCGCCGCAATAACAGCATCTGGATTCGTCGCAGTCGTGTCATTGATATATGTAATCTCATCTACTTCTCGAACCAATTCCTGCCTATCTGATACACCCTTAAATTCACGCAGAACCTTTGCAATTGACTGTACGGGCACATTCGCAAGTCGCGCTGCGCAAACTGCAGATAGAATATTTTCGAGATTATGCTCCCCTTTCAACCCAAGATCATTCACAGCAATGATTTCCTCGGTAGACTGGGCATTTTTGTAAACGATCTTCTCACCTTGAACAAAACAACCGTCATGCTCCATATCGGTTCGTGAAAACCAAAACAGCCTACCATCCACTCCATTCTCCATTTCCTGAACAATTGGATGATCATAATTCAAAACCGTATACTGATCCTTACTCTGCCACTCAAAAATAATTTCTTTTGAATGAATATAATCTCCAAAAGAATGATAACGATTCAAATGGTCGGGATAGATATTTGTCAGCACCGAGATATCGGGACCCTTGCCCATTTCCTGAAAAGCACCTGGCAGAGATTCAAGCATCCATGATGATAATTCAAGGACAATCGGCGTCGGCTCGCCTCGCTTCAATATTTCATCGATATGCTCAAGTGGCGATACATTAATATTTCCTGCAATGACCGCTTTTTCGTCTACTTCCTTCAAAATCTCACCAATAAGCTTCGTCGTTGTCGTCTTTCCCTTCGTTCCCGTAACAGCGATAATCGGATATGGACAATAGCGGAAAAAGAGGCTTACATCAGATTCAATCGCAACATTATTCTTTTTCGCTTCTTGAATAAATTCACTTTCACTTGGAACGCCCGGATTCTGCACAACAACATCAACGTCAATGAAGTCAGATTTTCTATGCTCTCCCAAAACAAAAATGGGTTGATATATTGTCCTGTCTGGCATTTGTTTGCGGTACTCCTCATACCAATGCATGACAAGATCCATCGATTCTTCAAGCTCTTCTTCATCCTTCAAATCCGTAATAATTGTTTGCGCTCCATGACGGATTAACCATTTTGCTGCACCAAGTCCACTTCCCTGCTTATACCTCCCAAGCCCCATCACCGTAACAACGGCATCTTGAAAATTATCTATTTTGCTCAAATCCATAGTGTATCTAGTATATCATTTTCTGTTTTTTCTATGATTGAATATTTCCTTTACTATCTCGATAAGTAGCAATTGAGATACAGCAACAATGCCGATAATCACCCATTCAATCGTTGAAAGATTTGTTAATCGGAATGCCGCGCGCAGACTTGGGATGACATATGGAATAAATTGAATGAGCAGCCCCGCAAAAACGGCACCGATAAGATATCGATTTTTGAACGGATTACTTCGGAAAATGCTTTTTCTGAATGTGCGCGTTGCAAATACATATACGAGCGAATCGATTCCAAGCGCGAAGAAAATAAATGTACGAATATGGTCAATATCAAGTTTTTGCCCGATGAGATAGAGATACATGACAAAAAGTGTAAAAGCTGTGAGTGTACCTATACCGAAAATCAGTGCCTTCATTTCCCCCGAAAGTATTGGTTCATTTCTTCGGCGCGGCCCCTCTTTCATAATTCCGTCTTCACCCGGCTCCATGGTAAGAGCGAGGCTTGGAAGCCCATCTGTAATCAGATTAATCCAGAGAATCTGAGCCGGCAAAATCGGGAGTGGTGTATTAAAAATGAGGGCGCCAAAAACAAGAACCATCTCACTAAAACTATCAATAAGCAAATACACCACGACTTTTCGAATATTATCGAAAATGATTCTACCTTCACGAATGGCAGAAATGATCGTTTTAAAACTATTGTCGAGCAGAACCATATCCGCCGTTTCTTTTGCAACTTCCGTCCCGCTCACAACAGCAATTCCTATATCTGCTGCCTTAATAGCAGGTGCATCATTCACCCCATCTCCCGTCATAGCAACCGATTCACCCTGTTCATGCCAAGCCTTCACAATGCGATATTTATCACGCGGAAGTACACGCGCAAATACATTTGTTGTTTTGATTTCTTGGCGCAAATCAGCATCGCTCATATTCTGGAGATCTCTGCCTGTGATGATTTGACCATGATCTAATTCAATTTTTTTAGCAATATAAGACGCTGTATGCGGATGATCACCCGTAATAATGACTGGGTGCAGTCCCGCTTCGCGAGCAATGCGAACTGATTCTTTCGCATCCGGCCGAACAGGATCTTCAATAAATAGTAGGCCAATGATGCTTAGACCGCGTACATGATCGGGAGATAAATCAGAAACCGCATTTCCCCGTGCGACCGCAATAACCCGCCCGCTTTTTGCAAGCGTCTCCGCATGATTTCGATACCAAATCTCATCTTCCTCATTCATGTCTGATCGATCAAAGAGAATTTCAGGAGCTCCAACAGCAAATAAAACTTTTTCCGAATCACGATTCAAAATGCTTGCTGAAAATTTATATCGTGAATCAAATGGAAGATATTTCACGACATGCAGATCAGTTATTTCATGCCCCTTTTGATGATCGACAAAGGAGGTAATCGCTTTATCGGTTGGAGAGTTTCCATTTTTTGAAGATGCCGCAATCGCCCGCATGACATCTTCATAATCCTCTCCTTCCTTTTGTGTAATTCCCGTGACTGTCATTTCACCCGTTGTGATCGTCCCTGTTTTATCCATGCAAATAACCGAAACGCCCCCGAGCGTTTCTGCTGCAACCAATTTTCGAACCAATGCTTTTTTCTTCAAAATTCTCTGCATTCCGATTGCCAAAATGACGGTCAAAGCAACAATAAGCCCCTCAGGAACTGCTGCAACGGCAAGTGCGACGGAAATATAAAGCATTTCAAGGGCAGCGCGCCCACGTAGAACACCGATAAGAAATATGATTCCTCCCAAAATAAGGACGGCAATACCGATCCATTTCGCAAGGGTTTTCAATTGATTTTGAAGTGGCGTTGATTCATCCTTTACATCTTGAACCAATGCTGCAATTTGGCCGATCTGTGTTTGGTCACCAACTGCCGTTACAAGACATTTTGCTTCACCAGCAACAACAGCCGTTCCAGCAAAAACCATATTTTTCCGATTTGGAACGGACACCTCTCTATCAAGAACATCATCTTTTTTGATTACAGGATTCGATTCTCCCGTTAATGTGGATTCGTCAATTTCAAGATTGGCGTGATTCAATATGCGTGCATCGGCAATAATTTTATCCCCGCTACGTAGAAGAAGAATATCACCAACAACAATCTCCTCTGCAGATATCATTTTTTGCTTGCCATCACGCAGAACCCGCGCCTGAACTGGCAAATATGTTTCAAGTTTCGCAAGTGATCTATCAGCTTTGAATTCCTCGATGAATCCAAGTGCCGTATTGATAAGGACGGCGATACCAATCACAAAAGCGTCAAAAAATTCCTGAAGTACAATGCTGATACCTGCAGCGATGATGAGAATGATAATAAATGGGCCCATGAGTTGACGCGCCAATATTGCCAACCATGTCACCCTTTTCTTTTCACGCTTCTTATTTGATCCAAATTTTTCTCTTTGATGGCCAACTTGTTCGGGAGACAATCCTAAAAGTGAGGCATCGAGCACCTCAATCAATTCCTTTTTTGGCACATCATGGGCATGAATCAATTCCCCTCGCATGGCACTATTATAACGCATAAATAAAAAAGCCCGCGATGCTCTTGCATTGCGGGCGCGTATCGGCGTCGGTGCTCAGCGAATTACGACAGGAAACTACTCCACATCGAAGCGTCGCCCATCGGACGACCGAAGTTGTCTGTCCACTCAGGTTCCTCCTCGAAGTCGGTGAGCTCATCAGACATGACTCCCGCATCTTCAGCGACGACTTGTGGATCGATGTCCTGCACGGAACCGTCAGGCACCGTCCTTCGGACGATGACATCGTCGGCATCGTCGACGTCCACACGGCAGTCGAGAGCGCGCTCTTGATTCCGCATCATCTGCAGACGCCATGCATCCGTTCCGATCTCCGGACCCGTGTCGTCGAGGTTCGCTTCCCGAACCACATCGCGTGCCCTCTGCATGCTTCGCTCGAGCTCCGCCGTGTCCTCGTCGGGGCTCAGCTCAGATTCCATAGTAGAATCCGGCAGAAGCCGCCTCCGATTCAACGTATCGATCGCAGATGCATAACCTTCATTCCTTCCTTCACACATGATTCCTCCAAAGCCCTTTTCGGGCAGAATTTTCGTTTTTCAGTCTTCATAGACTGAAGAAGATGCTACTCCTTTCCTTCTTCAATCTAGAAAACATTTCTCCGTCCGACTACAGATGAATGCAGTCGGACGGGATGTTCTGCTATCGCCACCAAGGATGCCGATTGTTTTTGTCGCAATCAGCGCGAGGTACGATTTGCAGAGACGGGCGCGGAACATCAACCTGATCGATCGAGTCATTGCGCCGCTTGGACCGGTTACTACCACGAATAGTAGTTACACCACTATTCACAGTATCCTTTCCGAGAGTCACTTTGGACATGCTTCCCCCTTTGAGCCTCAGCTTCTTGAGCTGAAGAAGATGCTACTCCTTTCCTTCTTCAGCTCAAGAAAAAACGCCACTCATCACTGAGCAGCGTTGTTTTGTTTGATGTTTTAACAAAATCTTACACGCCGCTCAATCCAATAATGAGCACAAAGCCAACCACGAGGCAGACAATTGCCATCGCAATATTCTTTGTAATGAGGCGTGCAATGTTTTGCATACTCTTTACACTTTGCATTGAACACATTTTTTTGTCAAATATCTGTGGATAAAATCATGCATTCAACATAATAATCACTTCAACAAGAAAAAATAGCCAGAAAACTGACTATTTTTTGGTACGCCGAGTGGGGCTCGAACCCACGACCTCGGGCTTAAAAGGCCCTCGCTCTACCAACTGAGCTACCGGCGTATGCTTGCAATTTAAGTCTTGCCACTTGTTACATTTGCTCATTGGTGACGCATTTATATCATTTTTTAGTAAAAAAATCAAGCCCCATACCCAAAAATCAACTTTCCACATTAAACCTTTTTAAGATCTGTCAATTTGCTACAGTGGAATTGATAATTCTTAAAATAAAATTATGACATACATGAATAATGATGCCGACATGATGGATGATCAGGCAGACGCTAATATGGGAATGCAAGGCGGGTCCGATGATGCCGACACAGGCATGGAAGAAGCTCCAGCAGCCGAACCAATGACCGAAGCAGCTCCAATGGAGGAGGCTCCAGCAGAGATGCCGGCGGAAGAACCGGCTGAGGAAGCTCCAATGGAAGGGGGTGACGAAGGCATGGACGATGCAGCCGAGGAATCTGGCGATGAAGGCGGATCCGAAGAAGGTGGTGAATCAGAAATGTAATAAACCAAAAAGAGGTCACTGAGGCCTCTTTTTTTATTGTGTAAAAAGTAAGGGAAGTTAGTGGCTGAGATGCATGAAAGAGATGGAGGAGATTAAAGAGATTACTTTTGTATGACGAAAAGAAAGTCGGACTTCGTGTACCCATTCGAAATCCTGAGCCTGTCGAAGGATCTAAGCAATACGACTACTTACTTCGTAGCCGTCAATCCGCATATCAGTATTATCCGTAAATTCGTAACGGTAACCTACCCCCCACCCAAAACATCAATCGCTTCTTTCGCGATTTTCTCTGCACCGGACCGATCCATAACTTCGCCAATCGCCCGCGCATATGCATTGCGACGATCGTCATCATCGATCATTTTCGAGATTGCCTGCTTTAAAACCTGTGGATTCATATCCCAAATGACATGAGCCGCCCCCGCCTCGGCGAGAACCGCTGCATTCAATTCCTGATGAGAATTCTTGATTGGAATGATAATAGCAGGCTTTTTATATGAAACAAGCTCCATCATTGTACCGAGCCCAGCCCGCGAAACAACTATATCCGCCAATGAATATAATTCATGCATTTCATGCGTCACCATTTCAATCGCGCAATAATTCGGGGCTATTTCTTGCAATTCATTTGTCATTTTTCCCTTCCCAGTCAAGTGAATAATATTTGCCTTCAGGGATAATTCTTTCGCTATCACCTCCATCGCATCATTAATTTGCACAGCGCCAGTTCCCCCACCAGTAATCAGTATCGTCATTTTTTGAGGATCGAGGCCATACTTTTGCAATAATGTTTCCTTTGACGAAATGCGCAGCCGTGCACGAAGCACTGCGCCAACCGTTTCCGTTTTAGATTCAGGAAATTTCTCAGCGGACTTTTCAAATGTCGTTGTAATACGCGTAGCAAATGGCGCCATCACCTTATTTGCAATCCCCGGAAGATAGTCTAATTGATGCACCCAAATGGGAATGCCTTGCATTTTCGCCGCAATCACGACAGGTACGCTTACATACCCCCCTGCCGTAAATACCATGCTTGGCCGTATTTTTCTCAAGATCTGCATCGCTCTCATCACGCTCGCGGTTAGTAAAAAAGGCGTAGCAATCCATTGCCATTTTTTATGCCTTGATAATTTTGGAGCATAAAGCGTTTGGAATCTCATTCCTTCCGATCGCAAGAGATCTTTCTCGACTCCACGAGGCGTCACAATCCAAGAAAACTCCGTTTGTTCGTCCATCTCCTTCCATACATCAATAATTCCAAGCAGCGGAGTCACAGGTCCCAATGTACCTCCTCCTGTCATCAATATGTGATGATGTTTCATTTTACGCATACCCATTTGAAGATCTCGAAATATTTAATACAACGCCAACAGCCATCATTGAAATAATAAGAGATGTTCCACCATAGCTCAAAAATGGGAGCGGTACGCCCGTTAAAGGGAGGATGCCGAGCATGGCTCCGATATTTACAAATGCCTGAACTCCAAACCAAGTCATCACGCCAATGGCGACATATTTTCCGAATGCATCCTTTGCTAAATGTCCAATTCTTATGCCGCGAAGTACAAATACTAGAAAGAGGATAATGAATGCCGCCGTAAAGATGAATCCCAGCTCTTCCGCAAGTACGGCGAAAATAGAATCACCGATCACTTCAGGTAAATATTGAAATTTCTGTAAGGAATGTCCGTAGCCTCTGCCGAATAAACCTCCCGATCCGACCGCAAGCAATGCTTGATTGATTTGATAACCGATTCCCTGAGGGTCTAGTTCCGGATGGAGGAATGTCATCAATCGTGCTGCTCGATACGGCGATAATCGGATTGCGAGCCCAAAGAAAACAAGACCGACAGCGCCAAGTCCAATTAAATGTGCCACAGAACCCCCAGCTACAAAGAAGACGACAAGTGACATGGCAAGAATAATGGACAATGTTCCAAGGTCCGGCTGAAAAAAGATCAGGCCTCCAACGAAAGCCAAAATAACCAAGAAAGGAACGAGGCCATCTTGAAATGATTTCAATCCCCCACCCTGTTTCTCCATCCAAGCTGCTAAATAGAATAGGAATGTCAGTTTTACAATCTCTGATGGTTGAAATGAAAAGGCACCAACACTTACCCAGCTACGCGCAAAAGTTCCAAAATCCGTCCCAATTCCAGGTATATACACCAAAATCAGAAGAATGATAGATAAGAGGAGCATAGGAAATGCATAGCGCTTCCATGTTTTATACGGAATTGTAAATCCAATGAAGAATGCAAGAGCCCCGGGTAATAGTCCCTGCAATAATTGATGCTTTATGAAATAAAAACTATCACCGAATCGTTCAAAGCCAATCGGCCCCGATGCCGATGAAAGCATAATAAGACCAAAAAAAAGAAGTCCCAGGAATATGAGTGCAAATGGAAGATCGATTTTTCGAAGTAATTCGCGCATTTATGCAAGCGATAAATCTAGAATGACAATAACAATTCCAATAGCGGCCGCAATCCAAGAAATGACCCAGAAACGCATCACAACCTTTGGCTCTGGCCAGCCAAGTGCTTCGAAATGATGATGAATTGGCGCAACTTGAAATACCTTTTTCCCTCTGATCTTTTTCGATGCTAATTGTATGATTGTTGTAAGTGCTTCAATAACAAAAACAATTCCAATAATTGGCAGTACTAATGCCGTATTTGTCAGCATGGCGACAATTCCGAGCGTTACACCAAGAGACATGGCGCCTGTGTCACCCATGAAAAATCGAGCCGGATAAATGTTAAACCATAAAAATGCCAGCAAGGCGCCCGCCACAACTCCGCAAAAAGCCGCTAATTCAAATCGCCCCTGCAGAAGCGAAATAACAGCATAGGCGGCATAAGCCGACAAAAGCGTTCCGCCAGCTAATCCATCAAGTCCATCTGTCTGATTAACCGAAAAAGATGTCGCGACAATGACAAGAATGAATAATGGAATATACCAAAGACCAATATTAAAATCTCCAAAGAATGGGATATGCAATAAATCCCAATCGAGCTTAAAGAAAAACCACCATGCGCCGACAATAGCGATCAAGGTGTACAGAATCATCCGATGCTGAACCTCGACCCCACCTCCGTTTTTTCCAATCCCGCGTACATTGAAATAATCATCAATAAGCCCAACAAGTCCAGCCGCCACCAAAGAAGCCAGAGGAAGAAGTGTTTGTCCGCGCGTCAAAAACTCGAGCCTACCAATAAATGATTCCGGCGCCAGATTCGCAATTGAAAAGAAAACAACTGCCATAAAAAGGACTGTCCCCCAAATCAGAACACCTCCCATTGTTGGGGTGCCAGCCTTCTTTTTATGCATTTTGTTAAAAATAGGCGCCTGCTTCGAACTCCGCAGAGACTTCCCCATTCGATACTCATACAGAAGCTGAGTCCATACTGGCGTCCAGAGAATTGTCAAAATAAAAGCAATTGTCGTCAGCGTAAGAATTTTTGCAATCACGAATGTATCAACCATAATATGAAATATTGAGAAGGATAACGAATATCATCGCCAAGAAAAGAATCACTTGTGCCATCAATGTCACTGCATAAAAGAATACGGGCAAGATTTCATCTTTTTTAGCGAATAATTTTGCGAGAACAAGGTTCAGAGTCAGTATACCAAGAGCGACGGCTGGGATGGTGAAAATTTTCCACCATGGGCCGAATTGATCAACGCCCGAATGAATATTGTAATGCAGAGGAATTGCAATCTGCTGACTCAATTCTGGAAATAGTTGCCAATACAAAATCACAAGAGACAATGTGACAAACAAAAAAGAAACAATGACCGTTATTTGCTTCATTTTTGCATCTATTCCAATGCGCTTACCGCCCTTTATTCGGTCTAAAATATTCATGAAATTGCTATCACTTCTTTTACCTGCGGGAGCTCTGACACGATAAGCGCCTCAATGCCACCTTTTAGCGTCATTTGCGACAATGGGCATCCACTGCATGCCCCCTCCATTTTTACTTGAACGACGCCACTCTTCTCATCATAGCCAATCAAGCTTACATTTCCACCATGCATTGCCAGCCGAGGCCGAACCATTTCCAGTAATTCTTCTATACGCTTTTCCATACAGTCATAGTATATCCTAGCATTCATCAACATGGAAGTGTTCATATACTTGACATTTCTTGCCTATTTTTGTAATATTTCGCCGTAATTCAATACGAGTCGAGGATTTCGGTCATCCCGAAGGGAGATGCGATTAAGTCGGCTGTGAAATGAACTTATGGCAAAGAAAAAGGCACAGGGTTCTACCCAAAACAACCGAGACTCGAAAGCAAAACGACTCGGACTGAAAAAGACAGATGGACAAGCAGTGAAAGCTGGTCAAATCCTTATCCGACAGCGCGGAACAAAATATCGTCCCGGAGCGAATGTAGGAAAAGGATCTGATGACACATTGTTTGCACTCGTAGCTGGAAAAGTGAAATTCTTCAAAAAGAAGGTTCCAAATTTCCACGGTGCACTCAAAATGAAAACATTTGTCCGAATTGATAAGTAAAAAACAGCCATCTGGCTGTTTTTTTTATTTCTGTTCAAGGATTTGGAAGGATTTTTCGAGTGAGCCTTTTTGCTCTTCAAGGAAATCAATTTGGAATTTTGACAATTCATCCGGCTTTTTCAATTTCTCCGTAACGAAATCTAGGTATTCTTTCAAGCTCTTCTTATCGAGATGCTTTCTATCTTGCACATCCTGGGCCATGATGCGAGCGCCCTCTCCTTCTGGATCAATGGAAACGGCACCATGCCGAATGAGAAATTCATCGATATGTCCATTCTTTCGAATCTTTACAAGAGAAAAATCGATAATACCTACAAGTGACACATGACCTGGGAGAATTTCCATTTCCCCAGATTTTGTCGCAAAATGAACCGAGTCAACCGGCCCAGAAAACCAGTCTTTCGTCGGCGCAAGTAATCGAAAATGAAACACATCACTCGACATAGACTATGCAGTCGCTTTAGACTTCTCAAATTTCTCAATCACCTCTTCAATGGTTCCAACATATGCGAAGTTCTGCTCTGGAATATGGTCATATTCACCAGCAAGAATTCCAGCAAACCCCTTAATGGTGTCTTCTCGAGAAATGAATTGCCCCGGTGTTCCCGTAAATTGCTCGGCAACGAAGAAGTTCTGCGTGAGGAATTTTTGAATCTTTCGCGCGCGTTCTACCGTCAATTTATCTTCATCTGAAAGCTCGTCCATACCAAGAATAGCAATCACATCCTGCAATTCTTTGTATCGCTGCAAAATCTGACGCACTTCATTTGCAACACGATAATGCTCTTCACCAACAATTGCTTCTTTCAAAGCATTTGATGTTGAATCAAGTGGATCTACCGCTGGGTAGAGCCCCATCGATGCCAAGTTACGAGAAAGTACAACCGTCGCGTCAAGATGAGCAAATGTCGTCGCCGGAGCCGGGTCAGTAAGGTCATCCGCCGGAACATATACAGCCTGAATCGATGTAATAGAACCTTTCTTTGTTGAAGTAATACGCTCTTGAAGCGCAGCCATTTCTGTCGCAAGTGTTGGCTGATACCCCACCGCAGATGGAAGTCGCCCCATCAGAGCTGACACCTCGGCACCTGCCTGCGTGAACCTAAACATATTATCGATAAACATCAGAATATCCCGACCTTCATCTCGGAATTTCTCCGCAATGGTAAGCCCGGTAAGCGCTACACGCATACGAGCCCCTGGCGGCTCATTCATCTGACCGAATACCATTGCCACCTTGTCGATTACCTTCGATTCTTCCATTTCTCGAATAAGGTCATTTCCTTCACGTGTACGCTCTCCAACACCAGCAAATACAGAATATCCACCATGCGCCATCGCAACATTGTGAATCATTTCTTGCATGATTACCGTTTTTCCTACACCAGCACCACCGAAAAGCGCCGTTTTTCCACCCTTGATGAATGGGGCGAGAAGATCGATAACTTTCACTCCCGTTTCAAAGATCTCTGCCTTTCCAGACTGTTCATCAAATGCTGGAGCCTCGGCATGAATTGGCATTTTTTCCGTCTTTTCAAGAGAAGCTTTTCCGTCAATGGCATCACCCGTCACATTCAAAACACGCCCAAGAACATCTTGCCCTACCGGCGTTGAAATTGGAGCGAGTGTATCCGTCACTTCCTGACCGACAGATAGACCATCCGTTGAACTCATGGCAATGGTACGAACGACACCGTCACCGATATGCGCCTGAACTTCAAGCGTTAATGTTCCATCCTGTGCATCGGTATGAAGCGCTGCGTATTTCTCTGGCGTATGTGCGTCGAAAAAGACATCAACAACAACACCAGCAATTCTGGTAATAACTCCTTTTGGTTTAGTTTTCGAAGATTTCATATGCATTTTGACTACTCATAGCTTCGCTTGCTGAAGCGAGTTCCGCAAGCTGCCTTGTAATTGCCGCCTGACGTGCTTTATTAAATTTTGCTGTTAATTCTTTAATTTGATCATCAGCCGCTTCCGTTGCTTTTTTCATCGCTACCATACGACTTGAATATTCCGTCGCTTTTAGCTGATAAAAACTTTCGATGAAGAGACTCTGCACAAGTTGTAGAGCCAGCTGCTCAGCCGCTGCATCCCTTCCCGGTTCGAAATAAGCCGCATCCGTTTCATACTCTTTCAAATCCACCTCGCCCGTTTCCGGATCTTTCAAATGATCCGAGATCATTTCATCGGTCATCGGGAGGAATGTCTTTATCTGAGCATGGAAGGTAAATGCATTGACATACCAAGGGGATATCAGATGCACTTTTTCATATTCACCCGTTTCCCAAAGCTCGAGAATATCATCGACAATCATCAGTGCATCGAGCGGTGTTAAGTCTTCCGGAATATTTATGAATGACTCATGCAGTTCAAATCCTTGCGCCTTTGCCGATTCGGTACTTTTACGACCAATGGTGATAAGTGTTTTTTGATCATCCGTGAATGCATTCCAGTGTTCATTTGATGTGAGTGTTCGAATGAGCTTTGCATTCATCGCTCCACATAGCCCCTTATCCGATGTCATGAGAATGAATAAATGCTTTTTCCCTTTTGAAATTCCGTAATCCGTATCCGCAACCGTTCGCTTTGTCAGCTCGAGCGTTTTAAGAAGCTCTTTTGAAAAATCCTTTGTATGTTCAGCCGTTTTCTGAAAACGTCGCATTTTGCTGGCAGCCACAAGCTGCATCGCCTTTGTAATTTTGCGAGTATTCTTTGTGGATTTAATCTGATTTTTAATCTCAATTAACGACATACGGTCATCCGCTTGTCTACTGACGATCTTTGCCCTCAGTTCTTTGGTCCTCGCTTCATGTACCCATCAGTACACTCCGCTCCGGTCCTTGAACTTCAAGCAAATATCATTCAGTATTCTTCACGGACAAAGTTTTTATTTATTAGTTAGCGCCTTCACGCCACTTTCGATTGCCTTATCTAGCGTTTCCTTGATTTCATCCGTAAGCTTCTTCTCATTCATGATTCCAGAAACGAGATCCTGTTCATTTGCCTCAATATGGTTTAGAAGCTGACCGAGAAGCGGTTGAACATCTTTCACTTCCACAGCGTCGAGGAATCCTGATGTTGCGGCGCGAAGAACAACAATTTCCTGCCATAATTCATATGGCGCATTTTGTCGCTGCTTCATCGCTTCCTGCACACGCTCACCTCTCGTCAATTGCTGCTTTGTCGCATCATCAAGTTCAGAAGCAAATTGAGAGAAGGCTGCGAGTTCATAATACTGCGCAAGGTCGAGCTTCGCTGTTCCAGCTACTTTTTTCATCACATGCGTTTGTGCGCTTCCACCTACACGAGATACCGAAATACCGATATTGATCGCTGGGCGAATTCCGCTAGCAAATAATCCAGATTCGAGGAAAATCTGACCGTCAGTAATCGAAATAACATTTGTTGGAATATATGCCGAAACATCTCCCGCCTGTGTTTCAATAATTGGAAGAGCCGTAATACTTCCCCCGCCATAATCTGCATTCAATCGAACAGCACGCTCAAGAAGTCGAGAGTGAAGATAGAATACATCTCCCGGATACGCTTCACGTCCTGGTGGACGACGAAGAAGAAGTGACAATTCTCGGTACGCTACCGCATGCTTTGAAAGATCATCATAAATCACAAGTACGTCCTTTCCTTTACCAAGGAAATATTCCGCAATCGCTGTTCCTGCATATGGGGCAAGGAATTGCGATACCGCCGCTTTCGATGCACCCGCATTCACAATAACCGTATAATCAAGCGCTCCGCCTTCACGTAATGTTTCAAATACAGCAGCTGTACTTGATTCGCGCTGTCCAATCGCAACATAAACACAAATCATGTCCTGCCCTTTCTGATTCAGAATCGTGTCGATCGCAACCGTTGTTTTTCCTGTTTGACGATCTCCAATGATAAGTTCACGCTGCCCGCGCCCAATTGGAATCATTGAATCAATTCCAACAATACCCGTTTGTACCGGTTCACTCACCGGTTCACGCGTAATCACACCCGGAGCAATGCGCTCCATTGGCATGAATTCACCTTTCTTGATTTCACCTGCGCCGTCGATAGCTACACCAAGTGGATCCACAACACGACCAAGCATATCTTCGCTTGCAGAAATACCAAGGAAATTTCCACTCGCAAAAACGGCCTGCCCTTCCTTTACCGTTAGATCATTCACAAGCATAACCGCATAGGCGCTGCGGCCATCAAGTTCCATCACTACAGCCGAAACATCACTGCCCTCAACCGTCACAACTTCACCCATTTTTAGTCCAGTGAGTCCGTCAATATGCAGAACGCCATCTTTAACACTGCGAATGATACCCGCATTTTTTTCCTTTACTTCACCACCGTCAAGTGAACCGATTGCGGTATCGACAGCATTGAAAAATTTTCGTAATTCCTTGGTTTCCATAATTAAAGTTTTGAAAATATCTGATTAACCTTTGCACGCCAGCTGGCATCTGTAAGTTTTCCGCCCGAGAAAAGCCTGAGGCCGCCAATCAATTCCTGACTGACAATGAATTGAGGGATTCCTCCTTTTTCTGCAAATGCCTCTTCTAGTTTTTCCTTGGTGGCCTTATCCGGATCCGTTGCGAGCTGCACAAGTGCAGACTCTTCACCTTTTACTTGCATAAGAAGCATTTGTGCTTCACGCCTCAAGATTCGGTTTGAGCGTTTTTTTGCAGACGCATCATCGGTATCTGACTGTATTTGTTCTTTAAGCCCCGCTGCAAATGCTGCAACAAATCCATTCTGTTTTGCTGAACCCATCGATAGAATAGATCGTTTCTTTCCGAGCATAGGCAAAAGCTCATCCATATCTTTAACAAATCCTTCTTCAGAAATTGTTTCAAGATATGCAAGAAGTGGCTTTGGATAGTCATTCGGCAATGCCTCTTTCATTATTTTGCTGCGCGCGCCAGCCTTCTTTTGAAAGAAGTCTTTTTGCTGCGTAGTTTGAAGGGCATGAAATACCGTTTTTGCAAGCAAATCAGTAATCATATTTATTTCAGCACTGCCTTCACAGCGTCATCAACGCTTTGCTTTACTGCCTTTTCAGGAACTGAATTCTGAAGAACATGCAAAACAATACGCTCAATGCGCTGCTTCATTTCAGACTCTGATGCTTTTACAATGCCTGATTTCATTGATTCGATCTGCTCCGCTGCTTCCGCAAGCATTGCTTCACGACGTTCGTCGGCGTCAGCAATGATTTCTTTCGCTCCGCGCTTAGCAAACTTTGTTGCCTCGGCTATTTTTGCACGAGCATCTGTGATATATGCTTCATTTTCAGCCTTTTGCTTTTTCGCCTCTGACTCAAAATTCTTTCGAAGCATTTCCGCTTCTTTCACATTCTTACGAATGACTTCACGACGTTCGTCGATATGCTTCAAAAGCGGCTTATACACCCATCGATGAAGCACATATAAAATCACCCCGAAATTTACAAGGTACAAAATAATGCCCCAGAGATCGAGTCCGAGATTTTGTAGTGCTTCCATAGATTTATGCTACGAAAAGAATGATAAGTGCGATTACAAGTGAGTAAATCGCTGTTGATTCCGTGATCGCCATAGCTACGATCATATTTGGGAATAGTTTCCCCATCATAGAAGGATTTCGTCCGATCGCTTCAAGTGTGCGACCTGCAACGATTCCCTCACCAATTCCTGGACCAATAGCTCCAAGACCCATAGCAAGTCCTGCGGCTAGAAGTCGTGCTGCTTCAATATCCATATTTTGTATTCGGCTAGATATTTGCCTTATGTATTAAATGTTACGCGCGGAATGATAGTAAAGCATTCCACCCTGTCAAGTCTGTAGAGATTGACATCTCGCTCAATATGTGATCCACACATTGAATGAGATAGCAATCTGCTATGCAATTGCCTCTTCCATTTCAGGCTTCGCCCCTTCAATGCTCATTGCAATGAATTGCATAGAGAGAAGCATAAAGACAAATGCCTGAATGAATCCAGAAAATACGCTCAAGGCAATAAATGGAATTGGAACAATAAATTGCGTGAATGCCGCAAGGCTTGCAATAACCGCGACCATGACATTTCCAGCAAAGATATTTCCAAAAAGACGAGCTGCAAGCGATACAATTTTTGCAAATTCACCGATGATGTTTAGAACACCAATAAACATATCAATCCCGGCATTAAAAAGCTCCCCGATACTGCGAGCTTGAAAGATTTTGTGAATTGGGAAGAAGTTTTTCAAATGACCAATTGGTGAGATACGGAGCGCAAGAATATTCGCAATGACAATAACCATGAGAGACAATGCAATCGTTCCAGCTAAATCAGATGTTGGCTGACGAAGAACATCGAGACCGCCTTGTGTTACCTCGAAAATAAGAGGAATAAGCGTGAACTGATTCGCAACGACGATAAAGAGAAGTAGTGTAAATACAAGCGGGAAGAATTTTCGAGCCTCTGTTTTTGAACCGAATGCGCCCTCGAGCTGTTCGAGAAGATATTCAGCAATCATTTCAAAAAGTGCCTGAATGCGCGTTGGAATAATGCTAAATTTTCGTGCTGCCGCAATGGAAAAGAATATAAGCGTCAATGAAACGAGGACCGCTCCAAAAAAAGCATCTGTAATTGGCACGGGACCAATATGAAAAAGTGGTCGCGCTGCGAGAGTAATTTCTGGAAGTTCAGCTGTTGGAAATGCCATATCTATTCTTTGATTTCTTTTTCAAGGCGCGCAAGGTCCTTTTTAATAATAGGTTGAAGACGCTTGATAACAACCGCTATTGCTACCGGGAAAGACAAGAGAAGTGCGATAACAAAGATAATTGGCCATGTTCCAAAAAGGGCATCAAGCCCATACCCCATTGCTCCAAATACAAGGAGAGACCCGATCGCAGTCGTCCAAATCACCATTCTCTGCTGCCAAGTAAACATTTTCATAAATCGCGAGCATTATGATGGATTTAGACGTGAATGTCAACCGTATTTTTCTTGACATCGAGCAAAAACATCATCTATGTATTCATTAATGCCCAAGCACACATGCAGTCATGGGCTTTAATTTGTTAAAAAATAAAAAACTACTTGTCATAAGACAGTAGCTTGAGTGAGGCGGGTAACGCCTAGGAGGCGTAACGACGATCACGTGCCGTGCAGTATGCCTCGAAAATCTTCACCTGCCTCTCATGCCTCTCTCGACGCACCCTCAGATTGTCATACATCTTCTGGCCGCATACGTAGCAAAGCGCTGCAATAGCAAAGTTCACGACAATGCTGATGAAGAGAATCTGACGCGCAGTCTCCATATTCGCAGCAACCATTTCTGGGACGTATGGCTGAGCAAAGAACACAACTGCACCGCTCGCGATGAGTACAATGCCGAAATTGAAGGTGGATTTTCCGATTTTTCCCATCACATGAGCTCTATCGTAGCCCACATCGATCTTTGCACGATCCCGTTCCAACGCATCACCTTCTTTGTCGATACAATCCTGATGTACACGCAAAACGACCTCCTATTTGGTATGAGCAGACTAGCAGCAATTTCCCTCATTGTCAATCCAAGTTGGTATGTTATTCCCAATATCCACAGCAGGATCCATACTTGCTTTCATGTACAATGATCACATGAGTATTCCAAAATTATTCGTCATTACCGGAGGTCCTTGCAGCGGAAAGACAAAAACAATTCGTCGTCTTCGTGAGCACTTTTCTGATTATTTCCTCATTCCCGAAGCTGCAACGATCATATTAAAAGAGCATGAAATACAGGGATCGGAATTTGTGAATATTGAAATTCAAAGACGTTTTCAGCATTTACTCGCAAAACAGCAAATGCTTTCAGAAGACCTTGCATTGATTCGAGCTGAGCAGATGAATAAACAGTATGTTATTGCAGATAGAGGTATTCTCGACGGCATCGCATATCTTCCTGGTGGAGATGAAGAATACGAATCACTCACTGGAATCGATATTAAAAAAGATGTTCTTCGTTATGACAAAGTATTCTGGTTCGATCTTCCCCCGCGCACTATTTATGAGGAAAAAGTCATGAATAATCCCGTGCGCTATGAAGATTATGAAACGGCCCTCGCGCGCAGCCTACACACGAAAGAAATCTGGAGCGCGCATCCAAACCTTGTTGAAATAAGCGGTACCAGCTTCGATAATAAATTTGAAAATTTTCTAAATGAGCTTCGTCGACACTAAGCGCGGCCGAAGTCGTCCTCGAAGCGTTCGATGTCATCCTCGCCAAAATAATCGCCTGTCTGAACCTCGATCACTTCGAGCATTTCTGTTTTAGATGGATTATAAAGCTGATGTTTCTGACCTTTCTCGATCGTAACGGAATCTCCAGCATTCAAATCTGTCCATTCATCATCGAGCCGAACACGCGCCGACCCTTTTACAATCGTCCAATGCTCTTTACGCCGAGCATGCCTCTGATAAGAAAACTGTTTCTCGGGAAAGAGAACAAGACGTTTACTTTTAAAATTATCTGTATCAAGCAGAACCTCGAATCGGCCCCATGGACGTTCTTCAAAACGATGTTCATGCAATTGCGCATCTGATTTTTCTTTCAGCTCAGCGCCCGCCTTTTTCAATGTCTGTCCTTCACCAGACTTCATAACAAGAAGAGCGTCTGGCGTATCAATGACAATCACATCATCCACACCGACAATCACAGCCGTTTTCTGCATTGGATGCAGATGCCGGAAAACAGCCCCTTTCGATTCGATTCCTATGAGCGTGTCTGAACTTCCGCGCCGCAAAGCAATCTCTTCCCAACTACCAAGATCCGTCCAATCGAATTCAGCTGGAACGCAAAGCAAATCATTCGCCTTTTCCATAACAGCATAATCAATGCTAATGCTCGGCATTTCATCCCAATTTTGTCCTGCCTCGATGCCATTCCAGATTTCTGGCGCATGCTCTTTGAAAAGGTCTGCCATTTTCTTCGCGGGGAAAATAAATATCCCAGCATTCCAAAAAACATGTTCATCTCTGATCAAATCCTCTGCCTTTGCAAGATCGGGTTTTTCAATAAACGATTTGACTTGCAAAGCATCGCCGTCACCATTCGTTTTTATATATCCATAATTCGTCGCCGGATGATTTGGCTTAATTCCAACGGTTACAATGGCCCGATTTCGACCCGCTACATCAATTGCCTTCTGAATTGTTTTACGGAATCCTTCCACATCCGTAATTGCATGGTCGGCAGGAAAAATACCCACAATCGCATCCGCATCTTCATCAAGAGCTTGCTTTGTCAAAAGAGCAATAGCGGGAGCCGTATCCTTTGCAGCTGGTTCAATTACCAAATCAAGGTCCGATCGCCCCATACGATGCAGCATTGTCATTGTCGGCGCCCGTAAATGTTCGCCCGTCAAAATAACCGGCTTTCCAAGTGGCATCAATCGATCAATGGTATCAACAAGCAAGGGATTGCCGGTTCCTGCCAAATCATGAAATTGTTTCGGGAATCTCTTTCGAGAAAGCGGCCAAAGTCTGGTACCCGATCCTCCGGATAAAATACCAAGTATTATATTCATAATTCTTTTGCAGCCTTGATAAATCCTGCGAAGAGCGGATGAGCGGACAAGGGCCTTGATTGAAATTCTGGGTGGAATTGAACACCTACAAAAAATGGATGATCCTTTATTTCTACAATTTCTACAAAATGATTATCTGGCGAGCTACCTGAAATAACGAGGCCCGCTTCCTTCAATTGATCACGATATGCATTATTAAATTCATATCGATGCCGATGACGTTCTGAAATTTCCTCACTTCCATACACGCGTCGCGCAACCGTATCTGGCGCCAGTGCACAAGGATAGGACCCCAGTCGCATTGTTCCACCCATTTTTCCACCATCCACATTGTCTTCCTGCCCTTCTTGCAAATGAATAACCGGATGCGGTGTTTGTTCATTGATTTCCGTCGTATTCGCATCGGCAAGCCCCGCTACATTACGAGCATATTCAATAACCGCGCATTGCATACCATAACAAAGCCCAAGATACGGGATCTTATTTTTTCTCACATATTCTATGGCTGCAATCTTCCCCTCGATTCCACGCGAGCCAAACCCCCCAGGAATCAAAATGCCCTGATAATTTTTTAATTCTTCAAGCTTCTCAGGATTCTTTTCATATTCCTCACTATTAAGCCACGCAATTTTAGCCTTTACATTGTGAGAAGCTGCAGCATGTTTAATCGCTTCAAGAACTGAAATATATACGTCTGAAAGTGTAAAATCTCCTGTTGAAAAATACTTTCCGATAACGCCAATCTGCACCTCATCTGTCGCTTCCGTTGCGCGACGAGTGAAATCACGCCATTTTTCAAGCCCCTCGCCCCCCTCAGGATTCATATCAAATAAATCAAGAACAGAATCAGCAAAATGCTGCCTTTCAAATTCTTCTGGAATATCATAGACACTGCGAGCATCCGGTGCTGCAATCACTCGATTTTTTGGCACGCCACAGAACTGGGCGATTTTTTCCTGCCGAGGTTCGTCAAGAGCTCGAACACTACGCGCAATAATAAAATCAGGCTGAATACCAGCACTATTAAGTGTCCGCACCGCATATTGCGTCGGTTTTGTTTTCATTTCACCGATGGACGGAGGAATTGGTAAATAACTCACAAGAACAAAACCAACCTTTCCCGGATAGCGCATCGCCATCATTCTCGCAGCTTCAAGAAAAAGAATATTCTGATACTCACCAACCGTACCACCGACCTCGATAAGTGTGATATCTGCATTTGCATCATGTGCCGCTGTTTCAATACGTCGAATCACTTCTTGCGGGACATGCGGGACAACCTCCACGCATTTACCGCCATATTCCAAATTACGCTCGCGCTCAATCACAGATTGATAAACACGCCCTGTTGTCATGTAATTCGTTCGCGTAATGTCGACATTCAAATATCGTTCATATGTACCAATATCCTGATCTGTCTCATCGCCATCAACCGTCACAAATACTTCACCATGCTCCACCGGATTCATTGTTCCGGCATCGACATTCACATATGGATCAATCTTTATCGCCGTTACATTCACCCCTTTTGACTTTAGCGTTAGGGCCAGCGCCGCCGTCGACGTCCCTTTTCCAACTCCACTCATTACCCCTCCTACAATAAAGACAAATTTATGATCCATAGTTTTATGCTGCTTCAACAATTATTTGAATATGAGATTCGAAACCTGATGAGAATTGAATTGACGCTTCATATTCCCCCGTTTCTTTTATAACATCCATTTTTATAAGGTCCGATTTTACAGAAAATCCGAGATTTTTGAGCTGTTTTGCGACATCTTTTGGAGAAATAGCTGCGTATAGCGTGATACCGTCCGCTTTCGCTTGAATGATCACTTCCTGTCCATCCAAATTTGCCGCAAGCTGCCGCTCGCCTTTCTTTTCCTTTTTCTTACGACGATTTTCCGCTTCTTCTTTTTCTTTCATTTGCCTCACCTTTCCTTCCGTCGCTTCGACCGCCAAATGCTGCGGAAACAAAAAATTCCGAGCATACCCTTCGGCCACAGTGACAACGTCTCCCTTCAATCCAAGTTGTTTTACATCTTCCAGTAAAATGACTTTCATACTTCACTCAATCATTTGGTTTTTCTGTGTACTCGCATCAGCTTAGCAAAAATATGAATGTAAGAAAACTTATTTAAAAATCTTTCGCTTTTTTTCCTTCACTTCTAAGTTTAAGTGGTCGAATGCTCGGTGGATAATTGTTTTCATGTCTTTATAATTGGAGCGATTCATGACATCTTGCGCCGGGACCCAGGCAACGCCCTGAATCTTCTCGCCACCTTTTTTAGGCTTGGGCGGTCGAAGCCGAATATTATCTGTCACCTCAAAAAGAAAATAGTGAATATATTTGTGAATAAGCTTTCCTTTGAAAACAAAACGATCACGGAACCAAATATCGATGGTGCCGAGTTTTTTTATGCGATGCATATTATGAATACCCATTTCCTCGCCAACTTCTCTCTCGGCAGCTTTTTCATGCGATTCGCCGCGCCTGACATGCCCTTTTGGAAATGTCCATTTTCCATAAGAGTCCTTAAGCATTGCAAAAAAGATCCCCCGCCGAGTTTTTTTAAACACAATACCGCCGGCGGAAACCTCTATTCGAGAATGCTCGCGTTTTTTACCGCCCCGTGAGGTAATCAATCGCCGCGTCGAGTTGTGGTGTTTTTCCTTCATTGAAATCGTCTACTGTGAATTCAACCTGAATATCTGGTTCAATTCCTACTTCATTAATTGCTCGTCCTTTTGGAGTAAGCCATTCCGCCACTGTTATTTTAACAGCTGATCCATTCGAGAACTCTTGATACTCTTGAACGACTCCTTTTCCGAAGCTTGTTTGGCCAATGAGTGTTGCGAGGCCATAATCCTGCAAAGCTCCCGCCAGAATTTCTGACGCAGATGCACTTCCGCCATTAATCAAAACAACGGTTGGGATATCGGCAAGCACGGAACCGGGATTTGTTTGCAATGTGAATTCTGAATCCTTCATACGTTCAACGACAACAACATCGTCGTCAATCCAGAAGTCGGCCATGCGAATCACTGCGTCTAGCAATCCTCCGCGATTATTTCTTACATCGATAATAAGCCCTTGTGGATTCTCGCGCAAGATGTCCTGAACAGCCTGATTGAATAATCGATTGGTGTCCGAATTGAACATGGATACGCTGACAATTGCTATTTCATCATCACGGATTTCCCATTCAACGCTGTCGATCACGATCTCGTCACGAACGATAACAATGTCTCGCGGTTGATCATCTGATTCTGCAAGCAAAGTCAATGTCACAGGAACGCCGCGTTCACCGCGGATATTCTGCACAGCATCGTAGACGGACCAACCGAATGTATCTTCGCCATCAACCGCAAGGATGATGTCGCCGGCGAGCACGCCCGCCTGGCTCGCCGGACTATTCGGAAGTGGAGCTTCAACGACAACCACATCGTCCCGCATGCCGATTTCCGCACCAATTCCAAAGAATGTTCCATCAAGATCCTGATTAAATTCCTCGGTTTCTTCAGGATCAAAGAAAACAGAATACGGATCATTTAACCCCTCAACCATTCCATGAAGCGATCCATAAAATAGATCGAGGTCCGGAACTGGCTGTTCAAGATATGATTCCTTTACCACATCCCAAACCTGCCAAAAGAGATTAAAATCTACGTCTTCAGAATAAAAATCACGATTATCTCGATTTACTAAATCTCCAATCGACACCTGCCCGTTCGTATTTGATTCGACCATTGCACCCGCTGCAAATCCAACATAAAAGACTGCCACCATCAATGTGATAACGAAAATGAGTATACTTGGCGAAATTTTTTCCTTTATCCGCTTTAAAAACTCCTTCATACCCGCCCATTCTATCACAGTGCCGCTTATCCACAACATCATCAAACCTTGGTATCATAACAGCAATATGAGTTTACGATTTCGCACGGCGCTTTTTATTATCTTTTCCCTTTTCTTTTTTATCGCAGCGCCACTCCTTGTTTTATACACGGCTGGCTATCGATACAATTTAAAAGCGGGGCAAGTCATTCGATCTGGCGGCCTCTCCATCACTTCTGCACCAAGAAATGCAATGATTTTTTTGAATGGAAGCTATACAGATGAACAGACACAGCAAGTGTTTAAGCGGCTCGCGTCCGGCGAATATATCGTCGAGCTAGCAAAAGACAATTATCATCCTTGGACGGGCAAGGTCGATATTCAAGAAGGCATCACAACATATATTCAAGACGCGCTTCTTCTACTCGACAATGAACCCGAACTCATAACGACTCCGCCGGGCGCCCTCTCCGTACACCCGAAGGGAACGCATATTGTTTACAGCACACAAGAGGCCGGCTGGACCGATGTCTGGCTCATGAAATTGAAAAATCAAGATGTGAAGAATATCGGCAGACTGGCAATGGCGCCAGAAGATATCGCTATCGACTGGTCCGCGGATGGAAATCATATATCTGTTCTGGGATCGAATACTATTGCCGTCTACACCGATGACGGGAAAGAGTTAGTACTCCCTGAAGAAATGCCGGATCAAATCATATCTGCAAGCTGGCATCCAAGCATTGATCATTTTCTCTACCTTGATGACGAGGATTCTACCAGTGAAATGAATATTGACGACCGCACTATCGAGACCCTGGCCGACGATGTTCTATTGCGCCTAAACGACAGTGAATTGTTGCGTACAGAAATACAGGGCGGAAATTTGACGCTTATTAGAGATACAAATGATGGGTCTAATTTTATTACGATTTTGCCGCGCGGTGACTATCAGATCGAGGCGCTCATTAACAACTTTATTTTGCTTTCAAATAATCATGGTCAGCTCTACACAATCGACTTACGTGCCGAAACTCCTATTCGATTTAAAGCCGATGCCACAGATTTTGACATACTTTCCCGCGGTGAGCTGATTTTGTATTCGGATGAGATCGAATTAAATCTCTACAACCGGTCGACCAATACCATCGAGTTTTTAACACGGCAATCTGATCGTATTCATGATGTTGCATTCCACCCAAGCGGTGCAAGGTTCTTTATTGCCGACGAGAATAGCATTGAAGCATTTGATACATTCCTACTCGCTGAAGATCGAGACACTGACACCATTGTGGAAAATGTATCTGTCGAGGATATGTGGGTTTCTGCATCTGGAAAAACGCTTTATTTCCTTGGAAATCGCGGTGAAGCTTATGGCATTTTCTCCATCGAAATTACAAAATAGGTATTGACTTTTGCACATTTTCGACATACATTGAATCGTCGCTAACTTTTGGAGGTGAAAATGCGACTTATTGAAGAGTCTAGGTTGGTAATGCTTTGGTGTCTGTTACTTGCACAGATTGGCATCTATTCTGTACTTTTCGGCGCTTTGCTTACCAGACTCATCATGTCCGGAGGCACCGTATCAATCAGGGACATCTTGATCATGACCCTGCCCATCCTGTTCGGAGGGATTGCCGAAAAAACATTGCGCTCTGCAAGGCCGGTACATGAGTTCATCCCCATCGATGGTGATATCGTGGAGGCGGAGATCGAGGCCGCAAGCTGGACTATCGAAGTCATTCGACAGGGTCATGGCAGAGTATTCCTCAAATGCTTTCCAATCGATGCAGACAAGAAAATGATTGAGTGGTTCATCACCACATACATCGAAGCGAATGGGCTACGCGCGCTTTCTCTCGAATCAGCCTCGGACACCCATGCGGAATCCGAGCAAGTGAGATTCGAAGTCATCCGCGGCGGGCTGAAGCTCGAAATCGACACATCGCAGCTCGATCCGTCGAAAGAGGGGCTGGTATCGGAAGTGCCCAGGCCACAGATCACGAATCAGGGTAGGTCACTTCCCGAAAAGTGATCTCACAGACCCATCTCGTACGTACACCGCGCTGAACAAAGCGCGGTTTTTTTATCCACAAATTAAGTCCGACTTTAATCTGCTGTTTTAAGTCGGACTTAATTTTTACCAAGCACGAAGCATTGACATTTTCGTTAAAATGTCTTAGTATCCATCGAGCACATTTAGCTAAGGAGTCGTGCATGAATACACCAGAAGAAGTGATAAAGCAGGAAACCGCCGCCCTCGCATTTGCCGCAGCATTGTATGCAGTCGGAAAACTACTCACAATCATCTTTTTTCTGAACGGAAGCTCTACTGCGCATATGCCGCTGATTTACATGGCGCTCTCCGCATACGCAATGAGCGGCGCCATGCTTCTGGTCATCAAATGCGGACCTGCTAAGACACAAACCTAGTCCTCGACACGAATCGCCCTCAACACTCCCGCCCGTCGGGAGTTTTTTTTATTTATGATCTAAATCGGACTTAAAACCATTGATTTAAGTCGGACTTAGGAGCTTAGGAAATCTCGCAGTGCATCTTTGCGCGAGCGTAATTTTGGGAATTTTGTATTTTTCAGCTCGGCGAATTTTGGCCGATCAGCCGGCCGATCATAGGAAGGTACAGGCCTTATTTCAATATCTACCTGCGCAATTTCAAAAATCTCCTTGGCAAATTCAAACCAAGTTACTCCCGGACCTTCATTTACCAAATGATATACACCTGCCTCGAAATCCCCTCTCGTAAGCTTCAAAACCGCCGCGGCAATGTCTGCCGTATATGTCGGCATTCCAATTTCTTCATCAACGACTTCCAAATACTCTTTTTCCTTAGCAAGATCGAGCATCACCTGAACAAAGCTCTTTTTAGACACCTCGCTCTTACCGGGTTTTCCAAAAATCTTTGAAAGCCGGCAAATATAGTACTTTGCGCCACTTTCACGAACAAAACGCTCACCCGCCGCCTTTGTCTGGCCATATTTTGAAATCGGATGCATGGCATCATCCTCGGCATACCCCTCCTTCTTCGCCCCGTCAAAAACATAATCCGTGCTGAAATGAATGATAGGAATATTCTCCTGCTTCGCGGCATTTGCTAAATTCCTCGGCCCACCAGCATTGATTGAGAAAGCAAGAGGATAGTATTCATCATCCTCAACATTATCGACAGCATTATATGCAGCCGAATTTATAATCAGGTCTGGCTTCTGATTCTGGACATAATCGAGAACTGCCACAAGATTTGTGATGTCAAGATCCGCTTTATCTGTCGCAAGCACTTCATGACCAGCCTGCTCAAAAACCTGCATCAAATCCTGCCCGAGATTTCCATGGGCGCCCGTAATTAATACCTTCATATCAAAATGGAAGATTTGCGTCTTTTAAATTTGGCGCTGCTGTATCTTTATCCGAAAGTACGGGTTTGTCGTCATATCCCCAATCTACGGATATTTGCTCATCGTCGAATCGGATTGACCCGTCGAGTTCGGGATAATAAAAATCGGAAACCTTGTACTGAACATCAGCATCCTCGATTGTATAAAACCCGTGCAGAAATCCTTCGGGAATATAAAGCTGTTTTTTATTATCGGCTGATAATTCAAGTGAAAACCACTTTAAATATGTTGGCGATTCTTTTCGCACATCAACAGCGACATCTAGAATCCGTCCGCGCGTGCATCGTACTAATTTCACGAGTCCATGCGGCGGTAATTGATAATGCAAGCCGCGTAATACACCAGCCTTCGACTGAGAATGATTATCTTGAACAAAATTCGTTTGAATCCCAGCTTCTTCAAATTGTTTCTGATTATAACTTTCAAAAAAGAGGCCTCGATCATCTTCAAAAATACGTAGCTCAATTACTAAAAGCCCTTCAATTCCCGTTTCAATAATATTCATAATCCTTGCCGAATAATGTCTGCAATTTCTTTCAACTCTTCATCACTCGGCTTTGTTTTTTCAAAATTTCGAGGCTCGCCTGCATAGCGAGGCATAATATGCATATGCGTATGCCAAATGATTTGCCCAGCGTCTTCCCCGTGATTCATTCCAAGATTATATCCGCTCGCGCCAAGCGCTTTCATGATTTTTGGAGCAATATGGTGCACGGTCGCCATTATCGCGCCCGCCGCTTCATGCGATGCATGCGTCAAATCCCTCGAATGCTCTCTCGGCACCACTAGCATATGGCCCCGCGATACCGGGAAGATATCGAGGAATACAAATGTATGTTCATCTTCATATAAAGCATGCGAAGGAACTTCACCCTGAATTATTTTACAAAAAAGACAATCTTCCATATGAACCATCTTGCTATATCATGCATCTTCTTTCAAGAAAGAAGGCGTGAACCAAATCAATGCAGCCGAAGAAAATCCGAGTAGCTCAGCCCAAATTCCAAGCCTGTCAGACAATTCAAGGGAAACATATATCACTAAGAAAATAAGAATGCATCGCCAGAAAACACTAATCCAAGTAGCAATATTCTTGCTTTTTGAATGATCTAGCAATCCAAAAATCAATGCGAGGATAAGAATTGGAGCGAATAAAAGATAATTCCCGACGAATCCCGACCTCATAAACTCTGCCGTCATAAGCAGAAAAAAGAGAAGAATCGTCGCATGTTTTGCATGTCTGAATATCATAATCCAAATGGTAATCGATGTAATACTTCTCGCCAAAAGTCCACAAATTGCAACTTATCTTTTTCAAAGCGCACCGTAATTCGACGAATATCAACTCGGCCATCAAAGCTCTCAATAAATGGTGCAGATATAACAAAGCGAATCGCTTCGCCATCAGACGGAATCGTATCCAAATCAAATTTCTGACTTGCGACAAAATAATTTCCGTTAGATTTGGGAATTTCATAGCTCGTGATAATACCAGCGAGATTCTTCCAATTTGTATACGCATCCAATTTCACAGGATCTGGTTCGAAGAAAGAATCCCGATCAAATGATACTTTTCCATTCACCGTTACTTTCATGTCGCCAAGCGGAATATCAACTCTTTTTATGTCATTCGAGGTCGAGATATGATGTATTTTTTCATGCGTTGCATCAATGTCCACCGTATCACCATCCACCGATATGGTTTGTAGAGCCTCGGAATGCAGTGTTTCAAATGTAAAAATATGTGAATTCGTGTAGAGCCGAGCAGGCTTCGCGCCGTCACGATACCCAACCGTATCCCCAACCGTGAATCCATTTACAAAGCTCATATATCGCTGAGCTGTCTCGATTTGACGAGTGAAAATATCACTCGTCACAATAAGTTCAATATAGTAAACCCCCTCCGGCAAATGACTCTTTTGTATATGAAGATCATGCCGAGACATTTTTTGATCTTGACGATCATTTTCATCATCAGCGATGAAAAATTCGTCGAGAAGCTGCGCATTTTCATCGAAGAGTCGCGCCGTAATATCATCGACCCCAATCGTTCGATTCATATCCGTTAGTACAAATCGAAAATCGAGATCTTCATTTTTGATATATGTTGCAATTTTATATGAACCGCGCAAATCCGTTTCATATGTTTTTATGCCTGACAATGACCGATACTGTTCATCCCGATAAGAATTATTTAAATCCGCTTTATAAAGACCGATGTCGTTCCTATCCGGATTTTCGGCAAGAAAATCATCAATGGATTCATATTGATTATCCGTAAAAAGCGTTTTTCCTCGCACTTTAATAGCAAACATCCCCTCGCCCAGTCCTTCAAAATATAGTGGCTTTAAATCTGCCGCGCCCGTAAATATGTCCATTTGAGGACCAATTTCAAAAATGGGCTGGTTCTCAATTGCAAATTTCACCTCCACTTCAACCGTTTCAAATTCCGTTTGAGGTTTGTGAACTGCAAAATAAACCGGATCGCCATGGATGCTGAAGAATTCATCAGTCATGTCAACTCGACTACTTGGTAAAGGTGTTTCTATGAATGGTGATATATCTCCAGGCTTGATTGCAGATTCGAGGATTCCCGCCGGACGAATATCAAGAAATAACAACCACGAAAGTATGGCGATCGGAATCAGGTATATCAAAATGATGGCTATCTTTTTCATTGTTCAATGAATTTATATAAAGATTGATGATGATACTGCTCAATAAGTTCAATATCTATTCCATGAGGCGTCAGTCTATTCTCTCTCAAAAAATCTAGATCGCTATCAGGGAATGTGATTCCAATATAATAAAGTGGCGCTTGATTAAATAGATTACCTAGATTCTCATAAACATGCTCGTCGCGAAGTGGATGAACGATGCGCCTTGCTGGGAAAAGATGTTTATCTGAAAAATCCGTGATAATAATGCTATCAGATTCTGTTTTTTCAAGAATTGAATCAATCATTTCCTGCTCAGCAAGAAGCCGCTGGCGTGTTTGAATGAATCCATCCTCCCCGCCAAAAACAACAAAGCTGGATAAAAGAATGATACATGCCATACATGCAGACGCGGCCCATAACTTCCATTTTTTTAGATGGTTGAGCATGATGGAAATGGCGAGTCCAGCAAATGGCGCAAGAAGTGTAAAAATTGGAATCCAATATCTCGCGTATGAATTTCCTATTGTAATCGCATTTGGATCCGGATTGTCATGTATAACCCAGCTACCGTAGAGAATGGCGAGCCAAGCTGATACGAAAAGTGTCGCAATTGCTAAGTAAAACCATTTTTTATTCTTGGGCCTAAATAGGGCAATCACTATCCCAGCTGCACCAAAGACGGTCATCCAAGGATAAAGCAGAAATCCATATTGCCAAATATGACGCAGAATTGCCTTTTCATGGAATCCAAATGGCAAAAAGCTCGATTTATCCACATCAAGGTTTAACCTTGAGTCGGGGTTATCCACATCAAGGTTCAACCTTGGATAATTGAAGTCAATTGTATAGCCCGTTTCAAGTACCGATCCGTACAATGATTGATTGTGAAGGAGTATTGGGATGATTGCGAGAATAATTCCGAACAGAAATATTGGCGCATGCCTCCATCCATCTCTCCACATCAGCATACCCACAAAAGCGGCGAAGAGAGGAATGAGCCAGATAATTTCAGAACTGCGCATGCTGATTGATATTCCTAAAAAGCACCCGGCCGCAAGCCAATTCATCCATCTGCGCGATATAGGCTTCACATAGAGAAAGAATGCACTGAAAACGGCAAAAGAAATAAATGGAACATTATGCATCATTGTCCTGCCAGCGTAATACCACATGGCCGGATGGCATATATAGAAAATCGTCGAATAGAGCGCTATTTCTTTCGATCCGGCGAATACTCTTACAAGTTTATAAAATGCTAAACCGGATAGAATAAAGAGAAGAGGCGTCAATATTTTCAGAACCCAAGCGCCGAATATAGACCCAAGCGCCCCAAAATAAATCGGTAAACCAAGGAAACTCCCCGGCACAATATAATCCTCTACCGCAATCATACTGCGTGGATGAATAGCACCACCAACTGCCCAATTCGCCATTTCCTTCACCCTCGGCAAATCACCTTCTGCAAATGAATACGCTGCAAAAAATGCTGCATTCTCATCGGGAGAATTAAAAAGTGGAACATCAAAAGAAAGCCACAATGTGGAGATAAAATAAATGAGCACCCCGATGATCAGAAGAAAAATTGAAAGCTTTTTCACAAGCTATATGTTAACAGAGAAATCACACCAAGAAGAATGGCGATGATAAATAGCGCCGTCGCGACAGGAATAAGAGCTAAGAACTGAGTCGCGATTGCAATAAGCAGTATGGTTAATGCAACGAATTCCATTACCATCTTCCATTTACCCCATAAATTCGCTGCTGGCAACTCTTTTTTATTCCGCATAAGTCCCCCAATCAAAATTGAAAGCTCCATGACAATAAGCCCGAGTAATACCCAAATATTCAAATATTGAATAGCTGCCACAATCAGAACCGATGCGATAAGTAATTTATCCGCGACCGGATCATAGAAAACCCCCCAAGCCGTTACCTGTTTGCGTATGCGCGCGAGTGAACCATCGAGCAAATCTGTCAGCGATGCAAAAATAAAAACCGGAATTCCCACTTTGTAATTCCCTATTACAAATAGCCAAATACAAACTGGTGTCAAAAGAAAGCGAAGTACAGTAAGATGATTCGGCCTGACCCATTTTGGAATAAAGAAAAGAAAAGGCCTAACAAGATAATCATGCGGCAATAGCTTTTCAAGATGCTTATATGACATAATGTAGATATCATAGCAAAAAACATGAGAATTCAACCATTATTTATAAAACAATTAGCTGTCTTTTCTGCGCTTGTCGGTTTGGCGAATGCTCTATTTTTCCAAATAAACATGATTGGATTTTTTGTTTTTGCCCTTTTCACGCTCATCATGTCATATGCATATGGACATACCCTTTTCAAGAAGTATCATCTTATTTTGGGATTTTTGTTCACCGTCTGCACATTTTCTGTCGCTGGAAGCATCATCTATTACACTCTACCTGTAACGACGTGGACATTGCTTTTAATTATTGCAGGACTTCTATTACCCGCACTCTTTTTTGAAGCCCCATCTATCAAATTCTCTATTCCACGCATAGTTATAAAGCATTGGGCAGTATTTCTTGTAGGAATTATTGGATTGACTGCATGGTGGGCGACGATTTTACAAGTTGATATTACTGATGCGGTTAGATCTCCATGGTCATTTATTGACCCTATCATTTTGCTTGGAATCGCTCTCGCTGCCGGCGCAAGTACATTACTTCTTTATAAGAAAAGTCCTCTTGGGGGCATATTAACTGGGCTGACCGTCATTTCTGCAGCAGGACTTGCTTGGGCAGCATACAGCATTGGGTATGGATTCGATCCATTCATTCACAAGGCGACGTTGGAACATATTGTGAATTTTGGAAGTATTGACCCGAAGCCATTTTATTATATTGGCGATTATGCCATTGAACTTATTGCTCGACTCAATTTTGGCATTTCAATTCAGGCTTTTAACACAGTATTTGTACCGATTCTTGGAATGATGATTATGACTGCGTCGGTATTTTTGAGCTTCAAACATTCAGCAAAATTACTCATTTTATTTCTTCTACCCATCGGAGCCTTTATCAGCACAACACCACAAGCTCTTTCCTACGCCTTCGCAGCGTCGATAGCATTTTTATCATTCCGCTACATTGAACATCGCGATATACCGCTCTGGATTTTATGGATGCTAGCCATCACTTCGGCAATCATCCATCCTCTATCTGGTATTCCAGCTCTTATTTTCTTAACACTTCTGAGCTTCGCGAGCCTGCAAAGCAATGCTGCATCAACGGCGCTCATCACATTAACATCGCTTGCCGGCGCTGTATCAATACCTACCATTTTCTTATTACAAGCATCTCTTTCGCATTTGGAAATACATACAAATTTCAAACAGCTTTTCATGCTCCCAAATGCACAAATTGATTTCAAAAATCATTTTGATGCTTGGCTCGACCTTTTTTACTTCTTCCAAAATAATCTATGGTTCATTCTTGCAGCCCTCTTCATTTGTGGATGCATACATATCATACGAACAAGGAAGAGAACTTGGATGATCTATGCCATTTTTATTGGAATTCTTACCGTGAATTATCACATACTGTCTACGAGCATTGAGTTCAGTTTTCTTGTTGAGTATGAGCGATTAAATTATACAAATCGATTGCTTATTTTAATGCATATCTTTGCCCTTCCAGTTATTGCGCAGCTTTTTTCGGCCAAATATATCAATCGAGCCGGGATCCCAATACTACTGCTTATCATGATTTTCTTTTCCGGCAATGCATATACGGCGTATCCTCGTGATGACGGCTTTGTGCGCGAGCGCGGTTTTAATGTGAGCATGGCTGATATTGATGCTGTTTGGGCCATTCATGAGCATGCTGGTGATGCCGATATTGCCGTTCTTGCGAACCAGGCTGTTTCGGCGGCTGCTCTTCAGGAATTTGGATTTAAAAAATACTATTCAGGAGATATATTTTACTACCCTATCCCGACGGGTGGTGAACTGTATCATTTGTATTTGCGTATGGTGGACGAGGCGCCGAGTCGGGCAGTTATAGACGAGGCGCATGCATTAACCGGAGCAGAAACTCTGTACTTTGTTTTGAATGACTATTGGTGGAATTCGGATAAAATCTTTGAAGATGCAAAACAAAATGCCGATGATTGGTTTGCCGTGCATGACGAATCTGTCACAATATTTATTTACTATCCGTAATTTCTTGCAGCATGCGAACAAGTCGACTTGTATAACCTGCAAGTGCATGTTTATTAACCGTGTTTCGAATCTCATCTCTATTTGATGCAAAATACTCACGCTTCTGCTTCAATTTCTGAATGGCAGCTAGAAAGTCTTTTTTGGAACCAGCTCTGAAAAGAAATCCATTCTTTTTGTCCTCAACCAATTCACCAACACCACCGATATTCGATGCAAGCACCGGAATGCCCGCCTGTAAACTTTCATAAATAACCGTTGGAGAATTCTCATAACAAAGCGATGGAACAACAAGAGCATCCGCAATTTCAAAGCAATTCAATAGCTGATCCATTGCAATGAATCCAAGATAGGTAATACGTTTATCATTGTCCGCTGCTTTCTTTACCTTGCGAACTAATGCCCCTTCACCGGCGATAATCAGATTTGCATTTAAGTCACCATTTTGAAAACTATCTAGGAGGAAATTGATCCCTTTATGATCCTCGAGCTGTCCAACGAATAGAAGATTCAAAGGTCCATCCCCTCTTTGTTTGTGAGACAGTACGGCAAAATCTGGAGCCGGGTTTGGCATCATTTGAATATCACTCTCCTTAAAAAATCCAAAATCCGTGTATTCTTTTTTCAAATAATTTGAGGGGAAAATCACGAGATTTGGTTTACCGATTAAATGGCGAGTAAAGAATCGGTATACGCTGTGAGATGCCCGAACAAATATATTCGGTTGCTCGCGGCCAGCAAATTTTAGCCCTGATGGAATAATAAGCTGCAAATCATGAACAACATGCGCATGCGGAATATCGAGCGATTGAACGGCTCGAGCTGCGCGAAGTCCGATACCTTTCAAATTATGCGTGATAACCACATCAGGTCGCTCATCTTGTAAAATTTCACGAATATATGAAGGTGTCTTAAAGGAAAATGCATCAATCACATGCCAAAAGAATCTGATGAAGGCATGATATTTATGATCATCAAGCGTGAAGTAAATGTTTCCTGGTGAGAATTGATAAATACGCTCAACAGCATTCGTGTAAAGAACAATGCGTCGCTTTTTTCTGGCCGGCATAGCCGTAATTACAAAAACGTCATGACCACGCTGCGTCAATTCTTCAATAGTGCGAACAACAACATTCTCCGCACCTCCACGGGCATATGGTGGATATAAATTTGTAATGATTCCAATTTTCATCGAATGTAGCTTAACATGACGAATAGATACGCAACAAGGATGCCGTCTAAAGCGATTCGTAGATTTTTGTGAGTTTTTTTCCTAAATCGCTTTCGCTATATACATCCACCGCTCGCCTGCGAGCTGCTTCCCCCATTTTTTTAAGATCTGACGATAATGCCACTTCGATGCATCGCTCGAGATCAGACATGGACCCTGGCTCAACAATCCATCCCGTTACACCATCCTGAACTAATGTTCTAACCCCTGGCAAATTAGACACAATGGATGGAAGCCCTGAGGATGCTGCCTCAAGCGTCACCAATCCAAATGCCTCCGCCTGATTCACCGATGGAAGCACATGCAAATCTGCCGCGCGGTAAAAATCAATCAGAGAATCAACATTTCCAGCAAAATGTACCCTATTTTCTATCTCCAGATCATTTGCGAGGCGTTCATATCCTGAACGTAAATTCCCATCACCCACTAAAATGAGGTGCCCATTCTTTGCCTTTGCAAATGCGTGCATGAGAACATCAATTCCCTTAAAATAATGTGCATCATCCATGCCACCAACAAAAAGAATAACTTTTTCATCTGAAGATATATTTAATGTCTGACGAATATCTGATTCGCCAGGAGCATACTTTTCTGTATCGATAAGAAATGGAAAATCTATCACCTTCTCGCCCGCTATACCTATGCTATTCGCATAATCGACAGAACTAATCAAAATTTGATTCATTGATGCCAGAAGAAAAGGCTCTACAAAAAAACGATAAAGTTTGAAAATGAGTCCAAGCCATCCAGACGCAACTGTTTTCATGTGATATGTCATCACAATCGGAGTTTTTGTGAAAAATGCAGCAATGCATGTTGCTATAGCAGATCCATAAAATGGATAATGTAAATGTATGACATCGAATCCTCGCAGACGCCACATCAACTGAGGAATGAAGGCTGCATTTCCCCATGAAAAAACAGGCTTAATGGTAGAAGGAGCAAAGACTTGAACTTCATGCCCCTCTTGTTTCAATGCCTCTACATAATCGTATGCAACATTTCCCATACCCCCGCGATACGGAGGATATACTGGCGTTATTTGAGCAATTCTCATATTTACCAAAAAATAATCACCTTTATGCACCGAAGATATGTCGAAATGACAGGATTTCCAATGCGTTCAACGATCCAGCTCGACTGTTCTTGCGCTTCAATATTCCCCGTAAAGTAACGAAGAAGTTCGCGATCCGATATTTTACGCAATGATTTGGTTCGCGCACGAATCTTAAAAAGAAGCGCATATGTTCTTGGATGTAGCAATTGCATATACTGCCAGAGCTTCGCCCTGAACCAACCACCTTTCAGTGCAAAAAGCCAAGTTGATATTTCATGAAGTAGCATTACCGGCAATAGCAATGCAAGCGTACCGATTCGAAAATATCCCAATACAATCATCCATCTATATAATTCCATCCAACCAAACTTTCCTGGATTCCTTTTGAATTCATAATCATGAAATGCAGACACGTTGGCATCAAGCCTATTTTTATATCCCGAGATCAGAAGTCGCAGCCCCATTTCAAAATCCTCGTGATACATGAAAAAGCCCTCCTCGAGCAATCCAACCTCTATCAGTACTTCAGATCGATACATAACAGCTGCGCCAGATGCATAGGCAATGCCAGCATCAAAATCCCCTGCATCATTTATACTTCGCAGATTATCTCGACCATATGCATAACCAAAAATATGCGCTACACCACCGGATGTATTTATTAAATCTGCATTTTTCCAATAGCGAATCAATGGCTGAATAGATCCAATACCTCGATCCGATTCCAAGCGTTCAACCAAAGAAGTTAGCGTCCCCTCGCCCAATTTCAAGTCACCATTATTGAGGAATATATAATCGCATCCGTCTTCAAGAGCCGCTTTCATGCCAATATTATGCCCCCCTGCAAAACCATGATTCACCCCATCGTCAATAATATGAACACTCGACATATCAGGCCGATTCTGCAATTCCCTGTTTAAGACTTCAACGGTATCCGGCGCCCCATTCGGCACAATATATATTGAGATTCGGTCAGCGGGATAGTCCTGCATTTGCCAAGAATCAAAAATATCCTTCACATAATCAATGTATGTGAAGGGGACATAAACAATTCCAATTTTTGGCTTATTCTTTTTCTGCATGCTTAATTGACATTTCTCGAACCAGCTTCGTTAATTCTTGCCGATGCTTTTCTTGCCGAACCAGAATACGCGCAAAACCGAAAATTAATACAATCACGGCGAGATATACGAGCAGATCCGCACCCCGCTCCACACCGACAAAGTTCGCCACAATATCCGTCGTCTGTGGAGATATCGCAACCACTACCACGCCCGACCACAATAGAAGCCAAACCCAAAACCAATGCAGGCTCACATGGTCTTTCTGATACTGTCTGAATGTCCTCCACAAAGCGATAATCGCAAAAATAATGAGAAAAATTTTGAAAATCATATTACATTCCGAAAAACTTATGCTTGAAGAAATCCTTGAGTACGGTAAAGCCGCCCTTGAATGACATACCCTTTCTCAGAGTTTCCTTACTATACTTAATTGTCACCGGCACTTCTTTGAAGTGAATCTTATTTATCTTGATGAGGTCATACACCTGTGATGCATGTGCCATACGGTCAATGGTGAGCGTTGCCTTCCGAGCTGCATCCGCTGAAAGAGCCCTGAATCCGCAATGCACATCACTCACCGGCAATCCTGAAACAAGCCAAGTGAATAATAGCGATGCTTTCAGAGTGAGCCAGCGAGTGAATGGCATATTCTTTGCATCTCTTCCAAGAAAACGTGATCCGAGCACAATTTCCGTTTCTTGATTCTTGATTGGTTCGATCAAATGAGGGATTTCTTCACCGGTCATCTGACCATCTGCATCAAAATGCACAATAATATCTGCGCCGATAACATCGAGTGCATATTGCGTACCCGTTTGAATCGCTGCGCCTTGGCCTCGATTGATTGCATGGCGGAGTACAATGGCGCCCGCTTTTTTTGCATTTTCAGATGTCCTATCTACTGATGCATCATCAATCACAATAACAGCATCACTAAAAATGGATGCGTCTTCAATCGCATGAGCGATTCGAGATGATTCATTATATGCCGGCATGACAACAGCAACTTTCATACATGTGCAGTGTGCTGAAATGCAGGAATTTCGTCAAGAGATGGGGGTTAATCCGAGTTCAAAAGAATCTTATTTGCTCGAACATAGTCAATAGTCTTTTGCAGTCCATCCTCAATACTTGTCAGTGGCAGCCAGCCCAATTCTTCTTTAGCTTTTGTGATGTCGGGCAATCCTGTTTCCATTGCTCCATCGATTGGACCCTCCATCTTAATTGTTGACTGAGATTCGGTCATTTGAATCACCAATTCCGCAACCGCCTTCAACGTTATCGATTGATCGCTTCCGATATTCACCGGTCCAATCCCTTTCTTTGCCCGCATTAATCGAATGAGAGCATCAGCAATATCAGAAACATAAAGCAGCGATGTTTCCTCATTCTCTCTTCCATGCACAATCACTTCCTGATTATCGAGTGCAGCCATAACATAATCTGCTATTTGATGACCGTCAAAAATAGGCATGCGAGGACCGAAAGATCTGAAAATACGAGCAATTTTTACATCAAGATCACGGTTACGTGCATATGTATCAAGCATCGTCTCTGCAAATTTCTTACTTTCATCATAACAAGCACGAGGAGTGAGGTGATCCAGCAAACCAATATCTCCCTCAGAAAATACCCCCTTCCCGTCTTGCACACCTCCATAAACAACACCAGAAGATCCAAGCAAAACCGATGATTTGAATTGGCTGGCAAGTTCCAAAATATGATGCGTCCCCACAGAATTCGTCAATAGAGTCTGCACGCAATGCTCTTTGAAATTCCGAATCGATGTCGGCGATGCCAAATGGTAAATCTCAGCGATACCAATATGCTCAACCTGAAATCCCTCAAGCTCAGCAAACTCCGTGATATCGAATGGCTTATTAATATCTAAACGCAGAAATTGAAAATCAGGATTGCTTAAATAAGGTTCAATATTGCGAACATGCCCCGTCGAGAAATTATCTATCGCTATGACGCGCATCCCATCTCGAAGAAGCGCCTCGCATAAAAATGATCCAATGAATCCAGCCCCTCCGGTAACTAATGCTATCTTTTTTGACATAAAATATATTAAGCAATTATCTATTCAGTATTTCTCTTTGAATTAAATTCGAGGCATCCAATTCTTCTTCCAAATCAACAGGAAGACCCGATGTGAATTTTGAAAAGTGAATCTGATTAATGTCGATGACATAATCCGCCCAGTCATTCCCAATTTGCTCCGTGGCGTAGTCTTCGGATGGAATCGGTCTGAGAATTGGTGAAAACACATCTCTTGGATTTTCTTCAAGCCAATACACCGTAGGGTCGCTTGGGATTTTTATCAGTGCCGATTCTGGCTTCGGCAATAGAATTCCAGACAATTTATAATCAGAGAGTTCTGCCGAATCAATAATCTCAACCGCGTTAAAATCATCCCTATGCGTGAAGAATGTTTGCGTATCTATCACGACCCTTCTCGTACCATCACCCGGCAATATATACACGCTCGAGGAATCTTCCGTACGAATAAAGCGCATATCCGACAGTGGGTCATATACCGTTGAAAATCCCATATCCTCAGCAAGTTCAAGAGCCGAGTCTATATTTAGCCGCCCAGCGCCCATATGAACGCGGCGCTCGCCAATGAGCGGATCGACAGAAAGCTTGAGTACCGTCATAACATCAGTCGGTGTCATACTTGGATAAGCGGAAAGCAGTAATGCAGCCGCCCCAGAAACCATAGGAGCCGCAAGTGATGTCCCATCCCATCCTCCAATATATTCATCGTCATATCCATTTGGCGGGTCATAATAATTCACAGAAAAGACATCTGTTCCCGGTGCAGAGATATCGACGCAATCAGATCCAAAATTTGAAAAATCAGCCTTCGCGTCCGTATCATCGGAAGCAGAAACACCCAAAACCCAATCCTCCTCGCCTGAATAGCAGATTGGGTAAATCGGTCTTTGATTCAAACTTACATCATCATTTCCAGCCGCCGCAACAATGACCACCCCCTGTTCATACGCATATGTTACCGCCTCTTCAAGCGCATCACTCGTAAAATAACCAGCGAAGCTCATATTGATGACATCCGCTCCATTATCGACCGCATAATGCACAGCATCGATCATATCATTTGGCGTGCCTGATCCCGTTTCATTCAAAATTCGAAGAGGCATGAGCGATACATCCCAGTTAATGCCCGTAATACCTTCCGCATTGTCGCCAACCGCGCCAATAATGCCTGCAATGACCGTCCCATGCGAAACCGCAATTGGAATTGACTCGCCGCCAATGACCGGAAAAGGGCTTGGTTCATCCCAAACAAAGTCATACCCATAGACATCATCAATATACCCATTTCCATCATCATCAATTTCATTTCCATCGATTTCTCCACGATTTACCCAAATATTATCGAGAAGATCATCGTGAACATAATCAACACCGCTATCGAGTATCGCAACAACAATATCATCGCTACCCTGCTGCTGATCCCATGCATCTTTTGCCGCAATTTTATCGAGATACCATTGCTCATCGATGAGTGGATCATTCGGCGTGATCGCCAAAACCGAAGCCGGAAAAGCAATCGCAAAAATAAAAATAGGCGCTAAAAATTTCTTCATAGGCCTATTTTATCATGTTATTCAGTCGGGACGCATGTTGATTCCACATGCTCGATGTCAGCAATGACGCCGCTCGTATCCTCACCAAGCTCATCTAGCATATCTTCGACAACTTCGAAATGATCAATAGCTTTCTGACATTCACCGTGATCTTCATACCAACGCGCAATATGCGTCAAAAGCGCCGGCGTCCGCCCCACACTCGTTTCGAGCGAGGTGAGAAGGAGATTTAGAATTTCTTCATCTCTACTACCGTCTGGATTATTGCGGTCAATTGCTTTTACCAAAGAAATAACCGTCGATTCAGATAGACTAACAACCGACAATTGCCTATATGCATCTTCACTTGCCTGCCAGTCTTCCATGTCCCGCAGTACGCCTGCATAGTTCTGCCAAATAGCTGGATTAATATTATGAAGATCCAAATACATTTCATAATATTCTCGAGCTGTAACCAAATCACCAATGAGCATCGAGTCATATGCAATGTCAGATATTAAATCTAAATCAACATCTTCATCCGAACGCTGCTGCTGTTCTAATGTTTGCTGCGACACAAGAATTCGTTGCCGAAGCATTTCACGCTCACCATCAGTTATTTGAACATTCTTCTGCGTGACCAATCCACTGTATGCATCATCACTCCCGTTTTGACCAGCGATAATCGCCACCAGAGCAAGCGCAAGAATAGCTACGATAATTACAATTACCCGATATTTTTTCAATAATTCCATATTCGCATAGTTTACCCATTTAGGGAGAAAAGTAAAGCACCAAAAAACCGCCCGAAGGCGGTTTTTTGTTTTGCCGTATGGCAGATAAGTCCACGAGGTGGATCTGATCACTACACGATAATGTGTGTGATTAGAATCCCATCGCACCACCGTCAATAGGAAGACTATCAACGAGGTAAGATCCCCAGTACTCATCCATAGAGGTTGTCGTAAGCGCGGTTGTAGAACCGTCGTCACGCCATACGAATGATGCAGGAACCATGTCTACGTCATCTGCATCAACAAGAGCTGCAGGGGTTGTTCCGAGGTAACCTCGAACAAGATATACCTCTGCACCAGTGATGTAGGTAACGAGAGCGAGCTCGTCCGCAGTGTCACAACCAGCTACATCTTCATCGTCCAGACAGAGAATGTCTCCACGAGAAATTCCTGTTCCAGATGTCAATGTGAAGTTAGTATCAGTAGCTGTTACACCTCCACCTTCATCAACGTCTGTCATAGCTTCAGCCGATGTTACTGCAACGATTGGATCTGATGCAATTCCGAATTGTACAGAATCATCATTCGCCGCAGAAGCGTACTGAGAGTCATAGTACAGAGAGTAGATGTATGTCTCTCCAGCAGGAACCGTTTCAGCAGTTGGCAATGTGATCTTTGCATGCGTTACAACCTCACCAGCATTGGTGTCAGCTGTTTCGTCACAAATATCGAGTGTACCACCCTCTGTTGAGTAGAGAGTCCAGTCACCGTCTGCCGTATCAAGAGCTGTCGTTAGACCTGCATCTGAAAGGTTGTAGAGATCGAATTGTGATTCAGCAATGAATCCATTCGTTGTATCTCCGTCGTCACAATGATCCCACTGAGTTGGAGTACCCGTGTTATCTGTTGCTGCGACATCGAATACCATTTCTTCCCATACAACGCTCTCATTTGAACTTGCTGAAACATTGAATCGGATAACTTCCTGATCTCCAGGAACAAATCCTGTTCCACTTGGAGAAGATGAATTCAATGTGATTGTAGGTGCTGTTTCTCGAACAACGAATGCATTTCCGCTTACAACGTCTGAGAAGTTAGTACCAGAACCATCATTGTCCGTATCCGTAAGCTGGAATCCTGATCCGACACCATTCGCAATAATGTGATTATTGTTTGTGGTATCTGCATCCCAACCAATAGAGATACGTTCATTAGAAGTAGCAGAACCACTTCCAGTTCGGTCTGTCGCTGGGACATCAACATATACGTCGACTACCGCAGCTTCACCTTCTTCAACATACATCTCAAGTCCTGTGAAGATAGCTTCATTCGTACTTATTGATGCAGACGCAGTACCCGTAGAACCATCTTCCATTGGGTATTCAATCGTCATGCTAGAGATATTGTTCACATAATCCGTTGCATCCGTACCAAGACCCATGTCTTCAGCTTCTTCCTCTGTAAGCGTGAATCGCGTTACTTCAAATGACTCATTCGTTGCATCCAATCGGAATGCTGAAACGTGATTGTCATTTGTTCCGGTAAGAACAAAGTCAGCTGCAGGGGCACTAGAGTCTTGTGTAAGAGCAAGGCTTCCAGAAGCCGCAACCGTCACAATGTTTGTTGGGTTGGTTGCTCCGTTTGGATCATCAGCCGTCGGATCAACGTCTGTACCTTCTTCATCCTGAGCAACGATGTCTTCAGAAGCATCGTTAATGTCCCAAGCGAAGTAATATTCCGTTGTAGATGAAGGATTGTGGAAGTCACAACGTACTTCAATCTCTTCATTTTCACTCGCTTCAATCGTCCAGTCAACATCATCGAATGTAATGGTTTGACCATTAGCAGCCGGAGATGTTGGGCCGTCAAGCAAGTTGTCATCTACATCGTAGATAGTACAGCTAGATACATAGTCATTTACATCTGGAGCCGTTGTATGGTCACCAAGTGTATATGCACCAGAAGCTACTGTGTCATCTGAGTAAACAGATACCACGATTTGAGAGACGTCAATTGTTCCAGCATCACCTGCTTGCAGGTTGAATCGGTTTACAACAACATCACTTGTTCCGTGAACTGTTGTCACATCACCTGGAGTAGATCCAAGAGTAAGTGTCAATGAAGCAGAAAGTGCTTCCTGGTTATTACCAATGATGTCACCTGTAGGAACAACATCTGTTGCAAGTGTTAGGTTATCTCCATTTGTATCTTCAGCAACGAATCCTGAAATGTCGATAGTTGCCGCGAATTCTGTACCGCTTGTTACCGTGTCATCAATGTCACCTGTAACTTGCAATCGAAGAACTTCGCCAGCATCAACACCGAAATCGTCTGTGAAGTCAATGGTCTGAGAACCGTCACCCTGGGTACTTGATCCTGTAGCAGAACAAGCAGTGTTGTCAGCTGTACAGTCAAGCTCAAGTGGTCCCATAAGTGTCTTTCCAGTATCAGCATTAATAATACGGATATCCTTCAAGTTTGCTTCATCACCAGTATTGATAAGACCATCATTATCACTGTCACTACTATCTGTTCCGTCAGTAGCGTCATTGTCCGCATCATCATCAGCGTACACGATAACGTCTAGATCCTTCACAGTGATATCTTCAGCAGATGTCAATGTGAATTCGAGAAGAACCTGATCCTGGCTATCTACCAAGATGTCTCCTGCACTTGGACCTGAGAAGGTAAATGTTACATTACCACCTTGAATGGTCGTTGACTGACTTGCAGATGCATAACTATTTGTGATTGCGTTTCCGAAACCATAGTCAGTACCAACAGCGAGCACATCAACCGTATTATCAAGGTATGGGTCAACTGTATCACCTGATTCTCCACCAATGTCAGCTGTTACCTTGAAGATGTCATTGTCACCATCTTCGATAGTGTCAACACCATCAACATCGAAACTTACAAGCTTGTCACCGATGTATTCACCAGTTCCAACGAGCTCATTAGAAAGAGTCCATAGCTTGAAGTCAGAGTGATCAGCTGCATTGTCGATCTTAAGTGTCAATTCTTCAAGGTCCACATCTTCTCCAGAAGGTGCTACTTGGAATTGAGCAATCTTAGCATCATCTTCACCAAGAGATGGGTTTGTAACCGTTCCATTGTTTGAAACAGTCACCGTTCCAACATCCTGCGCACCCATGGTGAATGTTTCACCGGTAGCAGAACCTGAAACAGTTCCATCAGCCTCAGCATTTGCACCATCGATAGAGAAGTAGAATTCATCTCCAGCTGTTTGTGCAGTTGCGATTTCAACACGAGCAGTAATTGTTCGCGTTGCTCCCGCAGCAATGTCAAGGTCAAGGCTTCCAAATGTTACTTCTCGTGTAGAACTGTTCACGCTTCGTGATTCTGTCAAACGAGTCATACCTTCATAAAGGTATACATTTGAAATATTAGATACTGCAGCAATACCGTTAAAGTCAAGGGTTACACCATTAACATTTGCGGCATCGGCAGCTGTAAGGTCGAAACTGAATACTTCAACAGAAGTAGCTCCACCTGGAATAGTAGCTCCAGCTGCAGTACTTGAAGAAGTAGAAACAGTTACATCACCTCCAGCAGAGGTAACAACACAATCAGTTTGCGAAGCATCGCTTACATCACAGTCAGCACCATCAAGGTCTGATCCTGCAGAAAGTGAGCTTGCGTCGATTGAATCTCCGTCAAGGAAGAATCCGTCTTCAAGGTCATTAGCACTTCGACCTGCGGCAGTTACTGTTCGAGCTTCACCGTCCCATGAAAGCATGTAATCGCTTCCATCCATGTAAAGTGCTCCATCCCATACTGTTGCAGATGAGAGTGAAACTCCTTCAGAGTAGTCGGTGAATAGTGAATCAGAAACATCGTCGATGTTCTGGTTCCAGTCGCTTCCAGCGAGGTCAGTAGCAACGTCCTCAGTTTCAATCCAGTAGATCATTCCATCACGTCCAACAGCATATGTTTCTGCTGCAGAAGTAATTTTAATCCACCGTGAACCTGGACGGTATACGACGTTTCCAGCAAGTGTCATGCCAGCAACGTCAGCGTCAGAGATAGTCTCTACGCTTCCAAAACCATCGAACCAAGTGTCGTAGGTTTTTTCATTAGGGAATGCGTAACGCGCACCGTCGTAACCAACGAAGTACACTGTTGAAAGTGATGTGCTTCGAACGACGTCTCCAGCATCAGCTGCGCTTGCTGTTGTTGGCACAGCGAAAGCTGCAGCTCCAACAGCCCATAGAATGGTTGCAGCAGCAACAGCTACAGAGAGGGCACGTTTTGCAAAAGTTGAATCATTCATAAATGATTTATCCTTTCTTATAGTTAAGAGTAAAAGCGCAAACGACTTATTCTTCACACGCATAACGTGTAGGGCGTCTGCCTAATGGTACTTTTCCAGATACATTTGGTCTGCAAAATGCCGTTAGGTAGACGCCCCTTTTAAAGAAAAAGCCTCGACCTTTAAGTTCGCACTGAGATTTAAAATGACGGAGATAACCAAGCGTAAACTTGGATACATCTCCATGGCAAAGCCGCAGACCCACTCTGCGGCGCTGCACACGGAGAGGCATTATTCTGTCTCTTCTTGCTCTATCGCCTCATCTCCGTCGGGGGACGGTGATGGATCTGTTTCCAGATCAGTTTCAGATACAGTCGCCTCATCAAGAAGCTCTGCCTCATCCTCGAAAATAATGCGTGTTTCCGTATGCGTCAGTATGCGTTCCACTTCTGTAATTGATTCATTCACGCTTCGCAATATGTCGAATGCCGTTCTATAACCTCCAGCAGCTGCCAATTGCCTTGCTTCTGCAATGCGATCCGTCGACTCATTCAATTGCTGTGTATATGACCGTATATCTTGCCGTGTGAGGAAATCTCTTTCAATCGCGATCGATTCAATGACATTGATTCGACCGATATTGAATGTATGTTTATCCGTCACGGTAATAAGCTGAGCTTTGAATAGCTGCTGTAAATCTTCCGTCGTTTCTTCAGGCTCTTGTTCATGTATGTCGACAGCAACATTTGTGACCTGTTCGGATGCATCTTTTGTAATTTGTTGAACATCTTCCATCTCCTGCATCGGCTGACTTTCATCGAGGGAAGCTCCAAGTGTATGCAATTTTTGATCAATTTCAGTTGCTGCTGCCACGGCATCTCGACTATTTTGATCCTTTAGCTTTTCTATTTCTCCCGCCGCCTGCTCAACTTGATTGCGGAAAGCATCAAGTGTTGGACCCGCGAATGTGTCGCGCTTTGCATCATCAAGCGCCAAATATTCTTCAAGACGCCGCTCCGCAAACTCGGTATGAAGCACGGCGCGTTTATCAGCAGAAACTAATTGGAGCTGTGCACGCTCCGTTGCGAGCTTTAATCCGTAGAGTGGATCTCCTGGCAAACTTGAAGAAGCAGCCGACACTGTCGTCAAGCCGCCAAATAATAACAATGCCATCGATGCAATTCCTATTGCAGGTGAAGAGATCAGGTCGGCAAAGGCAAATCGCAAATATGCAAGTCCACCACGAACTTCCGCGTGATGCTGAACATGCTCGCGCTGACCATGCGCGATTGCCTGCATCAGCTTTTCTCGGCTAGAAGCATGAACATTGGCATCGGCATAACCTGCCTGCTTGCAATCTTTGATGCTCTTCAATTGTTCAATGGCTTTATTCATGGATTTCCTTTAAGGCACGTTTTGCTCGATGGAGCAGGACTCGCACATTATTCACCGTTTTATCGATTGCTTGAGCTATCTCTTTCGTAGACATCTCATCGAGGTATTTCATGATCAGCACCTCCTTATATTCCTCCTTCAATTTTTGTAGCGACTTGAGAATCAATTTCTTTTCTTCCTCTAAATCGAGTTCTTCTGTGAATTTTCTCGCCTGACTCGCGATCTCATCAGTATTATCAAGAGATTCAGTAATGCGTCGAGATCGATAGAAATCTGCAATCAGATTTCTCGCTATGCGGTAGAAAAGGGCATTTGCATTCTCCACCTGACTCGATGTTGCATATTCCCAGCCTCGCAAGAACACTTCACCCGTAAGCTCATCCACGTCATCACGGCTTGGAAGTTTAAATGTTACATAGCGTCGAATTCTCGGCGCATAGGCATCATAGAGCTTTCCATATGCTTTTGCGTCACGAAATCTGTAGACACGGAATAAAAGAAATTTTTGTCGTCGCATGGACATTTACTATGTCGTTATTTGAACGAAAACATTACAGTAATGTTCTATAGACTAAAAAATTACTCTCACTAGCCATATTTTGCAATTATTTTTGACTTAACTTCTCCATTTGTCTACACTAGAGTGGACAAATATATAACTTATCCACATTCAATGTCCGACTTAGAATGTGGATAAAATAAATGAATGTATGAGTATTGATAATGTTATCCGCCTATCCGTATCAGAAGCCGCAAAGCTATTCGGTATCAGTTCACGGACAATACGGCGCGCTATTGCAAAAAAAGAGATCAGCTATATCGTCGTTCATGGACGATATAAAATTAATTTCGAATCATTATTAAAATGGTCTCAATCAACAACGACCGTTCGCAAAAAACGCGATACGTCGGGCATCGGCCAATTTGTCGAGCAATGGAGAATCAAGAATACGCCCTTTTCACCAAATCCAGACAGTATAAAAAAAGACCCCTCATGAGGGCCTTTTTATATTCTCATTGCCACATCTCCATGCAAATCGATGAGCAGCCGCTCATACATGCCCGTATAGGCATGAGCAATCACATGTGGATGTTGATATGTTTCTACAAATACTCTCGCGCGATGTCCGGCAGTGTCTGTAATACTCTGTCCTGACAATACTGCTCGCATACATTCGGCTAATTGATCCACCGACCCACTTGCGTACTGAATTGCATATTCATTATCCGTTACCGAGTCAGACGCAATGACCATCTTTCCAAAGCTCCAGGACCGTTCAAGTAGGGGAAGTGCTCCATTTGACTCATCAAGAATGATTACACATCGAGCACCCATTTGCATTGATGCCAAAACATCTCCCTTGATATTTGAGAAGTATCGGATGGATTCATCCTTCACAATAGGCATCACAGGTTTTTCAGACCCCATAAATACAATGGCAAGTTTGCATGCACCTTTCGCATCATTTTCTAAATTCTTCCACGCCTTCATTAAATGATCATATCGCTCTTTATCGTCAGTATGCAGATATGCGAGTACATACTGCGCGCTGTTTATTCCATAACACTGCAAAAGTACTGGGTCGCAAGCTGCACGCTTTGGAAGTACGGTATTTGGAATAATATCTATTTGTTTACCGTGCAACATCGTTTCCAATAGGGGATTTGTCGCAATAATTCGATGCGCGCAACGCAATGTCCATTTTTCACTCAGAGACATGAAAGCACGCCTTATGCCAGATCGCATTTCACGAAAATCATGCACCGAGTCAATCGTGGCAATAATGCGAACATTGGGCCGAAGTACTGACAATAGTTTTACAAATAAACCTGACCGCTGTCCTAAAACATGCACTATCTGAATTTTTGCGCGTAAAAGAATATGAAGCATTCCGGCATATGCACCAAATATTGTAATGCCATCCTCCTTCCGACTTCGCTTAGATGACATATCGACAATACATGCATCATACTCGTCTTTTATATATTCCTGACAGAGTAGGGGAGCTTGCTCAATTAGATTTTTTGATTTTGTTGCTAAAACTAGTGAAATATTCATACTTTTTTCCGAAGACCGGAACTTAACAACCATAAAACGGCATGTCAAGCCTAATCTGGCAAAATTATGTACAATTCTCCCCCTACCCTAGCCAAAAATCAAAGTTATCCACAGGTAGCCGATTTCAAGGTTAAACCTTGATGTGGATAAGTGACGCTCAAGGTTTAACCTTGCTGTGGACAATTTTGCGAATACCGAGCAATTGTATTGACATACTCCCCTGCTCATGTTAAAGTTCGGTCACTTTTTACTACTATGAAGGTTGATATTCATCCAAATTACAATTCAAGCGCAACAATCGCTTGCGCATGCGGGCAGAAATTCACGGTCGGATCTACTCAGGATCATACCGATGTTGAGCTCTGTTCAAATTGCCACCCATTCTATACTGGTAAGCAGAAAATTGTTGACACGGCACGTCGTGTTGAGAAATTCGAAAAGCGAATGGGCGCAAAAGCAGATGCCGTTCGTAATCATCAAGCAAAGCTTGAAAAGAAGGCGAAACGAGCACAGGCTAAGCAAGAAAAGCGCGAGGAAGCTGAAAAAGCAGAAATGCACAAAAAATAGCCACCTCACAAAAACACTCTTCACGAGTGTTTTTGTATTTGCATGTTATTATTTTCAAGACTATGAATTACCAAAAATATATTGAAGAATACGAGAAGAAACGCGAACTACTGGAAGCGCAATTGGTTGATCCAGCTGTCATTTCTGATCAAAAAAAGCTCAAGACAGTAAATCAAGAATTCAATCATGCACGTCATATTCTGGATATTGCAAAAGAGCTTGAACGATCATCAAAATATTTAGATCAGGCAAAGCAGACCCTTCAAGAAACTGAGGACGAAGAAATGAAAGATCTTGCTCAAAGCGAAATTGATGAGCTCAATGAAAAAATTCCAGAATTACAGCAAGCGCTAAAGCTCGCACTTATTCCACCGGATCCACTTGATTCGCATGATGCCATTGTTGAGATTCGCGCTGGCGCTGGCGGTGATGAAGCTGCACTTTTTGCAGGCGATCTTTTCCGCATGTATTCAAAATTCAGCGAGGATAATGCAAGAAAAATATCGATTTCATCCGAAAGTTCCAATGACCTCGGCGGTTTGAAAGAAATCATTTTCGAAATTACTGGATCGGGAACCTATGGTGATATGAAATTTGAATCCGGTGTTCATCGCGTTCAACGAGTTCCAAGCACTGAGAAGCAAGGACGCGTCCACACATCTACAGCGACCGTAGCCGTTTTTCCTAAAGTTGAGCAGGAAGATTTTCACCTAGACATGAATGATTTGAAAATCGAAGCAACAACATCAACGGGTGCCGGTGGTCAATCTGTAAATACGACCTATTCAGCTATTCGAATCATCCATATCCCTACGGGAATTATGGTGTATTCGCAACAGGAGCGATCGCAAAAACAGAATAAAGAAAAGGCGCTCGAGATTATCCGTGCACGCGTTTTTGCTCATGAACAGGAAAAAAAGATGAAGGAGGAGTCCGATGCAAGGCGCAGCCAAATTGGTACCGGCGATCGCAGTGAAAAAATTCGGACATATAATGTCCCCCAAGATCGCGTTACAGATCATCGCATAAAGCAAAGCTGGCATAATCTTGATGACATTTTGAACGGATCAATTGACCACATCGTATCCGCACTTCGGCTCGCAAGTGAGAATATCGATTCCGAATAAATTATGAATATTCTCGAGGCATTGCATTTTGGTGAATCGGAACTGTCTGAAACATATCATGAGAAACGATTCGATATTCATAATGCAAAATTAGATGCCCAGTTTTTACTCGCTGAGATTCTGCAAAAAAGTCCAAGCTATCTCGTCATGCATATGGAAGATGAAATAAGCTCCGATGCAGCCGCGCGCTATCAGGACTGGATATCAAGGCGCAAGCAACATGAACCCATTGCATATATTACAGGTAAAAAAGGTTTTTATAAGCGCGAATTTCTTGTAAATGAATCAACGCTCATTCCGAGGCCTGAAACAGAAAGCTTAATAGAATATACCCTCCCCCTTATAAAAGACGGGACATTTATTGCTGATATTGGGACCGGATCAGGTGCAATCGCCATCACCCTTGCTTGCGAAACACGTCTTCCGATTATCGCAACGGATATGAGCAGTGATGCACTCGAAATAGCAAGAAAAAATGCAAAAAATCTACATGTAGAACATTTGATCACATTTTCTGAAGGAAGTTTGCTTGATCCTATTCTGAATAATAATGTGAGTTTAGCTGGAAGTCTTCATGGAGTCATCATCGCAAATCTCCCCTATATACCTGAACGGGATTGGGATTTTCTTGATCCAGATGTAAAGAATTTTGAGCCACAGACCGCTATTACTTCTGGAATAGACGGATTCGACCATTACCGCGCACTGCTCAAGCAGATATCAGAAAGTCGAGATGCATTACCAAAAACTGTTGATCTCCTCATCGAAATAGACCCGAGGCAAAAAGATGTAACAATGTCAGAGTCTAAGAAATACATTCCATCGTCTACCGTTCACTTTATTGAAGATCTCAATGGGAAAACACGATTCGCTCATTTCAAGGTTAAATAAAAAAGAGAAGCATCACTTCCCTTACGCGGCGTCATCGCCTGAACCATCCGACATAGTGTCATTCTGCCTGAATGCAAGCACCCTGCCCTCTTTTTCTATTGGAGTTTCCTGCAAATACAACACTCCCTTCTCCCGTTTCTTAGAACGCAGCACAAGCCTCACATTCTGCCTCATCCTGTGAAAGAGCTCCCCTGAAGCCACATGCAAAATCAGTGCGACCGCGAGTAAAGCTACGACGGTCATGAACTGATCTCTACGATGCGCTTCATATGCCATCGTGATCGCAAGCACGAATCCCACGAATCCAATGACATGTAGCAAGATAAGCCAAAAGACATCCTTCATGCAAACCTCCTTCACTCACTTTAAGACATGCCTAGTCTATTGTCCATTCTTTATTTCAATTTGATCGAGATCGTATACTACTTCAATCCATGTCACACCCGACTGTAAAGTAATTTCCTCTCCGGAAGCGTCAAAAAATCGCAATCGATCTTCTGCACTCTCTTTTTTCCATGTCACCAGTTCAGACACTCCACGCCTAAAAATCATTGCATCACCCTCCCCTATTGTGCGGATTTCTTTTCGGCCGACATTATCAATTGTGCGGATATCGGTAGCCATGACGATGATATTGTCCGCCCAAATATTCTCTCCATCCTCGAGCTCCATGACATCATTTCCCTGATGGCGAAGATAAGCATTTTCAGATGAATCAAATTCCCAAAAAACATCATAAAGAGATCCATCAGCCCAATCAATTTCTACCGATTCACCACCCTGGGCAGACTTTTCTTCAAATTTCCAATACTCATAATCTGGATTCTCAAATGATTTTGTATCCCATGCATCAGTAAGTAGATCAATAAAGGTAAAAACATTGTGTGGTGCAAATCGCCCACTATGTTGCCGATAGAATGTGTCGGCATTGAAAAATTCATTGACATCTCGCAGGTCGGAATTCGCAATCAAATCCAAAGCTTCCGGCGAACCTCCGACATGTGCATATAGTGCATCAAATTCCGCTGCCCAATCTAGATAGTATGGCCGCGCACTGCGAACTGGACCGATTTTTTGTGTGTCATTGTCCTCGTGAAAAAACGTTATAAAACGAGGAATATCCCCCTCGACTGGGGCTTCAACCACAAGAAAAGCTTCGTTGATTCCCGACAAAGGCCAGGCATCTGCCGCATTCTCAACCATGACTGCAAAAACTCTTGGCGAATCATCGAGAGATTGATCAACTGACTTGCCCGTTAAGGGATGTGTCGGTCCAGATCCCGAAGGAATTGAAATTTCAGGAAGTGGCACATTTTTATTTGATGCGAGAAAGCCAAAAATAATAACCGCAATCACACCAATCATGACAATTCCACCGGCGATGACCTCTTTTGAAAATGTCCCGCCCGCGACATCTTTACTCCATTTTTTTAACCCTGAAATAAAAGAAGCGAGTTTTTTCTTAAACTCGACTTCCCAACCTCCTTTTTTCTTTTTCTTACTCGGCATCCGCTTGATTTTCTTCAGTTTGACCTTCCTCAGAGTCACCTGCTTCACCTTCGGTATCTTCTGATACTACTACGGCTTCCTCGACACGAGGCGGAGCAACCGTTGCAATTGTCTGTTCCGGATCAGAAAGCAATTCAATACCTTCTGGAAGAACAAGATCTGAAATGTGAATCGCATCTTCAAATGTCGTAATCTTTGCAGCATCAACTTCAATTTCCTTCACAAGCGCAGATGGCAAAGCCTTTACGTCAATTGCATCAACACTCTGAATAAGCGTTCCACCCAAGTCCTTCACCGCTGGAGATACACCAATGATAGAAATATAAATAGATGTTTCAACAGCCGTATTCATGTCTACCCGACGAAAATCAACATGTGTAGTGAATTCCGTAAGTGGATTTCTTTGAATATCCTGAATAAGCACAGGCTCTTCTGTTCCATCAATGCTAAGCTGAATTACCGTACTTTCACCAGCGCCTTTCAAAACGCGATCAAAGTCATTGCGAGCAATCACAATATTCTTTGGTTCAGCATCAAGTCCGTACACAACTGCCGGTACCTGCCCCTCTGCGCGAAGTGCATTTGTTTTTCGCCCCATTTCTTGTCGGCTCGTCGCCGTAAGTGTCATTGTTTCCATACCTTATTTTGGCCGTATTTCAACCGATTTTCATAAAATTGTCAAGCTGAAGCGCTTCATGAATCGATAAAACATCATCAATCGACACTTTCCCCGCTTTCAGCATGCGCTTTGCATCATCCAAAGACAGATCTGTAATCATGCCCTGACAGATAATTCCACCATCCTTTTTCAGGGTTGATACAAGCATATTTTGCCTGCAAGTTCCGCAGGAAATATGAAGTATCGTACCCCCATTTTCTTCCCCAATATATTGTAATTCCTCCTTTGTAAATCGTGACTTGCATTTGCTGCAATGAGACATCAATTGCAGGCCTTCTTCGTCATGTTTTTTCATAATGTAATGGGCATATCAAGTATACCATGATCATTTTTTCCCTGAGGACGATACTCGATTGCTACAGATTGCACAATAGCGATAAGTAAAAAGGATATAAGAAGCGAGCTTCCTCCGTAACTCACAAATGGCAATGCGACACCTGTTGCTGGCAATAAAGACAGGTTCACACCGATATTTAGGAAAATCTGCGCAAAAAAGAGTGCGAATATTGCAATGACAAGATAGGAGGCAAATGGATCCCTGCTGCCATAGGCAAGCCTGAGCATTCTTGAAAGTAAGAGAGCTGTGGCGAGAAAGATAAACATGGAACCTAAAAATCCGAGTTCCTCTGCAATAACAGCAAATACGAAGTCAGTTTGGCTTTCTGGTAAAAAGCGTAGCTGTGATTGCGACCCAGAACCAAGACCTCGGCCTAGAATTTTTCCGGACCCAATGGCAATTTTTGCTTGCGTAATATTGTAACCAGCTCCAAGTGGATCAAGACCTGGATTCATAAATACCGCTATTCGCTCTTTTTGATAGTCACGCAGAACAAGCTGCCACGAAAAAAGACCAATTATAATTGTCGCCAAAATAAACGCCGCGACATGTTTCATTTTCACCCCTGCAAATAAAAGGAAAATCATCCACATCCCCACAAGAAGCATGGCACTCCCAAGATCCGGCTGCATCATTGTGAGAACAGTCGGTATGAATGTTAAAAAGCCGCTAATTCCTATTTCGCGCCAACCGATATTTGGGCGGCCGAGCTTTGAAAAGAATCTCGCGAGCTCGGCCGCAAGCCCGAGCTTCATAAACTCAACCGGCTGAAATGAGAATCCACCAAATACAAACCAACCTGTTGTTCCACGTACCGTTGTTCCAAAAATCAGAACGAGAATAAGTAAAATGACACCAGTGATGTAGAGAATACGCGCCAGATTTCGCCACTGCATGTAATGCATGCTCATTGCGGCCACCCCAATAACCAACCCAATCCCAGCCGCTATCAATTGTTTGCGCAGAAAAATAAAGTCTGAAGCTGCATGTGAAAGCTCAACCGAATATATCGCCGATAAGCCAAAAATAAAGAGAGCAAAGACGGATAGAATCATCAGCCAGTCAAGTTTTACCAATTTTTTTAAAATGCTTCGCAGCAACATGCGGACATTATAGCGTAGTACCCAGCACGTAGCTATTAGGTTTTAGGTTGTCGTTACGGATGTACAGATGGTACAGATATACGTATTTAGGTGCGAAAGAGACAAAGGAGATTTAGGAGCTTCACGTCATTCCGGCCTCCGAGCCGGAATCCATCGTAATACGAAAGCGAAGATCCTGGATGACAACAACCCTACAAGCTACCACCTAAAACCTACAAGCTCATAAGTCTCCTGAATCTCTTCTATCTCCTCCATGCATCTCATTCCCCCAACTTTACTCGCTTTTCTAACTTCCCCAACTTTTCTCTAAAGAAAATCCAAAATTTCATCAGCGCCGTCCTCGGGGTTTGGCATGTATAAATCCTCATCGAAGAAATTGATCGACATCTCCACATCAGCTGTCGCACCGGCAGGAACACCATTAAACCAATTTACTTTCACATCACGTTCTTCACCAGCCACAAGGCCCGCAAGCTGAACCTTATTCACCCCAACAATCGTCTTCCCTCGACGAAGCACAACATAAAAATCACTTGTCCAATACGAATATGGGGAATTATTGATCACCGAAAATGTCGTCTGAATCAACGATTGGTCACCAATAATCGCTCCTGCCCCATGACTCACATCAAGAATTTCAATATCACGATGCTCGGCAAACCAAATATCCGCATCACCAACCTCTCTCGCATCAATGCGATGCCAAGTTAAATCCTCGATAACTAAATCAGCATTACGCCCGCCAATGTCCTGCCCTATCGAAGCAAGCACTTTTTTCTCCCCAGGAAGCACAAAACCTCGCTCAAAATCAGTCGTTCCTTCCGCTGTTTTGAAATAATATCGAAAATCTGCATACCAATCATCATTTCCATTCTCTATCTCGGCCACATAATCAAATCGATCCCCACTCGCAAAAAGTAGAGGGTCGCTCGTCACCAATGCCTCGGCCTGATTCGCTCCGGTTATGTCATGATGAGTCCCTAAATTCAACCCAATACGCGCCACCGTCCGCTTCTCAACAAAAATCCCATTAATGAGATACCAAGTGATAAATCCAAAAAAGAATAAAAGAAGTGCGATATCGACAATGGCCCATATGACATAAAACGCCCGCTTCGCCCGCGGCAAAAACTGCGTCAGCGTTATGCCTCGCCTGTAGTCTTTCTCAATATCCTTATAAGCAGAATCGAGTTGCTTTTTATTCTCATCCATAGCGAAATCATATCACAGCAGTCATTGTTTTGATGTACATCCTGTGGTAAAATATTGCCATTATGGCGAAGAAAAAAGGAACGGGAGGAAAGGATTATAGTGCGCAAAGTATTACCGTACTCGAGGGACTGGAGCCAGTTCGAAAACGTCCAGGAATGTATATCGGATCGACGGGGCCGCAAGGGCTTCATCATTTGATTTGGGAAGTTGTCGATAACTCATTCGATGAAGCGATGGCAGGACATGCCAGCAAGGTTACGATTCGCTTGCAAAAAGATGGTTGGGTTCAAGTTGAGGATGATGGTCGAGGAATTCCTGTTGATGTTCACAAAAAACAAAAGGTCTCGGCGCTTGAGCTTGTATTGACGAAGCTGCATGCTGGTGGAAAATTCGGCGGCGAAGAAAGTGGATACAAAATTTCCGGAGGTCTTCACGGTGTTGGTGTTTCTGTTGTGAATGCTCTTTCAACAGATCTTGAGGCGACAGTATATCGTGATGGAAAAATCTGGGAACAGAAATATAAAATTGGTGCTCCACAAGGAAAGGTAAAGGCAACAGGAAAAACCAAGAAAACCGGAACAATGATTCGATTCAAGGCTGATGACAGCATTTTTGAAACGACGGAATACAATTTTAATACTATTATCGAACATTTGCGCCAGCAAACATATCTGTCTGCCGGAATTCATGTTGAGGTATTTGATGAACGAAGTGATGAACTCATTCCTTATGGATTCTATTTCGAGGGTGGAGTCGCTTCCTATACCAAATACTTGAATCAGAAAAAGGAAGCTCAGCATCCGAACGTTTTCTATGTTCACAAAAAGCATGATGAGGTTGATGTTGAGATTTCTGTTCAGTACACAAAGGAATTCCACGAAAATGTTCGCTGTTTTGCCAACAATATCACCAACCCTGATGGCGGAACGCATCTTGCTGGATTCCGAAGCGCGCTTACCCGAACGCTCAATACCTATGCTCGCGATAAAGGATATTTGAAAGAAAAGGATAGCAATTTGACGGGTGATGATGTACGCGAAGGTCTGACGGCTGTGATTAGCGTTAAAGTTGCTGAGCCTCAATTCGAGGGGCAAACAAAAGGAAAGCTCGGAAATCCAGAAGCTCGTGGCGCTGTTGATGCCATTTTTGCTGAAGCATTTGCTATTTATCTTGAGGAGCATCCGAAAGACGCGGAAGATATTATTGGAAAGGCCCTTCTTTCTGCCAGGGCTCGTGCTGCTGCTCGCGCTGCACGTGACACCGTTCTTCGTAAAGGAGCACTCGAGGGATTAATGCTTCCAGGAAAGCTCGCAGATTGTTCAAGTAAGGACCCCGAAAATTCCGAACTATATATTGTGGAGGGAGACTCGGCTGGCGGTAGTGCAAAACAGGGACGCAATCGAGACAATCAGGCGATTTTGCCACTTCGCGGAAAAATTCTGAATGTGGAGCGAGCTCGTCTCGACAAATTGCTTTCAAATAATGAAATCAAAAACCTCATCATTGCACTTGGAACAAATATTGGTGAAGGATTCAATCTGGAAAAGCTTCGATATGAACGAGTCATCATCATGACCGACGCGGATGTTGATGGCGCGCATATTCGAACGCTACTTCTCACGCTCTTTTTCCGATACTTCCCTGAACTTGTTCGCGAAGGCCATGTCTTTATTGCAATGCCACCTCTTTATCGAGTTCAAGTGGGTAAGAATTTTAGATATGCATACACCGACGAAGAGAAAGAAGCAGCCATCGATGAACTTACAAAGATGAAAGCGGCAAAAGCGAAAAAGAAGGCTGAAACGGTTGAGGATGATGCTATGGAGGCAGAAGTCGTTGAAACGGCTGGTGTGAAAGTTAATATTCAAAGGTATAAGGGTCTTGGTGAAATGAATCCTGAACAGCTTTGGGAAACAACGATGGATCCAGCAACACGAAAAATGAAAGTTGTAACGATTGAAGACGCTGAAATCGCCAATGATACATTCGATATTTTGATGGGAAGCGATGTAGCACCGCGAAAGAAATTCATTCAAACGCATGCGAAAGAAGTGACGAATCTGGATGTGTAGCAACCGTTTTGCGCCCGTTCAAATTGTTCAAGATGTTTTAATGTTCATTTAAAGCCTGGTGAATACCAAAACATCAGGTTTTTTGTCTGATCCTATTGACAAAAAGGGGAAAGTCCGGTAGGTTTACATCGATTGCGAGGTCGTGGTCCAGCTACTGCCTATTGGACCGGCCCGCAGCTACCCACTTTCGAAAGTATCGAAAGCTCGGGGGTGGCTGCGGGCATTTTTTTATCCAAAAAAGCCTTGTCAAAGGAAATAAAATGCGTTATATTCATTGCTGATGGCCCAACAGGGCTTTTTAAAAATCTTAAAAACTATGAAAAAAGTCTTCGCATACTTACGAGGATCGAAAGAAGAACTCGAAAAAGTCACCTGGCCGACACGGACAGAAGTGATTCGTTACAGTATTCTTGTGATCATTTTAGTCATTTTGGCAGCCGCATATTTCGGAGCGCTCGATTATATTTTGAATCTTGGCCTCGGAGCGCTTATCGGTCTGTAAAATAATAATTTAACATTATTCAATATTTAACGCAGGAATTTTGCTCTAATACGCGGCGCAACGCGCACCGCAGTAAATTGTACTGAAACGTACAATGTCGAGGAGCAAAGTTGCAGCAAAGTCTACGTGCAAAATAACAAGTTATATGGCAAAACAAACAGCTCAATATGGTCGGCGTTGGTACGCAATCCATACATACAGTGGCTATGAAGAAAAAGTGACAGAAAATCTTCAGCAGCGTATCAGCACAATGGATATGGAAGAGAAAATCTTCGATGTCATCGTGCCAAAAGAAAAGAAAATCAAAATCAAGAATGGAAAACGACGCATTGTCGAGGAAAAGATTTTTCCCGGATATGTTCTCGTTGAAATGATTGTGACAGATGATTCTTGGTATGTCGTTCGAAATACCCCAAATGTAACTGGATTCATTGGTGCAGGAACAACCCCTACCCCAATCGCGCCAGAAGAAGTGGAAGCACTTCTCAAGCGAACACGTGTTGATGAGCCTGAGTTCAAGGTTGACCTGCACAAAGACGATCCTGTTCTTATTTCTGACGGACCATTTAAAGGTCAGCAAGGTAAGGTTTCAGAAGTTGATGAACAACGCGGTAAAGTCAAGGTTCTCGTTTCCGTATTCGGACGCGAAACACCTGTGGAGCTAGACTTCTTGCAGGTGAAAAAAGTGTAAGAGATTCTTGTTACACAAAAATCAAAAGCCCCTTCACGGGGTTTTTATTGACAAAAACAGCAAATTCTGGCAAAATCCCACCACTAATAAACGATGTAGTTGCTCGCGAGCTCGGGAATCTACTATAAAGACAAATCGTATGTCAAAACCAGTTCTTACAACCATGAAAGTCCAGGCTATGGGCGGAGCTGCAACGCCAGCACCTCCACTTGGACCGGCCCTCGGTCAGCATGGTGTAAATATTCAAGACTTCGTGAATCAATTCAATGCTGCGACACAAGATCGCCGCGGAGAAGTTGTACCAGCGGTACTAACTATTTACGAAGATCGAAGCTTCAGCTTCATCCTAAAAACCGCCCCAACAGCTGAACTTGTAAAGAAAGCTGCTGGAATCAAGAGTGGTTCAGGAAAGCCGCATATCGAGAAAGTTGGAAGCATTACCGATGCTCAACTTGAAGAGATTGCAAAGGTTAAAATGCCAGACCTCAATACAACAGATGTTGAAATGGCAAAGCGCATCGTTGCCGGTACTTGCCGTCAAATGGGTGTAGAGATCAAATAATATAGTATCATTCGGGTTATTAACCCATTTACTATGAATGCAGCAACTTCATTCCTCGTACGACTCTACTTTGTCGTGGTTTCGGCCGTGACACTTGTGATCGTATCCATAGCCCTGGGAAGTCTCTTGAATACCGGGCTCAAAACGTATATCTTCCCCGCCGCGAATGTTCCGGCATATCTCGAATCTTGCTTAGATCAGTACGACATGTATCCAGATCCAATCAAGGATATCGATGCGGAAAATGAGATTTCAGAAGAGGAACGAATTGAGGCATGTGAATCTCGAAATGCACGCGCCGTGACATCACATAGACAGTCTGAAGCAAGTCAGGCAGTTCAAAGTCTTGCCACATTACTTGTCGCGCTTCCACTTTTCCTTTTACATTTCAGAATTGTATATAGGGATTGGAAAAAGATAAAAAGCTAATTTTGGCCGATGAGATGAGTCTTCACGGACTCATCGACTTCGTCCACAATAAGACGATACTAATTTAAACCGTGGGAGCCGAAAGGCGCTAACCACTATAAACATAGTTATGTCAGGAAAAAGATTTAATGACGCTAAGACGAAAGTTGAAGCTGGAAAGTTATATACAATCGAAGAAGCTTCAAAGCTCGTGAAAGAACTTGCGACAGCAAAGTTCGACGAGACTGTTGAATTGCATCTTCGAACCGGGATTGACCCAAAGAAGGGTGATCAGCAAATCCGTGGAACGGTTGTTTTGCCACATGGAACGGGTAAGGTAACGCGTGTTGCGGCATTCGTAGACAGCGCGAATGAGACAGCAGCAAAGGACGCTGGCGCTGATATCGTCGGTACCGAAGAAACAATCGCTGAAATCATCAATACAGGAAAAATCGAATTCGATGTTGCCGTAGCCGTGCCAAGCATGATGCCGAAGCTTGCAAAAGCTGCACGTGTACTTGGACCACGCGGACTGATGCCGAATCCGAAAACAGATACTGTTGGACCAAATGTTGCCAAGATGATCGAAGAGCAAAAAGGCGGAAAGACAGCATTCAAGAATGACAACACTTCTAATGTTCATGCGATAATTGGAAAAGCATCATTCGAAGATGCAAAGATTGAAGAGAATTTGAGCACGACAATCGAAGCGATCAAAAAAGCGCGACCAAATGCCATGAAAGGTATTTATATCAAGAGCGCATATATTGCGAGCACGATGGGACCTGCAATCGCCCTCGATCTAGCACAATTCTAAAAAAGAAAAAATCGCCCCACCGGCGGTTTTTTTTATTGAGTTATCCACATTCAATGTCCGACTTTGGCTGTGGATAAGTAGATCGGATCTCGGGATGTGTATATATGGTAAGATCGTTTCATTATGAAGCGTCTAGAAGATATCGCGCAATCGAGGGGGACGCTTGCGTATCAGCATTTAGAAACACTGCTCAGTGCCGGTCATGTAACCGGATCACAGAGAGAGCATTTACAGCCGTCATCAATTGACCTTTCGATTTCAGCAGAGGCGTACCGAATGAAGGGTAGCTTTTTGCCAAAGCGTCATGAATCCATACGCGACATTGTAAAGCATGGATCACTTTTCCAGACATCGATTGACCAACCGCTCGAGCTCAATTGTGTTTATCTGATTAGGTTAAATGAACGGCTTGATTTACCGGACGCTCTTTTTGCGCGGACAAATAATAAATCAAGTACGGGGCGCGTGAATTTGCAAACTCGCCTTATTGTTGACGGCGTTTCATCTTTCGATTTCGCTCCACGTGGATATAGCGGTGAATTATGGCTTGAGGTTATTCCGAAATCATTCCCCGTTAAACTCAGTGAGGGTGAAAGACTAAATCAAATGATGTTCTTTACGGACGATGCCCTTTTGAATGCACAGGAATATCAGAGCGAGTACAATCGCTATGGCCTGCTGCGCGGGCTCAATCATGCCGTTCTGCCCGCCCCTCAATTCGTTGGCGCGCAAGGAATCACCATGACCATTGACCTTACAAGTGAAGAAATTATTGGATATAAATGTTACCCAACAACAAGTAAAGTGCTCGATTATAGCCGCCGAGACTATAACCCGCTCGATTTCTTCGAACCCATCGAAAGACCACGAGATGGCCAGCTCATCATGAAAAGAGATGAATTCTATATATTCGTAACGAAGGAAGGAATACGCGTACCGAATGAATATGCCGTTGAAATGGTGCCTTATGATGTCAGTAAAGGTGAATTTCGATCTCATTATGCCGGATTTTTTGACCCTGGATTTGGCTATGGAACTTCAGGAGAAACACTCGGATCACCTGCCGTACTCGAAGTATTTACGCATGATAATGATTTCATACTCCGCGATGGCCAGCCTATTTGCCAAATGGTGTACAGCAGACTCATAGAACCAACAACCGTTTCTTATGGAGCGCCCGAGCTGAGCAATAATTACTATCGACAAATCGGACCAAGACTTTCAAAGCATTTCAAGCAAGATTAAAAAAGGGGTTATGAATGATATTCCTGTCATTCATAACCCCTAGCGAAGCAAAGGACAAAGAGTCAAGGGACAAAGAACAGAAGTTCAAAGTCCCAAAGCCCTCAGTTCTTAACTCGCTAGAATCGCAGCCGGACCCCGATCGTGCCAGCCGCGGTCGAGCTCGCCGGAGCGCCATTGCCACCGCCCGCCGCTCCAGCAGAGGTAACGCACGCGCTGATAGGCAATCGAGTCGCGGTAAACCGTTCCCCAGAAGTAAATATAGCGTGTCCTGCCCTGTTCATCACGCTTCCAATCCCCTGGGATGAGAGCCGTGTTGGCGAGCAGGTGGTCGAGCACGCATGCGTTGAGCACAGGCTTATCTACCAGCTTCTGCCGGAAATAATGGCCGACGATCTTACCACTCTTCTGCCGGCGGTCGAGGTAGAGTTCGATCTTTGCAGGATCGAACTCTAGCAGCCCGCCCTTGCGATGCTCTTCCACACTCCAACCGTCCGGGACGAAAGGCTGCGCGTCGCAGTCGATGAATCGACCTGAAAGATCATGTTGACGCCGGGCGAGAACGCCCAGCTGCTCGTCGGTGACAATGTTGGTCGTCATGACAAACTCCTTGCGCTTTTTCTAGCGCGTGAATCCTCACCCTGATTGGTAAAGGAAGAGTAAGAATAGCAAAAGATGACGGCTTCGTCAATGGTAAATAGCTAAAATTAGCCCTTTTTCCATATAAGTGCCGATCTACACTTATATGATTATTTTGGCGAATTTTGGTAGTAAAAAGAGCCATCAAGGCCCTTTTTTTTATTCATTAATCATTTCATCATCGATCTTGCGCTCAATCATTTTTTGACTTTGCCGAGCTTCCGCATCAGCGCGGGCCCAACTGTAACTGTTATGATCCACGAATTTCAGCACATCACATTCATCAATCCACGGAGCGCGACGCCTCATTTCGTTGTGAATCTTCTGACAAACACGCCGATAATTCGGATGTCCCTGCTTCACGGTTCGAAGCTCGAGCAAATGCTGCGATTCACGTAAATTCATACCAATTGTAAAACGAATTTTGTGACCAAATAATGTCACATATTCGGCCAAATACGGATCAAGGCTTGAAGAAATATCATCATAAAGCGCCCTCACCTGCTGCTCAACTGCTCGACATTCATCAGCAAGACCGATATCGACAATATCCTGAGGGATAATAAATCCTAGATGCGGATTTGGACGCTGCCACTGAAGTGTACACATGCGATGGCGATGCAAATCTCGGAAAATTCCAAAGTCCCCTACAATTTCCGCCGTAATATCATACCCATGCTCGAATCCTCGAGGAGACCGATCACGCCGCGTTTCACGGGCGCCAATAGCATGTCTAAATAATTCCGCAACTCGCTCTGCTGGCAATGCTCGCAATTCATTCACAATACGCCCATAATCCGTTCGAGCATATGGGAAATACGCCGCCGCAAGATAGTGAATGCGCGCATCTGGGTCACTCGACATCAATCGAGGCACATCGAGCAATTTCACTTCCGTATCATCACCATCAAAACTCATAGCCGCAGGAATGGCTTCTCGCAAATCATTTCGAATATCATCATCAACCTGCATCCAGAATTTCTCTCCCTCCGGATTCGCCCGCTTCACATATTTTGGAATGACTTTGTTGAGCGTTTCATGCCCTTTGCGAGCAATATCCTTGAATTCACCGTATGGAGATGAATAGAGCCGCTTTAAAAGATGCTCGAAGGTTCGGCCATTTGCCACCATTGCAAGACTCGTAAGTGTCCCCGCAGGAAGCATAATTCTTGATGTGTCAGCCGCCTTTGTCCGAATATCAAAACCGTATGTGCGTTTAAATAATCGTTTCTGCTTTGGATTGTCTAATTCATTGAAGCGGTATTTTTTCTTGTCATTTGGCTTAATCGCATATTCACATGACTCGAGTGGCTTGATATTTCGATAATGTGTTTCAAGCTGATCCGCGAGCTTTGCATACAATTCAAAGCATGCATCCATGACTTCAATGTACCGATCCTTCAAATGTGAATTCAGTATTTCTTCTGGCCGATAATAATACCAGCTATCCGTGATCGGATCTTTTTGATTGTAATAGACGTAGCGACTTGATTGTTCAATAAAGGCACCGAGACGCCTATCCTCAATCGCTTTCGCAGCAAGATTTGAAACCGAGTTGAACAGAACCGTTGAAAATTCAAGCTCCTGAACCGAATCATCGCCGTATTGAATCAGAATACGTTCAATGAGCGCGTCGAGCTTCCCTTCTCTTAGATCACCTACATTCACACCCAATTCCGCAGCCTCATCAGGATCTGTAACTAAGAATTCATTTACAAGAACTTCGATCACCGTTCCTGGCGCACGAGATTGGCGAGCAAGCATCGCTCCAATAAGTCCAGCAAGCTTACGAGGATTGACCGCTGTAATATTGCTCGTTGGAGACAAAAAATAGGACCGCGCCATTTGAAAAACGCTATCCTGTATAAATTGACGATACGGCAATTGCCGACCGTCACCTATGGCGACATATAATTCGCCTGATTCTTTGTCCTGAAAAACATGACAAAGGCTTTGTGTAAATTCTGTTGGGAGTTTATTCATATGCGCAAGCATGGTTCGCATCCCTCCCTGCCACGCGATCACCTTATGCGAAGAATCCACTCTGGGCAATTTTACATGTGGAAAAGATCAAAAAATGGCTAAGTTATCTGCTAAGCTATCTGCATATGAATGTGAGGATAAAAAAGATTCATCCGGATGCAATCATCCCCGAATACAAAACAGAAGGGGCGGCCGGGTTTGATTTTCACCTCGTAGAAGATGTTCAGCTGAATCCTGGACAGATGAAACTTGTGCGCACCGGCCTTGCGATGGAAGTGCCACAGAATCATGTTCTTCTTGTATTCTCTAGATCTTCCGGGCCACTCAAACTCGGAGTAACAATGGGAAATGACGTTGGAGTCATTGATAGCGACTATTCAGGAAATGATGATGAAATATTTCTTATACTCGAGAATGTTACGAATGAAGAAAAGAAATTCTCACCTGGTGACCGCGTTGCGCAGGGTGTTATCGTTCCACATATCCGCGCCGAATTCACTCAAGTAGACGCATTGGGAGATAAGAATCGAGGCGGGCACGGATCAACAGGTAAATAAATCTATGAGCAAATCGGGACTATTTATTGTCATTGACGGTATTGCCGGAAGTGGAAAAACAACCATATTGAATCATGTCAAAGATATGGTCACGCAAAGCAATCTTCGCGCATTTGATTCTCAGGAATGGTACAAAAATCACGATTCAATTCCACTCTTTTCCGAAATAGACAATTATGATGTTTATTTCACTATCGAACCAACAAAGGCATGGATCGGGTCATCAATTCGTAACGAAATAGCATTCAATGGAGATGAATATAAGGCTATCGAGCAAGCGCATGCTTTTTCACTCGACCGACATATGCAGTATCGTCGCCTCATCGTCCCCGCAATCAAGGCCGGTAAAATTATCATACAAGACCGCAGTGTATCCACTTCTATCGTGTATCAAGGCCATATGGATGATACAATAAACCAAGAGGAGGTCATGAAACTCCCTGGCAATACCTATGCCATCAAGCATGCGCCGGATCATCTGGTGTTGACATACATCGATCCAGATACTGCACAGGCCAGGCAGCGCGAGCGAGCAGAGATGTCGAAAGGCATTTATGAGGATATGGAGAAATTAATCGCTTATCAGAACATTTTTCATAGCGAGGAATTTCAGTCTATATTTACAGCCACTGGAACATCTGTTCATTCGATTGACACCGGTACGGCACTCGAGGAAACACTGCATCAAAGTGAATTATTATTTAAAAAATTAATATCAATCAAATAATTATGTTTTCTCCCGGAAAATTCATTGATGAAGCATGGATGCTTTATCGCAATAATTTCAAATACTTTTGGAAAATAGCTGCATGGTTTTTCATTGTTTCTACTCTCCAAGCCGTCCTTCTCTTTCTTGCACCGACATACAATGAACTACCATTCGTAAATGCCGTCAGTGATTCGTTCACAACATTAACAATTGTCGTTGCAATTGCGAGCCTTGTCACAACAATTATTGTGGCACCTATTGTGTCAATTTGGATTAGTATTGGAATTATACGGACCTGCGATACAGCTTATAATCGATCAATTCCTTCCGTGCGAGACATTGTCCGAAGTTCAGGTAAATGGCTTCTTGGCGCTATCGGAATCAGTATTCTTACATCACTTATACTCGCCGCCTGCCTTGTCATTCCGATGATTCCAGGGACAGTACTGATTGTTGTGGCAGGATTTGGATCAGCTTCATCAACCGTTGGCGTTATTGGTGCAATTCTCTTCTTGATTGGATTAATCATTGGGCTCGTTTACATGATTAAATATGCTGTTGAGCTGAGCTTTGCCAGCTATCAATATGTACTCGAAGGCCAAACGGTTATTGAATCAATGAAGTCATCCATGCGTCTCGTGAAAGGAAATTGGTGGCCAGTTGCTATCACCATTCTCCTCATTGCTGTCTTCCTTTCTCTCATTGCGATTCTCGTAGATACAGCCGTATTCTATGGAGGATCTGCCCTGGTAAATCTTCTCTCATTTAATCCAACTCTGCTTGAGCGATCAGCTGGGATTCTCGATATTATCGTGACTTGGGGATTCTATGTCATTTTCACACCGCTCAGCATTGTACCTATCTACGTGCTTTATCGAAAGACGAAGGAGAAGAAGAAAGCTTGATTGAAGAGTTTTACGTCATGCCGGACTTGATCCGGCATCCCGTGGAGTTTAAGGGAGTTTACCACCTGTCATTCCGGGCTTAACCCGCCTGCCGGCAGGCAGGGATCTCTTGTTTTTTCATCTTACTTTTCTTTAAAGAAAAGTAAGCAAAAGAACGCCGCCAGTGCTCGCTTTGTCACATGCATAGAGCGTCATCGCTCGGGCAAAACAGAGAGTAGGAATGTCTTTATTTTTCTTAGTGCAATGATGCGTTCATTCCTATCGGCTGTTTTGCAATTCCTCGCTCCTGCCGCATGCAATGTGACAGTCTCGCAGGTGGCGGCAGTTTCGGAAAGTATACTTTGTTTGCGCGGCAAGTTTAGGATTTCGATCAAGCTCACGAGTAACAATGGTTGCGATGTCCGAATGTGCTGTGCTAAGCTTGGCGTATGAAATTCGAGGCTGTTATTGGACTGGAAACACATGTCCAGTTAAAAACGAAAAGTAAACTTTTTTGTCGGTGCGACAATCAATCGGACTCTGCAAATGCAAATGTGAATATTTGCCCTGTTTGTCTTGGACATCCCGGTGTATTGCCCGTACCAAATCAGCAGGCCATTCATTGGTCCATTCTTTTGGGGCTGGCATTGAATGGGCAAATTGCCGAACATTCAAAATTCGATCGCAAGCATTACTTTTATCCCGATTTGCCGAAAGCGTATCAGATCTCTCAATATGATTTACCGATCATGTCCGAGGGACATCTTGACCTCGAGGTACCGGGTGAAGACGCTACACGCATTGGCATTGAACGATTGCATCTTGAAGAGGATGCAGCCAAGAATATCCACGGTGAAGATGGAAAAACATATGTCGACTTTAACCGCGGCGGAACTCCGCTGTGCGAAATTGTGACGAAGCCAGATTTTCGTACGCCAGCACAAGCAACAGCCTATTTGCGTGAATTGCGATCTATTGTTCGTACACTCGATGTTTCAAATGGCGATATGGAAAAGGGGCATCTTCGTTGTGATGTGAATATTTCTATGCGACCAGTTGGTGAAACGACACTGCATCCAAAGACCGAAATCAAGAATGTAAACTCATTCAAAGCGGTTGAACGCTCAATTGAATATGAAATAAAGCGTCAAACCAAATTATGGGAAATGAATACGCCCCCTGCCGTCACGACAACGCGCGGATGGAATGACGCAAAGCAAATGACAGTTGAGCAACGCAGCAAAGAAGGAGAAGCTGACTATCGATACTTCCCCGAGCCAGATATTCCGCCAATGGAGCTGAAAGATTTATCTTCAGAAATTGCAAAAAGCATGCCAGAATTGCCAGATGCAAAGCGTAAAAGACTTGTTAGTGAGTATGGATTTAAATTAACCGATGTCCGGCAAATTGTTGATGATCCGGCTCTTGCCAATTTTGCAGAGCAGGCGCTCAGCGAGCTTGGATCATGGCTGCAATCTCAACCCGATATCGATCCCGAATCCGATCCGGAAGAGCGTAAAAAGTTGAATAAGCTCTTCACAAGCTGGCTACTGAATAAGTTACCCGGACTGCTTGCAGAGAGAAAAACGGATATCCGTATCATGAAAGTGAGTCCCGAGAACTTCGCAGAATTTATTACCCTCATTGCTCAAGGAAAGCTGACGAATACAAAGGGGCTTGAAGTGCTTGCTAAAATGCTCGACGACGGTAGTGACCCAAGTCATGTCATTGACGAGCTCGGTGCAAAGCGCGTTGATGACGCGGATGCACTTCTCGGCGTACTTGAAACCGTTTTTGAAGAGCATCCAGATGAAGTTGAGCGATACAAGTCTGGTGAGAAAAAATTAATGCAATTCTTCATTGGGCAAATCATGAAGGAAACAAAAGGAAATGCCGATCCAGCCATTGCCGCAAAACTCATTGGACAACAATTAAAATAAGCCTAAATGGCTTATTTTTTATTGACAGATACTTTATAGAATGTTATAGAATGTACATCTGTTCTTTTGCTTTGCGCCCACCCAGCCACTGTCCAAATCCAACTCGAGTCTTCATCTGCGAGCTGGGTGGGCGCACTTTTCACTACGCATTCGTTCACGGGCTATGCGTCGAACCCGACGCAGCAGACTTCATCGTTACTCATCCATGACTTCCTGCTTTCCTCCAAATCAAAGCCCTCACTCGAACGTCTGCGTTTTTTTATTTTTGTCGCATCATGATTGAAACTTACCGCGAATAATTTTTAGAGCCTCCTCTGTATTTTTAACCCACTCAATGCGATTATCACGTTTAAACCATGTCATCTGCCTCTTTGCGTAGTGCCTTGTATCTCTTTTGAGCAGCTCAACCGCATCCTGCAATTTCATCTTTCCATCTAAAAACTCGCAGATCTGCCGATACCCAATCCCCGTCATGGCATTTACTTCACATCCATATTCACGCTTCAATTCTCGAACCTCATCAACCAACCCGTCTGCAATCATTCGTTCAACACGATCATTAATCCTTTCATATAAATCCTCCCTATTCACTTCGATACCAATTTGTAATACATCGTATTTTGCACTACCCATTCTTTGCTGCTCCGCGAGAGGCTTTCCTGTCATCTCTACAATTTCAATAGCTCGAATTACTCTTCGTCTATTACCAAAATCAACCGTTTTTGCTGCCTCTGCATCAAGATGTTCTAATCGTTTTTTGAGATCTGCATCACTCAATTCATCCAACTCCCTTCGTAAATCTTCATTGCGATCCGTATCCGTGAATGTAAGATTATCTACAATGGCCGAAATATATAGACCCGTTCCCCCAGCAAGAATTGGTAGAGATCCACGCTCGAGGACTTCATCGATTTTTTGCTCGGCATAATGCTTAAAATCAGCAACAGAATAATCCTCATCTGGATTCACAATATCGATACCCCAATGCGGTACTCCCTCGACCATATATGGTTTTTCAGAGAATAGATCAGTTATATCTTTCGCGGCAGCTTCATTAGCAGCGTCACGAGTTGGCTTTGCTGTGCCAATATTCATCTTTCGATAGATCGTTCGAGAATCAGTCGCAATGATTTCACCATTAAATTCCTTCGCAATTTTGATAGCGAGGTCAGTTTTACCAGAAGCGGTTGGACCAATAATGGCAACGATCTTAGGAAGCATTTGGAGTACTTGCAGCCTCTTTCGCTGCCTTCACAATATCATCAGCCGGAATAGTGATGTCATCTTCCTGTCCAAAGACATTCACCGTAAAGTCTCCGCCGGACACTTCCTTTTCCCCAACAACAATGGTCCAAGGTGTCTTCATCTTTGCGCTATTTCTAATTTTCTTTCCAACTCCTTCCTTTGAATCATCGACGGATGAACGAATATCTTCCGCAATGAATTTCGCATGCAATTCACGCGCAAATGGAACAAAATCATCGCTTACCGGCACAATTCGAATTTGTTCTGGCGCAAGCCACATTGGAAATGCACCCGCATAATGTTCGATGATCACGCCGAGGAAGCGCTCAACGGACCCGAGTACCGCCCTGTGAATCATAACAGGACGCTCTTTCTCACCTTCTGCATTCGTATATTCGAGCTCAAAGCGCTCCGGCTGTACAAAATCAAGCTGAATTGTGGCGAGCTGCCATTCTCGCCCAATCGCATCTATCGCAACAAAGTCAATCTTGGGACCATAAAATGCTGCTTCACCTACCCCAATTTCAAATTCCTGCCCAAGCTCCTCAAGCATTGATCGAAGAGATCCAACCGAATCCTCCCATACAGATTCTCCACCAAGATACTTTTCTGGAGTATCGGGGTCATTCACAGAAAGACGCATACCAAGTTTCATGTCGAATGCCTTATAAAACTTTGAAATGATTTCATACAGGGCCATCGCTTCATCCTTCACCTGATCTGCTCGACAAAAAACATGCGCATCATCCTGAGTAATTGACCGTACACGCGTAAGTCCCTGAAGCTGACCAGTATTCTCGTCTCGATACACTGTTGTTACCTCGCTCATACGAATTGGAAGGTCTCGATATGAACGTGGCTTTGACGCGAAAATCTGCGTATGATGAGGGCAATTCATCGGCTTCACAACGAATTCATGATCAGTTTTCTTGCTTCGAACATGAAAAATATCATCTTCGAATTTATCCCAATGACCAGATTTTTTGTAAAGATCCGATTTCGCTAAATGCGGGATATTCACACGCTCATAGCCATAAGGCTTCATGAGTTCCCATACGAATTTCGTTACCTGTTCACGCATAATAGTTCCACGCGATGTAAAAAGCGGCAGGCCTGGCCCCACCAAGTCAGAAAAAGTAAATAGTTCTAATTCCTGACCTATTTTTCTATGATCACGCTTCTTCGCCTCTTCAAGCATATGTTCATATGCCTTCAATTCATCTTTTGTTTCAAAGCAAAGACCGTAAATGCGCTGCATTTGTGGGTTATTTTCATCCCCACGCCAATACGCACCTGCTAATTTCCATAATTTAAATGCGCCAATCTCTTTCACATTTTCCACATGAGGACCTCGGCATAAATCAACAAAATCACCCGTTCGATACACCGTCACAATATCTGAATCGGGATCAATGTCCTGAGCTTCGTCCGCATTTATTTTTGTCGTCCCCTTTTCTTTTATCGCATCCAAAAGCTCAACCTTAAATTTTTGCTTCATTTCAGAAAAAAGATCAACCGCTTCATCAATAGACATTTCCTCGCGCTTCATTTCATAACCCTCCTTAATGATTTTAATCATTTCTCTTTGAATGCCCTTCAAATCTTTTTCAGAGATCGGATCTGGCAGAAGAATGTCATAATAAAAACCATTGTCGATAACGGGACCGACACCAAATTTTGCATCAGGGTAAAGCCTCTGAACGGCTGCTGCGAGTACATGTGCTGCAGAATGCCGCATGGCGTGTAATTTATTACTCATATGTTCAAATTGTTAAAATTGTTTAATGTGTTTGAGATTTTCTTAGTGCTACAAGTTTAAAGTATATGGACTGTATCAGGGGATCAATTTGCGAACGAGCGTCGGGAGATAAGTACTTCACATCTTCCATAATATTCAGTATGGCGTCCACTTCCACAAGTGATCCAATACTTATATTGATAAACCGCGCGAACTCCTTTCTGCTCTGCCGAGAACTGCCTTCCGCAATGTTTAGTAGTACTGACGTCGCGGAACGTTGGAGCTGACTTTTTAGATTTCTGCGCTCATCATATGGAAGTATTTTCGTAAGTTCGTATACCAGACGGATTAAACTACGAATCTCTTGAACGACTGTTAAATTCTCATAATTGAATCTCATATGAACAAGTGAGCGTAGCGAGTGATTCAACATTTCAACATGTTGAACTTTCCGTTAAACAAAAAACCGAGATTAGTCCCGCATCTTTATGCGAGATTATCTCGGGATCGAGCTTGGCTCGACGGTTCCACCCGAGTTATGCCATTCTTTTCTCTAAATAGCATCACTCAATTCTGCCAAGATCCGCTTGGCACGGCACTCAAGGGTTCGTTACTCCCCATCGTCGTGATGAAATCATTGTACAAAATATGTTTTATTTCGCAAGTTTTGACCATTTTTCTGCAAGTTGCTACGCTGAATGAAGACCTACACAAAGGAGGAATCATGAATAAGAAACATGCTGGCCGCATTCGCCTCCTGGGGAATTGCCTCAATTCCAGCTCGCTCATTGTTGGACTCGCCAATAGCGAATGTTTGCTGAGCGATCGAACACTTCATCAGTTGATGGAACTGGATGAGGACGTCATTCTCGAACTCCTGAAGGCATCGGTGCTCAAACATCGTGCCATTTGCCGCATCATCCATCCCAGTAATGGGAACGTTGCGTGCAATCGAGCTGCAAAGCCATGACCGTCACCGTCATGTCGCCGAGCAGCATTTTTCTTTACATACATATATTTGCTATGTATATTAACGCCAACCATTGCAGAAAAGGAGATGTGGTGGCAAAGCGAAAATATGTTACGAGACTTGGAAGATGGCTCAATCCGGACGCTCTTTCCATCGGCGTTCCGGCCGTAGAAAATATTCTTTCTGAGTTCGAAATGAAGCTTCTGGAGCAATTACCGGATGAAATGATTATCCGGTTGATTCGACTACTGCGAGAAAAGCATCTCGATGCTGTTTATCGCATCGAGGAAGCTGAGCTTCAGGAATTCGACAACCGCGCGCAAGGGGCCCAAGTACGTCGCCCTGCTCTCAATCGCCCCGAATAACGTGCGGGCGGTTTTTTTATAATCCCCTTGTTACAATCACAATTTTAATGTGATCCTTAAGCGTTGGTACGCGCTTGAGCCAGAATGGCTGAAAACTAACTGAAATATCCTCGATCACTTCAGGGACATTCAACATCGTTTTAACCGCTTGTGGCGACTGGCCAGCGAATCGAGATTTATCCAGCAAATCATTTTTCTCTGAAATAACAGAAATTCCATCAATATATACACTTGCTTGCGCGATTCCCTTTTCGATATCTGTTTGTTCAATTGTAACTTGCAAGCCATCTATATTCGTCTTAGCAAGTTGAAATCCGTCTTGAACTTCGGCTGCTAATTGATCTGTAGCATACACCTCTACCGATTCCGTAGAATACAGCGCGCCCGTTACCATTCCCGTTGCTGTTAAAGAAAATACGCCCGTTTCAGATCCAACTTCCGTATCGGATTGAACGGTGCTCAATTCAACACCAAAACCTTTACCATCAAAGACGCTTTCATCTGCACCCGCAAGTAATTCATTCATGACATCATTGAGCATTTCCTGTTTTAATTGCTGTGTTGCGCTATCAATATCTGCTTGCGTCAATACACGCACATATTGAATACCGCCCGTCATTTTTTCAGAGCTTACAGCGTAAATTGAAGATTGCTTTGTGACATTGAGGCCCGGAATAGTGAATCGTGTCGCATCAATCTCACCCGTTAAACCAGGTTGATCGGCGGAAGCCTTAGCGATGACCTCACCATTTGCCGGAATTGTGACGGCATCATCAAGCCTGAATAAAATTCCATTTTCTGCCAGCAATCGTGTTGTTGCTACAAGTGGCTGATCGCTACCTGTTTCATTGATAAGCGTCACAAAACCTGTGGCTTTAGACTCAACAGCACTCGCCCCCTCTTCTGGCAATGTAAAGCTTTTCGACTTTGTCACCTCCTGCTGAGTAAGGAGGCCTGCGATTTGGCCCTCGCGCTGCACATTATCAACAAGAGATAACTCAAATGTCGTCTGAATAATTTCCGGTTTTGGATTGATTCGAATGGTTGCCTGCGAGACAGATAAGTACAGTACTGCGATCAAAAGCAAGAATGAAAGCACAACAAATACAACAGCCGCGCGCTGATACACGCGAAGTGACCGTGAAAGAGGTTTTCTGGCTCTGCTCATATTCTTATTATATTTCACTTACTTATCCACAGCAAGGTTTAACCTTGAACGGTAGTTATCCACATCAAGGTTAAACCTTGGTGGGGATAACATTAGGCGACATTTTCTTGCCCGACAATATTGGCAATTTTTTGAATGATTCCCTGACTGCGCTCAATGCTGAATTCTGTTGTGACGCGTCGCTTTCTGCCTCCAGATTCAACAATCAGATACACAGGCTCTCTCCCTGGGGCGGATTGAAATAACTCACGCAAATCTGTGATCATTTTTTGTGTTGGTTGCTCTGGAACAGTTATTTTTATACCAAAATCTGAAAAATCCTCGACCTCTTCTTCTTTGAATCCATCCTCAATCCACGCTCCGCTCATAAGCATCTGTTCGACTTTATCGATATCTGAATCTTCAAATGGAATAAGTGAATCAAGAAGCAGTGACCATTCATTTCCATCCCCTCGCTCGCGAATACTCACCTTCCCCTGCAAAGCGACATATTGATTAACTTCTAATTTTAGATTGTATTTTGCATACGTTTTTGGAAATACAACCACCTCAGTAGCGCCTGTCCAGTCCTCAATTTTTACAAATGCCATTGGTTTTTGGTCCTTTTTGGTAAGAATGCGCTTCACATCGCTAATGACCCCAATCATTTTCACAATGGCTCCTTCTTCACATTTCTCCAGACTTTCTGATGTTGCGACGCGTTTTTTCATCTCATCTGTAAATAAATCACCCGGATGAGAGGATACATATAGCCCGAGTAATTCACGCTCCCAGGCAAGCAAATCACTAAGCGACAATTCCTTTGCCTTTCGCAATTTAAGTGTAAACGTCGCCATATTCGGCGAAAGATCAAATAGTGAAACCTGATTTTGCTCCTGATCCTTACGAACCTGCTTATTGAATTGCAAAAGTTGGTCCATATTTGCAATAAGTGTTGATCGATCCGAAAAGCGATCCAAGGCGCCTGATTTTATAAGTGCATCTAAATTCTTCTTATTGACGACCTTTGTGTCGAGCCTTGTTAGAAAATCAGCAAGATCTTCGAAGGGGCCATTTTCTTTGCGCTCTTCACGAAGCATTCGCGCTGCCTCATAACCAAAATTCTTCACCGCTCCCAATCCCCAGCGAATATTTTCCGTTTCTGGCACAACTGCAAAACCGGGGAATGATTCATTTACATCCGGTGGTAACACCTCAATTCCCATTTGCTTTGCTTCCTCGACCTCGATTGTAATACGGTCAATCGTATTCATGTCCGAATTCATAAGCGCCGCCATGAATTCAGCTGGATAATGCGCCTTCAAGTACGCCGTCCGATACGCAATCATTGCATAACAAGCCGCATGAGATTTATTAAAAGCATAATCGGCAAATCCCTTCCAGTCATTCCAAATCTTTTCGGCCGTCTTTTTTGGCACGCCATTCCCCTCGCAACCACTTGCAAAATCGCCGTACATTTTTTCAAGAACCTCATGCTTTTTCTTCCCCATCGCCTTTCGAAGTGTATCTGCTTGACCAGCCGTAAACCCGGCCAATTTGCGGGAAATTTTCATGATTTGCTCCTGATACACTGTCACACCATATGTCTCCTCGAGAATTTCCTTCATCATCGGATGGTCATATCGAACCTTTTCACGCCCATGCTTTCGATTGATATATTGCGGCACCATCCCGGCCGACAATGGTCCAGGACGGTATAGCGACACCATCGCAATAATATCTTCAATATGCGAGGGCTTGAGTTCCTTAATGTATCGCTTCATTCCATCGGATTCCAGCTGAAAGACACCTGTTGTATCACCACGACCAAGTAATTCAAATGTTTTTTTGTCATCAAGTGGCACATGCTCGATGTCAACTTTTACATTATGAACTGCATCAATGATTTCAAGAGCATCTTGAATAATCGTAAGGTTTGAAAGTCCAAGAAAGTCCATTTTTACCAATCCAACCGATTCGGCAGAGTTAAGCGAATACTGCGTGACATAAGCCGTATCCTCACGCTGACCCGCTTGAATTGGACTGCGTTCGATAAGCGGAACATCACCAATCACAAAACCGCAGGCATGTTGGGATGAGTGGCGCGGATTTCCCTCGATTTTCATCGCAAGATCGATCACATCACGAGCCATGGAATTTCCATGATAAAGATCTCGCAAATCTGGAGCCTTATCAATCGCAATTTTGAGCGGGGTGTGACGACCAAGAACGGGATCCGGCACCGCTTTTGCAATCAAGTCCGCTTCCGCAAATGACAAGCCAAGCACACGCGCAGCATCACGCACGGCAGCCTTTGGCTTCATGGTTCCAAATGTAATAATTCCAGCCACTTTATCCTCACCGTATTTTTCTTTTACATATTCCAAGACTTCTCCGCGGCGGGAATCGGCGAAGTCCATGTCGACATCAGGCATCGAGATACGGTCCGGATTAAGAAATCTCTCGAAAAGAAGTCCATATTCAAGTGGGTCGATATCCGTAATTTTCAGAGCATAGGAAATAATCGATCCGGCGGCCGAACCTCGGCCAGGTCCCACCAAAATCCCACGTTCTTTCGCAAAATTCACAAAATCTTGGACGATAATGAAATAGGACGAATATCCCATTTTCTTAATCACGGAAAATTCAAATTCAAATCGCTCCTTTACTTCAGTGCTCAATTCATCTCCATAGCGATTCTTAAGCCCTTCAAGCGTCAATTCATAGAGATAGTCATCATCTGTCTTCCCTTCCGGCATTGGAAAAATAGGCAAATACGCATTCCCTAAATCCATTTCAAAATTCACACGATCGGCAATGCGGCGGGTGTTTTCAAGCGCCTCTGGCTGGTCTTTAAAATATTCAAAAATGCTCTCAAGCTCGCCAAAGGATAAATCAACATCCTGCGTATTGGTTTGACGAAAATTTTCGAGCGTTCTTCCGCGTTGAATACAGAGCTGCGCTTCATACCCATCCCGCTCTTCAGGATTTAAGTAAAAAATATTTCGAGTAGCAACAAGAGGAATGCCTGTCTTTTTTGACAACTCGATCACCTTATTATTGATGTCAATTTGGCGCCCAAAATCTGGATGATGGATGATTTCGAGATAAAAATTCTCCTCACCAAACATGTCCCGATACTTCAAGGCAATTTCTTCCGCTTTCGTGTCATTGTCTTCAGCAAGATAGCTAGGTATTTCGCCGCGAAGCCCCCCTGAAAGAGCCACAAGCCCCTCGCAGTGTTCAGCAAGAAATTCATGATCAACCCTTGGCTTGTAGTAGAAGCCCTCCAAGAATCCCGCCGTCGTAATTTTCATCAAATTCTTATAGCCCGCTTCATTTAAAGCAAGTAGCGTTAATCGATACGGGCGATCGTCAATTCGAGCTCGCTTATCCGTCATACGATTCTGAGCGATAAAAGCATCGAGCCCGATAATTGGTTTTATCCCCTCGGCCTGCGCCGCCTGATAAAAACTCACCGCACCATAAAGAGCCCCATTATCTGTCATGGCGATGGCGTTCATTCCCTGCTCTTTCGCCCTTGCAATCAATGCCTTTGGCGATGGCAGAGCTTCCAGAAGTGAAAAATGGGAATGCACATGGAGATGTACAAAATCCTGAGGGTTCATAGTCAAATATCGAAATCATATTAGCATATACGATGGATTTGCCTATGTGGAATAAATGTAATATAACGGCAGCGGAGGTAACAACGATGATTGGTAGACTTAAAAAAATCTATACGAGTCCAGGGGCCGGAGAACCCATGATTAGTCAGCATGAAGTGCTGGCAATTGCTGGTGCTGGTTTGCAAAATGACCGATACGCAATTGGCACTGGGAGCTATGTCAACAAAGAAAAGCCCGGACGACGACAGGTGACACTGATCAGTGCGGAGGATTTGGCGGCGGTGAATTACCCCGCTGAGTTTTCCAGGCGAAATCTTGTCACGGAGGGAGTTGATCTGATGTGGCTTCTTGGCCGTCCCTTCGTCATCGGTGACGTTCAATTCCGTGGCGTTGCATATTGCGACCCTTGCGCACGCCCCTCGAACCTTGGGCGCACCGGCCAACATGATTTGCCAGATTTCGGCAAGGTCATGATGGGGCGCGGTGGCCTGATCGCTGAAGTGATGACGAGCGGGATGCTCCGTGTCGGAATTGAGATCCCCAAACCACCACGCAAACCATCATTCCGACCCGTCTTCGAGTAAATGAAGGCACCAATACAATTTCCGTAAAGCGCAAAACTGCGCTTTTTTTGATGAAATAAAAATCGCCGGTCTCGAAACATATCTCATGAATAGTCGACATCGACGAATAGGGACCGGCTGATGGCCGGGACAAGCACGAGGGCAATGCATGCTGCCGTCACCACAAAAGGCGACACTTTTTTCCAAGTGCGCCGCGCATTCCGGCGCAAGTGAAGCGGGGTCATTATTCACCTCCTAAATCCAGAATAGCGCAAAATAGAAAAAATGAGCAACTATTCTTGCCCATTCTTCTTACTCCCCTTCCATCCATCTATGAAATGTTTTATATGCACCGCCATTTTCCCAAGATTTGTTGCTCCATCACCGAATCGACCGCGAAAGCCTGTTATTGTCTCTTCCAGCCTTGCTAAATGGTCGCGCACCTCGCTCAGCACCGTATTTACCTGTCGAATCGCTCTTGCAATTTGATACACAAACCAGCAGAAAAATAATGTAACCCACAGCGCACAGAACGCAAGCACAATAAATAAAATTTCTTTTGCTTCGATCATATATTTGGATTATAGCGCAGTACGTAGTTAGTAGAAAGAAAAACTGTATGCCACTATCGCACCTCCGCTCCGAGCTTTTCCGTTGCCACTGATTCAAACTTTTTCATTTCAGCGTCGACTTCTTCAGATGCAAGCGTCTTATCTGCCGAACGGAGCTTCAATCCAAGCGTCATGCTCTTCTTACCATTTTCTATTCCCTTCCCTTCATAAATCTCTACAAGATCAACTGATTCAAGAAGTGTAGACTCTGCCTTGAATAGATTTTTCACCGATTCGAACTCAGCCGTTTTATCGACGAGTAGAGCAATATCACGACGTACGGCTGGGTACTCAGGCAGCACTTCATAATAACGCGTTTCAACCATAGACGGTATAATTGCCTCGAGATCCATCTGTAAAACCATCACAGGATAATCAATGCCGAATTGTTTTTGATATTCATCCGCGACTTGCCCGATAACACCAATACGCCGCCCATCATGTTTTATTTCTGCACTGCGCGATGCATGCCAATAAGGGTCATCGTTAATTCGGTGCAATGTGAGCGCAAGGCCCGTATCCCGATTCAACATATCGACAATGCCTTTCAGTTCTCGAAAATCATCAAGGGAATTACCTGGTCCAAATTTTGCAATAACGACATGCGTTAACTCATTTGGTAAATTGCCAGAAACCGCCTCATAAATCCTTGCGATTTCAAAAACCCTACCGGCAGGCGTATGCTTCTGATTCTGTGCAATACTCGAAAGGAGCGACGGCATAAGCGATGTTCGCATATGCGTCAAATCACTCGATAACGGATTATAAATCTTCACTGCATCGTCCGTATCTAAATCATATTTGCGGAATTCATCCTCACCAATAAATGAGTAGCTGAAAAATTCCGTATATCCCGCGGCCTGCAATTGTCGCTTCATCCAACCCTCCCATTTCAAATTCTGATCTTTTTGCTGCAAGGATAATTGGCCGGACGGAAGCTTCGATGGAATATTGTGATATCCATACATGCGCGCAATTTCCTCTGCAAAATCGACGCTATGCTCAATGTCATGATCTCGCCAATACGGAACCGTGACTTCCCCGCCGCTCACAGTGAAGCCAAGCTTTTTCAGAATATCGATTTGATCTTCATCCGGAATATCAACACCGATAATACGACGCATATGGTCATGATTGATTGGGAAATGTAGTGGCTGATACTCTTCTTTCCGAATATCGATCACCTGACTCGCAACCTGCCCTCCAGCTATTTCAAGTGTTAACTCCACCGCGCGAGCCAGAGCTGATTCTGGAGACTCGGTTGAAAGCCCCTTCTCGAACATTGATTGAGAATCCGAATAAAGATTGAGAGATCTTGCTGTTTTTCGTGTTGTCAATGCATCGAATGTGGCCGCCTCGAACACAATAGTCGTCGTTTCATTCCATGTACCAGAATCAAGTCCTCCCATAATTCCCGCGAGGGCTACTGATTTCTCGGCATCTGCAATAACCAAATTCGAGGATGCAAGCTCATATTCTTTTTCATCAAGTGCCACAAATTTCTCACCGTCATTTGCGCGACGCACAATAATCGTTCCATCTTTTAATTTGTCATAATCAAATGCATGAAGCGGCTGCCCATACTCATGCAAAATCAAATTTGTAATATCGACAATATTATTGATCGGCCGATGTCCGGATAGAAGAATTTTCCTCTGAAGCCATGCCGGCGATGGACCAACCTTTATTCCATCAATGACAACCGCCATATATCGCGGGCAGAGATCCTTTTCCTGAATATCCACTTTCAAATCTTTCCCAGTGCCTCCAGCTGGAAGCTTATTTGGTTCATGAACAAATTCTCCATCGGTAGCAACTCCCGCTTCACGCGCAAGCCCAATAATATTCATGCTATCTGATCGATTCGTTGTTACCTCGATGTCCATCAAATAATCCTCCATATCGAATGCTTTTGAAAATGGAGTTCCTGGCTCGGCATCTGTGATATCAGTCAAATCCCAAATATCTTTTTCTCCCGTATGCGCTTTTTCAAAACCAACCTCCGCACCCGCACAGATCATTCCATAACTTTTTGCACCGCGGATTTCTGTTTCTTTCAATTCAATAAGGTCACCTTCCCCGTGCCAACGAACTTTTGACCCAGGAAGCGTAACTACAACACGCTGCCCTTGTTTCAGGTTCATACCACCACAAACAATGTCCACTTGTTTATCTCCGATATTTGTTACAGCGATTTTGAGTTTGTCGGCATTTGGATGATCTTTTATCTCATCCACAAAACCAATGACCATTCCATCAAATTTTTTCTTCAAATCAATAATCTCTTCCACGGACATGGATTTCAAACTCATTTCAGAAGCAAATGTTTCAACCGACTGATCCGTTTTCAAATATTCCTTAATCCAATTGTAGCTCGCAAGTATATTCATAGGGTGTAGGGGTTAGCTTGTAGGTTGTAGGTTTTAAGTTTTAGCTTGTGGCTGGTAGCCGAAGCTTCTGATTCATAACATTCAATATTTTTAGCACCTCTTCGATAAGTTGATTCGTCATTTCGAACTGGATTTCATTTATGTAACCAATACGTCTAGCTATTTCTACTTGTGTTTCCAGTTCGGCCGCTGATGCAAATGCAGTATTCACAAATCTTGCATAATCTTTCCTCGAGGAGCGCCTCCGTCCTTCAGCAATATTTGAAGGTATAGATATTGCTGATTTTGTCATTTGTGACCCTAGGCCGAATTGCTCCGAGCGAGGAAATTCACTCGTAATCCGGTAAATCAACTCGACAAGATTCATAGCCTTTTGCCATACAATAAGGTCTTTGTGTGATTGCGTTCCCATACCTACAAGCTATCAGCTACAACTTACCAGCTATCAAAATTGTCGTAAAAACCTCAAATCATTTTTATACATTGGCCGAATATCAGACAAATTGATTCCTGATTTCATCATTGCCACCCTTTCTATGCCGAATCCAAAAGCGAAACCGGTGTATTTTTCTGGATCAAGTCCAGCTGCTTTTATAACATTCGGATGCACCATTCCGGCACCACCAAGCTCGAGCCAGCCAGCTTTAAATAATTTTTCATCTTCACGACCAGCTTCCGCCGAAATGTCTACCTCGAAACTTGGCTCTGTAAATCTAAAATGATGGGGCCGCAGTCGAGTCGTCCTATCAGGACCAAAAAAGTTTTGCACAAAATGGTCAATCACGCCCTTCAATTCTGCAATGCTCGTTTTTTCATCAATGAGCAAGCCTTCAAATTGATGAAACATCGGCAAATGCCGCACACCCGCTTGACGTCGATATGTTTTATTGATGCTAATCATGCGAATCGGTGGTTTCTGCACTTCCATCTGCCTCACTTGCGCATTACTGGTATGCGGCGTAAGAACCACCTTACCCTTCTCCCCCTTCATGATTTGTTCACCGTCTGCAATGAAGAATGTTTCCCATTCATCGCGCGCTGGATGGTCTTTCGGTAAATTAAGAGATTCAAAAGCATACCAATCCCAATCGACTTCAGGATGCCGTGATCGTGAAAAACCGATTTGTTCAAAAATCTCAACAATCTCATTAATCGCCTGCGTGGTCAGATGCAAATGTCCAATATCCAGATCTTTGGCCGGTGCAGTGATATCAATCCATTCTTCTTGAACCCTCTGACCTTTTTCACGCTTTAGAACGTCTATTTCGGCGATACTAAATTGCTCTTCGATAAAACTCTTCACTTCATTAGCAAGCTGCCCCATCTCTCGACGAGCATCTTCCGCCATATCGGGAAGCCCTCTGAGCACCTCGGCAACCTTCCCCTTTCTCCCGAGAAAATCTACACGAATTGACTCAAGTGCTTCCAAACTCGTTACATCACGAATAACGGATTCAAATTCTTTTTTTATCGATTCAAGCTGCTCTTTCATACTTAAAATAAGTTCACGATATCTCTATATGTTACCACTATCACTAAAATGATGAGGAATAAGAATCCTGCATTGTGAATCATCGCTTCTATTTTTGGGCTATTTGGCTTACGCCTGATCGCTTCAACGATGAGGAACATAATCCGTCCACCATCAAGCGCTGGAAATGGCAAGATGTTCAGAATGGCCAAATTAATCGACAGTACGGCGGCGAATTGAAGCAAATAAACAAATCCAAGCTGTGCCATTTCGCCCGTTACGACCGCGATTCCAATTGGGCCAGCAACCGCAGCGTCGACACCCGATCCCGTAACAAGGTTTATAAGAAGTCCCACAAATGCGAATACGATCAAAACCGTGTAATTGAATGTGGTTTCAATGGCTTTAAATGGAATAAGATACCAAGGATATTTCCCCGTTCCAACTTGGGTAAATGCGATACCAAATCCGCTTTCTTCAATTTCTTCGAGGTATTCAGGACTTATCTCCACCACCTGCTGCTCATCTGAACGTAATACGGTGAATTCTGTCGACTCACCCTCCGGAATAGTGTCGAGATATACCCTCACCTGCGCTGCCGACTCGAATTCACGCCCGTCTATCGATACGAGTTCATCCCCGAGTTTCAGCACTCCATCAGCTGGAGATTCACTGACAAGCTGTACAATACTAATCCTTTCATCTGAAATAATGATATGTTCATCAACTTCGCCAGATGTAGAAACAGGGAGCCCAATTGCAAAACCTATTGCAAACATGAAAGCCGCGATAACGAGGTTCATCATGACGCCAGCAGATAGAATGAGCAGGCGCGCCCAGAGCGATTTACTTCCAAAACTATCTTTATCGTCCTTATGCTCGCCCGTTTCTCCATGGATTTTCACATATCCACCGAGTGGGATTAAGTTAAAAGCCCATCTTGTTCCATTTTTGTCTTTTTTTGAAAAAAGACGTGGAGGGAAACCAATTGCAAATTCGTCGACGCGCACCCCCATGCGACGAGCAGCAAAATAATGTCCCCATTCATGTGCGACAACAAGAATGGATAGCATGATAAGAAAAACCAATATCGTTGTGATAATCATAATCACGGTAAGTTTAGCAAAAAACCACCTCCTTGCAACTCCCCCCTCCCCGAGATCCGATCTGAGATCCGATCTCAAATCGGATTTACTTATCCACAATCAAAGTCGGACATTGATTGGGGATAACTATTTCATCATTTCAGAAAGTTCGGTGACTTTTTCTTTCATTAATTCCTCTGAACGAGCCTCGACCGTCAAACGCAAAACTGGCTCCGTATTAGAAGGGCGCATAATAAACCACCAATCATCGAAATCAAATCGAATTCCGTCTAAATCATTCATCTGTTTTGCTTGATCCGAATATTGATCCTTCACATCCTGGAGAACAGCGTCTTTATCCGCAACCTCAACATTCACCTCACCGCTATTATGCATACTGCGAAGGGGCGCCGCTAACTCGGCAAGCGTCTTTCCTGTTCTCTTTATCTCAGCAAGGATGAGCAAGAATGCATAATCAATTGCCTCGCGATAGCTGAATTCCTTGAAAAAGAAATGACTCGAAGTCTCACCACCAAGGCTCGATCCAGCGTCACGCATTTTCTGAGATACATTAGACCAACCGATTTTTGACTCAATGCGCTCTAATCCAATCTCATTCAAATATTCATCAAGCGCCCATCCGACATTTACCGGAGCCGTCACCTTTATATTCTCATCGCCATTCCCCTGCTTATGCTGCGCAAGCAATGCCAAAATCTGATCACCACGCAGAATATCGCCATTTCCATCCACAAACCCAATTCTGTCCGCGTCCCCATCTGTCGCAATGCCAAAATCTGCACCCGTTTCTTTTATTTTCTGGATGAGATCATTTAATGTCTCCACCTTTGCAGGATTCGCCTCATGATTCGGGAAACGAGCATCAAGATCTTCATACATCACTTCATATTGAATCCCAATGCGCTCAAGAAGAGGAATCATACTCACCGGACCCATGCCATTCCCGAAATCAACAATGACATACAAATCGGAAATATCTGGAATATTTGCGAGATCTATGCATTTTTCAAGATAGTCATTTAAAATATCTTCCTCAATCACGTCGCCATCTGGAGCTTCAACGCTCTCCTCCCTCTGTATTTCATCCCAAATATCTTGCGTTGATATTGGGCGTGATTCGCTCCGAACTGCCTTCATGCCATTGTATTCAGATGGATTATGCGATGCCGTAATCATAATTCCAGCGTCGACACCCTCGCGCGCGGCCGCATAATTGAACATTGAAGATGAACAGAGGCCAATATTTTTTACATTCGCACCCTGCTCTACAGCGCCTCGAATTGCCGCATCCATAAGTCCCTGACTTGTTTCGCGCATATCTCGACCGATGACAATCGTTTTTGCATTTGTCAGCCGTATTACTGCTGCAGCCACCGCTCGAGCAAGATCGGGCGTGATTTCATCCAACAGCCCCCGGATATCGTATGATTTAAAAACTTTTTTTGGAAAATTCATAGTGAAATAAGTCTATCATGCCTTGAGATCGGATCTCAAATACCGTTTCTGAGACTATCGCCCCGATATTAAGTCCGACTTAAATGGCCGGATTTAAGTCGGACTTAAATGAGAGATTGACGAAATGGCCGAAAAAAACATAAGATAGCCATATAATCACAAATATTATGCCTACAGTTCTTATTATTGTTTTAGCTATTGTTATCCTGCTCGCTCTCGGGCTAATTGCTGTTTTTAATGGACTTATTCGATCACGTAATCGCGTTGATGAAGCATGGTCTGACATCGAGGTGCAATTAAAGCGTCGATACGACCTCATCCCTAACCTTGTGAATACCGTAAAGGGATATGCGAAACACGAGGACAGCGTCTTCACAAAAGTGACGGAAGCTCGCAGTCAAGCCATGCAAGCGAAGACCCCAGCTGAACATGCAGAAAGTGAAAACATGCTTACGGAAACAATTAAAAGTCTTTTCGCTGTTGCGGAAGGATATCCGGACCTGAAAGCATCAGATAATTTCTTGCATTTGCAGCGAGAACTTGTGGACGCGGAAGACAAGATTCAATCTGCAAGACGGTTCTACAATGGCCAAGTTCGAGATTTCAATACAAAACAACAAGTATTCCCAACGAATATATTTGCCGGCATGCTCGGGTTCAAAAATCGAGATTTCTTCGATGCACCAGATGAAGTAAATAACACACCAGAAGTAACATTCTAAGCCTCGATCACTCGAGGCTTTTTCTCTATGTACAAAGCGATATCACGCAATAAACGCAATACGTGGATATTACTTTTCCTCTTCTCAATCGTCGCGACGATTATTGTTATTTTCTTTGGCATGGCATTTTTAGAGCTCGACCTTGTCAGTAGCGCCATACTGGGATTTGTTATTACTTTTATTTATTCGCTCATCAGTTTTTATTCAGCTGACAAAGTGGCGCTTTCCAGTCAGGGGGCAAAAGAGGTGACCAAAAAGGAAGCATATGAATTGTATGCAATGGTTGAAAATCTCTGCATTACTGCCGGCCTTCCCGTTCCAAAAGTCTATGTCATTGACGATCCTAGCCCGAATGCTTTTGCAACAGGGCGTGACCCAGAACATGCATCTGTCGCCGTCACGACAGGATTACTTGAACGGCTGAATAAACAAGAGCTCGAGGGTGTACTCTCACATGAACTCGGCCATATTAAGAATTATGATATTCGAATCATGACGATTGTTGTCGTTTTAATCGGACTGATTGTTCTCCTTTCAGATATTTTACTTCGATCGCAATTCTATCGCCGGCGCGGTAATCGAGATAATAAGATCGGGCTCGCCATTCTCGTCGTGGGGCTTGTTTTGGGCATTCTCTCTCCTCTATTTGCACAAATCATACGACTCTCTATTTCAAGAACAAGGGAATATTTGGCAGATGCGTCTGGTGCGATGCTTACACGTCATCCTGAAGGACTCGCAAGCGCTCTTGAAAAAATCGCCTCTGCGCCGCCGCTGAAACGAGCAAATCATGCGACGGCCCATCTGTATATTTCTGATCCCTTCAAAGCGGATGCGAATGGAAAGAAAAGGCCCGTCAGTTTCTTGAGTAAGCTCTTCAATACACATCCACCAATTAATGACCGTATCGCGAAGTTACGATCGATGTGATATGCAAGATATCATTTCAAAATTCACCGATCATTTAAAAAGCGTCCTCGCACGTGCGCTCACATTTGTTGTTGAACAGCATCATGAAACCGTGGACCCTATTCACATTTTATGGGCTCTATCAAGTCAGCAAGGATCGCTTGCCGCTGATGTACTCAGTAAATCTGGAGCAGATGCGGAAAGTATTTTCATTGCCTGCACATCAATGAAACAGCAGAAAAAAGAGGCTCTCCCTACCCTATCGAATGATGCAAAAGTCATGATAGAAAAAGCGGTAGCCGTCGCCAATTTATATGAACATAGATTCATCGGGACCGAGCATTTACTTTATGCGCTACTTCAAATGAAATCAGATGAGGTCATGAGCTATTTTTCTGATTTTGATATTGATATCGCCTTTCTTGATGAATCACTACAAACAACATTCAAGGTGAGTTCTGATTTTCCCTTCTCAGTCCCTCAAATTGGAGACGGGATTTTAACAACGAGTCCTGCGCAAAAAGACGAGAAAACGCCAGCGTACCCGGCTCTTGATTATTTTACGGATGAGCTCACGCATCATGAATACTCAAAAAATATTGATACGGTTTTTGGCAGAGAGAAAGAAATCAGTCGCATGATGACCATATTGGGTAGACGGAGTAAAAATAATCCCATTCTCATCGGTCATCCTGGTGTTGGAAAAACAGCTATTGTCGAAGGACTTGCAAAACGCATTGCGGACTGTGATGTTCCGGTTCATTTGAAGGGAATGAAACTGCATTCACTCAGCCTATCTGCCGTGCTTGCTGGAACAATGTATCGAGGAGAATTCGAATCTCGCTTACGGCAACTCATCGAAGAAATTGAGGAATGCGGAAATATTATTCTTTTCATTGATGAAGTTCATACCATTATGGGGGCCGGAAGTGCCGGCGGATCTCTTGATGCTGCAAATATTTTAAAGCCCGCACTTGCAAGGGGTACTATTCGATGCATCGGGGCAACTACACTCAGTGAATATAAAAAGCATATCGAAAAGGATAATGCGATTGAGCGACGCTTTCAGTCGATTCGCGTTCATGAGCCTGATGAAGAGAAAACGCTCCAGATACTACGCGGCATCATTCCATATTATGAAGAACATCATAATGTGCGGTATAGCGATCAAGCCATACTGTCGACTGTAAAAGGTGCTTCTAAGTACATGCTTGATCGGCACTTCCCTGATAAAGCGATAGATATTCTTGACGAAGCCGGTTCAACATTCCGCCCGAAAAAGACGAAAACGTTGGCAAATAAGGAAAAATTACATAAGGAGCTTCGGGATATAAAGAAGAAAAAAGAATCATTCGCTCGCGATGAACAGTATGACAAAGCAAAGGAATGTAAAAAACGTGAAGATGAAATCAAGCGTGCATTAAAGAAATTGAAAAAAGAGAGTAAGGCGAAGCAAACTGTTATAGATGAGAAAGAGATTTTGCATGTCATTGAGCAGATGACGGGCATGAATGTGCAGCCAAAATCGAAATCAAAGCAGTTATCAAAACTACGACGTACACTCAAAAAAGATATTATTGGCCAAGATCATATCATTGATCAGGTGTCGCGATCTCTTGTTCGAAGTGTGATTGGGCTCGGTAAGCATCGCGGTCCGCTTGCATCATTTTTCTTTGCAGGACCAAGCGGAAGCGGAAAAACATCTCTTGCAGAGAAAATAGCTGAGCATCTGTTCAAGAATACGCCTATCTTAAGACTTGATATGGGCGAATATGCATCAAGTTTTACTGTTTCCAGTCTTTTTGGGGCGCCAGCGGGATATGTCGGTTATCGCGAAAGTGCGAAACTCACGGATCACTTAAAACAACATCCACACTCTCTTATTCTTTTTGACGAGATCGAAAAAGCTCATCCGCATGTGCAGCATGCCTTACTTCAAATACTCGATTCCGGTGTCGCAACCGATTCAACAGGAAGAACAATCAATGCAAAAAATGCTGTATTTGTTTTTACATCAAATACCGGATCGCGCATTGCAAATAGTGACGGTCTTGGATTCACAAAGAATTCGGATAAAGATGAAGCATTTGAAAAAGAATTACGATCGCATTTTTCGGCCGAGTTTCTGGGTAGAATGAATTACCTTGGTCTCTTCAAACCGCTGACAGATCATCATGTAAAACGCATTATTAAAAAGCAGATTTCAGAACTCGCGAATAGACTCATGAATCTGGGGCTCGATTTTAGTGCCGGATCCAATGTACCGCAAAAGCTCGCCAAAGATATTCGCAAACAATACGGTGCCCGCGACATTTCACGCATGATTGAGAATAAAATAGAGATACCAATCGCAGAACAACTTTTGTCATGTAAAAATGCACGAACCGTCCATGCTGATATTCAGGATGGAGATATCGTCATTCGAGTCACAGGGTAATTTAAATCAGAAGGATTCCTGGGGTATACTGCATGCATGGCTGCAGAGATTCGCCCTAGGAGCGAAAAGCAAATTGCAACCGAGTTGCGCAGGACAAGACGGCAACTCTCTTTTAATGTTTTGCCAGAATCTACACTCGCCCAAGGGGTAAGTGAATCCGATCGTGCAGAGAGTTTAATGCGACAGCAGAACACTATCGACAATATTCGACAGTCTTCTCGTAATTTGGGGCGGAATCTAAGCATAAAATCACAAAAAGAACGCTCGAGTACCGCAAGGCAATTTGCAGAATCCGCTATGCCAATGCGAGCTCTGCCGACATATACGCAGCTGCAAATAGCAAGACGCATTGTCAGTGCAAAACAAAAGAAGGCAGCGCTTGAATCACATACGCAGATTGATAAAACGGCGGATAGGATGGCAAGACGATTTTGGCTTGGGTATAAATCCCTCAGCTATGATCCATTTGATTTTATTATTGCGAGCATTGTGACATGGACTCAATTTTTCCGAACCATTCTTCCTCTTGATAAAATGGCAGGAAGTGGCGGTGGAATTGGAGCATTCAAAAAAATAGCACCCCCAGCCTTCAAATTATATGGCGATGATCCGGAAGAAAGTGCGCTTGTTATGAGTGACTGGCTTTATCATGGAATTAATGCCTTTCTCTGGGCAATACTTGTTGGTCTTGTACTCGGTATTTTAGCCCTCTTATACTTTTGGGTAGCATTTTGGTCTGATCCACTCAATACTATTTATACATTCATGTCTGAATTCTTTGGTTGATATGATGAATCCTCGCCTAAAATTTGCATTACAAGTCACCGGATTCGCCGCATCCGTTGTTTTTCTTGGACTTATTCTCTATTTGATTTTCTTCGGTCGCAAACCCGAAGTACCAATTACCGATATTCCTGAAGACATAGCAACTGGTGTCATTTCTCCTTCGGATGTCTTTGTTGGGGATCGCATCGAAGAAGAGGAAGAGATTATCGATGAGGTAACAGGACTCCCTATTTCCCCCATTGCTCGCGGCGGCGAAACAGTTGTAACGAGGCTCACAACAAGTGCAATTACCGGAGCTTCATCTTCAGGAAATGACATTGCCTATTATGACCCAAATGATGGGCAGTTTTATCAAATCGATGCACAGGGGCGTGTTGTTGCCATTTCAAATACCGCATTCGTTGGTGCGGATGAAGTTATTTTTAATCCAGATGCTGATGCGGCCATTCTGGAATTTCCAGATGGAAGCAATATTCTTTTCGATATCGAACAGAATAAACAAATAACCATGCCTTCACATTGGGAGGACTTTGGTTTTTCACCGCATGGAGACGCATTAGCCGGCAAGGCAATCGCTGATGCCAATAATGGGCAACTCGTCGTCATGAGTACAGATGGGACTCAAGCACAAGCCGTTGCAGAACTGGGATCAAATGAACATAAGCTCGACATCCTTTGGTCACCAAATAATCAATTTCTCGGTCTATCACAAACAGGGCAAGCTCAGGCTGGATTCGGTCGGAATGCCGTTCTTCTTATTGATCAGAACGGAGATGCTCCAGGAAGCATCATTATTGATGGAACAAATTTCTCTGCAAAATGGTCGCCAACCGGCAATCATCTTGCGTATTCAACATCAAATCCTAGCAATCAAGAAAGGCCAAGTATTTGGTATGTGAAGGCTTCCGGGGATGAGATTGGTGCTGAACGACGTAATTTAAATGTACCGACATGGATTGAGAAATGTACATTCCGTGATGACACCTTCCTCATTTGCGCTGTTCCGCGCGAAATTGAACCATTTACTGGATACTCGCATGAATTCAGCACGGCACCTGATGACATATACGAAATCAATGTCACAACCGGACAATCAAAACTCCTCGCCGTACCTAGTACCGACATTATTGCCGAAGACCTCAGCGTTTCTGCTGATCAAAGCACACTCTATTTCACAGACGAATTTGACCGATTAAATTCCATAAGACTCCGCTAATATGAAATTGACAGCACATGCCATTATTTTGCCAGCCATTTTGCTTGTCATTATTATCTTAGGATTCATTACATTTCATCTTTTCGATCGCGGGAGCGTTGTTTTTACTGATTTAAATACACCCACGTCACCGACCATTCGATCAACCGACCCTTTCATTGGCAGTATAAGCCCCGATGCTGTTTTAGTTCTCTATAGCAATTTCACCTGCCCAAGTTGCAAAGAAATGTCTCATATCATGCAGCGCCTCGCACTCGATTACAATATCACCATTGTCTGGAAAGATTTTCCGAATGATTCACTTAATCCCGAATCAACGAATGCCGCTATCGCTGCGCAATGTGCTGGCAATCAAGGTTATTTCTGGGAATATCATGATATTTTGCATGAACACAGAATTGAGCTTGGTGGTCAGGCATACACCGACATTGCGGAGATGATTGACCTCAATCTACCAAAATTTAATCGCTGCCTTTCTGGCGAAAAGATGGCTGGCGTCGTTCATGATTCTGCACAAGAAGCTGAAGACCTAAGTCTAACAACCGCACCAACAATCTTCGTAAATACCGAGCGTCTTACCGGAGCCGTCAGTGAGAATGATTTACGGACACTTCTCGACAATCTTCTCTCCACAGAATTATGATTCGAATCGCATTCATCGTTCCAGCCATTGTTGCACTACTTACATTTCCAATCGTAACGTTGGCCGCCTGCCAAGATCCCTATGTATGTGATTGCTCTGATGGTGATCGAACGGAATTATATCTTGATAGCACTGGGAGTATTGCAGATGCTGTTGCTGCATCTGGAGAATCCGTTCTTGCGACCGAGTGCCAAACGGCCTGCAAGGAAATTCTTGGATTCGAGCGCGGTACATTTCAAGCATTCTGCGGCGCAAGCACAAGCGCTATTACATCTGGAAATATCGACGATCAACCAAGCTCTACCGATGAAGAAGTTGTAAAGAAAGATGCTCAGACCCCCAATCTTGCTATACCACTTCCAGGAGCCATTTTTTCGCAGCCTACGCAAAGCGGCGAAGCAATCTCTTCAAATTTCATTGGCGTTTATGTAAATGCCGCTTATCAAATCTTGATTGTAATCACGTCTGTCATTGCCGTCATTATCATTATGATTGCGGGGCTTATGTGGATGCTTGCACGTGGCGATTCCGCTCAAACAGGTAGAGCAAAAGCACTCCTTGGGAAGGCGATTATGAGCATTGTTGTCGTTCTGCTTATTGTAGCAATTGCGGAGCTTATTGACCCTCGCCTGACGCGCTTTGAGAGTTTGAATCTACGCTATATTGAAAGCAGCCCCCATCATTTGCACCCAGACGGTGAACATGAAGCCATTCCGAGAACGGATATATCTGGCGACCTCGTCCCAATTATCGGCCAGCATATCATTGTAAATGCAAGAGATAATCGCATTAATCCCGATGCCCTTGCAGCACTTGAAAATGCCGCGATCGACCTCTATGAAGAAACCAATACCGATATTCGAATCGTTTCAGCCTTTCGCGATCCTGAGAAACAAGCACAACTCTTTTACGACAATTGCCTTAAAACAGGATCCTGCACCATACCAACATGCAACCCAGCGGCTGGCACTGGACTTGTTGAAAAGGTAAATGGTCAATACACCTTAAGCGGCAGTCTCGCTGGACAAACAAGCGAAAGCGTCATTGTCAGCCAATTAACGCAAAATGCCAATATTGGTAATTGTCCGCATACTTCATCTGTTGCCGTGGATGTTTATTGTGTCGGCAGTACTCGCAATAATTTAGACGTCGAATGCACCAATGAAATGACACGAGCTATGATCGACAATGGATTCTGTCGTATTTCAAGCGAGCCATGGCATTTTGAATTAAATAACCTGAGCGTTTCCCGTGGATGTTCAACAAGCAATAATTCTATTAGCTATACTCGGGATAAACGGTACACAGTCCCTGACACTTGTGTAAAATGGGATTGGACCAAGAATTCATGCAAACAAATCAGATAGTATGTATCATTGCAGTCATTGCGATGCACAGAGCTTGAAGTGGCAAGGTCGATGCAGTGAATGCGGAAAATGGGGTACGCTCATCGAGTCAGGATCCTCTGAAGCACCTGCCAGCATCGGCGCTACAAAAAAACAATCAAAAAAAGGAGGGGCTGCACCGGCCCCTCTTCTTGAACTTTCATCAGCATCCAAACAAAAAGCAAAGCATGAACCGACGAATATACCAGAACTCGACCGTGTTCTTTCTGGCGGAATTGTTCCGGGATCTATCCTACTTCTTGCTGGTGAACCAGGAATTGGAAAATCAACACTTGTCGCCCAAATAGCGGACTCTCTTACAAAATCGAAACAAAAACCTGTGCTCTATATTTCTGGAGAGGAATCCGAGGGTCAAGTTCTGATGAGATTCAAAAGACTCAGCATAGAACCCAAACAAATCTCATTTTCAAATACTGTTCAAATCGACTCAATTATTGCAGCGGCAGATCAGATAAAACCGCAGCTCGTTATTATCGATTCGATTCAAACCATGATTCCTGCAGATGCTGACAATCTACCAGGATCACCAACAGCGGTTCGAGCTGCAACATCCCAACTCATTGGATTTGCGAAAAGCACAAATGTTCCCGTGCTGCTCATCGGCCAGGTAACAAAACAGGGATCCGTCGCGGGACCAAAAACACTCGAACATCTTGTTGATACCGTTATTACGCTTGAAGGAGATAAAAAAACAAGCTTTCGCATGATGCATATAGCTAAGCACCGTTTTGGAAGCACAGATGAGATTGGTGTATTTGAAATGACTGAATCAGGAATGATACCTGTTGAGAACCCATCCAAACGATTCCTAGCTGAGCGTGTTGACGGCCCTGGATCCGTCATCACCTGCATCATGGAAGGTAATCGACCCTTTCTTGTTGAGATTCAAGCGCTTGTTGAGCAAAGTCACTATCCCAATCCACTTCGTCGCGCAAGCGGCGTCGATAGTTCAAGGCTACATATGCTTCTTGCGATTATTAGCAAGCGAGCTGGCATCAGCTTGAGTTCACATGATGTCTATGTAAATGTCATTGGTGGAATGAAAATAAAAGAAACGGCCGCAGATCTTGCTATCATCGCTGCCATTATTTCTAGTTTTCAAGACAAGCTTCCAAAACCAAATAGCGTTTATATTGGCGAAGTTGGATTATCGGGTGAACTTCGCAATGTTTCCCTGCTTGAAAAGCGAATCAAAGAGGCCGAGCGCATGGGATTTGAACATATCATTACATCAAAAGACTATCGAACGCTTAAAGAAGCATTCACGCCATCAAAATAATTTTATTCGAAATGCACTTCTGCGACGTATTTTTCAACTCTATCACGCAGTAATGGCCATTTTTCGAGATCTGGATCCTCGTCTAGCAAATCCTTTGCATCCTGCCTTGCCATTGAAATCAAATCCATATCGGCATAGGACCCTAACTTAAATGATTCAAAACCGCTCTGCTCTGTTCCAAAAATATTCCCCGGACCGCGAAGTTCAAGATCTTTATCGGCAAGCTCAAATCCATTCTGAGACATGACAAGAGCCCGCAATCGCTGACGCGCCAAATCCCCAAGCTCATCCGTGGGATGCAAATAACAATAACTTTGCATATCGCTTCTTCCAACACGCCCGCGCAATTGATGCAGTTGCGCCAGGCCAAATCGCTCAGCACCCTCAATAAACATAACGGTTGCATTCGGAATATCGACACCAACCTCAACAACAGTCGTTGAAATGACCATATCAATTTCACCGGCAGAAAATCTTGCCATTACCTCATCCTTTTCCTGTGTTTTCATTTTTCCGTGAAGCATGGCGATATTGTATGCACGAAATGGCCCCTGCTCGAAATGACTAAATACCTGACTCACAGACTGAACACCAAGCGCATCACTTTCTTCAATAAGTGGACATACCACAAAAACTTGATGGCCATCGTCCATTTCATCACGCATTCTCTGATAAACCTGTTCTTCCCGATCGGGTGTCACAATTGATGTCGTAACAGGTTTTCGGCCAGCTGGATACTCGTCAAGAAGAGATCGGTCTAGATCTCCGTATAAAACAAGTGCAAGCGACCGCGGGATTGGCGTCGCCGTCATCGAAAGCAAATGTGGAATTCCATCAGCATCCCCTTCCCTATCCTTGAGAGCTTTACGCTGCTTTACACCAAAACGATGCTGCTCATCCACAACAATAAAACCAAGTCTATTAAAACAAACTCCGTCAGAAAGAAGAGCATGTGTTCCCACAACCAAATCAATTTTTCCGTTCTTGAGCGCATCAAGCATTTGCTGCTTTGTTACTTCCTTCGTTCCGACACGGCGCTTTGTCCGTGTGAAAACGGCAATGCTCATAGAATCACCAAAACATTCTTGCAAGCTCTGCGCATGTTGTTCTGCAAGGATTTCAGTTGGCGCCAAAATAGCTGTTTGCGCGCCAGATGCCGCGACATTACGAGCAACAATAGCCGCAACAATCGTCTTCCCTGTCCCAACATCACCTTCAAGCAATCGATTCATCGGCTCATCGCGCTCCATATCTTTAATAATGGCCCAAATTGCCTTTTTCTGAGCCTCTGTCAGTGAGAATGGTAGCGAATCTACCATTTCCTTAACGACACTTTCATTGAATGGAATAACGGTTGCTTTCTCTTTTTTCAATTCTCGACGCGCCTTTCCGTGCAAAATTTGATGCAGTAAAAATTCATTGTATTTCAGTCGATGCAGTCCTTTCTCTTCATCTACTTTCGAGTTTGGGAAATGCATTGAGCAAATGGCATCTCGCAAATGCATAAATTTCTCACGCTCAACAATGGATTCTGGAACCCAATCCTCGAGACTACCATTCATACATTTCACGGCCTGCTCTGTTAGGCTCCGCATCACTTTTTGTGTGAGGGCTCCCGTCAGTCGATACATCGGTACAATTCTCCCCGTATGCTTTGTTACCTTGCTCAGTCCAAGAATTTCGTAAACTGGATTCACGAGCGAAAGTCCATATTTAGAATCAACCTTCCCAGAAAGAGAAACGAGCCGACCCGTTCGAAGCGTCTTTGTTAAAAATCCTTGATGAAACCAAATAGCTTTGATAGATCCTGTGTCATCAGAAATGATTGCTTCCGTCACAACCATGCGGGGATTCCGCTTGCTTCGCCTGTTTTGAATCGCCGTAACCGTTCCACGAACCGTTATTTTCTTTCCAGGGACAATGCTTGCCATCGTCGCTGTTTGAGAAAGATCTTCATACCGAAATGGAAATTCAAAAAGAGCATCACGCAATGTGACGATTCCTAGACGCGCAAGATCGGCGGCTTTTTTTGCACCAATCCCGGGCACCAGCTTTACTTCCGTATCAAGCGTAACGGGCATAATTGCCTAGTCTACGCGAAAAAACAATAAAAATCAAGTGCATTTATAACTTGAATGACTGACGAGCTAAATCCGTCATCAATTGGTCCTCTCGTTCGATATTCTCATCAATAAACTGCAAAAGCGTGTCGCGAACGGCGATAGCGTCTACATCTGCAAGGTCAATAGACATAATCGGGCGATAAAAGCGCTTAAAATCTATATAGAGCTTTTTTACCGGCGGCTGATAAATAATCGAAAAATCCTTTAAATCAGTATATTCGTGGAATTGTTTTCCAAATACGATTCCATCCGTTGTGATATGAATTTGTATGCGTTTTGGTTTGTGGAGGCTATTGATCAAAATAAGCACACCTGTCATCAAAATGATAAGAGCAAAAATAGGATTCGAGGCAAGAATAGCGTAAATAATCAAAGCAATGCCAATACAAACAATGGCCACATACCAACGAGTGCTGCGCGTCTGAGGTTCGAATTCCCATGCCTCCCAAGAAATCAATCCCTCTCCAGCATCGATTGTTCTAGATGTTTTGCTCGAATTGTTATCCATAACCGTAGTATAGCAAAAGTTTTCACAATCTGTTTATATACATTGCACATGGCAGATTGGAGGAACCATGTCGAATATCAGGTCCTCGAGGAGCGTAAGGGATATTTTGCGAGGTACCGAAGCCAGTGTGTCCTTTGATTATTCCTTCTACATACCCAAAGCAGATATGCTGATCTATCGCATTGCGGAATCAGACTATTACGCAAAGCGTGTAAACAAGCTGCTCAGCATACTCACAAGTGAGCAAGATGGGAAATTCGTTGGCGCGCTCATCATGCGAGCACGCGCATCTGCGGAAGCACTACCAGGGCATACGGCTCGGGTGCCTGTTCGCGGATTGGTACTCTCCGTCGCAAAACAAGACGACCCTGGCGTGAATGGACTCCTGCAAAACATTGGCAGGAAAACAATACCGCGCGATATATTCATCTAACCGGTTTACCGGTTTTTTCTTTTCCTGCTATACTCGCATCAGCACTTTTAAGGAGAGATCATGAATGCGGACTTTCAACTCCCCGCTTGGCTGACCAAGCCCGCGGAGAAGCCATTCGAACCACACACTCGCGTCGATGAACTTGGTCGCCTGCTCCATGTCGGAGAAGATGTCGACGCAGTACATGTGGACATCGGACATACCGTCGGCCTTCTCATGCATCCCGAAGAGGATCGCATCGTTGGATTCTTCATCTGGGGTCACTTTGCCCTGATGGATGACCATGGAAGCGGCACCCCCTTGCGGACAATTCTCGAGACATTGGATGCAAATCCTCACGGGATGAGGAGGCTGATCGATTTTGTCGGTGATATGACACTGTAAGCGTCATCGACGATCGAGGCGTGAACCGAGCTGCAACTACTGCAGCTTTTTTCTTTTGACCTTGATCAAAACAATAAAATCATGTACCCTATCCGCACCGCTATATATGTATGGAGAGGTGGCTGAGCGGTCGAAGGCAACGGTCTTGAAAACCGTCGTACCTTCACGGGTACCGAGGGTTCGAATCCCTCCCTCTCCGCCAGGAGTTTGTTTCAAACGAATGTTTGG
>CAYFMS010000001.1:0-430502 GCA_964344415.1 uncultured Gammaproteobacteria bacterium | reverse complement strand
GCGTTCTTTTGCTTACTTTTCTTTAAAGAAAAGTAAGAAGAAAAAACAAGAGATCCCTGCCTGCGGTAGGAATATTAAATTTGGGATTTCGACAATGGTCGCGAAGATCCTTCGGCAGGCTCAGGACCGAATGGGGTTGCGTAGTGAGCTTGAAAAGGTTGAAAGGTTGAACCTATTCCGAATCGCAGTCAAGGTTGAACCTTATTACGTTCACAAGCGACAAAAAAACCCGCCATTGCTGTGTTCCAGCCTTGGCGGGTTATTAGAATTGTGCCGTTCACACGATTCTAGGAATGTCGTTCACTACTACTGTGATGCTGCCGCTTTTCCTGATTGGCAGCCTTGGGATCACGCAGGATTTTGCACACCACTTCCACGATACGGTCGTATCGGATAATGGTGAGCTTCTTGGCGGGAGCCTTCTTCGTACCCGATGCTAACAACCAGCCACCCTCATGAGCAAACCAGTTGAGCTTACCGCCCTTGCTAAGGATTCCATCCCGATCCCAGGTTTCATCCAAGCGTTCGATCAAAGACGTAAGCCGCTCGTCATCCATCCAGAAATCCCTGCTGTCAGGGCGTCTGATGATGGCGACATTTTTACGATCAATGCGGATGATGACCTTCATCCCATGTTTCCACAGGACTTCATGCAGCTTGAAATTGTCCTCTGATTTCGGCACATTCAGCACCGCCACCACCGGATCCTCATTCTGCTCATCATTCGCAAATTGCAACTGATGGAATGTCGTGAGCCGATATCCGACTCCATCACTCGCGTGATAGGCGTCGAGCCCTTCCCGTACGAACTGTTCAGCTTCCCGCAAGGCTGACAGATTGTTCACGAATCCCTGTGCAATCATGTCACACAGATACTCGCAACGCTCCGTTGCATCCTCGCCAGGAATGAAATCGATCCAGCCATTCTCGGCAGCCGTCTTCGCGCCCTTTACGAAGAGTGGTAGACTCGCCTGCCTGACGGTCATGAAGATTTCTTTGCGCAGGTCAGCGCTCAGAAATTTTCCTTCAGGATTGCGGAACAGTCCGTCAATGACATGAGGATCCTCCTTGCCGAGCACCACATCGACATGCTTCATCAGCACATCGTAATATTCGCGGTCCTCGGGATCAAAGCGATTCTCGAGAGCAGCCTTCAGTGGAACATAGTCCGCATAGGTTGCTCGATCTGCTTGCGCGGCCATGCCTCGGAAAATGGCAACAAATAATGCCACCATTTTATAGTCTGACCTGTGTTCCTTAGTCCGACATTTGGGCAAATCGAATTTGCTGAACATGTCGAGCTTCCGCGCGCCTTGCAGAGCGCGATAAACCTCCACGACACCGATTTGCCTGAGCATGTTCAGCAAGTCCGGATGAACTCGCTCCTTGAAGCCCTTCATCGCTGACCCATAAGCATCGTGATTGTCCACAATGCTCATGAGTTGCTTGAAGTAGTTGACATGCTCACGTGGAGCGCATCGCTTCATGACGAGTGAGAAAACGGACAATGTCGCGCCGTCCTGCTCGGTTTTCCCCTTCCATCCGCGATGATATCGGCGGGATTCATCTTTCGGCCACTGATCGCGGTCACGATCTGTGATCCCGTCAAAGTGAACGGGTGCTTTGATGTCAAAGGCGCGGTCTCCCCTCGCCAAATCCATCTCACCGCTCCAATTGGCCTCGACGAACCTGATCTTGCAGTTTTCGTCGATCACGAGCCCCTTGTAGTAACAATAGGCCGCAATCGCAAGAAGAGCATCCAGGTCAGCGCTCACATGTGTGTACAGCACCGGCCAGGTGGACTTATTGTCCTCCTCAAACCAACACTGCTTGGTTCGGACAGGATAGCTCGGCCATTTTGGCGTCGCCACCCCTTGTTTTTCTCTCATTTTACCTCCAAAGTACGCGCATTTTACACAAAATGCGACTTCAAAAACTAGCAAAAAATGACCTTTTTGTCAAGTATTTAGCTAATATTAGCAATATTATGTACTGCAGCTACATTTCGCTAAAGAAAATATAATTCTTCACTTAAGTGCCGATCGACACTTAAATGAATATTTGGCCAAGATTAGCACCCAGAAAACGAAGCCTTACTTGCCTTTCAAGCATGAAATAGCTATACTCACGGCGATATGAATGAATGGCTTCGCGGGCGAATCCTCGCAAAAAACATTGAAGAAAAGGTAAGAGCGCGTATCGAAAAACTCGATCAGCCACTTGGCCTCGGCGTTATTTTAGCTGGCGATGATAAGGCATCGCATCTCTATGTAAGCCTAAAAGAGTCAGCAGCAAAACGCGCGGGAATCTTTGTTGAAAAAGCTGAATTCGACGCGAAAGCAAAGACCGAAGATATTAGAAGTAAAGTGAAAGAATTTAACAATCGTGCCGACATCCACGGTATTCTCGTTCAACTTCCCCTTCCAGATGGAATTGACGAAAACATAATCATCGACACGATCGACCCATTGAAAGATGTAGACGGATTTAAAGAAGAAAATCTTGATAAGCTCGACCGCAGCGAAGCGAGTCTCGTACCACCAGTTGCACTCGCTATCATGCGACTCATTCAAGCATCTAGACAGCCACTACGCGGAAAGCATGCCGTCATCATTAGCAATAATGAGATTTTTTCACGCCCCATTAGCAAATTACTAGAAGAGTCAAATATAACCGCGCAATATCTTTCACCTGAATCATCAGCTCTCGCCAGCAAAACCCGTGCAGCCGATATTCTGATTGTCGCAGTTGGAAGATTGGGATTTATCAAAGAGGATATGGTAAAAGAGGGATCAATCTTGATTGATGTCGGTACAAATAGGACAGGAAATAAAGTTCGTGGAGATATCTTGACGCAAGCAAAGCAAAAGGCGGCATTTGCAAGTCCTGTACCGGGTGGGATTGGCCCACTCACCGTTTCTTACCTTCTACTGAATGTATTGAAGGCATTTGAATTACAGCGAAAAGCTGATCAGAGTTAAGGCAAGTCCAAGGAAGAAGAAACACCCAGCAATAATTGGTATCCATCTTGGAATAACAAGGCAACGATGCGGTAAACATACCGCTTTTTTTGCTTTCAAATAAAGGTAGATAACGATAAGAGCAATTAAGCTACCAAGTATTGCTCCTGTAAAACTAATCACATCAATAAAATCGCGCGCGCCGAGCAGGAACATGCTCATAGGAATGAGAACAGCTATAAACCATGCAGGCAAATATCGGACATGAAAATCAAATATCAAACCATCCATAATTGAAACCCCCAAAACAAGAAAGCTCGTAAAAACAGAAAAAAGCCCAATAAATGCTCCGAGTGTAATTGCCCAATCTCCAATCACATTGCCAAGGCCAAGTATTGCTTCCTGCGTTGTATTCTCCCCCGTCGCCATAACGACAACGGCAGAAAAAATCAAATAAATAACAGCGACAAGCAATGTACTCACCACAACTGTCTTTCGTAATTGATGCCGCTTTGGCCCAAGAACATCCCTTGCTTCAGGTAGCGCTGCAATCCCTCCAAAAGCAAAAAGTGTTACACCGAATGGCAAGAACCAATTGCCAGGATGAATCTCCATAATATGACTAATGTCCGCTGAAGGAAGTGAACCAATTGATATAACAAGTAGTAGAAATATAAGTACCCAAACGAAAATCCCTTCGATGCGCGAAACGAGACCGAGTCCCCCGATCAACAAAAAGCTCATCGCAAGCCCAAAAGCAATTTGATAAAACAGAATCGAACCACCTGCCGCATTCCCAATTAGGGCAAATAAAAACTCACCACCGATAATGATATAGGCAAGCATTGCGCCCCATGAATGACAATAATGGAGAATGGATGTCGGTAATTTCCAATAAGGGCTGAGGTATTTCTGCGTAAGTCCCGCTAAACGACTATGTCCGGGAGTGTTAATAAGGATATCGGCATACATCGCAAGAACCGACATAAAAAGCAAACCAATGATAATGAGATGTGCCGCGCCAATAAAAAAACCCGACTGCGCAAAGACAAATGGCAAGCCGAAAATACCAACGCCAATCATTGATCCGACAAATGTAAGAACACTTCTCCAGAAAACCCTATGACCACTTTGCATGCATGCATTATATCATCTCCACAGTCTGTCCACTCTCAATACACATGTTTCACTTGGCAATATGGATTTCTGATCATAAGATGAAGACCTATGAGCATGGCAAATAGAATCCCGCCACATAATATTGAGGCCGAGGAGTCGCTTCTTGGCGCTCTTCTTATTGAGCCAGACTCTATTGTGAAAGTTGCCGACACTGTTCGTGGCGAGGATTTTTACAAAGAATCTCATCGCCACATTTTCGATACTTGCATTGAACTTTTTGAAAAACATGAACCAATCGATCTTCTTACGGTCGGAAATCGATTGGAAGAAACAGATTTACTGAAACAGATTGGTGGGCGTACAAAAATTGTCGAGCTTACAAATGCCGTTGCGACAGCATCAAACATTGTTCATTATGCTGAGCTCATTCAGAAAAAGGCCACATTGCGGCGACTGCTCAAGGCTTCTGGTGAGATTTCTGAGCTCGCATACAATGAAAGCGAGGACATCGACGTTTTAATTGATGATGCCGAGCAAAAATTGTTTAATGTTTCTTCGAATTTTATTAAACAGAGCTTTGTGCCGATGCGTACCGTGTTATCGACGGCATTTGATCGTATTGACGAATTGCATCGAGATCGCGGAAAATTGCGAGGCCTTCCGTCTGGATTCAAGGGAATTGATAATTTACTTGCCGGATTGCAGCGATCGGACCTTGTTATTTTGGCAGCAAGGCCTTCCGTTGGAAAGACATCTTTTGCCCTGGACCTTGTCCGAAATATTGCCGTAAAAACCAAAACTCCCGTTGGGTTCTTTTCTCTCGAGATGTCGAAAGAACAACTCGTTGACCGCATGATTTGCGCACAAGGGAATATCGATTTGTGGAAATTACGTACAGGACGACTCTCTGATCGAGATGATGATTTTCCCAAAATCGGTGAAGCGCTTGCCGTTCTCTCTGATGCACCAATTTATATTGATGACTCGGCGACGGCAAATATTATGTCTATTAGAACGAAAGCGAGGCGTTTGAAGGCTGAACATGATTTGGGCCTTATTGTGATTGACTATCTGCAGCTGATGGAAGGTCGAACAAAAAATAGCGACAATCGTACACAGGAAGTTGCTGAGATTTCGCGTGGATTAAAACAGATTGCTCGTGAATTGAATATTCCTGTCCTTGCACTCGCGCAGCTATCGCGTGCCGTTGAGCAATCAAAGCCAGCTATTCCAAAACTTTCTCATCTTCGTGAATCTGGTTCGATTGAGCAAGATGCCGATGTCGTGATGTTCCTTTACCGAAAAGCGGTAGATAGAAATTACACCCCAGATGAACTTTCACCCGAAGAGAAAACGCTCGGTGAAGTACATATCGCAAAGCATCGAAATGGACCGACGGGTACCGTAAAATTGTTCTGGGATGCGCAGCGAGCAAGCTTCAGAAATCTAGAAATGTCTCGTCCGTCCAGCCCGCCCGTTGCCAGCATGGCGTCGGGAGGACCATCGGGACCGAATCCTGCGAATATCGGCCTTCCCCCAGGAATCCCGCCAAAACCACCAAGTTAGAGTTGCGAATATGCAATTCACATCGTAGAATCATCGTACCAAAAACTAATATCAAAATATGTTTAATAAATTAAAACAAGTAAATGAAATTCGAAAGCAAGCGAAGCAAATGCAGAATAAGCTTGCTGAAGTTGTTGTTGTCGGCCGCAGCGGTGGCGACAAGGTTATGATCACCATTGATGGCAATCAGAAAGTTCAAGGCGTAAAGATCGAAGAAGGGCTTTCTACCACCGAAACAGAATCTGCAGTAAAGGATGCATTCAATGATGCAACAAAAAAGCTTCAGAAGCAGATGGCAGCGCAAATGAAAGATATGGGCGGACTTGATGCGCTCAAGGACATGCTCGGGTAAATACTACTCTCTAATTGCTGCATGCTAAGTTATGCGTAAATTTCCTGGACCAATTCAGAATTTGGTTGCATCTTTGACGCGACTTCCAGGCGTTGGGCCAAAAACGGCGCTTCGATATGTTTATGCACTTATGCGCCTCCCCGCCTCGGAGCGGAAGCGGCTTGCGCAGACAATTGAAAATCTGAATCATATTCGAGAATGCCCAACTTGCTTCACGCATACTGAGAAGAATATATGTGAAATATGCTCTGATGAAAAACGAGACAAAACAAAACTCTGCATTGTCTCAGAAGCAAGAGATATATCGACCATCGAGGCGACTGAGGCATATCATGGCCATTATTTCGTCCTTGGTGGAACATTGAATCCACTCGAGGGAAGCACTCCGGAAACGCTTCATGTACGTGAGCTTATGGAGCATATTGATCAGCGCTCTGAAATTTCAGAAATCATCCTCGCTTTTTCCCCCGATGTAAATGGAGAAACAACAATTCTCTATCTTTCAAGAAAATTAAAAGACAAGAATAAAAAAGTCACTCGCCTAGCGCGAGGACTTCCAATGGGTGCGGATATTGAATACGCTGATGAGGTTACGCTCGGTGATGCACTTCTCGGCCGGCGTGAAACTTAGAGCTTACGTCTCATGCGCGCTAAATCCTCCGCGCGATCCCGAGCATTGCGAAGAAAGCTGCCAGTGGCGGCTTTTTTATTTGCAAATGCTCCCTCAGCGCCAGCTACCGTTTTATCAACAAGCAATTGAGCTTTACGTGAGTATTTTCTGAACATACCTAAATCGAAATGTCCGTCTCGAACAAGGTTTTTATATTTCGCAGCCCTTGGCACTGGCCTTAAATCGTATACAAGACCAAAAAGACTTAAGATCTTCAAAATATAATATGTAATATCAATTTGCCACCAGAAAAATCCATTCCTTGCCGAGGACTGATAGTGATGATGATTATTATGCCAACCCTCGCCAAGCGTTAAGAATACAAGAAGGATATTATTTCGACTCGTATCGCCAGTCACATAACGACGCTTTCCAAATACATGAGAGAGTGAGTTGATGGTATATGTTGCATGCCACAGAAGGACAGTGGACCCAAAAAAGCCAAAGAATAATGCCGAAGGACCACCAAGAATCAGAACGAATACACCAAGTAAAGTTGGGACAATGAATGGATGTTTATTGAGCCAAATAAGTTCTGGGAATTTTACAAAGTCTTGCACATTTTCCCATTCTATTCCTTCATACTTTCTGCAAAGTACCCATCCGATATGACTCCACCAAAACCCTTTCTGCGGCGAATGAACATCTCGCTCAGTGTCCGAATATCGATGATGATGCCTGTGATGGGATGCCCACCACAAAACCCCTTTTTGTATAGCCGACTGAGCACCTATAGCCATCAAGAATTGCATCACTCGTCCCATTTTATAGGTTTTGTGAGAGAAATAACGATGATATACGCCCGTTACAAAGAACATGCGGACATAGAATAAGCCAACAAACCACCAAATGGCTGCTGTTGATATTCCCGTGAATATCACGCCAAGCGGAAGTAAATGCATAAATATATACCGTATCGTTTTGGGTATATTGAGCCGCTCATCGCTACCTCGCTTCAATTCCTTCATATGAACGAATTGTACCAGAACCGTATGATTGCCGTGAACAAAAGTACAAAACGAAACATACTTATCCACAGACAATGTCGGACGTTAAATGTGGATAAATTGTCGTAGAAATAACAAAAACGCCCCATTTTGAGGCGTTTTGCTATTTCTACTATTTAAGCTGAAATGCTTTCAATTTTGATTTTCGTGAAAGGCTGACGATGTCCGACATTTCGTCGATATCGAGACTTAGATTTGAATTTGATAACTGAGATTTTCTTCCCTTTACCAGTTTCAATGACTGAAGCCTTTACTTTCGACCCATCAACTGTTGGTCGACCAAGCTTTACATCGCTTCCATCCTCGCTCGCAATAAGCAGAGCATCGAATTCAATTGTCTTTCCATCTTCCAGGTCAAGTTTCTCAACTTTGATTTCCTGACCTTCTTTAACGAGATACTGCTTCCCGCCGGTTTGAATAATTGCAAACATATTTTTTCGCTGCCTTCGGTGCCTTACGGACTTTTAACCTCGGCATGCGTGATTAATTATGATGCGAGGATATTAGCAAAACAATGCATTTTAGTCAATATCCAAACTCTGTATTCTCTGCCCCGTCGTAATTCCGTATTTATACACGCCACCTTCGGGCAATTCGAGCACCGCATCCACCTCAAATGGAGCTGAATGCATTTTCCTCGGCTCTTCTCCATCTTTCGGAGCGGGTACACTCGTTTCAACCTTCATCACCTTTCCATCTCGCAGCCATACAATATCGAGATTAAACTCCATTCCTTTCATCCAAAATGTTCGCTCTTTTTCGTCAGAGAAGACAAAAAGCATTCCATCCGCCTTCTCAGTGAACTCTTCGAGTGACTGGCCTGACAAGCCCTGCGCCTGCAATAACGGACTCCTTACGAGAATGAGATCGACATCATGACCAAGTAATTCAAATGACATCATGGATCGACTTCTTGAAGAAACAAAAACAATCAATGCAAGAGCAATGACAATAATGGCAATAATTACGCTAATTTTTTTCATAGATATTTAAGAAAGTAATTCCAATCAGCATCATTGTAAATAAAATAATCAGCGCGATCAACTTCTGCAAGCCACTTAAAATCAAAGTGGACAGGCCAAAGAGCAATGCAATAGACGCGTATAAGATGAGAATAGATGATGTTTTCCATCCATAATCGCTTAATCGATGATGCAAATGTAGTCGATCTCCCTTCACAAGAGACTTCCCACGCCTCAATCTCTGAACGATAACAAATACCACATCAATAACCGGAATAGCCATTACAAGGAGCGCGGTGAATACTTTACTTCCGGATATAATCGCCAAAACTCCAATAAGATATCCAACAAATAAACTGCCCCCATCGCCAAGAAAGATAGACGCCGGTGGGGCATTCCAAATGAAAAAACCAAGTATTGCTGCTGCTGCAATAAGCGCCATCAATGCGACATCCGGCTGATAAAATGCCGCGCTGAGCGCAAGAGCAGAAATAATAATACTCGCAATAAATCCAATACTCGATACAAGACCGTCCAGGCCATCGAGCAATTTGGTTGTGTACATCATGCCCATGAGCCATAAAAATGTAAAAAGACTTGATAGCATTTCAGAAATATAAAAAATATCACCAAATGGATTCGAAACTTTTTGAAAACCAATTCCAGCGATCGACGCTATAAGAGCTGCCAAAATCGCACCCCAAATTGTTACACGAGGCGGTAAATCATATTTATCGTCGAGATATCCCAATATCATTAGAATACTTGAACCTGCCAGTAAAGCACCGAGTTCAGCATAACCAATTTCCCCCATTGTAAAATGACCCGTTGATAGCTCGACCAAAGCGGTAATCACAAAAAATGCGGCAAAAATACCAATACCACCCCCGAGAGGAATAGCATGCTTATGCTTCTTTCTTGGTTTTAAAGGACGATCAACGATTCCATGGCGATATGCAAAACGACGCATGCCCTTTACAAGCGTTAACGAAAGCAGAAAACTTCCTAAAATGGGGTACATCCACCAGATCTCCATAATGCAGAGCTTATCACGCTAAACTTATCCACAGCAAGGCATGTCCGCCCGTAGCTCGAAGAGCAAAGGAGGATTTAACCTTGATTAAAGCTTGCTGGCCTTTTCAACAACAATCTCACCCCCCGCTTGCAAAATAAGTGTGTCACGACGACTTGCCTCACCTTTCAATAAAATATCTGCAATAGCATTATCAACTGTTTCCTGAATAACACGCCGAAGTGGCCTCGCGCCAAATTTCGGGTCATATCCCTTCTCAGCAAGTTCATGAATCGCTTCATCAGTTGCACGGAAATGAATTCCCTTCTCCTCTATTCTTCCGACGACTTTTTGAATCATGAGATAGGCAATTGCCACCACATCCTCCATCGCGAGCGGCTTAAATACCATCACGCCATCGAATCGGTTCAAGAATTCAGGCCTATACACTTCCTTGAGTTGATGCTCTACCAAACTCTGCTTAATCGCATCAATATTTGTGCCTTTTGAAACTTCATCCTGAATATACTGCGTCCCAGCATTGCTCGTTGCGATCAAAATAATATTTGTAAAATCAATGGTGCGACCCGTCCCATCAGTCAAACGCCCATCATCCATCACCTGCAAAAAGAGATTTAGGATATCTGGATGTGCCTTTTCGAGCTCATCAAGAAGCAGCAAGGCAAAGGGCTGCTTGCGCACCGCATCCGTCAATTGGCCATTTTGATTCGGACCTCCAATAAGTCGCTCAATAGAATTCTTGTCCTGAAATTCTGACATATCGAAACGAATCATGGCATCCTCTTTTCCAAAGTAAACCTCAGCCGTTGTTTTAGCGAGCTCTGTCTTTCCAACACCGGTTGGGCCGAGGAATAAGAAATTCGCAATAGGACGATTCTGTGACCGTAATTCCGTCCTCGCCCTTCGAAGCGCTGCTGCTACGGCCTCAACCGCATGCTCCTGGCCAATAATCCTCTCATGCATACGATCTTCTAAATTCAAAAGCGTCGTCTTTTCATCCTGCGATAATTCCGTCAAAGGCACATTCGCCTTTTGACTCACAATACCCGCAACATCTTCCTTTGAAATATGCTTCCAATTCTTATCGCCACTCTTTGACGCGAGTCCCACCTCTTCAGCAAGCTGCAAAGCTTTCGCTGGCAAAAAACTATCATGCATATATCGCGTTGCAAAATCAACAATGGCAGCGAGTCCCTCAAATGTAAATACAACGCGATTCTTATTCTCGATGCCGCCAATACTTGATTGCAGAACACGAAGCGTGTCTTTCCGATTCGGTTCTTCGACCATAAGAGAGCTAAAGACGGTCGGAAGCGAACTTTTTTCAATCAGCTTCGCACCTTGTGGTGTCGTTGTCGCAAGAACATATGTATAACGTTTTTCCAGTTCATGCACGAGCACAGAAGCAAGATCCGCATCGCTAGCAATGAGCTGTTCAATATTTTCAAGAATTAAGACAATATTCCCCGACATCCCAACCTCTTGCAGCACATTCAAAAGTAATTCTTCACTTTTATTACTCGAAATAATATGCGGAATCGATATTTTGACCAATCGCTTATCTTGCAGCAAATCTGGAACATGCTCCTCGACCATGCGTTCAGCAATCCCCGCTATCATTGCTCCTTTCCCAACACCAGGAGGACCCACGAGAAGTACATTTTTTCCAGACTCTACCACGCGTAGCAATTCATTCATTTCGCGATCACGACCAACCAGAAGTGGCAATGCCCCTTTTACGGCAAGTGCCGTATAATCCTCGCTCAATCGATCGAGCAGCGGCGTGGCAATCGCCGTATATGACCGATTCATGCTCCCCGTCGGTTTAAATGAAGCCGCTTCCCGATAGCGCAAATACTGTTCTTTCAGCTGTTCATTTATACGCATCCAATCAACAACGCTCATAAATTCATCTTCCTCCACGCCAAGCGAATAGAAAAGCTCCTTCAAAAAATCATCCGCTTTGTAACTTTCGATGAATATTTCAATGGCGGGAATTTCTTTTTGCCCTCGATTCACTGCATTTGCAAATGCCTGAGCAATTATTTTTTGAGCTGAGGCGCTGAATACCGTTTCGCCCTTTTTGAAATCAGAAATATGACGCCGAATTGGATCCTTCATTTTTTCAAAAGAAATACCAAGCCGCATAAAGAGCATTCGTACCGACATCGAAGGCATTGTTCCAAGAAAGAGATGAACCGCATGCACATCTTTATGACCGGCTTTATATGCATATTCAAATGCATGATCAATCGCCTCCTGCGACTCATCGGAAAGTACTTTTGATATGTCGCGCGTTTTTTCGAGAGATTCCGCGCTATTCGCATTCGAAACCTCAACCGTCACATCATCATCCCGCTGCGGTATTCGCTGTATGAGCATCGCCTTCTCCTTGGACAAAAACCAAGCAAAGCCAAATACAAAAAGGGATAGATAAAATGGGATAAGGGTCGGCCGCAATGCAAATAATTCACCAATAGTCTTGACCGAGTTTAAGTCGATGTAAAAAAGAGCAATAAAAATCAAAAGAAGAATGGTGGCGGAGATCAATGAGAATATGCGAATCATTTTCCTCGCCGCAGCCCTAGCTCGACGCGCTTCAATTCCGCCCAGACTGATTGACGATTTAAAGAACCAAAATATACCACCGATCAGCACTCCCGGCTTTTGGGACCCTGCTAAATGCTTTTCGAGTGCCTCCAAATCATTCATATCAGCCACTTAGAGAAAAGAGGAACAAGATAATTAAAGTCGGTGGAATGAGAATATATACAAGAATCAAAGCAATCATGATTACCATCCACAAAATGAGCAGGAGGCTTCGGATGATGATATTTGCTATGCGTATAAAAAAGGAAATGATTCGACTCTGCCAATCTCGCTGACCAAACATGGGGACGAAAATGTTCTTCACCCAAACACTAATCGCGAGACTGCGAGCATAATATTCAATCCCATCAAAACTCGATTTTACCCGCTGAACAAGTCCCTTTGAATACCACCAAATTGGGTAGCGGATCATCCCCCAAAATAATTCAATGAAAAAATGCTTTATGATCAGCATGTTCGTATTATAGCGCAGATGGAATATAGGGGGTAGGTTTTAGCTGGTAGCTTGTAGGTGCGGGGATGAGGGAAGTTAGAAAAGTTAGTAAGGTTAGAGAAATGAGATACGCAAAGGAGATAGAAGAGATTCATGAGATTGAAGAGAGTCTAGTCGCAATTTAGAAAGATCCTTCGACAGGCTCAGGATTTCGATGCCCCAATCTGCCGCCACCTGTGAGCCACACACATGAATGCTCGACTACTTACTGCGTACTTAATTGACACTCCATGCGCACCATGAGAATGTACATTCACAAGGAGGAAACATGGCTCGTAGACGTCGGAGTCCGCGCAGAAATAGCGATACATCCTTCAAAGATGTATTTATCGCCTTCTGCGTGATCGCGCTTTTCGCTATGTGTATCACGTTCATCATTCTGTAAACTCGAATCGCCCGCCGGCGATTATTTTTTTCCAATCACATTCCGAAGCTCTTGCATCAGTCGCAAGTAAAAACGAATATTTTGCATGGTCGCAAGACGCATGCCGAGAATCTCATTTGTTTTAAAAAGATGCCTCACATATGCGCGAGAATACATATTTGATTCAAGCAAATCAGCATAAGCATCCAGAGGATCTTTATCAGTTGTGAATGGCTCCCTATTAATTTGAATTCGATGATAAAGTGCGTCCGCAATCATGACATCCGTCATACCATTTTGCGCTCTCTCAAATGCTGTTCTTACACATTCAGCTGGATCCCCTTTCCACGTAAAAACAGTCCCATGCCGCGCATTGCGCGATGGCAAAACGCAATCAAACATATCCACGCCAATAGAAACATAGTAAACAATTTCTTCCGGCATACCCCCGCCCATAAAATACCGAGGCTTATCTTCTGGAAGGATATCTGTCATCTGTTTTGTGATACGGAATGACGCAGGCCTAGGCTCACCAACAGACAACCCACCAATTGCATATCCATCAAAACCGATTTCCATTAATCCATGAGCGCTGCGCTCGCGCAAATCTTCATGCGTTCCGCCCTGCACAATACCGAATAATTTCTGTGACTCATCATAAGAATCTTTACAACGCTTCGCCCAGGCGATAGACCGCTCCATCGCTTCTTCAAAACGAGGCTTCGTCGAGTCCGCCGGAGCTACATCATCGAATTGCATAATCATATCCGCGCCAATTGCCGACTGCATTGCCATTGACCCTTCCGGCGTTAAACGAATACGTTTACCATCAATATGCGACTGAAATGCAACTCCATCATCATCAATATCATTCATTTTTGACAAACTGAAAACCTGATAGCCTCCACTATCCGTCAATATTGGACCATCCCATTTCATGAATTCATGAAGCCCACCGAGTTTACGCATGTCATCCATGCCGGGACGGAGAAGTAAATGATAGGTATTTGAAAGAAGAATTTGCGCCCCAAGTGACTTCATGTCAATTGATGACAATGTTTTTACCGCCCCGCGCGTAGCAATCGGCATAAAAAACGGCGTCTCAATATCACCATGATTCGTCGAAAGCACACCATGACGAGCTAATCCATTTCTCCCGCGAAGTGAAAACATATTTGTATTATAACGAATTTATCTGTTCTAAGCTCTTTTTAGACATTTTTTTCTTTCTCCAAAATGCAATACTCAGAGTAATCACAGGCAATAATATCACCATCCACCAAAAGGAAAACAGCCTCTTCAGCAATCGTGGACGAATAATGCCATGATCAAATGAAATGTGTACAGATAAATCATCATCACCAAATACGGTTAATGCCGACCCCGTTAGACTTGTTTTGCATTCACGAATATCAGAATCAGTCGCACAAGATCGTTCTCGGATAGAAGCATTATTGGGCAAATCAATGGAAGCACTTGTATTTCTGATGGAAACATCCCAATCTCTTGGCACAATATTCCAATCAAATACATCTTCATCTTGCCCTATGGCAACAAGATTACTCATTTCATACGAAAGCGTATACACATATGTACCTGGATAAGACAGCCTTTCTGAATCCTCGATCAAAATGCTTCGATGGTCTTTATCAGCGCTTCGAAGGCGTACATCAACTTCCTCTCCATCCCATCGAGCTTCTAATTTGCGTAGAGAATGCTTCGGGATATAGCGATAAAAACTCGAGCAAGAATTATCATGAAATACCTCAAGAGAAATCTGTTCATCGAATGTCACTCGACCGTCATCATGAATATTAATATCCGCATGTAAAGAAGTCACCTTCCAATCGTCTGCATCACATATTTTAGACCCTTGAGCATTTAGCGGGAAGATCAGAAAAAATAGTCCAAGCAATAATACAGAGTACTTCATATCAGCGTAAATATTTTTGCACATTCGCTGAATGCTCGCCGTATGTTTCCGCAAAAACGGCTACATCATCCTCCGGACGTGTCACATAAAACAAATACGAAGATGGTGTTGGATTTTGAGCGGACTCTATCGCTGCGATTCCGGGATTCCCAATAGGGCCTGGCGGCAAACCTGTATATTTATACGAGTTATATGGGGAATCTATTGAGCTATCGAATTGCCCAAATGGAAGAACATAAAAAAGTGTTGCATCGACCTGTAATGGCATTCCAATCTCAATCCGATTGTATATCACGCCAGCAACAAGACGCATCTCATCGGGACGCTTCACTTCTTTTTCAAGAATAGATGCAATGATCAAATCATCCATTGAAATTTCAAGCCCAGCATCTTCTAATTTTTCATTAAAGGTGTCTCTCATTTCATTCACAATCTCTTCAGCCGTTGCATCAGGGAAAAATCGATATGTGTCTGGGAATAAAAATCCTTCAAATGGCTTCGCTGTCGCAATCCATTCATCTTCAGTGATATCAAAAAGCTCGGTCACAATTTCAGCATATTCCGTCGACGTCCGACCCTCTGGGAAGGTAATGGATATTTCCTCAGAAGCAGCAAATGAAAGTTCATCAATGATTGATTTGTAATTCATGCCTTTTTTCAGCGTGAATGACCCCGCGTGGATACCCCGAGCCGTCCCGTCGATTTTCAAAAATACCTTGAACCAAAAGAGATTAGAAATAAGATCATTCTCGAGAAGCCGATCAGAGATTGCATTCACCGACTCCCCCTTTTCAATCTCGAAACTCATTTCCTGCGCATCTTTTGGCGGCATTCGAAGCCAAAATTGAAAAGCTTGATTCAAAGCAACAATGCCAAAAACCATTCCAGTAATAATAGTAAAAACAATCAATCCAAATATTTTTTTCATCATATAAACAGAATCACAAGCCAAGAAAGTCCAGCCCCAAGCATCGCGCCAGCAATGATATCAAACAGATAATGCACGCCGAGCATAATGCGTGAAAGCGAGATAAGGAATGCGAGGAGTAACAGCATGACGACGGAGAATATCACGAATGTGCTTGAAGATATTGTCAGCAAGACATGAACAATCACAACGGCAATGGCAAAAACAAGCGAGGCATGAAGCGATGGGAATGTATAATCATTCATCCAAGGCTCATACGCCGTTTTCATAAATTGTGGACGGCGGCGCCTGATGAGATATCGCATCACAACCGTTGATATAAATGTCGTCACAAGACTCGTTCCCGTAATCAAGATAATCGACAATGGCGAAGCATCTGCAATCAATACTCCAATAAAATACGCAATGTACAAAAGCGCTCCATACAGTGACAAAAATTCCCAAAATCCAAAGAATCGCTCGCCACGATCATGAATCCACTTTGAAATGTCTTTATCTAATTTCAAAAGCATATATGTCAGAACTATAGTACCTTCTCGCGTAATGCTTGCAAGGCCTCCTCTTGATCCTTTATTTTTTCGAGAATGTGATCAGCATTTTTTGGAGCCATGAGATTTTTATCTTTATACGGACAAATGTCTTGAATTGGGCATGCCCAGCAGCGCGGCTTGCGCGAAATACAAATATAACGCCCAAATTTAACAAAGACTTGATTCACGACTTTATGTAATGATTTTGGTATTAAATTCAATAATTCCTGCTCTGTTTTTGCCGGATTTTTTGTCTGAACCCATTCAAGCCGATTAACGACGCGATGCACATGCACATCAACGGCAATAGCTGGCGTATCAAAAATATGAGGGAGTACAACCGATGCCGTCTTCCTGCCAACTCCCGCAAGAGTCGTTAATTCGTCAATTGTGCCCGGAACCTGTCCATCAAAATCCTCTATGATCTTTTGCGCCATCTTCTTGAGATTCTTCGCTTTCTGTCGATACATTCCAATCGTATTGATTCGAGATTGTATTTCTGTCACATCGGCTACCGCCAGAGCCTTTACATCTGGAAATCGCTCAAAAAAGCCTGACAGCAATTTTAAAACCTGTTCATCTCTTGTCCGAGCTGAGAGTAAAACTCCTGTCAGTGTTTTATAGGGATTACCAAGCTCAAGCGCACCCGACTGTGGAAATCGTTTTTTCAGCACTGAAAGAACCTCCTGTATTTCTTTTTGATTTGGATTTTTTGACATTACCCTGAAATATATTCCCGTTCACATGTCAACTGACCCGGATCCATAAATGCCTCGGCTTGACATGACTCATATAAATCAAGTGTCATAGATTCAAAATCAATACGACGCACCTCCCAGCTAACAATTCCAGCATCGCCATATCCATGCCAAAGCCCTACAAAGTCTCCGAAATCAATAATGTCATATGTCATATCAATCACATTTGATACCGTTTCAAATTGATTCAATTGAAATTGTCCTGGAGTCAAAGCATCTGAATTGATTTGCATAAGCATCAATTGCCCCGTATTTATATTTCCTGCCGTTAGAATCTGCCATCCAGTTCCCTGGCATTTTTGATGGATATTTAGATTATTCGCATCAAGAATCGTAAAAATCTGGTGCGTGACTGCCGTCAGATTCGTAGGATCTAATTCTGGGAGCATTTGAGAAATAATTTCTTCATTCAGTTCGGACACTGGAACACCATCATGTCCAGCAATTTTCTGGCAATATGGATAGGTATTCGTATTACGAATTTGATTCAAATACGTCGATTCAAAGGAAAAATCGATATTTCGTGATGTGTTTTCGAGATATGGTAATGCACTTATTTCAGATGATTCGTCATTTTCTTCAATATCTAGGACATCTTCATCTTGTGAATCATCGGTCATTTCAGTTGAAATTTCATCCTCTGGAATCTGATCAGCGAAATCTGTCACATCATTCCAAAATAGCAATGAAAGTAGCACTATTATTCCTATAAGTAAGAATAGGATAATCACCACCAAAGTTGTGATAACCTTAGAATGTGGCTTATCTTGGCCAATTTCTTGCATTTTCTTCATATTTTTCCAAAAAAAGGTTGTCTGAACTATATCATAATGATCATTTTTTCCAGTCTCAGCATTGACAAATGAGGCATTTTGTGCTACTTTTTGCGACCACGAGTTATTTCGTGGACTCCCGTCTAACGGGTGTTTACGTACATTTTCAACACGAGACAATGGAGGCGGCATGACCGCATTCAAACAATTCCTGTTCATGCTCTGGATCTACTTCTTCGGAGGTGGTCAGAGCAATCCCGACGTCATGTGCTACATCGACGGCGACGGCGATACCTATGGTGACCCGCTCGATCCAGGCATCGAGATTCCAAGCGACGACTGTGACGTACTGGTGGACGCTGGTACGTACAGCCTGAACAACACCGACTGCGATGACGAAGACTTCTATGTCTTCGAGAACTGCAGCGTTGTGGAAGATGTCATGTGCTACATCGACAGCGACGGCGATGGATTCGGTGATCCGCTCGATCCAGGGATCGAGATTCCGAGCGACGACTGCGATGCACTGGTGAGTGACGGCTGGCACAGCCTGAACAACTCCGACTGCAATGACGAAGAGTTTGACGTCCAGAACATCTGCTACACCCTCTGCTTCAGAGACACTGATGGCGATGGGTATGGCGATTCGAATGATTCTGGACTCGCGGTCAGCGAGCTCACCTGCACTCTCATCGAAGGGAGCTGGAACAATACCGACTGCGATGACGAAGACTTCGACGTCTTCGAGAACTGCGGCGACGTGACCATGGTCAACTGCTATCCCGATTTCGACGGCGACGGGTTCGGAGATGATGGCGAAGCTGCCATCCAACGCTCCGAATGCGAAGCAGACGAAGTCGAGGACAACACCGACTGCGATGACGATGATGATGACGTCAGCCCCGCCGAGATCGAAGAGATCGACGAGGGCAACTGCGACGACAACATCGACAACGACTGCAGCGGAGAAGACGATGCAGATCAAGAGTCGTGCCTGTACCTGTGCATCGACGACGATGATGCAGACGGGTTCGGTGATGAGGACGACGACGGCACCCTCCGCGAGGAATGCCAGACCGACGAAGTCGACTACGAGGACGGCGACGATCTCGACTGCGACGACGACGAGTTCTACGTCAACCCCAACGAAGACGAGTTCTGTGACGGCAACGACAACGACTGCGACGACAAAGTCGATGAGTCCGGCGCCTGCGATCACTTGACCCAGATCACCTTCACCATCGAGATCGAGGAAGACCTCGACAAGCTGGAGCTGTTCGGGGCCCGGTCCGACCGGACCGACTCGCCCGAAATCAACTATTGGTACGGGCGTGGACAGCTGGCAGCTGATGGCGTCATCTCGAACGACGAGGTTTTCCTCGTCAACATGACGAATCTGGAATCCGGAGACATCGTCGAGGTCACCCTGAGCGGAGACATCGACGACGAATTCTGGTTCAATGGATTTGCTACCGATGACAACGGTCAAGCTCATCACATCGTCGACGAGAATGGCAACAGTGACTTCATCGACATCGAAGTCGAGGAAGAACTGTTCGGTATCTGGGACGTCAACGTGGAAACCAACCTCGGAACCGCCGAGTCGGAATCCTACGACGGACAGTCGTTCACCGACTACGACGACGACGGATACCCCACCGACTGGGACAACAATCGTGCTGCGATCGTCGTCAGCTACGACAACTAATCACCTCAGCACACGGCTGATGTGATCCTACGCCCCTACTGCTTTCGCGGTAGGGGCTTTTTCTTACCTAAAATCTATCCACAGACAATGTCGGACTTTATCTGTGGATGAAAATTAAAAAACAACCAATTATCAGTCAGTTTCGTAAACTTATCCACATTTCATGTCCGACTTTGATTGTGGATTAATCAATAAGTGGAGTGCCTGTCATGTCGCTAGGTTGATCAACTCCAAGCATCTTAAGCAGTGTCGGCGCGACATCAGCAAGCATCCCAATCGGAGGCATAAGTGATAAATCACCACTAGGAACGTCTCCAGCAATACCTGGCTGACCCTCCAAATGATTCGCAATGATAAAAAACGGAACTGGGTTTGTACTATGTTCTTTATCCATCTCACCTGTTTGTATATTCTTCACCTCTTCAGAATTTCCATGATCAGCTGTAATTAAAACAACTCCGTCTTGCGCTAAAACAGCTTTTACAATCTTTCCGACACATTCATCCACCGTTTCATGTGCCTGCACCGTCGCATCAAAATTACCCGTATGCGCCACCATGTCTGGACTGGCAAAATTCAAGATAATAACATCGTAATTATCTGTCTTTACCTCTTTCAAAACCCTATCCGTCAATTCCCGAGTAGCCATATCAGGCGCTTCATCATATGAAGGGACTTTCGGTGAAGGAATAATCACGCGATCTTCATGCGGGAACGGGTCTTCATGCGAGCCATTCAAAAAGAATGTAACATGAGCGTATTTTTCTGTTTCGGCAATATGCAATTGAACAAGTCCAGCATCTGACAAAACCTCCGCAAGCGTATTTTGTAATTCTTCGGTTGGAAACATGACCTCGGTTGGCAAATCATCTTCATATTCTGTCATGCTCGCAAAATAGAGATTCTTGATCTTTTCACGTTCGAATTTATTAAAATCATCGAGAACAAAAGCTTTCGAAATCTGCCGAGCTCGGTCTGGTCTGAAATTGAAGAAAACAACTGCATCACCATCCTGAACGGTCGCAACAGGCTTTCCTCGCTTCGTAATCACGGTTGGGACAAATTCTTCATCAAAAACTTCTTTCGCATATGATGCCCTGATGGCATCCATAGGATCGTCGAACTGTTCATCTGATTCGCCGAGCACCATCGCTCGATACGCCTTCTCTGTTCTGTCCCAACGATTGTCGCGGTCCATGCTATAAAATCGACCCGAGAGTGTTGCGAGATGCCCAATTTTCAGCTCCTTCATTTTCGCCTGCAATTCATCGATAAACTCTGCCCCTGAATTATAAAGGGTGTCACGCCCGTCCAAAACAGCGTGAATCGCCACGTCTTTTATTTTCTGCTTCTTACAAAATTCAAGGAGAGCATAGGCATGCTTATTGTATGCATGCACCTTTCCAGATGACATTAATCCAAAGATGTGGACAGTGCCCTTTGTCTTTTTCACATGTTCAGCCGCAGCTAGCAATTTTTCATTTTCAAAGAAACTTTTATCCGCAATTGCTTTCTCAATTTTTGGCAATGTCTGGAAATGAACGCGACCTGCACCAATGGTCAGATGTCCAACCTCGGAATTCCCCATCTCACCCCACATGAGTCCTACTGTTTCGCCCGAGGCCTTCAATGTAACAACCGGATAACGCTGTTTCAGCATTTCAAATGTTGGCATTTTTGCCTTTGTAACCGCATTTCCCTCCCCGTCAGGCGCTATACCAAATCCATCAATGATAATAAGCACTGCAGGCCTTGGTCGTCTATTTGCGTCTTTTGGCATATCGTCGTCATTATAGCGCAGACGATGGTAAGTAGAAAATAAAAAAGAACCCTCAGCCGTGCCCTTTCTCTTTTCTTCACAATATTTACAAAAGATCAATCATCTTCACCGCCCCGGACTTCAATATCATAACCGTCACTAATATTCTCATCGTCAATTCCTGAACCGTCGGAGCTTCCATACTATCGATTAATAGCAACATTCGATCCACCCGGCACAAGATACTCAATTCTACTCACCGGCTTTAATCCAAGCATATCCATTCGTGTTGTCACGCTATCGATTGACCGCAGTGAAGCGACGCGCGCATCTAAACTCTTACCGTCTTGTTCGAGCGTATAAATAGACTGCTCCAAATCACGCAATTCAAAACCTGCCGTCGCAGCCATATTCACCTCCCAAATATACAGAAGTCCCAGAAATACCGTTGCAACGCTAAGCGCTATCGGTAAAAGTCGACGGACGTCGATCTGCTTCAATTGTTTTAACGTTGATTTCATACCTCCGTTTTTTGTGCAATTCGTAGTTTTGCGCTTCTTGCGCGTGGATTATATTTTTTTTCTTCAAAGGTTGGCCTGAGTGGCTTTTTTGTGACCACCTCCAGCTCTGCATTATCTTTGAAAAAGTTCTTTACGAAACGATCTTCTAATGAGTGGAAAGTGATTACGGCGATTCGCCCGCCCGCTTTGAGTGCGTGGACGCCTGCTACAAGTCCTCGTTCCATTTCTCCCAATTCATCATTTACAGCAATGCGTAGAGCTTGGAATACTTGCGTCGCTGGATGTTGCCTGCTCCGCGCCCTTTTCACGCTCGCAATAATATCTGCCAATTCCGTTGTTCTGGTGATTCTTTGCTTTCGTCTCGCGTCAAAAATCGCTTTTGCAATTTCTTGCGATCGAGGCTCTTCACCATACATGCGAAACATTTTTGCAAGCTCCTCACGCGGCCAGCTATTCACAATAGACTCTGCCGTTTCTGACTGCGACTGGTCATATCGCATATCAAGCGGTCCTTCTTTTTGAAAGGAGAATCCGCGAGATGCATCATCTACATGCATCGACGAAAAGCCAAGGTCATACAATGCCGCATCAATATGCTCGACATTATGCTCGCCGATATTCGCATAAGAATCTCGGATATATTGCTTTGTTCCGGGTTTTTCTTGCAATTGATCTTTTGCGAGAGCAAGGTTTCGATCATCGCGATCAACACCGATCAATGTGCCCTCATCGCCTATTTGATCGAGGATGAGTCCTGCGTGACCACCGAGTCCAAGCGTACCGTCAAGAACGGTCATACCCGGTTTCAATTGTAGTCCATCAATGACTTCGCGAGCCAAGACGGGAATATGTTCTGCTTTCATAATGCTCAGCCGAGCATTATAAATTAGATGCCTAGTTCCCCAAGCTGCTCAGCAATATCACTTGCATCCTCCTCGGTTTGTTTTCGATATGTCTCCCAAGCTTGTTCATCCCAGATTTCAAGACGTGTAGACACACCAACAATCACCACCTTTTTTTGAAGTCCTGCGTATCGACGCAGATACTCTGGGATAACGAACCGTCCCTGCTTATCAGGTTGAACGTCCATTGCGCCAGCAAGCATGAGCCTGGCGAATGCACGCGAGTTTGCCTGTCCCAAGGGCAAGCCTGCAAGTTTATTCGCAAGCTTACCCCACTCCTCCAAAGGAAGCAGGAACAGTGAAGTATCGAGCCCTCGCGTCACAACCGCTCCTTTCGCTAGGTCTAAACGAAACTTCGTAGGGATCGACATGCGTCCCTTTTCGTCAATTTGATGGTGATACTCGCCTATGAACACAGGCTATAAAAAAGAACAAGCGGTTGCTCTGTCAGTAACCTTGTTTGATTTCTGACAGGGGGAGATGTCCCGATACCGCTCATTCATAAAATAAGAATAAACTCGAGGCTGCATTCAAGGTTGAACCTTGAAACCCACTTTGTGCCTCAATGACTCCACTCTACTCCACCAAATTCCAATCGTCAACAAAAGTTATCCACTCTAATAAAAAAGATCCGGTCTATGTTCGGATCTTTTTGCTATTTTCTTTTAATGCCAGAATTCCTCGATCGTAATTGCCGATGATATTTAACGGCGAAGCGATGTGCTTCATCACGAGCATGCTGAAAAATCCCCTTACCGCGCAGCGCCACGTCTCGCAAACGTATGTCGCCACGGTCAAAAATGAGTTCATCTTTCTTTCTATCTGGACCCTTTGCTATTCCAAGCACAGACACATTTACCTGCATTTCATGAAGCACATCATATACCGCCGCAACCTGTGGCTTACCACCATCAATGACAAATAATTCCGGCAGCGGCCATGCATTCGGGTAAAGCTGCGCCCGACGCAATCGACGACGCATTACTTCCTGCATTGACGCAACATCATTTGGTCCATCAACCGTCTTAATCTTAAATTTCCTATATTTCGATTTAGCCGGCCTTCCCTCTTCAAAAACTACCATTGAAGCCACGGAAGAGGTGCCTGAAATATTACTAATATCAAATGCCTCAATCCGGCCATCCAAATCAATACTCGATGGGTCTTTTATTTTTTCAACGGGTAATTCAAAATCTTCTCTCGTAATAAGTGCCACATCTTTTATATGCTCGAGTGCAAATATTTTATTACGCAAGCTCGCCGCCAATTCAAATTCCTGATTCTTAGCCGCTGTATTCATTTGTTTCTTCAGTCGTTTGATGAGCTGCATTTTCTCACCACGGAAAAATAAAATAAGATCGCGAATAATTTTACGATACTCCGCCTTCGATATTTCACCAGTACAAACACCTGGACATTTTCGAATCTGACGGTCAAAGCATGGGCGTGTTCGTCCTGTTATTTTTGGATTGTCACATGTCGTCCATGGAATGATTTTCCGAATATACTCAAGCGATCTCTTCAAAGACAAGCCCGATGTGAATGGACCAAATACAGCTAAGAACCTCGCCGCAGCTTTATCTGAAAGTTCTTTATCAAATGGATTGATTCCGATACGCTCCAAATCATGCCCTCTGAGTATAAATGGCTTCGGGAAATCTTCATTTGTAATGCATAAATAATTAAAACTCTTATCGTCGCGAAGCAAAATATTGTATTTCGGTTTTTTTGCCTTGATCTGATTCGCTTCCAAAACCAAGGCCTCGATCACGGTTGGCGTTCCAATATAATCTATGCACGCGATATGCGATACCAATTCCGCAATGCGACCATTATGCGCCTTTGTAAAATATGAACCCACCCGCTTTTTAAGTGAGGTTGCCTTACCGATATATAATAGCTCACCCTTTTCGTCATAATAAAAATACACCCCAGGATTATCTGGAAGTTCATTGTTTTTTATCTTGATTTCAGCTGGAATTGCCATAGAAGAATTATACTACCAAAATGACTTATTTTCGCAATAAAATCAATGATTAAATGATTGACATTTGTTGTAAAAGCTGATACTCTCCTGCCACCTGTGGTCATGCAGGTTCAACATCCTTCAAAGGAAAAAGCAATGAAGCAACTTATTCTTCTCTTCGTAGCGATCGTCGCCGCGCTCATCATCCCCGCATCTTATGCGGAAGCGGCCCCCTGCGATCAGCACACGAGCGGAGGTGAGGACTGGCAGAATTGCCAAATTCTCTTCCTTCTCTCGAGCGGTTCACTACTGCAAGATCGCGTTGACGCTCTCGAAGCGGACGTCGACGATTTGTATGCGCAGCAGGTCGATCCACATCATGTAATCGACATCACCTCCACGAAATTGGAGGGATATGAGAAATCTGTGGTTAAACCGCATGCGGGAGCAGAGAATGACATCGTCCTCTGGACGGGCAGGATCTGGACCGAAGATCTGACCTTTTTCCACGGATTCCCGATCACGATCAATGACACCGTCGACCCGCTATACGATGTCTATCTCGTGAATGTCCGCCTGGTCCGTTTGACGGATGTCGGCGATCCAGCCGCGCTGAGCATGGGTCCGCTCGATGTCGGGCTCCTGAATGGATCTGGTGACAGGGACTTCGTCCTTACCGCTACCGGCAGCGTTTTCACGGGCATGGAGAACCATTCGATGGATGTTGCTGTGATCGGCGATTTCGTAACTACGTTGGCAACTCCTGCGAACTTCCAAACGCAGTACATCTACACCTCGAGCAACTTCAAAAACGGAGGAATTGCTAAGGATGGATTGTTTCAGACGATCAGTACGGATCTCGTGAGGTCCAGTTCTGGTCAGGATCCGTATACGTATCCGACCCTGATCGCGGAACCCTAGCCAAGACACAACTACGACAACCCGCCCCGATCGCCAACAGTGTGACGGGCGGATTTTTATTTTCAGAATTTAAGTCGGACTTAATTATTTTGGCTTGTTTTGGCTAAAAAAATAGCATTTTACCTTGACAAAAGAGCTATTTTTTGGTACATTATTCCCTCGGATTTCATCAAGATTTCCGTGCACTTTGGCTGAAAATGCCATTCGGAGGATACATGCCCATTTACCCAACCCGACTCCTGGCCCGCATGGCCGGAATCGTGATCGTCGTACTGCTTTGCGGCGCGGCGATGTGTTCCACTGCCGCACACGCGGGCGGTGACCAATGCGGTCATTTGACCGCAGGGACCGATGTGTGGCGGGACTGCCGCCACGACGCACTCGTGAGTGATTTCGAATCGCTCACAATGTATGCGCGTGGCCTCGAGACCACCGTCATGCAGCATCGCGCTGCATTGGTAGTCGCCAAGGGGCGGATTGAGGAGCTGGAACGCCAGGTCTTCACCACCGTACAGACGTCGATGGGCCCGGCCCGACAGAGCACGATCAACATCCTCCAAGGTGAGGTTGGTCAGCTCGAGGCGCGCGTTTGGGAACTCGAAGCGCAGGTCGAAACCAACCGGATCGCAACGCTCGACCAGAGCGTCGACATCTGGGACCTCGAAGCGAACGCAAATGCGCTCAACACGACGGTCGCGCGGATGCGTACACCGTCGAGTTCGATCGCAGCGAGCGACGCAAGTACGCTCGCAAGCGGGTACGAGCTCCACGTCGATCCCGGCACCGACCTCTGGTCGCTGCAGGACAAGATCGAAACCAACCGGATTTCGGTGCTCGACCAGTCCGTCGACACCTTCGATCTCGATGTGAGGATCACTCGCGTCGAGAACGACATCCCATGCCTCGTGCACGGAAATGTCGTGAACGAGCAATGGTGCATCGAACGTGGAATCGAGAGCTCGGTGAACGAGCTCGAGAACGATCTTCACGGCATCGAGGGGACCGACTGGGTCGGCGTGATGGGCGTCCAGGAGATGATCCTGGGTCAAATCACGTCGGACTACGGCTACCATCTCGGCGCAAGCTGGGGTGGCATGTCCCTGTTCGACAGGGTCGCCGAACTGGAAGGCGCCATGTGCGCCGAGTTCCAGAACGTACAATTCGAAACCTGCGCGACGCCCTAGGCCTCACGCAGGATCGACCCCGCTTCACAAAGCCACAACGGCTACGTGAGGCGGGGATTTTTCTTTGACACTTTTTCGTCCGTACGGACCAATTTTTGTATACGTGCCATGTTCTACTCCACTGGATTCCGGCTCGGAGGCCGGAATGACGCTTGGCGATGGATCCCGTATATCCGTACCATCTGTAAATCTGTAACGGCAACCCTACCCCCTACACCCTATCCCCTAATCCAAATACGGTCTCAAATACTTCCCCGTATGACTTGCGCGTGTACGGATAATTTCTTCCGGCGTCCCCTCAGCAACAATCGTTCCACCACCCTCACCGCCCTCGGGACCCAAATCAATAATCCAATCTGCCGTTTTGATGACATCCAAATTATGCTCAATCACAATAATCGAATTCCCCTTGTCCACCAATTTCTGTAGAACTCCCAAAAGCTGTTTTATATCATCGAAATGCAAACCCGTCGTCGGCTCATCGAGCAAATAGAGCGTTCGCCCCGTTGACCGCTTTGAAAGCTCGGATGCCAATTTCACACGCTGCGCCTCACCACCAGACAATGTCGTCGCTGACTGACCCAATTTCAAATACCCGAGTCCGACTTCATTCAATGTTTTAACTTTCGAATTGATATTTGGAATATCTTTGAAAAATTCCGCAGCCTCCTCGACTGTCATATCAAGGATTTGCCAAATATTTTTCCCATTCCATTCAACCTCAAGCGTCTCTCGATTAAAACGTTTCCCGTGGCAAATATCACATGTCACATATACCGTCGGCAAGAAATGCATTTCAATAGCATTTTCACCATGACCATCGCAATTATCACAACGCCCGCCCGGAACATTAAAACTGAAACGTCCCGGTTTATATCCACGGAACCGAGCCTCTTCTGTCGCAGCGAATAATTCACGAATTGGACCCCAAGCACCCGTATATGTCGCCGGATTACTTCTCGATGATCGACCAATCGCCGACTGATCCATCAAAATGACTTTATCGATATATTCGAGTCCCAGAACCGCTTTATGCTCACCCGGCTGATGCTTTGCATGATGTAATTTCTTCGCAATAGCCTTATAAAGAATGTCAAAAATAAGCGTAGACTTTCCACTTCCAGAAACACCTGTTACGCACGTGAACCGACGCAGCGGAATTTCGACATCAATATTTTTCAGATTATTTTCCTTTGCCCCCTTGATTTTCAGGCTATCCTTGCCCGGACGACGACGCTCCTTTGGAATTTCTATCTGTTTTTCACCGCGCAAATATGCAGCCGTATTTGATTTTTTATCCTTGAAAATGTCTGGCGTTGTTCCTGCTGCAATAATTTCGCCGCCGTGAGCCCCGGCAGCAGGCCCAATTTCAACCATAAAATCACTGCGACGAATCATATCTTCATCATGCTCAACAACCAAAACCGTATTTCCAATATCACGTAAATCCTCGAGCGTCTTAATGAGCTTTTCATTATCACGTTGATGCAGTCCAATAGTCGGTTCATCAAGAACATACAGCGCGCCAACAAGTCGAGATCCGATCTGCGATGCAAGACGAATGCGCTGAGCTTCACCGCCAGACAATGTCCCAGCCTTTCGATTCAATGTTAAATAATGCAAACCAACATCGAGCATAAAACGCAATCGATTCGAAATCTCTGCGAGGACCGTTCCCGCAATTTCTTGCGTCCGCTCATCGAGTTCGACTTCTTCAATGAATTCATGCGCTCGTTCGACGGTCATATTCGTCAAATCAACAATATTGACACCAGAGATTTTCACAGACAATGATTCAGGTCGCAACCGAGCCCCGTCACAAACTTCACAAATATCTGAAGAAAACAACTCTTTCACACCCAAACCATTACAAGCTGGACATGCACCATAAGGGCTATTGAATGAAAAGAGACGCGGTTCAATTTCCGGAAAAGACTTCCCTGTTGCCGGCGAAGTCAACGTTGCGGAAAGTCGACGTTCTGACATATCTGAAAACAATGCAAATGCAACTTGATTCCCAACATCAAGCGCTTTTTCAAGCGCCTCCGATAATCGCTGACGGTCATCCTTGCTTGGATCAAGCAGCGCAGTAGACGGAATCGTGTCAACAACCACATCAATCGTATGCTTTTTATAGCGCGATAATTTAATCTTCTCATTCAGTCGATGCTCGACCCCATCAATCCGAACCTTGGCGAATCCAGAATTATACAAGTCATACAGCAATTGATAATACTCACCCTTTCGCCCATCAATAACGCGTGCGAGAATTTGAACACCTCCTTTCGCTTTATGCGCGTTTTTGTTATCAGCAAGAACAATATCCACCATTTCATCGATGGTCAGCTTCTCAAGTAGCACTCCCGTTTCAGGACAATGAGGAACACCAATACGAGCAAAAAGAACACGAAGGTAATCATAAATCTCCGTCACGGTCGCGACCGTTGATCGAGGATTGCGCGAATGCGCCTTCTGGTCAATTGAGATAGCCGGTGAAAGACCCTCGATTTCATCGACATCTGGTTTTTGCATTTGTCCAAGGAATTGCCGAGCATAAGCAGAAAGTGATTCAATGTAGCGCCGTTGACCTTCGGCGAAAATCGTATCAAAAGCCAGAGAAGATTTTCCACTTCCAGAAAGACCTGTGAAACAGATCAATTTATTCCGCGGGAGCTTCAAATCAACATTTTTCAGATTATGTTCCTTAGCCCCTTTAATAACAATGTGTTCTTGCATATTTTTTATGTGTTTTTTATGATGTTTTTATCTGTGCACTTCTGCACTGATAATAGAAGGAGAGATCATTCGTGTTCCACTTGGGAGCGGGTGGGGTAAGCTCCGTCGGGGATAACATTCCTCGGGAGTGTCCAACTGGCGAACTCCAACGTCAGATCCAGATGCCTTCGGCCAATTGGTCAGAGATGTCTCGGACTCCCCGTCGCCGCCCGTTCCAGCATCCGGGAATGTCAAACCCGTTTGCGTCGTGGAGAAAGCCTCGTTTGCGTCGGAAGCCGCAGATCTATTCTTGACGAGCAATCAAGAATGCTGCAGCTTTCGTACTCGTAATCTGTTCGCTATACGCCGCAGAAGGTACCTCGTGCCATGGGCTTTGTCCATGTGCGTCGAAAACCCTTGCCAACCTCAGGCGTGTAACCGTAGATTACAGCGAAGCTTCAATTGACAACCAGCACATATACGGGCCGTCCAGCGAGACCACAGAGTGGCGGTGCTGGCGGCCATTATTTTTTCTCTTTCATATCAAGTTCCTTTTTCAATACATCAATTTCATCCCTTAGAAGTGCCGCTGTTTCAAAAAGAAGGTCCGCTGCTGCAAGCTTCATTTCCCTTTCCTTTTCCTTGATCACCTTGCGAATTTCATCGGGCTCGGCCGACAATTCAATATTGAGCACATTTTTTATTTCCTCCTCCCTATCACCCGATTCAATCATTTCGCGAATATCTTTAATCTCTTTTTGAATGGTTTGCGGCGTAATGCCGTGCTTTTTATTATATTCAAGCTGAATTTTCCGACGCCTATCCGTTTCCTCAAGTGCACGTTCGAGCGAGCCTGTCATATGATCGGCGTATAAAATAACTTCACCATTTACATTACGTGCCGCCCTACCAATGGTCTGGACGAGGGATGTCGTAGAGCGCAGAAATCCTTCCTTATCTGCATCTAAAATGGCAACAAGCGAAACCTCTGGTAAATCAAGTCCTTCACGCAGCAAATTCACACCAACAACAACATCATATTCCCCCTGCCTCAATTTCGTGAGCGTTTCTATGCGGTCCAAAGTGTCTACACCGCTATGTAAATACTGAACCTTGATGCCAATGTCTTCAAGATATCCTGTAAGATCTTCTGCCATTTTCTTGGTAAGCGTTGTCACCAATGTCCTTTCATCGCCATCGACTCGATCCTTAATTCTTTCGATTAAATCATCGACCTGTCCTGGATAATCTTCTGACCCCGTTACAGGCAGAATCGTTGTTTTTGGATCTACAAGCCCAGTTGGTCGTACAATTTGTTCAACCGTCGCATCTGTTTCTTCTTGCTCATATGGACCCGGTGTTGCCGTTACATAAATAGTCTGCCCTGTTCTCTTTTCGAATTCATCAAATTGAAGAGGTCGATTATCCTTGGCCGACGGAAGTCTGAATCCATGATCAACAAGTGTTTCTTTTCGAGCCTGATCACCAGCATACATCGCTCGAATCTGCGGCACCGTTACATGCGATTCATCAATAACCGTCAGAAAATCTTCTGGAAAATATGACAGAAGCGTTTCCGCGGGATCGCCGGCCTTTCTTCCCTCGAAATGCCTTGAATAATTCTCGATTCCATTCGTATATCCAATATTGCGGATCATTTCGATGTCATAACGTGTCCGTCGTTTCAATCGTTCATATTCAAGAACTCGACCTTCTTTTTCAAGAACTGCCAAGCGATCAGTGAGTTCTGATTCGATGCTTGCAAGCGCGCGGTCAACTTGATCAGAACCAACGACATAATGCTTCGCCGGGAAAAGCCAAAAATCCTCACTTGTATCCTGAATTTTGCGCGTAATTGGATCAAGTAGAAAAATGTCATGAACTTTTTCATTCTCAATCACCATGCGAATAATAGAAGCACGATCATTCATCGGCATGATTTCAAATACATCACCTTTTACGCGGAATTTTCCGCGGTCAAGATCAGCATTCGTGCGTTCAAAATACATTTCAATGAGCTGACGAATAAAATCAGCACGATTCACATCCTGACCTTTTTCCATGTGGAGAATCACATTCGCATATTCCTTCGGTGAGCCAAGTCCATAAATACAGGAAACAGAAGCCACAACAATTACATCCTTACGCGTTAATAGAGCTTGCGTAGCGCTATGCCTTAGACGGTCAATTTCCTCATTAATCTGAGCTTCTTTCTCGATATATGTGTCGCTCCGCGGCATATAGGCCTCTGGCTGATAATAATCATAATAAGAAACAAAATACTCAACGGCATTATCTGGAAAAAATTCCCTGAACTCATTCGTGAGCTGCGCCGCAAGCGTTTTATTATGCGCAATAACGAGTGTTGGTTTTTGAACATTCTGAATCACATTTGCAACCGTGAATGTCTTTCCTGAACCGGTAACACCAAGAAGGGTCTGTTTTTCAAGACCTATTTTTATGCCATCGGTTAACTGCTCGATCGCCTTTGGTTGATCTCCCGCTGGACTATATTTTGATTTGAGTTTGAAATTCATACACAAATACCCGGACCAAGTGCCTTACTGGGCACCCTTGGGATCCGGTTTGTATGCATAGTGTAACAAATAATCAACCAAAGTAAAGCGACGTTCATTAACATAGCAGCTAAAAACGACTGCTGTTTTTATCTCATCAAATCAAACTAATGATTCACATTGGCCAAACAAAAAACCGAGTACGAAGCTCGGTTATTTTATTCCAAATGTTTTGTCACAACATCCATCGCGCCCGCAGGAACCTTTGCGCGCCACTCTGTATTTCTATCTTGAATCATCCGGAGAATTTCATCACTGTCATGCCCCGGAACAAGTTTAATCTCTTTTGTTTCAATACCAGCATCGCCAAACAATTGAAGTACCGATGGGTTTCCGCTCCAAACAGAAACGTCACCCTCATCCTCAACTAATTCGAGGACTCGCTCAACCCAATCCGAATCAGACTCACAATCAGAAACAAATTGAATTTCGGCATCAACAATATCTTCAGCAAGTAATGCCGCGCTAATCATTTCGCGAATCTCTTCTTTAGAAAACTCACTGTCATCGGCGGAAAGGCAAACGGGAATAATCACGCGACCACAAGCCTTCATCATGCCCTTCACAACAAGAAGTTGCCCAGTATGAAATGGTTGAAATCGTCCAGGAAATAAACAAATACTCATAGAGAAACAGTAATAGATGGATCAAGATTTTTAAATGCGCGCAGTGCTGCCCTTGTCTCATCGGGAAGAGCCACCTCTCGCTTCAATTCCAAGAGAAGCATCGGTGGTACATTAATACGCGTCATATCTATTGTACCAATATTTTGCTCAGCAAGCATAGTGAGATAGCCAATGTCTGACGAATCAATTCCCATAAGTGATGCCGCAACTGTATCCACCGCAATAGGATCAAAACCAGCCAAAACAACATTCATCGGAATGGCTGCCCCCTCAATTGGACCATCGCCTTCCATAGCCATAATGCCGTCAATAATCGAAATGTCGCATGGAGCATCTTTGAAGATCCGCGCAATACTCGCATGATGCGCCCAAGCCCCCTCCTCTTCAAGCCAAGGCCATTTTGCAAATACCTGACCCGTCGGTCCAATGCGCGGAGGGACAATCCATGTTCCCATCACCCAATTTTCGATAGAAAGAGAAGCGCCGACAGATGCATGTGTTTTCATCGGTGCAAGGCTAATCTTTATATCGGCTTCAAGAGGTGTTTTTGCGCGACGTATTTCATTTTTGCTTCCATCTTTTTTGATTGATACTCCCGGAATCCAACCGTCATCATTGAGATCCATAAGTTGCACTTGCGGATATTCTTCCGGAATACGATCATATCCAAAATGACGAAAGGCCGCCTTTGTTCCCGTATAACCTGCGTCACCAATATAAATGATAGCCGGTGAATGAAGTGTTATGACATCAAGAAGGCCGCGCACTGCGTCGACATGCGTGGATGCAAGCTGGCGTTCATGATGAATCAAATTGACTTTGATGAAGATTGTTTTCGCTTCTTTGATGCGCTCCACAAAATCAGCACCAAGCCGCTCCGTCGCAGTACGAATCATTTTTCGCCTGTCCTCACCCGTTTCAAGAATGACATCAATCATATGGCTAGAGTTTAGCATAAAATAAAAAACCGCACGTTCGTGCGATTCTTTGATGGTTCCCTCATTTGCTGAAAGACAGGTATATACCCTCGCTCCATGAAAGTAAACTTTCACCGCTCGGGAGGATCCCCGTCCGAAATAATTATCAGATTGCAGGTAATTATTTTAAACCTTCGGTTCTGGAACCATCAAAAAAGCCGACTTTCGTCGACTTCTTTGATGGTTCCCGGACAGGGATTCGAACCCCGATTTTCAGTGCCAGAAACTGACGTCCTGCCATTAGACGATCCGGGAATGTAGCGAGTGATGTATGGAAATGATCTTGTTCATTTTTTACATCCGAGCGCAGTGACACGGATCTCGAAGAGATCCGGGAGCGGAATGGATGAGATCTGGCTAAATTGTGCTGGAATGGTAGGATAAAATGCATCAAATGTCAATCCATGAAAACAATCCTCCCCATTTACAAATTCCAAGGCGAAACGCCTCTTGAATGCATACATCGATTCAAGGAAGCATTTCCAGAATATAAGGATATTAAAATGACCTATGCCGGTAGGCTGGACCCAATGGCCGATGGCATACTTATATTGCTTGCCGGCGAAGAAGTGTATAAAAAAAGTATTCACCTGAAAAAGGATAAGACATATAAAGTAAAAATTGTACTCGGTATTCAGACGGATAGCTATGATGCACTCGGAATACCAAAGTTTAGCGGTGAGAGCCCTACTGATTTCAAGGCGACGCTCAAGTCACTCGAAGGTGAGATCGAGCAAAGCTTTCCTCCCTATTCCGCATACAAAGTGCATGGCAAGCCACTGCATGGGTGGGCGCGCGAAGGCAAGTTGGACGAAATTGAAGTACCAAGCAAGACGCGAACGATTTACAATACAGAAATCTTGAACGAAGAAAGTATAAGCTCGGAAAAATTGTTAACAAAGATCGTCGAACGTATCAGCAAGGTTAATGGTGACTTCAGACAGGCGGAAATCCTGAGTGCCTGGACGAAGTTACTCAAAGAAACACAAGAGTTGAGAACGGTAACTATTAATGTACATTGCAGTAGCGGGACATATATGCGCAGTATCGCGCATGAGCTCGGTGGATTTGCCCTCCAGATTACAAGAACACATATACACGATATACCCTTGCAAAATGACATGGAATAGATACGATGAATGTATATGAAAAAGCTATTACCATTGTACTTGGGACTTCTTGCTCTTTTAGCACTGATTATAGGGCTATTTTCCGTGCTTGCACATGAATCAGAGCAAAATGAATTAGCCGAGAATATCAGCGAAGATACGCAGTTGGAAGAGGTAGAGGAAATTGCTGATCCAAAGGCGGGTAACGAAATTGAGATAATTACTCAATACAGTAATGCGAGTGCAGACGATATCATTGTTTCAAATCCTTTAGAGAATTCGGCGATATCATCGCCTCTTACAATTTCAGGTCAAGCGCGCGGCACATGGTTTTTTGAAGCAAGAGCCGACGTTGAATTGCTTAATTGGGATGGATCACAAGTAGCTAATGGCTATATCGAGACTTTAGGTCCATGGACGACGGAAGATTTCGTTGACTTTGAAGGAAGTTTAACATTCACGTCGCCAAATAATACGATAAATAATACCGGTGTTCTGATCATAAAGAATGCAAATCCATCTGGCGATGCTATTCGTGACAAATCTATCGCTATACCGGTTCAGTTCTAACATGAATAAAAAACACCGCTCATTTGAGTGGTGTTTTTATTTTGTCGCTTGTGAGTTAGCGATCTTTCCAATCTCCTAAATCTCTTTTATCTCCTCCTCAGACCTTACTCACTTTTCTAACTTTCCTTGCCGCTTCCTGCCCCCTCCCCCTTCACCAAATCTTTTTTAATCTTTTTCAGGATCTCTGCCGCGAATTCCTTACCACCCAGTCCAAATGCCAATCCACCAGCAAGTGCAACCATCGCAACAAAACCAGTGAAGAGCACCTGAATAAGCGACTCGGCAATACCAAGCTGCACAAGTGCAGCCATAAAACTAAATACAACAATAGACCATTTAGCTATTCCGGATAGAAAAGCACTTGTCTGCAATCCGGAAGCATCCAATGTACTTTTAATAATCCCCTGAACAAATGAACCAAGTACAATACCAACCAAGAGAATAACAACAGCAATAATGACATTTGGAATATAAGAAACAACCTCAGAAAGAAATACCGTTATTTGATCCCATCCAAGCGTATCGGCTGCAATAATGAGAGCAAGTATCAAAATGAACCATTTTGCAAGCCACCCAAGGAATCCTCCGATATGTAAGTCTATATTCGCTTTTTTGAATGCCGCCTTAACTTCAAGAACATCCATTAATTGATCTAATTTTACAAGTGCAGATACACGCTCGATTGCTGCTTTTAAAATCCCTGCAAGCAAAAAACCAAGCAATATAATAATAAGTGCTAGCAAAAATTGTGGCAGAAAGAGCAATATTGCCGTCCACATATCAATAAAAGCACTTTGAAGAAGGTCTACGTAATGTTCCATATTATTGTTTTAAACGATTTTTCTTACTTTTTGTAATGCGCGGTCCATGTGCATAATAAGGCTTCAAATCCCCCCCTTGCTGTACTGGCCTCCTTTCTTCATTCTGAATTGCACGCATTATTTCTTCATCAGAATCATCCAATAATTCATATCCGAATACATCAACCCCTTGCGTGAAACGAAGAGTGTTAACAATGGAAAGGGATGCACGAAGAGCCGTCGCCGATCCTGGACCCACAATAACATGCATTTCTATGATTTGATCATTATGACCCCCGCACTGTTCAATAAATGTATTCAGTGATTGTAAAAATGTGTCTGGGCCCCCTTCAAAAACTTTATATGCACCCGATTCCAATTCCCCTATCGCACATCTGTGAATGTCCGACCCATTGAAATAGATTTTCATATATCAAGGTCCAAATCGTTAATCAATATTACCTTATCCGTTTTCAAAAGAGACTGCAGGAATCTATCCTTTACCTCCATTCGATATACGAGTTCATCTTTTGGCATGCTCGTATAATTAATCTCACGACCAATTTCTTTTTCAAATTTTTCTACCGCTTTACGCAAATCATCTGGCTTAATATCACCAACAACCAGCATGTCAGATTCCGTACCCGGATTATCAATGAATGTTCCCGTCAAAAAGAGCAAATGAATATTTCCCTTCTTCGTAATTTCCTCAACAAACCCCCTATTCATAAGCACGGCAGACTTTTTCATGATGCCACGCAGTTCTTCGAAAAATGCAAACTCACTATTCGCTTGATAGAATTTTTTCTTTGTAGATTTTCCCTTCTTACCCTTATCCTCTTCTTTCAGAATGACCCCTTTTGTTTCTTTCAGGATTCCAATCCCAATCAAGTTATTCAACTCTCGACGAACGGAATTAAGCTGAGCATCAATGCGCCGAGTCAGCTCACGAACATAAAAAGCTCGATCTGGATTATCCAGAAAAAGCCTGAGCATGCGCACACGGGTTTTAGACCCAAACAATTGCTCAATCGATTGCTCTGACTGCACGCGTGTATCAGTATTACCCTCCTTAACTTCTTGAATCTTTTTCTTTGGCATACGAATACGAATTTTGTTCATTGAGGTACTTGCACTTGGCTACTTTGCAAGTTCGTATATACTTATAGTAAATCCTAAGTCGATATTCGTAAAGCTTTGACATAAAACATGGATTACAAATCCGCCAAAATTACAGCATTACCAAGAGAAAAAGCGCCTATCATGCAAGCGCTCCTTTATGACCTGCCTGGAAATCGAGGCAAGATTTTTGGATTGTATAAAATAATTGGCCGTAAAAACAAGTCACGAGAGCAAATAGCCATCACCATCAATGAACATATTGAACGATTTGCTTTGAACGCTGGAGAAGACATGAATATGGCCAGACGCTTCGAGCAACTCCTTCAGACATTAAATGAGCAGCTTAATGAAATTGCAAATGACGTAAGGCCGATTCCGATTACTGATATGAATGCCATTATTGGTGTCATTTCTGACAATCAAGTTTATGTAAGCGGCGTGGGTGAACTACTCGCACATTTCATGCATAAATCCGCACAATCGCGCTTCACCGTTTATGAATTGAATGAACAATTTGACCATGAAGCCAATACAGATTGGCATAAGCTGTTTTTAACTATTCTGGATGGCGAATTAAATCCTGGGGATATTTTTTATGTTGCAACAGCCATTCCAAATCGTGAATTAAGCCAAGATGAATTGCAGCATATTCTCGTCACACTCCCCCCTTCGGGAGCATTACAGCGCATTGGCCAGTATCGCGGCACGCAGGAGTCTTATGGGGCCGTTCTGTTTAAAATGACGCAGCGCAAATCTCATGAGGGCATAAAAAAAGTAAATCCGCTTTCATCCATACAGCAGCTCACGCAAACAAAAGAACAAACAGCAGACTTACTTGGGGATCAAAAAATGAATCTGAATACATTCATGCAAACGATTGTAAATCCACTTCTCGATCGCATTTCAGGTCCGGGTAATAAAGGGACAAAGAGCATGATTGTTCAGTTTATTCGCTTCATCATAAAAGTACTCATTATTGCACTTGCCGCTCTTTGGTCTGGCATACGCGCATTAACCAAGCTCACCATAAACGGGATAAAGCACCTTATAAAGAATCGTGAGAATCGAGACATAAAGGCGGGCATGGCATCAGTATTTTCACGAGCAAAAGAGTCCGCTTCATCTATTTCGAATAGAACAAAGATCGTAACATCCGTCGCTCTCCTTGTTATTTTGAGCGGATTTATTCTTACGCAGGCCTTCACAAAATCAAGAAAACATCGTTCAGAAATTGAAACATTTAATTCTATTGTAAAAACAGTAGAAGATAAACGAGATTCGGCATCTGCAAATCTTATTTATGAAGATAAAGAAGGCGCGAGGCAGCTGATTGCAGAAGCATTGGCACTCCTCGACACTGTCGCCATTCCAAAGAGCGAGCAGCAGACTGTTGAGGATTTAAAGATTGAATTGAATGAATTATTGCAGTCATTGCAAGGAATTGAACATATCGCCCTTCAAACACTCGCGGAAAATGGATCAGAGCTTGCATTCCTAGCTCATCTTGATTCGTCGATATACGGTGTGTCGAATTCAAACCTTTATTATCTGTACGACAGCGTGAATAATTCTTGGTCTCAAATCGATGCCGTGATTGGCAGCATCGGCAGCCCTACACATGTAGCAAACGATGAAACGAGTACATATATCATCGACGACAATTCACAGCTTGGAAGATTTAATGCGCAAACAGGAAGCGTAAATCCGATTATTAGCGGCGTGAATCGACTGAGTTCTCTTGGAGGTATTGAGAGCTATGTTGATAATTTGTATGCATTTTCTACAACATCACAGCAAATAACAAAGATGCAGCCACAAGGCGACGGATTTGATGCGGGAACGCCATGGATTAGCGCAAGAGAAACCGATATATCTGAAGGTAGAGATATAGCAATTGACGGTGATATATACATTCTTCTGCCAAAAGGAATAGCCAAATTCAGTTCTGGAAGAGAGGTTGATTTCAATCTTGATATTGTCGATCCTCTGCCATCGAATATGACAAGGCTGTTCACGAATACAGAATCGAATTATCTTTATGTTCTTGAGTCAGACAATAATCGTATTCTTGTCTTCACAAAAACGGGTGACTTTGTTAGGCAGTATAGCCATGAACAATTAGGCTCTGCACATGATATATACGTCGATGAAGAAACAAAAACGATTTTCTTCATTACAGATCAAAGCCTACATTCATTTACAGCGAGTCATTTGTTGGAGTGATGCGAATGCGAAGTAAGTAGTTAGTAGAAAATAGTAAGTAGGTCACCGTTACAGATGTACATCCGTGATTGTCATTCCGGGCTTGACCTACCTGGCGGTAGACAGGTGCCAGTAGGCAGGGATCTCTCATTATTTTCTTCTTACTTTTCTTTAAAGAAAAGTAAGCAAAAGAACGCCGCCAGTGCTCGCTTTGTCACATGCATAGAGCGTCATCGCTCGGGCAAAACAGCCGATAGGAATGTCTTTATTTTTCTTAATACAGAATAGTTGTTCATTCCTATCGGCTGTTTTGCAATTCCTCGCTCCTGCCGCATGCAGTGTGACAGTCTCGCAGGTGGCGGCAGGTTCGGAAATGAAGGATATTGGGTAAATATTGGTCGCGCAGTGAATGAGATGCTATTTCGGTGAAGATCGAGCACACGTAGTAAGGCGCACTGAAAGGTGCGGCGCCCCGTAGCGCAGATCTGAGCCGGAAAAGCGCTGATTCACAAGCGACAAAACAAAAACACCCTCGATACAATGAGAGTGTTTTTGTTTAAAATTACTTGCTCTTCTGAGCCATGCCCATAAGCAGCACAAGACCAGAAACACCCACAAGGATGAATACAAGCTCGCGAAGCCAAGGCACGCCCCCGAATAGAGCAGTCACAAGATCCCAGTCATTGGCAGTAACGCCAACAAGACCCCAGTTGAGTGCTCCCACAACGACGAGGATCCACGCAACCTTATGTAAAGGACTATGATGCTTCATATAAATTCTTAAGAATTATACAAACAGTATACCTCTTCAGACTCCAAAATTCGCTAATTATCCACAAATCTAGAACTCCTTTTTATACAGCTCTATTGCGTCCTTCACGACATCAATCGCCGCTTCACGACCGAGCATATCCGTCACCTCAACCTTCTTCTTCCGCAGCTTCTTATAATCCTCGAAGAACATGCGCATTTCGCCACGAACAATTTCTGGTAAGTCAGAAATGTCATTTACATCAGCATAACGAGGATCACCTTCCGCAACAGCAATAACTTTATCATCACCTTCCCCGCCGTCGATCATTTTAATAACACCAATCACTCGTGATTCAACGCGCGTAAGTGGTGGAAGATCTTCACTGCAAAGAACTAAAACATCAAGCGGATCTTTATCATCACAATATGTCTGCGGAATAAATCCATAATTTGCAGGATACCTAAATGGTGAATGCAAAACACGATCAAGCATAATCATGCCCGTTTCTTTGTCTAATTCGAATTTTGCCTTGGACCCGTGAGGAATTTCGATAATTCCTGTTACGATTTCTGGAGCATTTTCTCCTGGTGTAATGTCATGCCATGAATTGAAAGCCATATTTTTGTTTATGAATGCCTGTATATTAGCCCTATTTATCGAATGAATCAAGTCATTGTGTAATAAAAACGGTCATTGTAGAATGAGGGTATGGGATTGACAAATCTGCGTTTTTGTGTTAAAAATAATCGTCTTGGATAGATATTTGGGCATGATAATCGTGCTCAGATCACTCCTCAGGAGATACCATGTTCTTTCGATTTTTCTTCGCGATGCTCATCGTCGCGACCGGGTGCCGCATTCCCGAACCGGAAACGGTTTATGTGTATGTGGAAGATCCGGATGCAGGCAATCAGCCGCCCATGATCATTTTCGAATCCCCACGCGGGGATCCGGATGTCGATCAGGATGCGGATGACGGATGCGACCCCTTCCAGTTCAACTGGATCGACGGGCCGTATGAAACCACCTCGCAACCGATTGCACGGACAATTCAGTCCGACTTCTTCGCGCGCGAGGACGGCGCCGAGCAGTCCCTTCTGTTCACGGCCGAGCGCGGCTGTGGCGAAGGGTACTTCGTCGACAATATGCTCATCACGATCGACGCTGACTGGATCGATCGAGAGGAGCGCGGCCTAGTCACCGTCGTAACATCAGACGGTGAACTGCATGACGAAGAGCTCGTCGTATTCATCGTTGAGGACGTCAATCTCTTCGTGGACACCCACGAAGAAGGAGAAATCGTGATCGATGTCAGTCCAGAACTGACCGAGAACATGATCCCAGACGACAACGGCGACCTCGCGACCGTGAGAACCATGATTCAGTGGACCGATGCCGAGACCGGCAATGCCATGCACGAAATCATGGAAAATTCGGGCGCATGGGATGACAAGGGTCAAACCTTCTCATTCCTGCGCGAAATCTAGCCGCCATGCGCGGAGACCCCAAAGCTACAAGCTAGCTGCGGGGTTTTTTGTATCTTCATAAAAATATCGTAAACTACCGATATATTAATCAATATTATGCATCAAGAATATCTATCACCAGAATACAAAAAATACATTTCGGCTATTGCCATTTCCATTCTAACCGTACTTACACTCATTTCCCTGAATCAAATCAGAACCCTTTTCTCACCTCCTGAGCCGAATGGGACAATCATCGTCGAAGGAGAGGGACAAGTCTCATTGAAGCCAGATCAAGCGACATTACAATTGGGTGTGCGCACAGAAGCGGAAACAGTACTCACAGCGCAAACAAATCATACAAATTCGACAAATGCTCTCATAAATGAAATCAAAGCATTGGGACTACCAGAATCTGATATTCAAACGCAGAGTTATTATATGCGTGAAAATCGCTTCTGGGACCAAGATGAGCAAGATTATATAAAACGCGGATGGATGATCACCGAAACAGTCGACGTCACAATAAACGATACTGATTTGATAGATTCCGTTTTAGATGCCGCCGGCAGGAATGGAGTGACGGATATTTCCGGGCCAAACTTCGAAATAAGTGAAACATATGATTATGAGGCGCAAGCCCGAAAGGAGGCAATTTTACAAGCCGAGCAGAAAGCTGAAGAATTAAGTCAGGAATTAGGTATACGACTTGGAGCGGTAGTCGATTACAATGAATGGATTAATAATGGAGATCAATTTGAGCCCTATTATGCAGAAATGCATAGCGCAGGCATCGAATTGGAACAATCTTTCCAATTAGGAGAAGATGACATAACGGCACTTGTAAGCATCACCTATCAAATTCGATAAAAAAATCCCCCGCTTGGGGGGATTTTTTTTATCTTCCAATGTCTTGGTAGAACAGCAGAATATCTTCTCTTGAAGTAATTGGATCACCAATCGTCCTTTCAAGATCCTTCGTCGTAGCATTCAAGACATATTGGGTCTGAATTTCATTGGCCTGAACCGCCTCGTCATCGATGAACTTACGAAGCGTACCATCTTCCGCCACATAATAGACATCTCCAGTGGCAATATCTCGTATAATTGAACCCTCTGGATGAATTTTCGCTTCGGAAATTGGATCGCCTATTTCGTATCGAGTGAAGTAAATCGGTTCTACATCGATAATCCGACGATTCCAATTCGTACCGTATAGCGTCAATGCAACCTCTTCCGTTTCAATCCAGCGAAGCGCCCCTCCTGGCTCAACAGCATATACCTTTGGATCGCTCTGAATTTTCACAAGCCATGTCCCTGGCCGCACTCGAACCGCTTCTCCCATTGGGATATTCGCCATATCATCCGCCGAAATTGTCTCTACATCGTCGAAATTGTCATACCAAGTGAAGTAAATATGAGCATTTGCGAATGGATGACGAGTACCGTCACCTCCCACGAAGTAGACGGCCGGGCTATCAGCTAGCTTCACCAAGCTTCCGATATTCACAGATGACGGTAATGCTGCTTCCGTCTCGGTCTTATCCGGATAGAGTTCAGCGACAGGATCTTCCGGATCAATAGAAACAGTTTCTTCTTCAGTTGTTTCAGCATCTTCCGTCACATCATCCGAATCATCATCTTCTTGCACGGACGGAGTAGATGATCGTCCCCCGCTTGAACTTGTCGTTGAACCAACAACCACCGCCGTTGCCGCAGATGACATAGCCGATTCTTGTCCGCCCGTATCTGCCGCTGTTACTTTGTAATAGTATGTCGTGCTTCCTTCTACCGTTGAATCCGAATATGACGTTGTCAGAATATCGGAAGTATTCAATTGTGTTGAGAAAGCTCCGCCTGAATCAGTATCACGATAAATTTCATATCCAAGCAAGTCTGTGATGGCTGTATCATCTGAGTTCGTTGTTACTGCATCCCATGTAATTGTTACTTTCATACCGTCTACAGAAGCACTTACATTCGTTGGTGCCTTTGGTGCTAATCCATCAGCCGGTGCCGTAATTGAGAAGACCGTAAAGTGATCCACCGCTGTCGTAAATGCCACCGTCGTTACATTTGAAAGATCAGCCGCCGGACTCGCAACAACATCTCCATCTGCATCCAAATATGCCTTTGTTGTATTTTCTGGAATCCATGTCCCATTTCCAGAGAAATAAGATATTTTCAGATCCTTCACCTCATCAAGCGTATCAATGCCGGCGGTATCAAGATCAGCCACACTCATGTTTTTCTTAATGGAAACTTCCTCATCAAATCCAGATGAAAGCGCCGTACCACCCGCATCTGTCATTGAAATTTCAAATCCTTCACCGACAACCGTATTATTCGCCGTACTCACAACATTATTTGTTTCTTTCATAGAAACAGTCCCCGCGCTTGTAGACGTACTCGTTGCGTTTGCTGGAATTGAAACGGTCAATCCTGCTGTTTGATCCTGCACTGTTCCTCCATCAGCCGGTGTTACCGACTTCACAGTTGGTTCTGCCAATCCAGAGGCCGATGTATCGAATTGAATATCATTTCCACTATCTGATGAACCGCTAATCACGACATTTGAACCAAGTGCTTCTGATTCATATCCATGACCAATGGCCGTTACTTGCCATGTTCCATCATCAACTGGCAGAGAGTATTCACCATCTGCATCAGCCTGAACCGCCGTAAATCCTCCTCCAGATTTTGAAGCCTCTACGAAAGCATATGGTACAGCATTTCCAGATGGATCCGTCACCGTTCCGGTAATATTCTGAGAAGAAACCGTCCCTTCCATATCTTGATCCGTCGCACTCGCCCCACTTACCGCGACCGTCATCGGCGCAACAACAAGTCCTGGGTTATATGCATTCACCTGATACGTTCCGTCCGGAACAGAGATAGAGTAATTACCATTCGAATCCGTCACTCCACCCGTTGAAATACCCGTTGTCGGATCCGTAACCTCAACCCATGCATCTTCCACAGGGTCAGAACCATCCGTCAATGTTCCAGAAATAGTTTGCAAGTCTGGGATTTCGATTTTCACTACTTCTGTTCCATCCACCGTCACAACACCTGATGTTACAGATGTCCCCGCATCGTCTGAAGTTACATCCGTTGATTCATCAAGCTCCACTCCTTTCGCATGCACCAATACATCGTAGACTCCTTCTGGAAGATCAATTGTTCCATCACTGTCATTCTCAATAAATACATGCTGCCTCACCTCTGTTGAGTCATCAAAGAATTCAATGAATACCTCACCAACTGTTACCGCATTCCCTTGATCGTCTTTCAAATTAATCGTTACTCCTTCTGGGGTGTCGATCACAATGTCTTGATCCGTCTGATTTCCAGAAGATACGTCGACATTTGAAATGATCGGAAGCGGCCCTTTTCGCGGGTCCCATGCCTCGAGTGTGTATCCGCTCGCCGAAGGAACTCGCAATGAGAATGTTCCATCCGCACCTGTTTGTGTGAAGTTCGAGCCTCCACCATTTGCATCTGACCAAGCAAAAATTTCAATACCGTCTATTCCAGTTCCACCTGTACAATCAGCTCCTCCGCCATCTTTCTTACAGACCGTTCCAGAAATGGTTCTAAATGTCACATCAGAATCCGGGCTAAGATTTACTCCCGTTTCATCATCTGTTGTAATCACTACCGTCGAACGGGTCGAGCTACCAAATCCCGGAATAAATGCCTCAACCTGCCATGTACCTGCCCCAACATACAATGTGTATTTACCATTTGAATTGGTCATCGCGCCTGCATCGAAATATCCTTCACAATTCGCTGTACAGAATGCATGAACGGCCGCTCCTGTTACCGCATTATTTCCATCCGTTACCGTTCCGCTAATCGCATAATCCCCTTTACTCAATTCAATTGTTACCGCATTCACAAGCGTACCGTCCTGATAAACACTACCATCATCCGCAACACGTACACGGATTTCACGAGTCGGAGGCGTACCATCAAGGAATGCTCCGGCACGATAGGTTCCTGGATTTACATTCAATGTTGCAGAACCAGCTCCTGACGTTTGTCCGAATGTTCCAAATCCTCCCTCGGTAGAGTCCATGAATATCATGGCATCCATAACAGGATTTCCAGACTCATCAACAACATTAACCGTTACAGAATCTGATGCGGGCGACAAATCGAATGTAACTGTTCCATCATTTGCCGTGCCAGAATCTTCCGTAACATTTGGACTTGCAACTGACAAATTCAAATTCCCCGGTGAAACGATATAGTCTGGTGGCTCTGGCATGGTAAATCCTCCATCCATAGACATATGCGGGCCAACACCAACATGCCAATCACCATCCGCTAATTTCAATGTCACAGAATCGCTTCCCGTTGTGCTAGAAATACGCTTAACAGTAAATCCGTTAGGACCACCAGCAAAGACATCGATATCCTTTCCAGTTGCGCCCGTAACATTTACCGTGACACTTGTCAGCCCTGAAGTCGCTGAAAGCGTAATTGCCTTTGTTGTACTACCGGTCACAAATACAGGTTCATTCATTGGACCAACAAAATCATCCGATGCTTTAATGGTCAAAACAGGATCCATCCAAATATCGAAGTAATCAGAAGGAAGTCCGCTAAATGTAACAGAGGCTGTACCGTCTCCATTCGTCGCAAAATTGGCCGTTGCCGTCATTTCACCTGTACCCGGAGACCAAATATGAACATCCGCCGTACCTGTGTCCGCCCCAGCAGCCGTCAAATCGACTTGCAGCGAATTGTCTCCTGCCGGCGAAATGAAGAATGGCATCGATGTCATGGTTTCATTCACCGTCGATCCAGTCATGGTTTTAATATCTACCGTGTACCCAGATGTTTCCCAGTCACGCGGCTGGTCTGTATTCCCAATCCCTTCTAGGTCAAATGAAATGAAGTCATTTTCATCCCCCGATACACAAGGATCAACATTTCCAGATCCACAAGCTGTCGCGATAGAAAAGTCTACGGTTACGGTTCGGGCTTGATTATTTGCTGTTACGCTATTAATTGCCACCGTTCCCGAACCATGAACATTCACGTCTTTATTGATGAAGGAATCCGAAAGTACTGCCGCATTCGTTACATTGAATCCACTCGGGAATGTCAGTACAACCTTTCCGCCATTGGCATTACCACGAATCTGTTCCGTAATTGGGAAATTAACCATGTAATTCGATGTCGCGCCAGCCATTCCTGTCATAGGCCAAACACCCGCCTGCGGGACATGCCCCCAATCCCCTTCATCAAAGGCTGGCGGGAAATCAAAGATTTCTCCATTGAATCCAGCATCTGGCCCAAGAGATTCACCGAATGTTGCCGAATCAAGCACCGTTCCACCAACTGTTGTACTGGAAGCTAAGGCATTCCCAGACATATCTTTCATTGCCGTTGATGCCGTAATTTCGAATGTTGCACCTGCCGTAAGGCTAATTCCGCTAATTTCAGCCGTTAAAGAACCTGCATCCCAACTCACCGTTCCTCCAGCAAGCGCAGAAAGAGGCACACTTGTTCCAATCGGACTTTCTAAGCTCCAATTAGCCAAATTGGTTACGCTACCTTCACGCATCGGTTCCGTGAATGTAACAGTCACCTTATTTTGCGTAGCGGTCGAGAAGGAAATGTCCGGTGCTGAAGAATCTGCCGCACCCGTTGTGAAAGAGAATTTGTAGTAATTATCTCCTGTTCCATCTGTGTCCTGCAAAGCAACACCCGAAACATTCTTAATTTCATCACCGCTACTTGCTGCTGCCAATTGAACCGTATATGTCGTATTCGGCAAGAATGCTGCCGCGCCCTCAATTTCTACTTCACGGAATGCTGAATGATATGTAACCGTCGCAGCTAATTCATCCGACCCCTGCAATAATTTAACTGAATTTGCGTCCACCGTTGATGCATCGAGTGCATCATCAAAACTGATGAAGGCCACAGGGAATCCAACCGGCAATCCCGTTTCCCCATTCGGAGGCCCTGTTCCAATAACAACCGGCCCCGTTACATCATTCGAATCTGCAGCGGTGAATTCAAGCATAAATGGAGCGACAGCAATTCCTTCCGCAGAAGTCACAGATGTCGAAATATCTAATCGATAGCTATTCCCGGCCGTAATAGTAGCTCCAGACAGATTGACTGCAACGGCATCATTAGCGTCAACAACCGTACGTGTTCCAACCGCAATACCAGCCACAGCGGATGATGTTGTCGTATTCGTAAGCGTCACATTTGTCGTATTCACCGTCGAAACATCGAGCGAGCCGTCGAAATTCACTTCAATAAATTCTGCATCTGGCGGGAAAGATGATGAGCCCTGACTCGGGAATGTTCCCACAACAAATGGCACGGACTGCGAACCGAATGTTTGCCCAGATTGAGGCGTAAAGGAAACCGTGTAATTTGAAGCTAATGCATTTCCGGTAATATCCGTCACGCCCGTCGTTACCGTTAATGTATGAGCGGCATTCGCAAGCGGAAGAGAACCCGCATCAATTGAACATGAAACATCCGGTCCAAAAGAAGCAGCATCATCATATGTGACCGTATTACATAAATTCGTTCCAGGATCAGAATCAAGAACCAGCTTTACATTCGTCGTATTCACCGTCGAGGCATCGAGAGGCTCGCTAAAGTCTATTCCCGCCATATCAAGGAATGCAGGAATGAAATTTGCGCTTGCCGCACTTGGGAATGAATCAACAACGGTCGGAGCAGATGTATCACCCCCCTCATTGAAAGATGCTCCGAATGCAAATTCGGTCGGAGAAAAGCTATTCTGAGGATTTGGCGTCGTTTGCACAACAAAATCTGTTGCATTGTCCCCATCATCAAATGCATTTCCCTTTAATTCATCCGCCCCATCATCAGCCATTGATGCAACTGAAGATCCAAAATTCGCCTTTCGTTCCAGACTTTGACCGGCAGTGATATTCGCTGCAGCCGTTCCCTCCTTCTTTGAACTTGTACCTACAGCCGCAAGATCGATAACTCCCACATCTGCTGTCGTAGAATAACTAATGTATACTGATCCATTATCACCAATATGCCCCGAAGATGCATCATATGTCGCATCTGGCAAAACGCCACTTGCATGACTGAATTGCGCCGGAGCAATTAAGTAAAATCCATTCGCCGGAATACTGGTTTCAAACATGGTAAGCGGGATGTAAAAATCAGACGAGAGCGTTTCTGACCACAAATGGAGTTTTATATCTGACAAATCAATTGGCGCCGGACCATAATTGTACAGTTCGATAAATTCATTCTTTGAATTTGTCGATGTTGCCGCTTGAATTTCAGAAATTTTGATAGGTGGGTAAATTGCTACCGTTTCCCCCGCGGAAGCATTACCAAAAATATCCGTTACACTTGAACTCACTTGCACCGTATTCCCAGCACCCGCTGCGATAGTAGCACCCCCTGCTACCAAATCAACGCCGTGATCAAAGGCCAATGTGCTCGTAATCGATGAATCGTCATCACCATCTGATGTTGTCAATGTAAAATTTCCCGCCGTTAATGTATCTGGATCCATAATTTCATTGAAATCCACAAATACGGTTGTGCCGCTAATGATACCGACATCTTCCACGGAAGGGCCTGTCGTGTCTTCCGAAATAGCCGTATACACATTAACCGTTCCAGCACCGCAAGCCTCATCTGCTGGATTGAACACGGCATTGCTCGCGCAAGCGATCGTGAAGTCGGTTCCACCAGCTGAATTCAAATTTCCAGAGAGAGTCAAAATAGCCTGATGCGAAAATGGAAAATGCTCTACAGATGTAATACTGATTGCATTTGCACCTGCAACGGCAAAGTCTGATGCGTCCAAAGCACCATCAGAACCATTGTCGACCGACTGATCAAACTCCACGATAACTTTTGTTTGACCATCTTTCCATCCTCCCATCGAGAGCGTTGGTGCCGCTGCATGCGCGGACGGCACGGAAAGCGTCGCTGCTAAAGAAAATGCAATAAGCGTGAATAAAAGTAATGTTGCTGTTATACGCAAAAATCGACCGCGCGCCATGACGCGTAGGCCGTAAACTCCTCTATACATAATTGGGGGTTAAGCGAGAGACAAGCATCTCACGGATTATGTTTTACAGAGATATAATATCACGGCATGTCGTGGCGAATTTTCCCTATCCACAAATGAAATTCGAGGTCTCGCGGCCGTGGTATCTTTATATTTCAAGTGCTGCTTGCCCCCTGTCTCAATACACACACCATTCGTTATCCCAGACTTGATCCGCCCCGCCTGTCCGCCGAAGCTCGGCATGTCCCCCTTCGCTCGGCTAGCCGAGCGAAGGGGGAAGAGCAAAGGCGGAGGATCCCCTGTATTTCGACAATCGGTGGATTCCCGCTTTCGCGGGAATGACAGGGGCTTCTGCGGGGTACTCGAGGCCTGACGGCCTTAGTTTGTTGGTAACAGAAAAAGCCCCAATCGGGGCTTTTTCTAGGCATTCTGCCAATAAAGTTTCAGAATTGGATCAGATGCTAGGCACGGGTGGCGGTCGAAGAGTCGTACTGAAACGTACGATGATGAAGACCGACGGGACCCGTAACAACGCAGATGGTCTGATTCTGGAATCTTTATTTTAGAGTAACTGTAGCTCCAGCTTCCTCAAGCGTCTTCTTCAATTCCTCTGCTTCTTCCTTAGAAACACCTTCCTTGATAACCGTTGGAGCTGAATCAACCTGACCCTTTGCTTCCTTCAAACCTTCACCAGTGATGGTTCGAACAGCCTTAATCACGTTAATCTTTGAATCTCCAGCAGCTGTAAGCTCTACATCAAATGAAGACTTTTCTTCCGCTCCACCTTCAGCAGCTCCACCAGCTGGCGCAGCCATCATCATTGCAGGCGCGGCAGCGCTTACTCCGAACTTATCTTCCAAAACTTTCACAAGCTCTGAAAGGTCGATCACAGACATCTGTTCGATTTCTGCAACAAGCTTTTCAAACTTTGCAGGAACCTCTACCTTTGTTTCCGTAGCTTCTGCAGCCACAGTTTCCTCTACAGCTTCCGCTGTTTTTGTTTCTTCTGACATATATGTATGTTTAAATTGTTAAACGTGTTCAAATGTTATGGAACGCATTTAACATTATTTTTAGATAGTGAATACTTGTCTTATAGACGGATATATTTGGATTCAGTTTTGGTGAACGGAAATGTTTATTCGCAGACGTACTAAAACGTACGTTGAGAAGAAACAAGGGACCCGTGAGCCGAAAATGGACCGAATAGAACGTCTAAGCTTTTTGTTCTTGAATTTGACCTAAAACGGTCACAAGACCTCGGATATTACCGGCAAGCGCATTTGCAAATCCTGAAATAGGAGCATTCAATGTACCAACCAATTGTCCAAGTAGCTGTTCCTTTCCAGGAAGAGCCGCAAGCTGATTCACCTCTTCGGCACTAATTCCCTTGCCTTCAAGGACTCCAGCAAGAATGGTAAGTGATTCATAGTCCTTCGAAAAGTCCTTGATCAACTTCGCCGCTCCCACTTCGTCGTCAGCAATCGCCGTAATGACGGAACCATTGAGCTGCTTCGGATCGATATTTTCGATCTTCGCACCTTCAATCGCTAGTTTCAGAAGCGTTTTCTTCGCAATGAAGACTTCAGCTCCTGATTCTCTTGCTTTCTGACGGAGTTCGTCCGACTGAGACATGGTAAGCCCCGATACTTCAGCGAATGTTGCCGATGTCATATTTTGGAACTTGTCCGTAAGACCGGCCACGATTTGCTGTTTTTGCTCTCGAGTTTTTGCCATAAAGAGTCATTTGCATCTCTTGCATTGTCATTCCGGCCCACGAGCCGCCTGCCTGCCGGCAGGCAGGGAATCCAGCGCAATCAATACGTTTGAATTAAATGGGATATCCGCCTTCGCTCCACTTCGTCATCCCAGACCCCGATCTGGGATCCAGTGCAGAATGATTTGGTGAATTGATAGGAGTGTCCGCCTTCGCTCTTCGAGCTACGGACGGATGACAGAACTCCTTGGTTTCTGGATCAGAAACAGTCATTCTGTCAAAAAATAAATCCCGGTGTTGAAACCGAGAGATGTATATTCAATTCGTCATCCCGGACCCCGATCCGGGATCCCTTGATAATCGAACTGTATTACCTCGACGGGACTTATGCTTCATCATCGCCACTCGTCATACCGGACTTGATCCGGTATCCAGCGCCGAAAGAATCAGCAACCCGTTTTCTACGGTTATTCAACTGCCAAGATATTACTATTTTTTGGTGGGAGTGTCAAGACCTCTCGACACGAAGCATAGCCAAATCTGGATACACCCTTATCATGGTATTAAACTCATTATTCTCATTAAAAATAATTAAGACTTCTCTCTTTCCTGACAAGTAGTTCTTGATCAATCTACTCAACTCACCAAAATCGACCTCATCCGTACTTCCACCATGCACCACTAGATTAACGAGCCAATTTACACGCAAGTATCCACCGCTTACCTTTTCGCAGATATACTCAGCTAGATTCTCTGATGTCAGTTTATCGGGCGATTCTACAAAACTTTTAAACTGAAAATCTCGAACCACACCATTCGGATGCCTCACAATGGCATCTACATCAGTATCCTTTCTACAAAATGAAAAGAGTGCATCCAAATCATCAATAACTGATTCATTTAGTTTAAAACTTGATTTAGCCTCAAAGCCTATCTCTACATCTTCGTCATAAAATTTATACAGAGATTCAAAAGCTAAAAAGCATTCAGCAAAGTCTGTGCTCTTACAAGATAATTCCTTGCAATATGAATCCCGAAATGCCTTAAAGACATCTTTATCAGATATCAAAATATTAATTCCAATCCCAGATTTATAAGCACGTTTTAATAGTGATTTTTTGAGTAAATCTACCCAATCTTCATATGTTAGAAATAGTCTATAATATCGCTTCGAGAACCTCATACTCTACAACCTTACCCGACCAGAGCTTAGACGCCAATGATTGCATATAATCATATACCCCTATATTGCACCAACTTCTTTGCAATTGACATCTTTTATGTGTAAGATTCATTTAGTTAATATGAATATCAGTATGCGCGCCAACTCAATCTATTCCGAACTTCTTTCTCAAGGAATCATTGGCGCTGAAGGCGTGATTCAGATGAAGCTCTTGGATGTCCGCTTCAAAATGAACGAAAAAAGTGCGATGGGCAACATCCTTGAAGAATGGCTAAAAAATTGGATGGTGAAACATAAGATATACCATAGGCCAAATCCCAATAGTCAAGAAGCACCTGATTTCTTCCTGTCGATCAGTGACCACGAGGATTTACTTGAAGTCAAAGCATTCGACCACACCGCATCGGCTAACTTTGACATCGCCAATTTTGACGCCTATGCCAGAACCTTGATGCATGAGGCATATAAACTAGATTCAGACTACCTTATATTCGCATACGAGCTCACAAACTCAACCATCAAAATTCGAAATCTTTGGCTCAAAAAAGTATGGGAACTCTGTTGTCCCAGCAATAACCTTCCACTAAAGGTTCAGAGGAAGCAAGGAAAGATCATCAATATTAGACCGGCTTCGTGGTTTTCTGATAATTCAAAGTTCAAGCCTTTTGCACAAAGAAAAGATTTTGTTTTAGCACTGGAAAAAGTAATACAGAATTATAGTCATTTGTCAGATGAAATAGACTCAGACACTTGGTTTAGTATCGTATCAGAAAATTACAAAGAGTGGACAGGGAGAGTCCTGTAACTACCTGCCTGAATTAAGTAAGACGGAAGCCACATCCTTTATAACCGGCACCACTACGGTATTTCCAAGCAAGTCAAATGCCTTACTATATGAGACCTCTAGCTTGTAATCTTCAGGGAATCCAAACAAACGAAGTCCCTCTCTCACAGTAAGACGTCGCACGCCACACCCATCGGGCACAGCCAACTTTGTTGAGTCCGTAGCTACAAGTGTAGGCGCAATACCTTCCGGGTGCAGTATCTTGCTAATTTCGAAACTTAATTTCCCAGCGACTATATTATATCCTCTTTCTTTTTCTGTATCGTATTCTCGCTTTTGTATTCCATTCTTCTGCTCAACTACCTTCTTTGGATACTCAAGTCGTAAGTATCCCTTTACAACAAGATCATCGAGATGCAATTGAAGTAAATCTTTTTTACAATCAATAAACGTCAGGATCTCGTTGAGCGTAAGTGGCATTCCATCCATCCATTTAATCCCTTTCTTTTCCGCCCAATGCTTCTTGCGCCTTTCTCGTAAAAGCTTATTGAGAATTTTTTTCTGAACATTACTGACACGCCCCTTTAAATGTATATCCCAGCTATGGATATTACTCGGACCACCCCTCTTATCCTTGATAGATTTCCCAATAACATCAGACACTGAATAGTGATGAAGTAATTTTTTAGTAAAGTCTGTATTCATAACCTCCAACCCATCTTCAAGAATATCTTTCATTCTAGGACACCTCTTCTTGAAGTTCGCCTGATTTATATTTACCGATGAGTCTCTCCGTCCCACAATATAGGTTCTGCGCCTTGATTGCGGGACTCCATGATTTTTTGCGTCCAGGACACGCCAGGACGTATGATATCCTAGAGCCGACAAATTACTTATAATAACTTGTAATGTCTTGCCTTGGTTATGATTAGCCAACCCTTCAACGTTTTCCAGCAAAAATCCTACCGGCTTTTTTACACGCAATATTTCTTCTATATTAAAAAAAAGTGTACCTCTTGTATCAAAAAAACCCAGCCTTTTACCGGCAGAGCTAAATGGCTGACAAGGAAATCCTCCTAACAGGTAATCAAAGTCAGGCAAGGTAGTATAATCGATCTTAGTAATATCACCAGAAATCTTCTCACCGATAAAATTGGTTGAATACGCATCGACAGCATGTGGCTTTATCTCAGAAGTAAAAACGCATTTCGCCTCAATTCCTAGATCCACACAGGCTTGTTCAAATCCTATTCGGGTTCCGCCCAATCCGGCAAACAAATCTATAAATTTAAGTTGCCCAACTGTACGAGCATCTTTCATAAAACTTATAAAATCGTCTGATTTGATACGATACTCTTTTCCAAGCTTATATGCAGGAAGTGATCCGGATTTTATATAGCGATAAACGGTCATATTGCTAACTCGCAATTCATCAGCAATCTCTTCGACAAGTAGATAATTTTGATTCATACATTGATATTTTACAATAGTTTACAGTTGCAACAATGTGCATAACTTCATAACAATCGCTGCCAAACAATATTTATATATTCACCACCACCCTCTCATCAATCGGACCCGCAATTCCAATCGCATAGCTATACACAACAGTCACCTCTTTTGCGCCTTTTTCCTGCAAAATCTCAATCGCTTTTTCTCTTGCTTTCATGGCGCCTGATCGGTCGGTTTTTGTCATGTCTTTTCCGTGCGTTGTTCCACCGCCAATTGGTACGCGCGGACCGTAAAAATCTACAACAAGCTTTCGGCCCGTAAGGCCGGTATCTGCCTCGAATCCTCCTTGAATGAATGGACCGGCGGGATTGAGGAAGAATTGTGTATCTTCAGAAATGAAATACGCTGGATCCCGGGTCCCGCTTTCGCTCTGCGAGCTACAGCGGACATGCAAGCCCGGGATGACAGAGAAACAAAGCTCGCGAAGATCCGCACGTACCCGATCAATCGAAACACTCGCATCATGCTGCGCGCTCAAAACAATCGCCTTCACATGACCCGTCGCAGGATTCACCGTCACCTGCGATTTTCCATCTGGACCCAAATAAGGCAATCGCCCCGAAACCCGAGCCTCGGTGAGCGCATCCGTCAAACGATGAGCAAGTGCAGCCTCTAACGGTAAAAATTCAGGCGTTTCATCGCAAGCGTACCCAATCACAATCCCCTGATCCCCCGCCCCGCCCGTATCAACGCAGCGTGCAATATCCGGCGACTGTTTCACCAAATGAACCTCAATTTGCAATTCATCTTTATAACCAATGTCTCGATATGTTTTTTGAATAATGGACGGGATATTAATCTCTGCATTCGAGGTCACTTCCCCGCATACCCACACTTTCCCATGCCCTCCCATGCATTCGACCGCAACACGCGCATTTGGATCTTGAGCAACATATGCCGCTAAAATAGCATCTGAAAATTGATCGCACATACGGTCTGGATGACCAATCGTCACGGACTCGGCCGTAAAATATTCTTGATTCATAGAAATGAAAATCCACTCCGGGAAAAGAGTGGTTAAAATTTATCTTTCCCTTTGGGCGAGAATTCGCACCTTACCAATGGCAGGTTGCGGACAGATCAATGGGCTCGTTCCCTAACTATCTCTTGATATATTCAATTGTATTTTCATTGTACCACACTAGAGCAAACTCCCCTGTTCTGGCTTTTTTGCAGGGGCTTCTTCCGCTGCGGCGAGCTGAGGCATGTCCTCGAACACGGCATTATCGCCCGCGCCAAGATCTCCAGCACTGAAATCCGGCTCAGAAGAAATTTCAACTTTCGCGAGCTCGCGGCGGTATTTGCAATAATCACAATCAGCGCCAGATTCTGGCATTTCATCTACTTCAAGGCAGGCCTTAATCTCCATCAACCGATCCTCGACCCAATCATCACTACCCGTATACGGGATTAAATGCACATCAAACTCAACCTTCCCGTCAAATGCCTCCGCATCCGGCCGCCCCGTGCAATACACAAAATACCCCGTATCAGAAACTTTCAATCCATTCTGGCGAAGCAACCATTGATACACCTCCATCTGCCGCTTATACCCGTCCTGCCAAGGCGCATCCAAACTCTTCACGGGCTCACTTTTCGCCGTCGCCTTATAATCCACAACGATATACTCACCCGCATCATTCACCCACAAATCATCAATCGCCCCACTAATCGTCATCCCCGTCGGATCATGCTGACAAATCACACCCTCAAAATTCTCGCGCCACGTATCGATTTTCTCATGCTGAGCCGGCACCGCAGACAAACCATATTCCTTCATCAGCGGATGAGGCTCACCATTCGCTCGATGCCCATCAAATTCCGTTTTCAGCAAATTATCAACAGCCGAGTTAATATTAAAAGGATATCCAGGTGGCCTTTTTAGCCCTTTTTTATTGTCGAGCCAAAAACAGCGCGGGCACTGCTGAAATAAATCAATTTTACTTCGGCTTAGTTTCCAATTTCTCCCTCCATAATTCCAATTTCCTCCTCGAGGAATTCTATAATAGTCAGACATAGTGGAAGGTATTTTATCACATCAATCAACCGTCACGGCTTTGGCGAGATTTCGAGGCTTGTCGGGATTAATCCCCCGCGCAGTAGCCAGATAATAGGAAATTAGCTGAATAGGAATAATAGACAAAAGTGCCGTCAGACGCCCATTCGACGGTATTTCAATAATTTCATCCGCAATGTCCTGCACAAAACTAGATTGATCGGTAATGACAATGGTGCGAGCTCCGCGCGCCCGAACCTCTTCAGCCGCCGTTCGCATGAAATGTCCATGCTCATCGTCAAAAATCATCATGATAATCGGCGTTCCCTGTTCAATGAGTGCAAATGGACCATGCTTCAAAGCTCCACCCGGATACCCCTCAGCATGCACATAGGTAATTTCTTTAATTTTCAGCGCGCCCTCATAAGCAATTGGCATCGCATCCCCTTTCCCAAGAACGAATATTTTCGATGCATCTCGAAGAGACTCTGCCACAGCGCGACAACGGTCCTCGGCGCGTAAAATATGCTGAACAAGCGTCGGAAGTCGCTGAAGGGACTCGATGAGTTCCCCGCGCAATTGCTTTCCATTTTCCCCATGCTGTGCAAACCAAATCGCCATCAAAATCAAAACGGTAACTTGCGAAGTGAATGCTTTTGTCGAAGCAACGGCATGTTCATAACCGGCATTCAAATACACACCACAACCTGTCGTGCGAGCAATTAAAGACCGAACGCGATTCACCGCAGAAAAGGCTGGAATGCGTTTTGCCTTGGCAGCGGCTAATACTCGATGCACATCTTTCGTTTCCCCGGATTGAGAGATCACAAGCAGCCCCGATCCCTCGGCCGCAAAATGAGCATCCGTCAATTCCGAAGCATCAACCACCTGAATCGTTTCAAAGGCATGCAAATCTCGCATAATTTGCGCTGCATATAATCCAGAATGATAGGAAGTTCCGCAAGCGGCAATGATCAGATGTTTTATGCCAAGAAGTTCAGATTCATTCACATCAAGCCCACCAAGCTTCACAGAATATTGATCACGAATGCGGCCACCATGATTCATCGCGCTCGAAAGCGCACCCGGTTGATCAAAAATTTCCTTGATCGTCCAATGCGTGAATGGGTCCGGCGAAAGCGGGATATCTTCATCGGCCGCTTTTTCAATACGAGATAAATCGAGCCCATTCGCCCCCGGCTCAACCATCGCTACTTCCCCATCTTTGAGCGCAATATATTCTTTTGTATATCGAGCAAAAGCCGCCGGTTCAGAAGCGACAAAAGCCTGATTTTCTCCGATTCCAATCACGATGGGACTTCCATTGCGCGCCACAAATAATTTGTCTGGATTATCTTTGTGAATGACGGCGAGCCCCCATGTTCCACGCAATTGCGCAAGCGTTGATCGAAATGCATCCATCATGCTTTTGCCGCCGCTCAAATGATTTCCAAGGAGCTGCGCAATAACTTCGGTGTCAGTTTGCGAAGCAAATGTAATTCCAGCTGCTTCAAGCGAGCGTCGCAAATCCCCCGCATTTTCAATAACACCATTGTGAACAAGGGCTATGCGATTCCCTGCATCGACATGAGGATGCGCATTTTCATCCGTTTTCGCTCCATGTGTTGCCCAGCGCGTATGAGCAATACCGATCATCCGCCCATCATGCCCCTGCGACGCCGAATTAAGCTGTTCAAGCGCATCGCAAGTATCAACGCTCGCAAATTTCGTAATATCAATGCTCGCATTCCCAATTGTGGCAATTCCAGCAGAGTCATACCCTCTATTTTCTAAAATTTTCAAACCAGACAGAAGCACTTCCCGCGCTTTCGCCCCTCCAACATATCCAACAATTCCACACATAAATGAATAATTAAGGCACAAGATCAAGAATGGACCCGCTCGGCATTGGCAGAGCCCGAGAAATATCACCAGGACTTGGGTCAAAATCAATCGATGCCATCATGCGGGAAAGACTTTCGCCTTTTCCAGCCTGAATGAGAAGTGCTATTCCGTCATCGGCGACCTGACCAATGCAAAATGAGCTCGGCACCCCCTCCTGAATTCCTTCGAAACAATTAAATGCATAGCCGTCAATGGTCCGGTTCAAGTTTAGCACCTCGCTCTGATCATCAAAAGCAGCAAGTCCCGTGTCAATGCGTAATTGCATGAATTCCTCGGGTGTAAGATCAATTTCGGGAGAGTCATAAGCAATCGTGACAGTCAAAATACCAACTTCGGCATCGAGAAATGTTGCAATGCCCGCGCCCTCAACTTGCTCTTCAAAATATTCATCAATTTCCTCAGGAACGCGGTACACAATATCTTGCTGCTCAGAATAGACTAATTGTTTGTCTGATGTTGGGAGAAAAAGAAAAATGAGAACAATAATTGCGAGAATAATAAAGAGCGGGAGGAGAAATTTTTTCATACTTAATTATCTTGTTCGATGGCCATATATGTCATGCGCCAAGCGCCATCTTCCCTTGTCATTTCTATAAGGAGTGGCAATGATCCGGAATCATCTGATGCAAAGCCGGAAAGCACATGCGTTTTTCCATCGGAATAATTTGATTCGAATACGGCGCGCTCTGCGAAATCGAGGGTTGGATAGCTTTCAATGAATAGCTCGAATTCAAGCTGAGATGTAGATTCTTTGAATAGTGAAGAGCTTTGCATATATGCTTTTTCTTCATCCTCAGCAAGGGTGAGTATATATGTCTGCGCGGCCGCGGCTGGACCCTCGAATATTCCACGCGAAAAAATATAGAGAAGCCCTAAACTCATTACAAGTGCAAGCGCGGCGAAAACAAAGGTGATTTCAGCCATTTTTACATTGATTTCAAACCAAGGTTTTTGTGTTTTTTTCTTTGCCATCTTGCTGGAAGTATAGCATGTATAGATTTTAAGTCCGACTTAAATAGCATGAATTAAGTCGGACTTAATTTTCATGATTCAGAGTACAAAAGTAATATACATTCAGATTTTTCGGGATAATAGTCAATGAACATGTTTTTAAGTCGGACTTAGAATGGCTAATTTAGGTCGGACTTAATGGCGTGAGATCCGTGAGTTTTTGGATTGACATTTATAGCAAAACATGGTATTAAACAGGCAAGGAGGGAACATGAAGTTCTTTTATTTGTTGAGTTTTTGGGGAGTCGCCCTGATGGGCTGCTTGCCAGAGGATTCCGTGGTGGAAGAGTCCATCACGGAAGCAGAGTTTTCGACTGGAGACATTATGGATTCCGTCCATGATGTGACCGATGTCGAAATGGATGAAGTCGCGAATTGCGCCGTCACCACGATGGGCGTAAATCACGACAATCCGTCAGACTGGGTTCATGTCCCAGCCGGAAGTTTCGTCATCGGTTGCACGCCGGAACGAGACGACGGGTTCTGCGACCTCGACGAAGGCCCGCCGGCTTGCATCACCATTTCAAAGTCATTCGAGATGATGCGCTACGAGGTCACGCGTGGCTTGTTCCAAGATGTCTTTGGTGAGGAAATCACTAATTCCGTCTCGAGCAAGTTCAATACGCCCTGCGTCGAGGACGACTGTCCCATGATGTCCATGTCATGGTTGGATGGTGTACTTCTCGCGAATGCCATGTCCGAACGGGACGGGCTCGAGCGAGCATACATCATCGAGAGCCTCTACGAGGATGAACCCTGGGATGTGAACGCCCACTGGCAAGATGCCTCCGCGGAGGTATTCGCTTCCGTCGAGTGGAATCGGTCCGCCAATGGCTATCGCCTTCCGACAGAGGCCGAGTGGCGCTATGCTGCCCATGCTGGGCAGAATACGCGATTCGCCGGGAGCAACGATCTCTCCGAGGTCGCCTGGACCGCCGAAAACAGTCCAGATGGGCCTCAGAAAGTCGGACTGCTCGAGCCCAATGCCCTTGGCCTGCACGACATGACAGGCAATCAATGGGAATGGGTCTGGGACGGGTCTCGTGGGTACGATCCGTACCAATACGAGAACATGGATCGAGTCGATCCAAGCGGACCCGACGAGGTCGTCTTCATCGCCCCTGACACCGACAGCAACATGATCGCGAAGCGCGATTGTGGCGGAGCCTGGGATGGCGATACGGACGAGGTCTCGGCCATTGTCCGACGCAACAATACGCCGATTGGCAACAGGTACGGCCCTATGGGCCATCGACTCGTGAGACCGATCGAGTAGTCCGCTCTCGCAATTCAGCTCGAGAACGGACCTAACCGCAGAAACTCTGCGGTTTTTTCTTTACAAAAATTTTCCACATTCAAAGTCGGACATTGTCTGTGGATAACTATGATATGACGGTGCCTCGGAATCTCTTTCCGGCAATGACACTCGAAACATTACGCAGGTCACCGCTCAAAATAATCGCTTTCATTTTATTGCGATGGCAAAACTTTGATGCAATTGGATCAAAAGGAGCAGAAAGCCCCGGATCCCATTCACTTGCAATCATTTTTCTGTAATCAGACCAAGACAATGTTTCAAAAATTTCTGCATTAGAATTCTTCACCGGATCCTCACTATACACATGATCTATATTTGATAAATTCAGTACCGTACTCGAACCAATGCGTTTTGCAATGCGGGCGGCAACATAATCTGTTGACCACCCTGGTCTCCAGCCAGCCGCAATCAACACCTTTCCCTTCCACTTTTTCGGTGTCGTCATTGGATTCTTTATAACAGTAGGATGGGCTACATCACGGAATATCGTTCGAAGCAAATGCCCATTCAGTCGAGTTGAATGTATACCAAGCCAATCCAAATCTTCATTATCAATAGATCTAATTTTTGATGCTGCATCGATATAATGTCGCGCTGTCTTCCCACCGCCAACAACAATAACTAATTTACGTCCAGCTTTTATTTGCTTATTTACGAATGAATAAAGACTTTTTAAAAAGCCCGTATCCGGACCTCCATTTGGAATAACAAGCGAACCGCCAACAGATAAAACAAGTGGCTTTGATTTTGGTAAACGAATTGCATCATTCATAGAAAGAAAAAACGAGGCCTATGCCCCGCTTTTTGATTTAGCTTTTATGGTTAAGTTGGTAATGACACTCACAGCCCATAGAATAATCGCCGCAAGGAGTGCGGGCAGAAATCCCGCAATATCGAATCCTTGAACAAAAGTACTCACAAACCACAGAATCAGCGCATTTACCACGAAAGTAAATAATCCAAGCGTCATCACATTAATCGGAAGTGTGAAAAAGAGAATAACCGGCCGAATCACCGCATTAATCAGTCCAATGATGACCGCTGCGATAAGGGCAAAGTAAAAACTCTCAACAACAAACCCCTCGAGAATCTGTGTGATGACGAGAAGTGCAAGTGCATTAATGAGTAATCGAAGGATAATTTTCATAACCTGGCAAAATTCTAACAAACCTTTATCGAGCTCGCAAATCATCCGCTTGGTACATATTAGAAACAAGGGACGGCTGCAAGTCGGTTACTGGACGGCCATTATCTTCAAAAATTGTTAAGTAATGCGGGGCAACGTCGATGATTCTCTCCGCCCAATCAGCGCCAAAATATTCAATAGCGACTTCTTCACTTGGAATGCTGTAAAGTTCCGGATTCAGCGGATCGCCCGTATCTTGAATATAGTAGACCGTCGGATTATCCGTCGTTTTGACTAGAACCGTTCCGGGTTTGATTGGCATAGATTTTCCAACGGAAATACGCTCAAGATCAAGCGTTGAATATATTTCAACATTTGAAAAATCCGTGAAACCGTAAGTGAAGTAATGCGGCTCATTCAAATATGGATGCCTGCGACAGTCTTCACCGACATAAAATACTGCCGGATACTGAACTCCATCTGGCGTTACACCAAGTATATGATCACCAATTTCAATGCCAGCCGGGAATTCATCTCCATTACAGATGATACCTGGGTCAGAAGATTCTTCGACATCATCCGTACTCTCACCGCCGGATGATATATCACCAATTGAAAACACAGCATCGGATTCGTCGGTGAATAACTCATGTGCCAAATCAGTTGTAGCGACACGCACAAGAGCCTTGGCCGTATTCACCATTGGAGTTATCCAGCTATATTTCATGTCATTTGCGGTATTTTTCACAATATCTGTCCATGTCTCCCCCTCATCAATTGAATAAGCAAGGTTCACATAATTGATAGCTCCCGTGCCGAGATATTGCCACATGATTTCAATCGCTTCACCAGCAGCGACCTGCTCGCCACCATTTGGCGACAAGAGAGACACATCCCATGTCTTTGGTTTGCTCGCTTCAGTAGATCCTCCCCCTGCAGAGGGCGTAGCAATTGTTACAGTTTCATCATCATCACGCTCCGCAATACTCGTTCCAGCATAGGCAGGACCTATTACAAATGCAGCAGAAGCACCCTCTGCTGCAGGATTTACAACATCCGAAACCACACAAGAAACAGCAGATCCAGCATCGACTTGAGCACCAATATTTGCCACAGCTGCGATTTGACCAAGTATTGTTGATGAGCCTGTAATCGCTCCGCCGTCGTCTGTGCAGGCAATTGACATGCCACTAATATCAAATCCTGCAGGGAATGTATTAATAATATTTGAACTGGCAGGCACATTATTCGTAACAGTATACGAGATTGTATACGAAGCCGTCGCACTTGGACTCAAATCAGAGGAGGAAACTGTCGCTGTCAAATCTTCATAAAAGACTGTTAAAGCATCGGACCCCGTTTTCAATCCCATACTTCCCGAATCTGCCCCAGAACTATACGTTATTGGATTCGTTGCACCAGTTTGTGCTTGAAATGTTCTTCCAGCCGTAAAGTCAGCTGCAGCATCCAGATAGAAGCAAAGTGTAATATCATCTGCCGCCGTAAATGGTGCGCGCGTAATAGCAATATTTTCATCTAAAACGTCACCAGAAACAGAACCAAGAAGCGTGTCCGTACCTGAACCAGCACAAGCCCCGCCAGCACGCTCATACACATAAATGTCATCAATTTCACCATTCGTGGCCGTTGTAGAGCCCGTTACAGTAATACCAAGTGAAAGCAAATCATCCGCATTGTAATAAGTAGACTCGTCACTATCATTAATGACATCGTCACCATCTGCATAGCTTCCGCTTGAATCATGGTCATGGAATCGATGCGTAGAAGGGAAAGCTTCGAGCATAGCCGGCGTCGGCGCCGCTTGTGTATTCACAAGCGTGTCTGATGGATCAAGGTCATTATCATCAGAACCAACCAATCCATCCGTTCCATCGTCATATACACCGTCATCATCATGGTCGAAAAGACGATAATCATTATCTTTAAACGATCGAAAATCTTGACCGCTAGCGATATTATCAGCGCCCTTATCAATTACCTGCATGATTGGATCCGTGGAAGTAAAATCTGTATTCGTATCTGCATCAAGATAGACATATTCCACCTCACCATTTGTTGTTACGCTCGAAAACTGAACATGTGTCTGTAAAGCATTTCCAGACTCATCCCAAGCATCTCCTGTTGTTCGAATTCCATCCGTCGCCTCTGAAGAAGAATCAAAGAATTCCGCCGTCACAGGAAGGGTTGCATCCGCAGACAAGTCAACTCCATCCGCACCCGAATAGACGAGAGCTTCGCAATCACCCGCCCTTGAACAAGTAAAACCATCAGCACCTGTTCCGTTCTGGTCCAAATACCCCACCTCATCTTCATTCCCAAAGAATTCCGTACTTGTCCCCGTTGGAGCCGACGATCCTACCAAAATAATGTCTGTACCAGACAAGAATGAAGAACAGTCATTTCCACCAGAATTATCCCACCAAATCACCTCACCTTCATCATATTCCCCATCATTTACAACGGATCCGTCGAAACAAACATCATCACCAGAAGAACCAAAATTGTAAACTGACCCTTTTCCAGCAATTAAGACATTGTCTCCGGCAGTTAAATACCCGTCAGCATCCGCATCTTCAACAACCGCATTATCATCACTAGCATTATATTCTGTCGTAGAGCTTGAATCTGCCAAGAAATAGATATCCGTCTCAAATGTACGCGCAAGTAAACCATTTGAGACCTGTGCCAAATTAGCAACAATGGAAACAATATCTTCTGTTGCTTCCAAAATATTGTCGTCAGTTATATTGTCAATCCATCCAATTCCAGTTGTGCTACCCGTTTCTGCAAATGTGCCACTAAATGCCTCCAGAACCCCTGTTGCAGTCGTTAAGACGGTATCCCCTGCACCGATAATGACATCTGCAGAACTGATCACTCCATTTCCATCAGCGTATGTATTGTTGTCGGATTTATCAAAAAACTGATGCGTTGCCGGAAAAGCTGAAAGAGCATCTGTCGCTGCCACAACCGCCGTCGCACCATTTGTGACAATGGTGTCTGTTGTTGGATCCGGCAATTCAAGATAGGCAAAGTTCACATTTGTTTCGCCCTCAGCCACATTATTCGCTACCGTATCCTTCGTATAATCACCCTCCACATATGCAGATGCAAAATGATAAGCTGACCCAACAAGGATGAGAAAACCAAAAACCCCCAGTAGAGATACGATCTTTCTTTTCATAGAAGTATAGACATGTTCCCATCTATTCTACTAAACATATGCGAGAATACATAAAATAAGTCCACAAAAGAAAAAACGCCTTGCGGCGCTCAGTGTGAATCAGTGTCAGCGTATGCTACGCTTTCGGATTCTGAGTCTTGTTCCTCGTCATCCTCCGACTCTTCCAAATGACTGATTTCGTCTGGACATCGATATTCGTCACATCGATGCAGGACGACAGTTCCATGCCATCCTCCGTATACCAGCACCTCGACGTCAAGTTGCGATTCATCACGATTCAAGTCCCCGTTGTACACGAGATGGACCAGACTCACGACTTGAGTAATCGACAGCTCCCCGTCCTTGTTGACGACCTGATTTTCAAACAGGACGCATTCATCCGCAAATACGGCCTTCTCACCAACGAGTGTGTCGATGCGGATGGAGATGTCGAGGCATGCCCCAACCGTCATGCGCCGACGACTGCGCATATCTCGCGGCTCTTCGAACAAACTGAATGACAGATAGTCATTCCTGTGATCGAGAAGCCGAATTGTCTCTTTCAGGTCCGCATCCGCGAGCAGACCAAAATACGTGACTCCTTCATGTTCCTCCATGTATTCCTGCGCATACTCCTCATTAGGAACACATCCAAATTGTACTGACACGTACAGGATGATCAACATTACTTTCCATTTCATGCTCACCTCCCTACGTCTCTCCACCTCCATTTCCAATGTACCACTGTGCGAGAAGTTAGGAAAGGTCACCGTTACAGATGTACAGATAGTACGGATATACGGATTTATGCGAAGGAGATAGAAGAGATTTAGGAGATTGGAGAGATTCTGGTCGCACAGGATGCTGTATGCAATTTGGACGACAATCGAGAATCTACCGCAGGCGTACTGAAACGTACGATGAGGATAGATTCGATGAGTGGAGTTCAAAGTGCGCCAGCAGACAAGCGACAAAAAAACGCGCGGTAAGCGCGTGAGTGATAAACGACACAGGGCGGACAGCGGCGCCCTCAAGCATCGCCAAGGCAATAACGGCCCATCTATTCCACCGAATGAATCGGCTGGCAGGAGAATAGCGCTGTCACCGCGGACATAGGCTCCCACCCAGAAACCCTCTCTTGTCCATGCCGAATTACCTCCAGCGTGACATATGCGAAAAAATAAATCAATACTCTTGCAAACAAATGCCATCCCCATCTATATATTCACCGCAAAAATACCCAATAGGACATTGATCATCCTGCGCGCAGCCACATTCCTCAACACAAACAGCAATACATGGCCCATCATCTCCGCGACAAGCAGATGCACATTCATTCCAAGCACCACCTGCCGATTCACAACTCACCTGATTCATTTTATCAACCCCGCGCTGCTTCAACAGAAAATCATCCGTCCATTGCCAAAGCAAAATGCCAAGCGCAAAAGCAAGCATCAATACAACCGTTATGATAGAAAAATAATGCTTAATTCTTGCTTTCATAGTGATTCACCACCCAATTGCGAACAAACCATGTCGCCCGAACATCATCCTCATTATATTCTTCAATATCCTTCAAAAATGAACGATCGCCCGTTTCAAGCCATTTCTCATACCATAAAATCGAATCGAGCCCTGAAGCATCTTTTATACGCCAATTAAATCCCAAGAATTTTGCAATATCTTTCAAGGAATAGAATGGACTTGGGAAAATGACATGTCCGCGCATATGCGTAAGCAGGTCCACCATGTCATCCTCAAACATATCCTGAACCGCGTCAGGCGCATCATATTTCTGAACAAGACGGCGAAATACATCTACTTCATACCAACCATAATGATAGATTTGCGATCCGGCATATTGCCGCAAAAATTGTACAAATCGATTCCAATTCTCTTCTTCATCCTCGGGGCGTTCAGCTGTAAATACAATATAATCTTCGCTCGATCCATCCACGACAAGCACGCCGAACATATAATGCGCATCATGCAGAGGATCTGTTTCAATATCGATCACCAGCACCGTTTTTGTCGGTTCAGGCAAATCCACATTTCCAATGGTGATGATTTTTCCATCCGCCAAAGAAATGGCCTGCTGCTGCAAAAAATAAGATCTATCCATGGTCAAATCCGGAGCTGTTTTGAGAATATCTGGCTTAGCATTTGCAAGATCATCAATCGTTTCAATGCCAATTTTCCGCAAAGAATAGACCTCACTCTTCCAAATACGATTCAAAAGCGAAAGACTGCGACAATTCTCTGCGCGCGCGACACAATCATGAAACCAAGGTGATTGCTTGCAACCAGAGGTTAGAAAAATAGCATCTTCCTTTTCATCAAGAATGCGTTCAATTTCGTCGAGCGTTAAATGATATTGCGATTCAAAATCTTCAATAAAATAATTATCAATTTCACCATTTCCATGAATCACATATCCCTGAATTGGCTTCATCCCCTGCAACCGATGGAGCAATTCCGCATAAAATACACCCTGAAATTTGTATTCATTTTTTAATTGAGACGACCGCTTGATATCGGCCGCAATATAATAATAATCACCAAAATCTGACTTCCCTTCTACCCGTTCTAATACATCGGGACGACCAATATACCTTCCATGCTGCAAAACACCTTTATAAATGGTCGCCACCCCCTCTTTCATCAATTCGAGTGTTTTCACTGCTGCTTCATCTACGTCATCCAGGTTAACCTCGCTCATTTCACGATCCTTGAGCAATGCTCGCTCTTTTTCAGGGAGCAATCCTTCGTCTTGAAGCAATTCTAAAAGAGCGTCATCGGGCTTGCCATGCTCGCTTTCACGCAAAAGCCATGATGGACATTTCAAGTATTTATAAAAACTTTTTTCCGTAATCGGCTGCAATTCCATGGTAGAAGTATACCATTTGTTCAATCCAATATCCGATATCTAGACCCCCTATTTATATCGGATATTGATTTATTGATTTCGCTTGACACTCCGTTGAATGCATGCTAGCGTGAGGTATCGTTCTTTTAGAACCCTGAGAAAAACACGTCCCCTTTTTGGTGCAAAAAAGATGTCTTTCTCATGAACACAGTTCAAATCGTACCCGAAGGTTGAAAGCCCTTCGAAGCAGGCGTTCGTTGTGGATGTCTGTCTGCCCCGTAGCAGGGCCGTTCATCCCTTACGGGATGAAATGATGCTCGGCTTGTTTACAGGCCGAGAAAACCACTCCTCCTGATGGGTTCACACCCCTCCTTCGGGAGAGGGAGTGGTATGCTACTATTCTGATGGGCCTTCTGCTACGAATGGTGGGTTCACACCCCTCCTTCGGGAGAGGGAGTGGTATGCTACTCGTGAGTTTCGAAACGAGGCCAAGTCCACAGGGTTCACACCCCTCCTTCGGGAGAGGGAGTGGTATGCTACGATGAGTCAGGCACTTCGAAAGTTAGCCGGAAGGTTCACACCCCTCCTTCGGGAGAGGGAGTGGTATGCTACTCACTCACTGTCATAATGTAGCAAGAGCTCAGGTTCACACCCCTCCTTCGGGAGAGGGAGTGGTATGCTACTACAGAAGAATTGATGGCTGACTCGGCGCTTGGTTCACACCCCTCCTTCGGGAGAAACTTGCCCACACAGAAATGTGTGGGTTTTTTATTGCTTACAGTTTCTAAATCTAATAATCTGTAATCGATGAATGCCCTTTGGATTCGCCGTATGTCAGATTATGCACATTCTTCCTTCGCTCTAGAGTCCGCGAAGAATATTTTGCATGCAAAAATGAAAGCACAGCAGATACTTGCAAAATCACATGACCAAGACATTGATTTCGATCACAAAAGCACAAAAAACGTACACACAATAGAAAACCTCCTACTCCTTGAAGCACGATTTGCCCATAAATATTGGAAGTCCTTACGCACAATTCTCAGCGGTAAAGTTGTTTTTTACGGAAGAAAACCTCAAACGAACGATCCGGTAAATAGATTATTAGACATCGGATATCATCACCTAACCGGCAAGGTGAGTGCCTTGTTTCAAAAACATCACATGAATACTTCTATCGGATTATTTCACCAACCTCGAACATCAACATCCGAGCCACTTGTCTATGATTTTATGGAACTATTTCGAGCAGATATCGTTGACGCAGAGCTTATTAAATATTTTCATCTCAAGAAAAAACCAGTTCAAGAATTAAATACCGATGAGATCCCCCTATTTCTTTCACGTATCAACATCAAGCTGAATAAATCATTTTACCTAAAAAATTTTAGTAATTGCCGTAGCTATCACTATTATATGGAATTGCAAATTTTGCGATTTGCAAAATGCGTGAGAACAAAGCAAGTATTTTTTCCAATTTCCATACCGAGGCGTCATGAAAATCGCTGCTAAATTTTATTGACATTCTGCGTCAAATCTGGTATTCTAACCCGTTCTTTGAACAACTTAACTACTTGGAGGAATCATGAGTGAGTACCTGTATCGCGTCGCAAAATTCGAGATTGTCCCGAATTCGGAGCAGCTCGATGCAATCAATGTGATCAGCGAGAATCTGAAAGCACTGTGGAATATGTCTGTAACAGCCAGAACGGAAGCGTACAATACACATCTGGCGCCGATCTACGTCCAGATTCACACGGCGCAGAATGAGCGCCGTAAAGATGCAGTGAAGAAACTGAAGGCGCAGCTGAAGGAGGCAAAGCAGCATCCTGACGTGAAGAATAATGCTAATGCCTTTGCTCAGCAGAAGCATATCCTGACGCCAATCCGAGGGCAGCAACCGGAATTCGCGCGCGTGCCGCGGGCTTGGCAAAATGACTGTCTTGTCACGCTGGACGCCTCGTTCAAGAGCTATTATCAGCTCAAGAATCGCGGTGACCCAAAGGCAAAACATCCGCGTGCAAAGGATGATGGTCGCTTTCAGGAGATCTCATCGCGAGATCCAAAGACATTTCGTCTTGCTCCTGACATGTCATCCGTCACCCTGCCATGCAAGAAAGTTGCTGCGAATGATGTGATGACCTTCCCCATTCCGCCGTATCAGCAAGAACAGCTGCGGCAGGGTGAAGCGAAGAAGTTCACACTCTACCGATCGCGGGACGGACGCTATTGGATGTCGATCGCATTCGCCATCCCCGCGCCTGAAGCACTGGACCACATTGCCGAGAGACTCGGCGGGAATGTCGGGTTCATCGCTCTCGGAACAACATCGATTGGCGTACTCATCCCTACCGATGACGGTTGGATCGAGGGAGTCGTCGATGTTCCCAGGCCAGACCTGCATTGGAAGCCTCGCATCGACAGTGTGTCGGCGCGTATGCGAAAACTGTATCGCAAGGATCGTGAACAGCAATCCAGGCGATACAACCGCATGAAGAACGCACGGCGCATCATGTTCGAGACTCTTCGCGCGCAGCAGCAGAAAAGCCAAAGAGAATTCGTTCAGCGCCTGCTGAGCATGGCGGGTCCGAGGCATTTTGTTGTAACGGAACTGATTGTGCGAAGCAAGCAAGGCAAGCTCGCTGACAGCAAGAAGAGCGATCGTCGAGGGACACTCGGCAAGAATTGGTCTTCACAGAACACTGGGTGGCTCGCGAATATGCTCGCCTGGCTGCGAATCAAGACGCAAGAACATGGATGCAGCGTCAAGATATTCAAAGTCCAACCGCCCCATCCGAGGCATGGCAATTTCCACGACCGCAAAATTGCCATGGTACGACTTCTGCGCGATCAGTATCTGGCGACACAAAGCTAGGTGCTAATCATGCAGTACTCAGGCCCACAGAAATGTGGGTCTTTTTCATTATGCAAATATCAGAAAATCGAGATCGGATCTCGGCTTGACACTCGTATGCATTCATGCTAGCGTGAGGTATTGTTCTTTTAGAACCCTGAGAAAAACATGTCCCCTTTTCGGGGCACAAAAGATGTCTTTCTCATGGAGGCAGTTCAAATCGTACCCGAAGGTTGAAATCCCTTCGAAGCAGATGTTCATTGTGGATGTCTGTCTGCCCCGTAGCAGGGCCGTTCATCCCTTACAGGATGAAATGATGCTCGGCTTGTTTACAGGCCGAGAAAACCACTCCTCCCGATGGGCTCACGCCCCTCCTTCGGGAGAGGGAGTGGTGTGCTACTGCGCTTCTCATGCTTATTTTTGTTTTCGCATGGCTCACGCCCCTCCTTCGGGAGAGGGAGTGGTGTGCTACGCTGCACACGGAGAGGCATTATTCTGTCTCTGGTTCATACCCCTCCTTCGGGAGGACGCATCCCGCACTAACTGTGCGGGATTTTTTTATTTCAAAAGAGCGCAGTACGCGCTCTTTTATTTATTCTGCAATATTTTCTTCCGTCCCTTCCGTAGGAAGATCTTCAATCTTCACTTCGGTCATTACATCACCAATCTGTATTTGATCAACAATTTCCAGCCCCTCAGTCACCTCTCCAAAAATGGTGTAAAGATGAGGAAGAGGAGCATCTGCCAGCATGACGAAGAATTGACTTCCATTCGTATTCGGGCCGGCATTTGCCATCGCAACAATACCTCGCGTATATGTGCGATCATCATCGAGCTCATCCCCAAAACGATACCCAGGACCACCCATTCCATTTCCATTTGGGTCTCCACCCTGAATCACAAATCCTTCCTCGCGGCGGTGGAATGTCAGTCCATCATAATACCCCTCTTCCGTTAAATAAACGAAGTTCGAAACGGTATTTGGCGCCGTTTCTGGGTAGAGCGTAAATACAATATCCCCCTTCTCCGTTGTAATGCGCACCTGCTTTCCCTCGATGCGATCCGCATCTAGAATCCCAGGAAATGCATATGTTTTTTCTTCCATAGTTGTTACTTGTAGTTCATTAGAATTATCTTTTTCTTCTATCGTTTCGCTCTCAGGAGCACCAAAGCACCCAGCACCGATGAGAAGCAATCCAGCAGTCATGAATAATATTTTTTTCATATCATTATTATAAGCGAGGGCATTGTATCGCAATCCTCGGAAATAAAAAAGAGCCTCATGAGTTGACGACGAGTCCGTTTATGATTCATAAACCAGGACTTGTTGTCATCCCGGACGAAGCGAAGCGAATATCCGGCCTGCCTGCCGGCAGGGATCCATCGTGTTACGAAAAGCGATGGATCCTGAATCTAGTTCAGGATGACGGAGGTCGGTACTTCAATTCGACCGGAAAAGGTTGAACCGTTCTTGCCACGTCATTCCGGGCTTGCTTGCCCGACGTAGCTCTGCCGAGCGAAGGCGGGACCCGCCTGCCTGCCGGTAGGTAGGGAATCCCTTGTTTGTCGAGTGGATCCCAAATCAAGTTTGGGATTTCAAAGACGGTCGCGCAGTGAGTTAGATGATATTTTGTTGAAGTTTGAGTAGCGGAATGAGCCGTACTGGAACGTACGGTGAATGAGCAACGGAAAACTGAAGCGAAAGATCGCTAACTCACAAGCGACAAAACTATTCTGCGAAGATAGACAATTCCGTTTCCAACAACTCTATTCTATTCTGCTGCTTCTCAAGAGCATAAATTGACGTAAACAATACAGCCGACAAAGCAAATACCAATACAAGAAGTAAGCCCGTCAATTCAACACTCCCAACAGGAAGCGCATGACAATTCACGCAAATCTCTGGCATTTTCGGCTTTGGAAGCGAACGTCCACCATTCACATGCTTCACAGGATGAGAAGCCTTTTTCGCTACCACTTCCTTCTTTGCATCCGCATGCTTAGCACGCCCATGCGACATCAAACCAGCCTTATTCTTCGCGGTAAAATTACATTGAGTACAAATTGGCATAGGTATCCCCCTAATAATTAAATCTGATCTTAGTATATCACAGCCCAGAATCCCCCTGCGAAGTTAATACACAGTCATGAAATGAATCTGCGATCTCCCATAAAGCACCATATCGATACTCCACCTGCGTCATAATATCATTCACAGGAATCTGAACCGTTTGTGTTAATACCGCCTTTTTCTGATCATTCCCTAAAATAAATTCTCCATCACAACCACCATACTCAATATCACCGATAAGAAAATCGCCAGCAAAACCCTCAAAATGAATTGCCTGATACAGCCGATAGCCGATTGTCCAATCTGGAGCATGATCGAGAAGTTCCTGACGAAGATTCTCAAAATGCGGAGCTTGAACATTCACGGGCTCGCCAATAGCATATGCAGAGGTTTCTTCATTGAAAAAAGAATCCGCATCCTGCCAAGCATCCATTTCATCATTATAAAGATAGAGATTGTCGCGAGGCATGATCTCATCCGCCACAGGCAATGGGTCCTCTGATTCAATTTTATATATATGAGAAGAGAAGACAGGGTGATCATCTGGAATTGCTACCAATGCAATATCCACTTCATGAACATCATCCCAAATTAGTTCAATAGCCTGATCATCCGAAACAAGTACCGTATCGCGTGAAGAGAGAAAATAAAAAGAAGCGGCCGCAACCACCCCAATCGCAATAATACATATCCACTTTTTCATGCGCGCATTATATCATTTCCCATGGAGCATCGGTGCGCGCAAACATATTATAGGCACTGTAATTCCTGAACATTGCTTTATTGAGAGAAAATTGTTCAACAATAGCTTCGGGTCGCAAATCAAATGCTTTTACTTTTTCAGACATATCTTCACCTCGGCCCGTTACTGCCTCGACTAAAATTGGATCCTGCTGCCCCATAACATACACAAGTTTTACGAGCGCATTTCCTGCACCGTCAGCCGTAAGTTTCTTGGCAATATGCCGCGCCATATATGTTCCAGATCTTGCTGGATGCCAAGGATCTTTTCCAAAAAAACTCGCATCAGATGCTGGAAGTAATCCACCATATAAACTAGATGAGATTTTACGGCCCGAAGAACCCGCATGCGCCGCAAGTCCTCCTTGCGTAAATTCACCAGCCGCATTGATATAAATCTTCGCATGCTCATGATTTCCAAAAATAGGATTGACGGCCGACTCAAGAAGGCTGGACTGCACATTACTCGTTTCAATGCTTGGCATATGCTGAACATGCAAAACAATATGCTTTGGGCTATCGCCATCCATAGTCACCTGCACAAAACCATCAGCTCCTAACCAAGAAAATTGACTGTCATTTTTACGCAAATCATCAATACGCCGAGCTAAATCATGTGCATACACAACGCTGCGCGGTAGCATTTCACGCGTCTCACTCGTCGCATAACCGTATACAATCACCGTTCCTTGACTCGCACCCTTTACGAGTACGCGCGCCATATCTTCCCCTGGGCGCTCAATATTCACGAATGGCTCAATTTCATCATCATGTCCAATTTCTTTATAAAGACGACGAATGATCTCAGCTGCATCAAAATCTGCCCGCGAATCAGCAATACCACCAATCATAACCATTCCATGTGATCCAAGAGCTTGAATATTCACACGACTTTTTTGGTCACGCTTCAAATACTCATCTAGGAGCGTTTCAACAATGTGATCGCACACTTTATCCGGATGGCCGGCAAGCGGCATGCATGTCGTTTTCAGCATAGTTCTAGGGCTCGACTTTAACATAAGTTCCTTCCGCAAGAAAGTATGCCGCGTGAATGAAATGTTATCCACAGAATGAAACTTGTGTTCTGTTTTTGTTCTTATATAATAAAGATGTAGCCGAACAAACATGAACAATAATCCTCCCCTAACAAAAAAACAGAAGGAAGTTCTAGATTTTATTGAGAATTTCATTCGTGAATGTGGATATACTCCCTCCTATCGCGAGATTGCGAGTGGCCTTGGTTTATCCTCACCATCAACCATTCATGGACATGTTCAGGCACTTTGTGAAAAGGGGGTATTACAAACGGGCGGTGATGGCGAAGCGCGCTCAATAGAACTTGTTGATGCTGAACTGCATTCACCGATGAGCATCATGCTGCCACTGGCGGGCCTCATTACAGCGGGAGAACCTATTGAAGCCATTGAAGAAAATGAAGCCATTGCCATTCCAGCCGACTTTGTTGTCAGTGCAAGCAATTCATATGTTCTGCAAGTACGAGGGCGGTCCATGATTGAAGATGGCATTTTCAACGGGGACTATGTCGTTATAGAAAGAAATCCCTCCCCAAAAAATGGAGATATTGTCGTCGCACTTCTCGATAATGCATATGCAACACTGAAACGCTTTTATCGCGAAGCTGGATTCATTCGACTCCAGCCAGCAAATAGCACCATGGAACCGATTATCGTAAAAGGAGATGTAAATATTCAAGGAATTGTCAGAGCTGTTATACGAAAATATTCAAGAATATAAAGAATAATACAATTCGGATCCCACCCCTTTGCTCATCAGAAGAAAGCTGATCCCCTTTCTTCTGGTGAGGAGCTAGCGGGATCCAGCTTCTCATTAGAGCCTTTCGCGGCAAGCGAAATACAATGAGACCAAGTGACGCGATCCCTCCCCTTCGCGTCACTTTTTTCTCCCAAAATTATTCACATTAATCATATGTATATGAGTACAGCTACCATCAAATACTATCATTCAACACTTGCCTATCAGCAAAATGTACGCAATCGCAGAATGCAGGAATTTAAAAAACGATTCCGCACACAAATAAGCCGCCGAAAAATAAAACAGTACTTACAAACAGCGGTAAATCACTTCAATAAAACGACCTAGCATGCATCAACTATTAGAAGATGCCGTGGATGTTGTAGTGGAATTTGAACAAAAAAAGATTCGGCCGCGCTTTATCCGATGGGATGGAAATATCTATAAACCAAATTCGGTTAATCTCATTCATCGAAGCCGAGAAGGTGATCGAAATATCGTCTATATCTCGGTTTCTGATGATGTGAATTTTATGAAATTACGCTTTGACCCCGTAAGTCTTGATTGGAAATTGGTTGAAATTTACACGGATTAACCTTTCTTCGAATCACCACCGAAACGACGCTCACGTCCTTTAAACCACGCAATGGCTTGATCCAATTCCTCCTCTGAAAAATCTGGCCAAAATGCATCACAAAAATATATTTCGCTATAAGCGGCCGCCCAAAGAAGGTAACCGGACAATCTCTGCTCACCCGAAGTACGTACAATCAAATCCGGATCTCTCATTTCACGCGTCCACATATGCCGACGAAGGACATCCTCATCAATGTCATCTGAAGAAATTTCTGACTGCATCAAAGATTTTACTGCCTCAATTATTTCAGGCCTACCACCATAATTAAAACAGAGATTCATAATAATTCCCGTATTCCCTTCTGTCTTTTTTTCCGCAGCAATAATTGCATCCTGCAATTTTCTGCTCAAATCATGCCTCCGTCCGATAACACGAATACGCACATTCTTTTCATGCAGACTCTTTAAATCTTCAGTCAAAGCAAATAGCGCCAGATCCATTAAATACCCAACCTCCTCTTTTGTGCGCTTCCAATTCTCTGTCGAAAATGCCCAAATAGACACCTCATCAAGCCCTCTATTCTTGCACCAAAGAACGACATCTTTAAAAAGATCATATCCTTTTCTATGTCCCTCAAGCTGAGGAATGCCGCGCTCCCTCGCCCATCTTCTATTCCCATCAGCAATAAAAGCTATATGTTTTATGTCTTTTTCCATAATAAAATCAATACTAATCTTCGCCGAAAATTATGTCAAAGATTATCCTCCATATTGACTTCAATTCCTATTTTGCTTCCGTTGAACAACAAGCAAATCCATTCTTACGCAATAAACCCATAGCCGTTGCAGGAAAAGGGAAATATAGCATTGATATTTATAGAAAAAATCGATCACGTATCGATGTTCACAGACAATCACTTTACAGAACCGTCGTGACAACGGCATCAAAAGAAGCCAAAGCCCTTGGAGTAAAAACAGCCATGGCCAGCACGGAAGCAAAAAAAGTGTGTCCTGAACTTATTATCATTCCTGGTGACCCAAGAAAATATGGAGACATCACGAATCGATTTATGAATATACTTGAACGTTACGCAAGTCAGGTTGAACGATTCAGTACCGATGAAGGCTTTGCTGATATTACCGTAGCAGCTAGAGATTATTTTGGTGCAACATTCATAGGGCAGCAAATTAGACGAGACATTCGAAATGAATGCGGTAGCTTCGCTACGGTATCTATTGGTGTCGCAAATAACAAGACACTTGCCAAATTAGCATCAGAATCATGCAAGCCAAATGGCCTTACCGTCATACATCCAGACCATGCTATCTCTTTTCTCGACAAACAGGACCTTGCTGCTGTCTGTGGTATTGGCCCGCGCATAGAAAAGCGTTTGAATAAGATGGGGATCACCGATTTCCCCTCACTTAGGAATGCAAAACTTGAACACCTTGTTCGTGAATTTAATAGTTATGGATTCTTCCTCTATGATGTCGCGCGAGGAATTGGAAGTGATGAATTATCAGAATCAGAAAATCCAAAGTCTGTAGGAAATTCGTATACATTTCCTCATGACCTTATCAATGAAAAAGATATCAAAAAACAGTTACTGGCTATTTGCGACAAAGTGGCGAACAGATTGCGTAAACAATCGTTTTTTGCGACACATATAAGCGTCTATGCACGCTATAAAGATTTTGGGGGATGTGGCATTGGAAAAAAATATAATGAACCCATGAATGATGGCCTGGAAATTTTCAGAAATGCATGGCAGCTTCTGAAGAAAAAATGGGATAGGAATATACCCGTACGCCTTTTAGGTGTTAGCACATCAGCACTCATGCCAACATTTCACATGCCGTCTATCATTGAAAAGCAAAATAAAACACAAAATACCTTGCATGCCCTCGATATACTCCAGAAAAAATACGGATCTGGCATTTGGCTGCGAGCCGCAACATTAAAAACACATTTCAAAGAAAGAACGTCGGGATGGCATTATGATCACGAAACGTAAATCAATTAGGAAAGCTCCTCTTCAATGGCGAGAAGTCGATTGTATTTCACAAGTCGTTCAGATCTCGATGGCGCACCCGTTTTTATAAACTCCGCATTTACAGCAACAGCAAGATCAGCAATTGTCGTATCCGATGTTTCACCAGACCGATGAGAAATAACAATCTTTTGCCCAGCATTTTTCGCAATGCGAATAGCCTCCATTGTTTCCGAGATAGTACCAATTTGATTCATTTTAATCAGAACAGCATTTGTCGCCTTGTCTTCAATTCCACGTCGAATGCGCTCAGGATTCGTTACATATAAATCATCGCCGATAATCATCATCTTCTTGCCAAGTCTCTTGGTACACTCCGACCAATCTGGCCACGCATCCTGATCAAGAGGATCTTCGATGGACATTAATGGATACTTTTTAGACCATGCTTCAATCAAATCAATCATCTGACCTGCAGACATTTTTCGTCGATCCGTCTTCAAAATATATTTATCAATCTTTGGATTAAAAAATTCGCTTGCAGCGATATCAATACCAAAAGATATTTGGCCGCCCACCTTGTATTTTGCCTTCATCACCGCCTTTTTTAAAAATGCAAGAGCATCCTCTGTCTTTCCAAGATTCGGCGCATATCCACCTTCATTACCAACATCCGTATCCTTCTTAGCGCGAAGTAAAATATCTCGAAGTGCATGAAACACTTCAGTGCCAGCCTGCAATTTCCGAGAAAAGCTGCGGAATGCATGCGGGATGATGATGAATTCCTGCATATCTAAATTACTATCCGCATGTGCGCCACCATTTAACACATTCATCAGTGGCGTTGGGAGAAGATAACGGTCATCCTTCAGAGCAAAAGCATGACGCATATAAACATAAAGCGGCATACTCGCCCGTTTAGCCGATGCATGCAAAATTGCAAGAGAAGCACCAAGAATCGCATTTGCCCCAAGGCGATGCTTATTACGCGTACCATCAAGCAATCGAATAGCATTATCTATTCCCTGTTGATCAAATGCATTCATGCCTCGAATATGCGGGCTAATCTTCTGCTCAATATTCTTTACCGCCTTTAAAACCCCCTTTCCACGATATCTTCGCTTATCTCCGTCACGTAATTCGAGCGCTTCATGAATACCCGTTGACGCGCCAGATGGAACAGATGCACTTCCCTGAGTTCCATCTTTCAGAACAGCCGTAACATAAAGTGTGGGATTCCCTCTCGAATCCAGAATTTCGCGTGCATCTATTCTATGTATTTTTTCATTCATACCTCCCTAATACATGTCTATTGTAACACCTCAAGGCCAGGCATTGCAGAATCAGACAAAAAAGCAAGCATAGCCCCGCCACCTGTTGAAACAAAATCAATCTTTGCATCCGTATTGTGAAGCACATAATCAACTGTGTCGCCACCGCCAACAATCACTCGAGCTTTTGAACGCGAAATCATATCAACAATACTATCCGTACCCTCTCGACCATCTGCATCCTCTACAATACCCATCGGACCATTAAATATAACCGTTTTTGCGCCTTCAATTTTTTTTGCAAAAGACAATTCCGCCTGAGGACCAATATCAATAATCGCATCATCTGGCTGAATTTGATCAAATGTACGAATTTGCACATCAGATTCATCTTCACGATTATGCACGCGTACATCATCTGGAAGAATAATCTTATTTTCAAATTTCTTAATGAGTTTATGCATCGCTAGTCGATCGCGAAGACGAATTTGCATACCACTGCTTCGACCCTGTAAACGCATTGCGCGGTGAACATGTACCATGCCGCTCCCAAGCAAAACCGCCCTTGAGCGACCTGCAAGTTTCTTGATAAGTGGGATTTTTGTCGCTATTTTTATGCCGCCCACAATAAGAATGAGTGGTTTTTTGAGCGCGCGTGACAATTCTTTAACCTCCTCAGTAATCAGATCTCCTGCAAAAGATGGAATGAATGATGTAATTCGATGTATAGAAGCATGCTTGCGATGACAAACACCAAATGCATTATTAACATAAACATCGCCAAGCGAGGCCAATTGTCTTGCGAATCGCCGACCATTTTTTATCTCGCCAGGAAAAAAACGCGTATTCTCAAGAAGCACAATACGCGAATCAGACTTCTCTGCTTTCGCAATCGTTGACGCAAAAACGACATCCTGACCAATCGCCTCAGCAAGTTCCTGCACCAATTTTTGAGTACTCAAATGCCTCTCTTTTCCTTTTGGACGACCGATATGCGTTAAAAGTACAATTTTCTCAGCCTCCATTTCTAATAATTTTCGAATTTGAGGCATGGCACGCTCAAAGCGATAATGTCCAGCATCGACGCCTTGGGAAATATTCAGATCAACACGAAGCAGAACACGCTTTGACTGTATATCTTTCTTTTTATATGTTCGTAATTTCATACATCACATGTTTTTCTCTTTGAAAACCAAGATCCCCATGCCTTAAAAAATGGCATGATCGACAAAAAGTAGCGTAAATCGATTGCTGTTTTTATCAAATAACCAAATAGACCCGATACCTCAATCCCAGCCGCACCGCCAACAGCATGCGGACCACCAAGAGAAATAACTCCAGGGTACATGCGTGGGGGTTTATATTTCGTCATCGTATGACCGCGATGATGCCCTATGATATTTCTAGCTGCAATAGATGCATGATCAACAGCAACCCATGCTGCTGGAGGAAGCATATTGTCATTGTAATGATCAAAGAATGCACTTGAATCTCCGAGCGCAAAAATACACTCCTCACCCTGAACCGCCAAGCTACCATCAACAAGAATGCGGCCTCGCTCATCTATGGGCAATTTCATTTGCGAAAGCACCGGACTAGGTTTGCATCCTGCAGACCAAAATAATAAATCGTACGCTAGGCTCTCTTTATCACCATCCTTATATTTCAGATCAATTTTCCGCTCCAACACCTCGGTAGCGATAGCGCTAGCATGTACATGTATGCCAAGTTTTCGTGCCCGTCTTTTTGCGCTTTTTTGAACAAATTTTGAAAATGCACCTAGGAGACTTGGCCTTGCATCAACAATGTGTACCGAAATATTGTCTTGTAATCCCAATCTCTTTGAGATATATCCAATTTCAAGAGCCGATTCAGTACCCGTCGCACCACCACCAACAATGACAATTTGTTTTTTTGTTTTTGATATTCCCTGTGCAAAATCAGAAAAAAGATCTGCAACATGCTTTACGGAATCAACTGTCTTGAGCGATGCTGAATATTCCTTAGCCCCTTGAATACCGTAAAAATTTGTTACCGAACCAATGGCGACAACCAAATAATCATATGCAAGTGTATGACCATCTTTCAAGAGAATATGCTTATCTGATTTATTATGCCCCACAACTTCTGCTTGTCTGAATCGAATATCAGCATATCTTTCGGTGAGCTCAGAAAAACAAAAATGACAGTCACGATGCTTTTGATGCTCGCGACCCAAAAAAACATCCGAAGGTAATTTGTAGAGCCAAGGCGTGTACAAGTGCTGCTCTTCTCGATCAACAAGGACAATATCGAATATGCCGCGTGCATGTCTCGCCAGATGTAATGCCGTGCCGAGCCCAGCAAAACCACCACCAAGAATAACAACGCGCTGCTTCGCCATACTATCCAAAAAGGATATTGCCGAGCGTACTGTTCTTTTTCATACGAGGCCGAGCCAAGCTATCTAACCCAAATACATGACCTACACCACCCGACATAAAGAGAACAAATACAATGATATAGATGATATGTGAATCAATGAATCCATGCGCGGTATTCTGCTCGAAATGGGCAAAATAATAGAGAAGCATGAGAATAGCGCCGAAGAATGAAGCTGGTCGTACCATTAATCCCAAAATAAGCGCCAATCCAATCAAAACCAACCCCCATGCATTTAATGCATCAACGAATGGACTCCCCGCAAGCGACTGAAAGAATCCAGCGAATGGACCAGATGCACCATTCAAATAGCCTGCTGCCGACCAATCACCGAATTTAGCGATACCGGCAAGAAGCAGCTGAACACCAAGTACAACGCGGAGTACGACGAGGGTGATTGAGAAGCACTTTTGATTCGTTTCTGAAGATAAATATGTAAATAATGTTCTCTGTTTCATACTATTTAACATGATTAATTATAAATTCAGCGAGCCGATTAGCATAACCCCACTCATTGTCATACCAAGCGACAATTTTGACCAGATTACCATTAACAACCCGTGTCATTTGCAAGTCGACAGTTGCCGAGTAAGGGCTACCAACAAAATCAGATGACACAAGAGGTTCATCCGTCACAGCAACAATCCCCTTATACCATCTAGATGAAACTGCTTTCTTGAATGCTGCATTAACTTCGTCGACCGTGACATCTTTTTTCAAGAGCACCGTCATATCCGAAAGAGATACGGTCGGCACAGGGACTCGAATTGCTATCCCGTCGAATCGCCCCTCAAGATCAGGGAGCGTCTTCACCGTCGCTTTCGCCGCTCCTGTTGTCGTTGGAATCATATTTTCGGCAGCCGCGCGACCGCGTCTTGGGTCCTTTCTATGCGGACCATCTACTAAATTCTGCGCTGCTGTGTATCCATGCACCGTTGAAAGCATAGCTTTCTCGACCCCGAATGTATCATTCAGAATTTTCATGACCGGAGATGTGCAATTTGTTGTACATGATGCATTACTCACCACTTTCTGCTTTTTTCCATCCATCTCATTCTGATTTACGCCAAGAACGAATGTAGGGATATCGCCCTTTCCAGGAGCAGAAATAACAACACGCTTCGCGCCGGCATTTAGATGCAGACTTGCCGCTTCTTCATCGGTAAACCTGCCTGTTGCCTCAACAACAACGTCAACACGATGCTTCTTCCATGGAAGCTGTGCAGGGTCACTCTCATTCAGAACAGGTATTTTTTTACGATCAATCATGATGTAATTCGGACCGAATGATACCTCTTTGTCCCAAATACCATAATTTGAGTCATATTTAAGTAAATACGCCAATGACTCAGCATCACCTAAATCATTAATCGCAACGATATTGAATCCTCGCTTATTCCAAGCCGCCTTGAGCATTTGCCGCCCAATACGCCCAAAACCATTAATTGCTATCCTCGCCATACAGTGAGTTTAGTATTATGCAGACATTATACACCAAACACAAAACCCCGCATCGCGGGGCTTGTGTTTTATGCACCAATTTCGAATCGAACGAAACGACTGATTTTCAAATTCTCTCCAAGATTCAATACCTTTTCTTGAACAAATTCTTCAATACTTAGGTCTTCATTCTTGATGAATTTCTGATTGAGAAGACATACTTCCTCAAAGTATTTCTTTATTTTTCCTTCCAGAATCTTCTCGAGCATTTCTTCAGGCTTTCCTTCATTCAAAAGCTGCTCTTTCACAATATCCTTTTCCTTTGCGATTACATCTTCAGGAACCTCTTCGCTTGAAAGATAGAGTGGACTCATTGCAGCGATATGCATTGCAATGTCATTACAGAATTCTACGAATGCTTCATTTCGAGCAACGAAGTCTGTTTCACACTGTATTTCCACTGCTACACCGATCTTTCCAGTTGAATGCGTATAACAATGAACACGTCCTTCAGCTGTTTCACGGTCCGCTTTCTTTGCAGCTTTCGCCGCTCCTCGCTTGCGAAGCTCCTCGATTGCCTTATCTGTATCTCCGCCAGCCTCGGTCAAAGCTCTTTTTGCTTCCATCATTCCGACGCCGGTCATTTTTCGTAATTTTGCAACATCTGCTGCTGTAATACTCATAATATTTTGTCTTTAATGATCGTGATTATAACAGATTATTTCTTTCGCTTTGGCGCAGCACTCTTTTCAGCCTCTTCCTTTTCTTTAGCAAGCTTTTCATTGAGTTCCAAATCAAGCTCTTCAACAGAAGCTTTTGAATCCTCAGACAAGTCAACATCATTTGCCTTCTCTTCTTTTACTTCCTTTTTTGCAGTCGGCTTTGGAGCTACTTTCGCGGAACGACCCTCGACAACAGCGTCGGCAACAAGTCTTGTAAGTAATGATGTTGATGCAATAGAATCATCATTTGCAGGAATGACGGTATCAACAAGGTCCGGATTCACATTCGTATCACAAAGTGCGTAGATTCGAATCCCCTGCTTTCTTGCTTCTACGATAGCTGTCTTATCTGCTCGCACGTCCACAACAAAGATTGCATCTGGCAATTTTGCAGCTGTTGAAATACCACCGATCTTATTTTCAAGCTCAGAGATTTTTCGGTCGAATTGAAGCTGTTCAAGCTTTGTATATTTCTTCAGCTCACCCTTTTCACGCTTGTCGCGCAAATCAAGATATTCATTGATAAGCTTCTGAATCTCTTTAAAGTTTGTGAATGTTCCACCTAGCCAACGTCGATTCACGAAAGGCACTTTTGCTTCAATCGCATATTTCTCAATAATTGACTGATTTTGCTGTTTTGTTCCGATAAACCAGATTTCCTTACCGGCTGCGATAAGCATCTTGATTTCTTCTAGAACATTTTCCAAAATGTCATGCGTTTTTTCAACGTCAATAATATGAACTCCCTGACGTGCTCCAAAAATATATTCAGCCATTTTTGGATGCCAGCGACTTGTGCGATGTCCAAAATGAACACCGGCTTTGAGTAATTCCTCAATACTTGGAATATTTGGCATATTTTCTCTTTTAACGACGGTTTGGCATGAAGGGCCCCGAAGGGAGAGTTACTTCATGATCGCGTCAAACCTGATTTTTATTATGGGCCCTTTCGGGCATTTGCGATGGCGCAATATTAGCTGATTTCCTCCTTCCCGTCAACCCCCAATCTCATATTTTTGCATTTTAAGTCCGTCTGAATCATGGGTTTTCATGAAGCATAAATTAAAATATGGAAAAGAAAAAAGGACCAGGGCTCTCCGTTTGAGAGTTGGTCCTTTCGTCGCCCGCCGGCAGTTGTAATAGCCGGCGGGCGTTGAGGAGATCAGTAGGTAGTATCGTCCGGATTGAGTGCGAACCAGGCCGTCTGGTGGTACGTGTAGGATCCACCCGGACCCGTTCCGTCTCCTTCATCCCAGAGGTCCGAGTACATGATGTCGCCAGCATTGTAGCCGGAAGCACCCTCGACCTCACTGACACCGTAATACGGCGCCGACGCATGAAGATAGTACGGAAGCAAATCCTGCTGATCGATTGAGGTACTCGTCCCCGTGGGAACAACCAGACCGACTGGCGAGAATGCACAACTCGATGCCGCCATGTAGCCCGCACTGTTCTGCGGGTGGTACTCCGTGGTGTGGAGTCCGGTGGTGTCGACGCGGTAGCACTCGTAGAGTGGCACGAGAACGTACCCGCCCCAGAGCTCGACCTCGCCATTGCTGCGGACGATACAAGTGTCCGAAGGACCGTACCCGCTCGAGCAGATGTCGAGCGGGTACGTCAGGAGCTCGGTGGCATCCTGGTACCATCCACTGCCCGGCGAAGTTGCCGAGAAGCGATGCTCGATGTCCTCGTACAGACCCGTAGTACCGTCACCGTCGATGTCGAGGTTCTGGTAGCCGTGAATCTTGTACCAGCGGGAGAGAGCACGATGCCCCTGGTTGGGGACATTGTCCTGAACTCCGTCGCAGTCGTTGTCACGAATGTCGTATACCTCGTCCTCACCAGGATTCCGGTAGGGGTCGGTGTCGTCACAATCGTTGTACACATCGTAACCGTCGTTGTCATTGTCGGGTGGCGAAATCAGGCAACCTTCGTCGATGTCACCATCGCAGTCATTGTCGATGCCATCACAGTCTTCGTCAGCACCCGGATAGGAATTATCATCGAAGATCTCACAATCTCCGTCGACAGTCACGTAGTAGTGACCATCACATTCCTCCATCTCGTACGAGGTGGAGGATCCGTATCCGTCACCATCCGAATCCCAGTAGCATTCGACACACCCGGCAAGCGGATCGTCGTGCCCATCACAGTTGTAGTCCTGGGCATCGCCACAGCTCTCTTCCTGATCAGGATTGTACCAGTAACCGAAGACGGGGTTATCGTTGCAGTCACCTGCATCGACAGTCCACCCGTCGCCATCTGCGTCAGGAGACACATCGGTATCGGTGTCGGTATCCGTATCGGAGTCTGCGTCAGTATCCGTGTCCGTGTCTGCATCCGAATCCGCATCGGTATCCGTATCCGTGTCCGTATCGCTGTCTGCGTCGGTATCGGTGTCGGTGTCCGTATCGGAGTCTGCGTCAGTATCCGTGTCCGTGTCTGCATCCGAATCCGCATCGGTATCCGTATCCGTGTCCGTATCGCTGTCTGCGTCGGTATCGGTGTCGGTGTCCGTATCGGAGTCTGCGTCAGTATCCGTGTCCGTGTCTGCATCCGAATCCGCATCGGTATCCGTATCCGAATCACCACGATCAGTGAATCGAATGTCCTCGAGCGGCGCCCATTCGGCGCAGCCACTCACGGCAAAAACCGTGAGAAGGACGAAAAACAAGTTCTTCATGTTGTCTCCTTCCCCATTCCGGGGGTTGAATGTCCCGGAATGGGACAAAATTGTAAGGTTCTCGTACAGCCTTGCAGCATGTACTCAGGCTGAAATTCATTCTTGAATTACAATCTGTGTACATTCTGAGTAATAGGTCAGGGCGACCGCGAATACGCTATGCGTATCGCGGTCGCCCCAGTTCGGAGTCAGCGCCTGTCGGTCCACCCAACGGTGAAACCGAGAACAGCCCCGCCAGTCACTCGTCCGGCCGTACCGCCGCCGGAATGTCCGACGCTGGTACCTTGCCAGCCGATGAGGGCATCGATGTTCAGCGCCAAGTCGACCCCATCCTGCTTGCGCAGGAAGTCGACACGAACCCTTGGCCCGAGCTGGACGATGACGTCCTGCCCATCCTTCAGACCATGTCGGTATCGACGCTCCAGGTATTCGAACCTGCCGGTCGGCCCGATCGAGAACATGGAGTCACTGACACGCCAGAGCCCACTCACCTGACCGTATCCACCAATCGAGTGATCGGGAATATCGAAGATGAATCCTCCTTCGAACCCCACACGAAACTTGTCCGTGCAGTATCCGATACCGGCGCCCAACTGCAGTCCGGCGCGAACGCCCCGGAATTGCAGCGGTGCAAACACCGCCTGGGCCGCCTGACCAAACGGGCCGCCGCCCGCGAACCCGCCGAGACTGAAGTCCAGACAGAATCCGCGAGTCGACAAATCGTCGATCGCCGACATGTTGTCGCGCACATCCTCGATGAGTCCAGTGGACTCTTCGGTTCCGTACACGGCTCCCGTCAGCGTAGCGACATCCGTTTCGACCACTCCGACGCGACGCTCGACTTTCGTGATCCTCTCTTCGAGGTCCGCGAGGCCGGTCATCAGGTCGGTGATCTTCACCTCCTGACTCGCAGACATCTCGGTGACGGTCATGACACGATCCACGAATTCCGTGGACGTCATACCGAGCTCTTCGACGCGCTTGGCCATCTCGACCCACTGGGCATAGACGGCTTTCTGACGATCGGTCGGCTTCATCGAATCGAGCTGCTGCTGCAACTCGTCGATGCGAGACGCATTGCTCTCGCTGTATTCACCGACAGACTCGATGCGTGCGATCTCTCGCTCGATCGTGGCGATCTTCTCACCACGATCAGCGACCACACGGCCGAGCTCTTCGACACGCTCATCGAGCGCGCCGACCTGCTGGCCAATCGGATCCTGCGCCTGCGCGACCGGAGCCACGCAAACGAACAACGCCATCATGGCGTGAAAAACGATGCTCTTGAACATCGCTGTCTCCTTTACCCCGCTGACTCGCAGGGAATCTTGTGAAAGTGTTGAATGCGAGGGCCACAAGGCCTAAACGTTGCAGCCGCAGCGCACTCGCCGTATACCCTCTCACATACGGCGAATGCTCTACTCTTCCTTTCATTCTCTAGTGGTCCGACATCGACAGGAAAACAAGGAGGGGTGTTTCCCGGACGCCAGACCGCTACAGCCCGAAAGGTTAACATTTATACCAAAAAATAGGCAATTTGTCAAGTCCTTGGGTGCGAAATATGGCTAATATTAGCGAAAAGTGTAAATAATTACGAATGTACAGATGGTATGGATATACGGATTGACGGCTACGAAGTAAGTAGTTAGTAGAAAATAGCACATAGAGAAGTGCAAAAGGATATAGAAGAGATTTGGGAGATTGAAGAGATTCTCATCGCAATTTGAGAGATCCTTCGACAGGCTCAGGATTTCAAATGGGGTCGCGAAGTGAGCTTGATGCTATTGCTTTGACATGCGAGCACCGAAGTAAGACGTACTGAAAGGTACGTTGTCGAGGAGCGGAGCATGGAGATGCAAGAGCGCAAGCTCACAAGCGGCAAAAAAAAACGCCCTTTCGGGTATGTCATATTCCGCACATTGTAGCGAGGAGGAGGCGCTGCAATAGCTTCGTACGACATACCCGAAAGGGCATCTGGAGCGACATTATCAGATATTAATAGCCCTGTCAATACCCCAAACTGGCCCTCGAAGCCAATTCAAGTTTCACATCATTTCGTTCACCTTCACGCATATATTCAACTTGAATAGAATCACCAGATTCATAACGACCAAGCAAAAGTGCAAGTGTATCTTCAGCCGTCACCGTCAAACCATCAATGGAGAGAATCATATCCCCCGAACGCAATCCTGCCTGCCATGCCGGAGAATCAATAATCACATTCTGAACAAGCGCGCCTGAAACTGGGTACACATCCCTATCAATATTCAAGATAAATTGTGCCTCGGCTATATGTGCCCCCATACCAACGCGATCAATATTCCCCTGCCTAATGAAAGATCGAATTTGATTCTCCACATTCAGAAGCGGGATAACATGATCATTCGAATCAACAAATCCGACAAGCTGAGCTCCTGAATTAAAGACTGGATACCCAATAGGCATTTCCTCGACAGCCCATAACCAATTTACATCGTAATCTGCATGAGAAATACCGCCAGAAAATTCACGAGCATTAATAATCGCCGAAAGAGAAATACCGTGAACTGGCGATGCACCAAATAATAATTCCCCGCCCGTCGCTGAAACTGTATCTCCAAAAGAAACGGGATCAAGACCGGATGCATTCACTTTTACAAATGAAAGACCTGAAATTTCATCACTCACCACTTGTTCAATTGAATATGCATTTTGACCAATCCATACTTCATATGCAAAAACATCGCCAACAATTCCCTGCGTATACTCACTTGAGAATAGCATCCATCCATCATTCGTAATCACAACCCCCGGATCACCATCCGCATCAGACCGAATAAGCGCATCTTGACGTGAAATAGATGTACTGCGAATTACGCCGACAGATTCAGTCATCAATGTATCAATCTGGCTCAGTGATTCTTCATAGGACCCTGGCAAAGGACGCGTCACTGTTTCCGTCTGATCTCTAAATTGAGATTCTGTGTCGAGACCCGTTAAATAACGCTCAAGCGCCTGATTCGTATAAACAGATGCGACAATACTCACCGCAACGCTTACGAGAATTGGAATAAGAATGGCGTAAAAAAGTTTTCTGGTCATATTAAACCCATGTTGTTGTCATAAACAATAATAACAGAAAGATCATTCCAATGCCCGCATAACGGATCAAGACTGGTTTTGTTAGCTTATCGAGCACATGTGCCCGCGCCAGTCCGAGGAAGACATAATACATAACAGCAAATGCCGTTGCATTTGTCACAAAGCCCGTTGGAAGAAAACTGAGCACGACATAGAGCTCTGTTAAACAAATCGCACCGCTGAGCGCATATTTGATACTTGTTTCAATATTCACCTTGCTCACCCAAAAAACACTGATACTCGTAAAAAGCATGACCCAGAACACGGCGAGTGCTGGAACCCAGAATGGTAAAAGTAGGAAAAGCTGCGCGCCATATGCTCCACTCGCGAAGAAGAAAACCGATGCAATATAGAGCGTGAGAGAAACATATTCAAGCGCATAGGCCTGATAGGATCCTGGCAAATGATAAAAGGTGAATAGGTTTTCAAGATAGAGCCAAATTCCAAGCGTTGTAAAGACAGCGAGAGCGATTCTTGCTATATCAGCCGAGAGAAAAAGAAAGAAAAAGAGCGATGTTGCCAGAATAAAAAATGGCGTTAGAAGAAAAATCCAGAATGCTGGAGATTTATATTCAAATCCAAGCATGCGCCCAAGCAGCAAAAAGGCGATAAATGAAAGAACGGCAAACGGTATACTAAATGAGTAAGGCGCCAAAATCAGAAGGGCAAAAATACCCGCCACGCAGGCACTAATGACGAAAACACTGATGCGATGTAATAGAATCATGCGGCTAATGTAGACGAATTCACTATGGAAGCCAAGAGTGGGCTGATTTTAATTCCAAAAGACCCTGTTCGATATTAGCCCTTGTGTCCGAAGGTTGGTCAAAAAGTAAAATAATTTCAACATGAATATCTCGCTCTTCTGCTGGAACAATTTGATTCAAGAGATCACCAAAAGCGTCTTCCCTGTTCTCATCTGCATAATATGTTTCGATAATTGCCGAGACATTCTCCCTATATTCTTCTGAAGTCGGAATGACAATGCTCTGTGCTATATCATGGTCAGTCGTATTTGCATCACGATTCGAAAAAAGAATATACACACCGATCGCAAGAAGTACTGTCAGGCCAATAACGATATGCGGAAACCAAGTTCTATAATGCTTTTTTGCCATCATACAGATAGTTTTTTTGATGCCGCGCGCCATTCGCGGAATATAATTCCAATAATCATCGCGATAGGAATTGCGAGGATAGCACCAAGTACACCTTGAAATTCAAATCCTGCAATAACCGCGATAATACTGATGACAGGATTCAGACCAATGACTTTCTGCATGATCTTTGGCGTCAAAATATCGCCCTCGATCTGCTGCACAATGAAGTAAAGCACCATTACCAGAACACCGATAGCAGGAGAAACAGAAAAACCAATGATAGCAGCCGGGATAAGCGCAATGAGCGGACCGATAAAGACAATGACTTCAAGAAGTCCTGCAAGGAATGCAAGAGCGAGCGCATACGGCACCTGAAGCAATGTCAGGCCAAGATAAGAAAGCAATCCCACAAGAAGCATGAGAAGTAATTGACCGCGAAGCCACTTTCCGGCATTAACGCGCACCTGAGATGCAACCGAGTCAACCATTTTCTGATATCGACTTGGCGTCAAATGCATAAGCATATGATGCATGGATTTTTCTTCCACAACCATATAGAAGGCAATCATCAGGACAAGAATCAAAGCAATGACTCCCCCGATTGCGCCAATAAGCACATCATATACTTGCCCAAATGCTTCCCCACCACCCGAGCTGACGAGAGCAGAGAAAATAGAATTGATGTCTTGCGTGAATAGCTCGCCGCCAACGATCAATTGACCCAAATCATTTCCAGGCGCCACCTCTTGAACATACGGAAGATAGAGCGTATACAGCTGCTTAAATTGCTCGATCACCTGAGGAATAATGAGTAAAAAAGCAAGAGCTAAAACGGCAAAAGAAAGGAGGTAAACAAGAAGAACCGTTAAACTTCTTGGAACACGATATTTCTTCAATCTGTCAGCGACAGGGTCTATGATCGCTGCGATAAGTGTTGCTGCAATAAGCATGAAAACGAGGTCTCTCAAGTAGAAAATCAAAAAGACCGCTCCAGCAACGAGCAAGATTCTAAGCAAGGTCCCCGTCGTGATTTTTATTGGAAGCACAGCCGCATCCTCCGCTTTTCGGCTTTTCATACAATGCAAATTATAGCATAATCCGCGCATGAGCACGCTCGCTGTAAATAAATCCGCGAAACGAGATTATGAACTCCTTCAAACATATGAAGGTGGCTTAGTGCTGACCGGCGCTGAAGTAAAGGCGATCAAAAAGGGTCATACTCAGTTGAAAGGGTCATTCCTCAGTATTGACCGCGGTGAATTATGGGTGAAAAATATGTTTGTGGGTAAATATGCGCCCGCTGGTAGTCAAGAACATTATAATCCAACACGCAATCGCAAAGTCCTTGTAAATAAGCGGGAATTAAAATATCTCATTGGAAAAAAGCAGGCGCAGGGATTGACAATTGTGCCAATTCGTGTTTATCTTAAGGGCGATTTAATAAAGCTTGAATTTGCCATTGCGCGAGGAAAACGAGAGTTTGAAAAGCGCGACACGATTAAGAAACGTGATGTTCAGCGCAAGATTCAGGAAGAGTTAAAACGAACGCGATTTAGCAACTAATTTTGTACTCAGGTGACTGAGGACAGGCCCCGAAATTTTTTAATCACTTGAAAAATTTCGGGGCCTGCCAGGAATCGATGGCAGCAGCACCTTCCAAGAACCAAGTCTGAGCCGTATGTTCTCAGTAAAAACACATACAAGAAGATACATGCAAACAACTCTTCACGTGGGTTGATTCGAATGAATCTACCTGCATTCGCAACTGCCTAACACTGTGCAGTGCCATCCTAGCTTTTGATCCTGCGCAAAAGCGATCTGGGTGTTATATATAGCAGGATGCGTCATTCATGCCCCGCGAGTGAATGTCAAAGGTTTGCGCGGAAACATCTATCGTCTTTCTCTTGCCTTTATCGGTAGATGTATATAGGTAAGATATACTTGTAAAACATTCTTGGTCGAGCACTGACCAGACGGGAGTTCAATTCTCCCCAGGTCCACCATTCGAAAACTTCAGGCCGAGCCTTCAGTTTTCTCATGGCAAGCCAACAAGACTCATCTGAAGTTTTTGAATGGTGTGCTGAGAAATCCGAAGTCTCTGACTGAGGATGACGAAGTACCTTGTCAAAAATTATGAAGGCATACATATACATCATTAAATGCTCTGACGATAGCTACTACATCGGATCAACGACGAGGCTCAAGGAGCGTTTTCTCGAACATGCATCAGGCAATGGCGCCGTGCACACAATGAAGAGATTACCTCTTGAATTGGTATATTATGAAAGATGTGAGAATCTGAATACGGCACAGCTTCGGGAAAAAGAAATAAAAGGCTGGTCGAGAAAAAAGAAGGAACATCTTATCACTTCAAAACAGTGGCAGAGCATATTCCAGATTGCAGTCTATGCAATCATTCAAGACAAATCAGGCAATGTGCTGCTCATGCGGCATACAGATAAGGGTGATTTTATGCTCCCCGGAGGTGGTGTTGAGAGCAATGAATCTCTTGAAGTGGCTCTCAAAAGAGAGGTAAGGGAAGAAATTTCAGCAAACATCGAAGACTCGGAACTTGTTATCATTCATCAGAAGGTAGAAAAAAATCAAATGATATTTGTCTACAAATCCCATCTTATAGATATTGACTTTAAACAAAATAATGAAGCGGCAGAAATAAAGTGCTTCGACCCACATCAACTACCTAAAAATATTGCAAACAGTTCTAAAACAAGAATTGAACACTATATAAATAACTCTACTTATCCAATCATTTTAACCGAATAAAAATGCGCATACATAGACATCGGCGTCGAAAGCCAAAACAGCTCATCCCTCAATATAAATTGAATGAAAAAATTACGGCCGAAGAGGTACGTGTTGTTCATGAAGGCGGTGCAGATATTCTTCCGCTTGAAAAAGCACTCGAAATGGCTCGGTCTGAAGGTCTCGACTTGATCGAGGTATCACCAAAGGCAAATCCACCCGTGTGTAAAATCATGGATTTTGGATCATTCAAATATCAGAAAGAAAAAGAAGCTCGCAAACAGAGAGCTGCTTCAAAAGAAGTTGAGGTAAAAGGTATTCGACTCACCATGCGCATTGGAAAAAATGATTTAGCAGTTCGTCGAAAGCAAGCTTTGAAATTCCTAGAAAAGGGAAATAAAATCCGTATTGAAATGATGCTACGTGGACGCGAAAAGGCATTCCGTGATCGAGCAAAGATGATTATTGATGAGTTTATCGCATCACTCAATGAAACCTATCCCGTTCGCGTTGAATCCCCTATTAAATCAGCGGGAAATAGAATGCACACCATTATCGCACGATCGGGATAAATGCGACTTGACGAAAAACGGTAATTCAATTACCATACGCCCGAATTCAATCTATGAAGCTAAAGACATATAAAGCTCTGTCTAAGCGTGTGAAAATCACGAAAGGCGGAAAAGCTATGAAACGTAAGGCTGGACAGGACCATTTCAATGCGAAAGAGTCTGGAAAAGTTCGCCGAAACAAACGCCGTGATCTTACGATGCCAAAAAGTGTAAGTAAGACAATCGGAAGTCTTTTGCCATACGATAACGTAAAATAGTATGCCGAGAGTTAAAAGAGGTACACAACATACAAAACGACGACGCAATTTGCTTTCAAAGGTAAAGGGATTCAAGTGGGGTCGAAAAAGTAAGATCCGTCTTGCAAGACCTGCCATGCTGAAGGCTGGAGCACATGCATTCCGAGACCGAAGACGCAAAAAGCGCGACATGCGAAAATTGTGGAATACGAAGATTAATGCTGCTGCGCGTATGAATGACATGACATATTCAAAGCTCATTCACGCACTCAAAGAAGCAAATGTACAGCTAGATCGTAAAGTTCTCGCTGTTATTGCAGAGAAGCATCCAGAAGTTTTCGCAAAAGTTGTATCTGAAATCAAATAGAACATGAAAAACCGCCAATTTTGGCGGTTTTTTTGTTTATTTTTAGCCATATTATCCATATAAGTACCGATCGACACTTATATGAGAATTTTTTAGTCGGACTTAAAGGCATTGACAAAATGGGTTTTTTGTGCTACTTTTTACCCTTCGCAAACCACGGTGGTTAGCGTTGAAACAGTACATTCTTGCGTTGAAATATACGCATTGGAGACAAAATGAGTGCAGAAGTCCGTGCCTTGCCGGAAGAAATCCGGCAGAACATGAACACCTACACCGTCACCGACGGTGAAGTGGAAGTCCACCTGTACGCCGATGAGGCACTCGCTGCCGTCGACAATGACGGTGGCGTGACCGTTCCCGGGCCCGATAGCGACGATGTTGTCGTCGGTCCGAATTGGCAACGTGTCGTCAACGACAATCTGATCGGTACGATCAGCGAGCTGCTCACCGATCAAAATAATCGCGAGCGACTCGAGGCCGAGGCGGCGGCCAATCAGGCCATCGTCGACCAGCACGAGGTCGATGAGCAAGTCGACGAAGAGCCGGCTGCTGCGGACAATGATCTCGAAAACGGCAACGAGAATGCAGGCGAAGAGCCTGCAAATGAAGCCGTCGACCCGGATGGCAACGACCTGCCCCCTCCCCCGGAAGAACTGGAGGAGGAGAATGAGCCGGAAGCACCCCTGCCCGATGCGGAGGTGCACGGCGACGTCACCGTGACCGAAACGCCGCCCTGGTGGGTTCCAGTCGGCATCGCAGCAGCGGTGATCCTGGCGGTACTTGCCGGCATTGTCGGCATGACCATGCCCACCGGGAAGGTGTCCGCGGAAGCCCTGGCGGCCGAACTCGATACCACGCTCAGTTGGACCGGGTGCCGACAGTGGTCGGACGAGGGCGATCTCGTCCACTGCCGTGACGGCGAGGGTGCAGTTCATCTGCTCTCCGTCGTCGGCAGCGTGACCAGTCACGATCAGGCAGACAGCTGCTTCGGAGGCATGATGAGTCAACAGACCATCGATGCCACCGACGACTGCCCCGGGGCTCGGCGCATCGAATAGATGCGTCGTCTATCCCGCGAGCGAGAAGAGTCAACAAGACTCAACTCGCCCGCGGGATTTTCATTTACATATTCAAAAAGAGAATCGACAATTGCAAAACGGTCGCGAAACTCACCCATAACAAATATGGAATTTGCGACAATGCAACCCATTTATATTTTTTCCAAATAACCACTATTCCCCAAATAAGCGTTCCAAGCACCAAAAGAATATCAATACTTCCAAGGAGCAAACTCCCATATTCAAATTGAATCGGTGTAAATGCAAGGTTGAAAACAAGGTTAAGTGCAAATGGCGTCGCATGTCGCGCTTTTAGATCTCCCCTTCCCCATTTCCAAAATACATATCCGAATCCAATAATGATCAGAATGTAAAGCACGGTCCAAACCGGGCCAAATACCCATGCCGGCGGCGCAAAAAACGGCTTCACATACTCCGCATATTCAATATATTCCATATGCGTTTATTATACCTATAACTATTCACTATGATAATTTTATTTATGCGCACCACCATTGACAAACGCAAGTAAATTGCGTTAATATACGACGGTCTCGTTCAATCTTTGCGCGAGAAAGGAGGAATATATGCAGCAATACGCCCACCACCCTCTCCTGATGGAGGCGGTCAAGCCAAGCAATCCGGCAATGAAGACCCTAAACGGTGTTTGGGTTCGTACCCAGTACGGACCGTACCACCAAGAAGATGCGAACGTGCTCCATGAGCTCTACCCGCATCTGACCGCGAGGCAGATCCAAAAGATCGCGCAGTGCTTCAATGCACCACGCCTGATCGAGATCGTCACCATCGTGGAGATCGTGCATCGGCAGATCGAGGAGAGTTACACAGCTCTCCCGAAGCGGCTCTGGAATGGCCCCCCGGTCAGTGTGAATACCTTCTCGGTACTCACACGCTTGCAGGATGGTCACATCATGCGCGTGAAGTCGCCAGAGACCGAGCTGATGCATCACTTCGGTGAGCGCATTCCGCTCCGAGCGGGTGGGCTGAAGAAGCTCAATACCCTGCTCAAGACGACCTTCGGCATCGCGATGGTGTTCGAACACTGTTGCGGAGGAGTCACCCTACCGGATGAGTTCCTGGACCATTTTCTGGCAAGCCCGTACTACAGGCTTCGACAGAGCGTCGGAAATCAATTCGACAGTGACACCGTGGCCGAGCTCGGGAGTCACTTGATGGCACCCAGCATCGGGCAATTGCCTGGCTACGTACTCGCTGGAGCCGTCGACTTCGGCGAGCCAGAAGTCGATAGCTTCCTGCGCTTTTCCAAAGCAGTCAAGGCTTGCGCATCAATCGCGCGCGCCATCAACTGGGAAAATGCACACATGGAAGCTGACGTACTCTTCGGCTGAGGTGGCACATTCTCGGCTTCGACTTGAATACACCAAGTCGAAGCCTAATATTTTTACAAATTATGATCATTGGATTCCTTGGAAAAGGCGGAAGTGGAAAATCAACCATGAGTACACTCCTCGCAAAATACTTACTCAGCAAGAATTATTCCGTTCTTGCTATTGATGCAGATCACAATATGGACCTAAGCTATAATCTTGGATTCAAAGGGTCTGAAAAAACAAATTATCTCGGTTCAGCAATGAACGATCTATTATCATACTCTAAGCTTGAAAAGGGAGAAGGATACCGCGCCATTTTCACAACAGAAAACATGCCAATATTTCATCTTTCACCTTCACCGGATGAGTTCACGACAAAATACACAACAATACAGAATGACAATCTGAGTCTCATGATCACTGGGCCGCATACTGATGACATCTTAAATGACAAAGCATGCAGCCATATTCTTTCAACTCCCCTCAAAGCATATCTTCCGCTTCTGAAACTTGCGGAAAATGAAATCGTCATAATGGACGAAAAGGCTGGATCTGACGGAGCAGGTACGGGAATCTGTAGCGGCATGGACATAGCCGTGATTGTCGTTGAACCCACCGAACATAGCGTAAAGGCCGCAAAACAAATCATCGATCTCCTCAATCATTACGGAACGCCTTATCTTCTTATTGTAAACAAGTCATACGATGATGCCGACTTGCAATTCGTGCAAGACAATATTGATGCAGAAGTAGTGGCCGTCTTCGGCATGAGTCGAGCCGTTCGAGATCTAGATATCGCCGGCGAGGAAGAAAAATTACAGTCCATATTTGAGAAGGCACAAGAGACTGCAAAATTTGACCGCCTGGAAAGAAGTCTCAAAAAATTCGAGAAAAATACATAACTCAAGGCATTGATAAAACATACCCATCCGAATCAAAAATACATTGACTTTAATCGATTTTTTCGGTATATTTGCCTTTCTTTCATGCAATAGGAGGTGTGATATGCATGAAGAAATGATAGAAGAGGATTTGAAGGCAGATCTGCTTGATGTCCTGGAAATGAAGCTCGTCTGCATGATTGCCATGCAAAGGCCGTCATACACCACAATACCAAGAAGACTCAGCCCGAAACGACAGCTGGATTTCCGCATGCTCCTCGACCAGCATCGTCTGGCATTAAGAAAAGCAGTACTAGACGATGAACATCTGACTGCAGAAGGCATGGTAAAAGCGATCGATGAAGACCTGCTCGAATGCGCCGATGGTCAATGCATCGAAGTCGATGCTGTCAGACAGTGGCTGACGAGCATCGCCATGACCGCCCATGAACTGCATCTGGACTCGCAGAAAACGTAGCGATACGAGTCGCCCTCAACACACCCCCTGAACGCAGGGGGTTTATTTTTTCCATGTCATGTTCATGTATTTCTTCCCGCCTTTCAATTCCGTAATCATTTGCTGTAACCGTTTTTGTTTCGTTTCCTCGCGCTTTGCCTGATTGATCCAACCAATATAATCATTCCTCTGATACGGCGGCCGAGCTTCATATGCAGACCACAAATTAGATGCTTCAATGGCATCTTTCACAAATCGAGGCATGCGATGCTTTTTCCTGCGAAGTGTCATATGATAATCTTATCACAAAATCATAACTCGCCTTGAGGCCAATGACAGCGATCAAGACTGAATCAGATGCAAATCATTTCTCTTGGCTTCATCGTAGACGCCTATCGGCAAAGTCGTCAGGGAATCACCCCAACTTAACAAAGTTGGGATTTTTATTTACAAGAAAAGTAATGTCATGACGGCGTGAACGTGGTTGGAACTTATTTTGCAACGTGCTAAGGTCTTGGTCAAGGAGGCTTCATGTCTGGTAAGCAGTTCAGAAAGAACAACGAAGTGGATTTCTGGTCGTTGTTTCAGACTGGACGTCCTGTAACCGCAGGGCTTTACAGCCTTGTACTGCCTATTGTGAGCTTCGGCTTCTATAGTGAAAAAGTGCTGTGGAGTACATTACTCGTGACGGCGTTTGGGTTCATGTGCCTGACAATGTCGATCATGACGTTCAATGACTGGGTGGACCGCCATCACGACCGTCAGAAGGGTAAGTTCTTTGCCAGCGAACATCCGAAAGAAATCTGGTCGTATTGGGTCGTGCTTAGTGCAGTAACGTGCGGAATCCTTCTGCTTCTTGGCTTGCATGATGAATGGCTGGCGCTCTATTGCGTCTTGGTCTGGCTTGCAGGACTCTTGTACTCGTTCGTTCCTCATTGGTACATTGGTCAGAACTTGATTGTAGCACTGTCTTGTGGCTCGCCAGCGCTGTGTGCAGCGGTCTACTTCCAGAGACTCAACACGGAAAGCGTTCTCACGTTTCTCATGTTTGCAGGCCTGCTGTTCGTCAACGAGATTCACAAAGATATCGAAGACGCAGAAATAGATCACGGATACAAAGCTACTCTTCCAGTAAGAAATGGCCACAAGACGACGGTGTTCATTTCAATCGGATTAGTATCTGTGCCCGCTACGGTAATGGTGCTGCACCCTAACGAGTGGGTGTTTTGGATAGCCTCCGTAGGGCTGCCTCTCCTAGTTTTGAGTCAAGCGTCCATGCTACAACAGCCTGAATACGTCGCACGTGCAAAAAAGGTGGTTGAGTGGGTAGTGGTCACAACACTCTTAGTGTTACTGCTGACTTAGTGATCAAATGTATTTACTCGTCGCCCGTATGCCGCCCACCCCAAGGGCGGCCTTTTTTATTGGAAGCGGTTGGAGCTTATTTTGTGACGTGTTAAGCTCTTTTTGCATATTCTGAGGAGGGTAAGATGAAAGAAAATGGCCCTTTTTGGGTAATCGTATACGTTCTACTTGTGACTGTGATGGTTGTTGCGGCAATCATCCAGGCACAAACCGCCCCCACAACGCTTACTCCGCACCTGTTTGGCGACAAGACCTCGTCCATGTTCGACCTTTGGTTCATTGGTCATTTCATGTTCGGCGTCATTCTGGCAGGTGGGTGGCAACGAATCACTCGTGAACAGTCTGCAAGTCGATGGTGGACGCAGCGCTGGTTCCTACTGTTAGCCACGTCAGTTGTCCTCTGGGAAGTGAGTGAGCTTCTGATGGAACTGGGTTACTTCGGCTCATCTATTGCACACTGGAAGGCAGGTGTTGAGCATTGGTCGAATCGGTACATAGCCGACGTAGGCATGGCCGTGGTTGGTTCTCAAATCTACCGCAAATGGCCCGCTATCTTCTGGCCAGTCGTTCTGCTGGGAGTTCTCTGGGAAGTAATTCACGTGCTTTCTCCAACGGCAATGACCTTGCAAGAAACAGTCCTGTCAATGTTCACGTACTAGAACTCATCCCTGTCAACAGACTCACCCACCGTTCGGTGCGCTATTTGGCTGGGATTTATTTTTGACAAATCGGTTTGCATCTTAAGATACTCAGCCAAAGCCGAGATCACAAAAGCTGAGCAATCTTTTTCTACAAATAATTGTACTTGTAATGCTTGAGCATTTCATTGATTTGGATTTTTAACTGAGCCCTGCCGTTTCCGCCCTTTAAATATTTTTCTCGACGCTTAGCTTCAACTGAAGTTTTATAAGCTTCGTAATAAATCAGTTCTAATGGCAATCGATTTTTCGTAGCTGTGACATAGCCACTATTATGCCTTTTGATACGTTTTTCTAAATCGGCCGCATAGCCTATGTATAGCTTCCGATCCTTTATACTTATTAAGACATAAACAAAATACATGTGATTAAGTGTATCAAAAAAGATCCCAAAAGGATCTTTTTTGCACCACCGAACTCATCTCGAGATGTCCAGCTAAGCTGGATCACCTTCACTCAGCTTGTCGAGATTTCGTCTACAGTGAAAGCTGAGCTTTCACGTCACCCTGGACGAAACCGAGCTGAGCTCGGTGGCGGGCTGGACGGGACTCGAACCCGCAACTTCCGCCGTGACAGGGCGGTGCTCTAACCAATTGAACTACCAGCCCTTGGTAATTCATCGTCGAATTGTGGCCATATGGTAACAGACATCCCCATTCAATGCAAGAGTCAGCGCATAGAGCTACCAATGCGAAATAATATGCTACACTGCGGGCGTATGAATGCACTAGAAATAAAAGATTTACGTAAAAACTACGGGGAAACCGAGGTGTTAAAGGGAATAAATTTAACAATTCCAAAGGGAGAATTCTTTGGCTTGCTTGGTCAAAATGGAGCTGGAAAAAGCACAACCATTCATTGCATCACAGGTATTGGAGTATATACCGAAGGATCGATAAAAGTATTCGAAAAAGATGTAAAAGATGACTATCAAGAAACGCGATCAGCAATCGGATTGTCACCGCAAGATTTTAATATGGATTATTTCGCACCGCTTGAGAGTAGTCTTGATTATGTTGCGGGGTATTTCGGTCTAAATAGGCAGGAGCGCAAAGAGCGCCTTGAAGAAGTTCTAAACCGCTTTGAATTACAAGATCATCGTAAAAAACCATTTAATGCTCTATCCGGAGGATTAAAACGTCGCGCAACACTTGCAAGAGCCATGATTCATGACCCGGACTTACTTATCCTTGATGAGCCAACGGCAGGAATTGACGTCGAGCAACGTCATCAATTATGGGATTTTCTCCGCGAATTACATTCAAATGGCAAGACAATTATCCTGACATCGCATTATCTTGAAGAGGTTCAGATGCTCTGCTCACGTGTTGCTATTTTGCATGAAGGGATTATCCATACCGAAATTCAGGATGGAGAATTGCAAAAAAGCGGAGACTTGGAACGCAAATATCTTGAAATTACGAAAAAGAAATAATATGAATCTCATTCGTTTACAAACCGCGATTCGTAGAGAAACAGAACGTTTTCGACGCGTACCCATTCAAACACTTGTTTCACCGTGGATTTCCGCAATGCTGTATATTTTCATTTTTGGATCCGTCATCGGTGAGCGTATCAACTTCCTTGAAGGCGTTAGCTATATCGATTTCGTTCTCCCCGGAATTCTAATGATGAATATTGTTCAAGGAGCCTATGGCCAGAGCTCAAGCTCACTTTATTTCCAACGATTTGGAAGAACAATTGAAGAGATTCTTTCCTCCCCTCTTTCGTATATGGAAATGGTACTTGGTTATGTTATCGGAGCGGTTATCCGAGCTATGACTGTTGGAACTGGTATTTATGTCTTGGCTCTTTTCTTTACCAAGGCTTCGATGGCGCATTTTATCCCCTTCCTCTTCTATGTGATCGCCGTTTCCGTTATTTTCTCGCTGATTGGGCTTATTATTGCTCTTTGGGCAAAGAAATTTGAGCATCTGGGGGTCTTGCAGACATTTGTGATTACGCCGCTCATTTATGTTGGTGGAGTTTTCAATAGCATCGATATGCTCCCAGAATCCATGCAAATCATTATGCGAGTTAATCCATTTTTCTACATGGTAGATGGACTCCGCTATTCCATGATTGACTATTCTGAAAGTAACTTGATTATTGGAGCCATTGGACTGGCAGCTGCCGGAATTGGATTACTTCTTCTCGTTATTCATTTATTCCGCATCGGCTGGCGCATGCGAGACTAATATGCAGGCGCAAGATCTGCATACGAAGATCTTAAAAAGATTGAAACCGTTTTCAGACAAAAAGCGGGCTGAATTTAGCGTTGGATATATGAATACATCTTTTGATATTCTCGGATGCAATATCCCGTCCATTCGCAAAATTGCACGTGAAATTTTGACAGATTTAGAGCGGAATTACACACAAAGTGAATTACGAAGAATCATGGCTAACCTTTGGAAGTTTTCAAATAATTTTGAAGCTTTACATATTCCTCTTTGGTTTTTTTCTGAAAAAGAAGACCTGAACCTTGCCGACTGGCGTATTCTAAAATCATGGGCCGGTAAAATTGATAATTGGGCGCATAGCGATTGGCTAAGTTCAATATATGCGACATTACTCGAAGCATATCCAAAAGAAATATACCCCGTTTTTACATTATGGAATCAGGATAGGAATCCGTGGAAGCGTCGCCTGTCCCTGACAAGCCTTCTGTATTATTCAAATAGCAGAAAAACGATATTGTCCGTAATGAAAATCCTGCCGCTTATAAAGGCACGGCTTCATGATGACAATCCCTATGTTCAAAAAGCTGTTGGCTGGACACTTCGAGAATGCGGAAATGTTTATCCTGAGAAAACAAAGGATTTCATAAAAATGCATATTCTAGACTTGAGCAGTATCGCTTTCAGTTCATCGACAGAGAAGTGGAGCAAGACGGAAAAAGAGCCTCTTAAAAAACAACGAGCTTTGGCAAGAAAAAAATCGCCCATACGGCGATAGATTAAGGCCAGATTTCTGGCTCTCCGACGCGAGTCCACTGTATGAAATGCTCCCAGCAATAGCCGAGCCCGGTCCACTCTTTTTGACAACCCGGATATTTACAGATTTTCCGTGAAGCAACTTTCTCACGATACTGGCAAATGCCATCAGCATCGTTCAACTTCACAAGCGTCCCCCTCTTCCATTTCTTATAATGGATTCTGCAAAAACCTTTTGCATGATGCGATGCGGTGCAACCGATCACCACACATCCACTATGCCGCTGAAACACTTGAAAATCTTTGGGTTCGGGACGATTTTGATTCTGCCACTGCTTCCAGTGCTTACTGCAATATCCATGACCGTGCACGTAAGAATCACAGCCCGTTACACTGCAGATGCTTCGGCCCTTTGGCGGATCAGGATTCCAATCAGTCGGCCTACCCTCTTGATACCATTTCCTGCAATGCGTTGAGCAGTACCCCCTTGCATGTACGATTCGGTCACACCACGTAATTGAGCATATTTGAACACGTTTGTTCACAATACCTCCACTTAGGCAATCAATGAAATACCATAAAAATACCTTCAAGTCAATGCTCTCATGATGTATACTGTCCTTATATGCCACAAGTAGGAGGAAGCGCGAAAGGCGCATCAACAACAAAAGCGATATTACGCGAATTGCAAGACATTCGTGAAAGCCTCGAAATTATCGAGCAACGCAGTAAATATTTAAAACCACCCGGAGCAGTTAAAAAAGCCGGTATGGATATTATTTCTGGTATTTTTCGAGCCATCGGGATTTTTATCGGGTCGGTCATCCTTATCGGTGCGCTCGTATTCGTGCTTCAAAGAGTCGTCAGCTCACCACAATTCCAAAATTTCTTAGGCGAGCAAGTTGAAAATACCGTTGAAAATGTGGTCGAAGAGCAATCATCACGATTCCCAATTCCACTCTTCGGACCTAATGAATAGACAAGTGAAGATCGCCTTTTGGTCCCCGGATCACGAAGGCGATTTTTTGTTTCGCTTGTATTAATTTCTTTCTACGAAGAGCGCTCATAGACCGGTGAACAAAGCTCCCTGGTGCGTCATCGAGTACGAAACTCTGTACACCCGACTTCATCATAACCTGCCTCGCCTGCGATTCATCTTTGCAAGCCATAAAAATAGGCACATTTGGTCTGAATACATTGATTTTTTGTGGCGCTGTTCCATAATTCGCCGATGTAACGATGGCGTCGATTTGTCCATTCTCAGCCATGACATGAACAGATTGTGCAATAGCAAGTTCCGGCGAATGAATTTCATGCATGCGATAAAAAGAAATATCGTCCATGCGCGAAGCCTCCGCTTCCCGAATCACCGTTTCCATGACTTGAACAGATGCATATGGAAAATCACCGGTCGCCGTTTCTGCTGAAAGCATAACGGCATCTGTATGATCAAAAACAGCATTTGCAACATCCGAAACCTCGGAGCGTGTTGCGCGCCTGACTTTCGTCATTGAATCGAGCATATGTGTTGCAACAATGACAGGCTTTCCAGCAGCACGGCAAATCTCAACAAATTCCTTTTGAATAATTGGCACTTCCTCGAAAGGTATTTCAATACCCAAATCCCCCCTAGCAATCAAAACACCATCAACAACCTCAAGTAAATTCAGAAATGATTCAACTGCCTCCCTACGCTCAATCTTTACCATGATTTTTGGCTCTGGCAGTTTATGTTTTTTCGCATGGTTCTGGATAATTTTCCTGACCTCGGTCACAACATTCACATCTGTTACAAAAGAAAGTGCAATCCAATCAACATGATGATTCATTCCAAAAAGCAAATCTTCATGGTCTTTTTTCGTGAATGATTTTGATGTAAGCACGGAATCTGGAATATTAATTCCCTTGTTTGAAAGGAGAGTTCCGCCAAGAATAACCTTTGCCTTCACTTTTTTTCCTCGAATCGATATAACATGTAATTCGATGAGTCCATCATCGAGAAAAATACGATGCCCTTTTTTCACGTCGCGATGCAGTAAGGTATATGTGACTGGAATAATGTCACCATCATATGGATTCTCGCTATATTCAAATTCAATTGCCTGGTTCTTTTTTAATTCAATGCCTTCATCAGGAAGAACCCCAACACGGATTTTTGTTCCCTGTAAATCTTGCAAAATAGTGACACGCTCCCCCGTCTTTCGAGCCGCGCTTCGAATGTGCTTCATGAGCATTTCATGGTCATCATATGTGCCATGGGAAAAATTAAGACGCGCCACATCCATCCCCGCTTTTATCATGCGGGTTAGCATTGTGACGGTAGAAGATGCAGGCCCAATCGTGGCTACAATTTTCGTCCTCGCTTTCGAAACCATGCTGATAGTATAGCGCAGTAAGTAGTAAGTAGAAAATAGTTGACGATAATTCCGTTTATGATTCATAAACAAGGACTTGTCGTCATCCCGGACGGAGCGAGGCGGAGATCCGGCCTGCCTGCCGGCAGGTAGGGATCCATCGCTTTCGTATTACGATGGATTCCGGCTCGGAGGCCGGAATGACGCGAAGCTCCTAAAATCTCCTCAATCTCCTGAATCTCTTCTACCTCCACATAAATCCGTATATCAGTATTATCCGTAAATCCGTAACGGCACCCTACACCCTACACCCTACACCCTAGCTACCGCTTCTTTTTCTCAGACAGTTTGGCAAGCTCTTTTTCGAATGTATCAATATCTTCGAAAGAATAATAAACAGAGGCAAAACGTATATACGCTACCTTGTCGAATTTTCGTAAATGCTTCGCTACCAATTCACCAATCTGTCCACTAGCTATTTCTGGCAATCGAGTTTTTTGTATATCGCGCTCAATCCCCTGAATCATCTTCTGCAATTGCTTTTCAGTGTATGAGCGCTTTTGAAGTGAATGTAAAAGTCCAGAAAGAATCTTTTGGCGAATATATGGCTCCCTGCGACCATCCCGTTTCACCACTTTAATATCAAGCATCTCAACAGTCTCAGATGTTGAAAATCGATATCTGCACCGCTTTTTCTCGCACTCCCTCCTTCTTCGTACTGACATGCCATCGGGAGCAATTCGAGAGTCAACGACGCGCGTTGATTTGTATGCACATACGGGACATTGCATATTCACTCTCGATGAACACAATTTGTGTTCACTACATCATCTTTCTTCGAATAAATGCTGGAATCCCAAGATCATCTTCATCTTCTTCTTTCTTGGTAGGCTCAGGATTGCGAACTGGAGGCTGACTCTGCATAGGTGCCCGGTCAAAACTTGGCTCATTCGTAGCAATACGTCGCTTCTCGAATGGATTAGATGCCGGTTGATTTTCCATTGCTGTAGTTTTTGGCTGACCCATTGTTTCAAGTGGTGGATTTGGTTTCCAGCTCGATTGAGGAGCAACTTCTACATCACCAGCAAGTGTCGGCGCTTTACGACGTTCACGCCCATTAAATCCAGTCGCAACAACCGTAATTCGAACTTCATCTTCCATATTCTCGTCAACATGGGCTCCGAAAATTACTTTTGCATCATCGTCTGCGGACCCTGTAATAATCTTTGCTGCTTCAGCTACCTCATACATCGCAAGATCCGAACTTCCCGTTACCGTGAACAAAATTCCTTTCGCTCCATCAATCGATAATTCAAGAAGTGGACTAGCAATAGCAAGCTTCGCTGCTTCAACTGCTCGATTCTCGCCGGAAGCGGAACCAATACCCATAAGTGCCGATCCAGCATTTTCCATAATCGCCTTTACATCGGCAAAGTCGACATTAATGAGTCCAGGAAGAGTAATAATTTCTGAAATCCCTTGAACGCCCTGTCTCAAAACATCATCAACAATTTGAAAAGCTTCCATGAGAGATGTTTTCTTGTCGATGATTTGTAATACCCTATCATTTGGAATAGTGATTATTGTATCGACATGCTCTGCGAGATCAGCATATGCATCTTCAGCAATTCGTTTACGCTGCGCTCCTTCAAAACTGAATGGCTTCGTTACAACAGCAACCGTAAGTGCGCCCGCCTCTCTTGCAATTTTAGCAATTTCAGGAAGTGCTCCACTACCTGTTCCACCACCTAGTCCACCTGTTAAGAACACCATATCCGAACCACCAATAACATTCCGAACATCATTTGCATTCTCTTCTGCACTGCGACGACCAAGGTCAGGATTCATCCCAGCTCCAAGACCGCGAGTTATGGTTTTTCCGATCGAGATTTTCTCGCCAGCCGGATTCTGTTGCAATGCCTGAACATCGGTGTTCACCGCAACAAAATCAACGCCACGCAAATTCTCTTGAATCATGCGCGTAATGGCTGATCCTCCCCCACCTCCAACACCAAGAACTTTTATCTTGGCAAATGTTTCAATTTCCGGCTTTACTTCTGCCATATGGATACATGAATTACTTAACTGTTCTCAATAAGTGTTCAATGCCTAAATGCATAGACAACTTTTGTATTCAAACCTTATCACAGGGCTGTGGATAATAAAAAGCACGGCGTGGATAAGCCGAGCTGTATTTTAAACCATTTTGTTTACTCTAAGGGATGAGCTTCTTGAATAATTTCATTGCTTTTTCGGTGATATCACCAAAATTATCAAAATTGAAATTGAAGCGTCGTTTCACAGATGACCGTATGGAATGCCCCCAAAGCGCAAGACCGATCGCACAAGCAAAGCCAACATCATGCACCTCGTCAACAACACTGCTAACACCAGTTGGAACGCCTATGCTTGCCGGCAGACGTAAAACCTTCTTTGCTATATCGGACATTCCCGGCAATTTCATTGAACCACCCGTAAGGATAACGCCGACAGGAAGCATCCCTGATCGGTCAATTTTTCGCAGTTCATCATCTACAGCCTCGAATATCTCTTCCGTACGAGCTTGAATAACCTCGGCAACAAATCTCTTTTTAAATTCATCTTGTTCAGCCGACCCAAACTCAGCAAGAGATGCTGCTTCCTTCTTTGGAACATCGTCGGCAATAGCATAGCCTATTTCATGCTTAACCCTTTCTGCTACATCGAGAGAGGTTCTAAGTGCAATCGCAATATCATTTGTAATATGATCTCCGCCGACAGGTAAAATTGCCGTGTGTAAAATATCCCCTTCTTCAAAAACAACAATAGATGTACTCGTCGCACCGATATCCACAACACAGACGCCAAGCTCTTTCTGTCTTTGTGTCAAAACCGATTCTGCCGTTGCAAGTGGCGCAAAAACCAGATCATCAATATCAAGCCCTGTACGATAAATACTCTTGGTCAAATTTTTAATCTGCGAAGAAATGGATTGGATAATCACAGCATCAACCTCAAGACGTATTCCATTCATGCCAACCGGGTCCTTAATCCCGCGCTGACCATCAACGGTAAAACTCTTTGGCAATACATGTAGAATTTCATAATTCGAAGGCGTCGCAACTGTTCTTGCTGCTTCAATGGACCTTTCGACATCTTCCACTTGAATTTCACCATCAGGACGCGCAACACCAATCACCCCTTTACTTTCCTGAACAAGAATTTGATGACCAGCTATTGAAACCCATGCATTATTAATTGCATGGCCCGTCATGCGCTCGGCTCGCTCAAGTGCCTTCGAAATAGAAGAAACAGCATCTTCCATACTTGAAACACTCCCCTTATGCATTCCTTCGGATGGAACTTCAATAGCTCCAATAATATGCAAATTTGTTTTCCCATCCTCATTTGGAACTTCTTGCCCAACCACAATACGGATAGAAGAAGACCCTATATCAAGACCTGTGATAAATTCATCCGCCATATATGTGATCTATTATAACTCAGGAGAGGTTCTCTTGAAAGAATGTCCAGAAAATAATAACAGCTACAATAACCGCCGTCATAGCTGTCAAAAGAACAGCCGCAGCCATCATGTCTTTTATTTCTTTAACAATGGGGTGCAGACGTGGTTTTAAGATATCTGAAATACGTTCAAAAATAGTATTAAGGATTTCAAGAACAAGCACGGCAGCCGTCATGAGAATAAGGAGTAATTTTTCCCAAGCATCAAGAGGTAATATTGTAGCAATGACAATCACAATAAGCGCAATGCATAATTCAATACGGAAATTCTGCTCGCGAACGGTAACAAGTTTCAAACCGCGAAGCGCATGTTTTACGCTTTGAAAAAAGGACGATGGACGAATCATATAATTTCATTTACGAGCTTATCTTGAATGGGAAACATTATTTTTGCATCTTCTGACTTCTCATGATCATAACCGAGAACATGCAAAACACCATGCACCATTAAGTCAATTATTTCAATTTGCACATCCCCATGAGCCTGCCTTTTTGCCTGCTCATAGGAAATGACGACATCTCCAATTTGATCAGAAAATTTCCCATCTTCTTTATACATAAAGGAAAGAACATCCGTTACTTCATCTTTCTCGCGATATCGACGATTTAAATTTTTTGTTTCATGATCCGAAATAAATCGAATAGCGATATCCCCTTCTTCGTCTCGATCAGAAAAAGCATTCTCAAATGCATGTAATATTTCCTGACTCAGCTGATCCGCTTCCGGAATAATGGATTGATCAATTTCAAATGAAATCATATCACTTCACACTATTCATAAGCATCTTGAATGTTTGCAAGTATTCAATCGATGTATCAGAGCCCAAATCATATTCAAAGACAAGAATTGAGTTTTGGAATTCATATATAGCCAGCCGTCCATTAGCCGTTTCAATACCAATAAGTCCAAGCTTTGTCATTGAATCTATGAATCTATTTCGAGGCCCATAGTCAGTAGATAATTCCTGATTGAAAAATGCTTCAAAATCAAGTTCATCTGTATTCGGAAGTATATTGATTATAAATGTAGCATCCGTCCCAGAAGACAGCCGAATAGAATCACCAGATTCACTCGAGCTGCGCTCAATAAGCCAAGTCTTTGGACGTAAAAATGAAAACCCATCCTCACCTTCATGTTCATAGAGCTCAATGGCAGTTGAATCTGACAAAAGAGCTGGATCCGGATTCACAGGATCGAATCCATGAAATACCTCATTTCCATCAAGGAATGAGTCCGCATCACTGTCAGGATTACGGTATTCCGATCCATAAAGCCGCTCTTCGATATCTGTCAGGCCATCACTGTCCGTGTCTTCACCTGGTCCCGGAATAATAATTTCAGGCTCGATTGGTTCAGGGCTTATTTCTGGCTCATTTATCTCTTGAGCAATTTCTTCCTCGGCATCAGGTAATGTAAGAACAATGACAATTGCCCCCACGATTAATAAAGCAAAGGCTGCAAAAATAGCCATCATGAATCCACCCATCTTTCTCTTCGGCTTCTGAATCTTGGCTACAGGCAATGGCTTTGGTTTGGGTTCAGGCTTTGGCTTTGGTTTTACTTCCTTCACCTTCTCAGGCTTCTTTTTTCTCTCCTCAAATGCCTTTCCTTCAAAAACCTTAGGCATGACAACAAAATCAAAACCTTCGAGACCTTTTTTGTCATCGATAGATTTTTTCTTCTGTTGTTCACGACTTTTTTTCACGAGTATCAACTATTTTTCTAATGTCGGAGGTACAAAGAGTCGCCCCTCACCATTCGGAGAATATCCATTTGCCACCTCTTCTCCATCAAGGAATCCATCTCCATCCGTATCTTGATTCAATGGATCAGTTCCATATACGCGAATCTCCTCACGATCAAAAAGTCCATCCGCGTCCGTATCAGCAAGATTTGGATCTGACCCATATTCAGCTTCTTCTACATCGGTTAAACCGTCGCTATCCGTATCGGTCATGTCCTGCACTTCATCCAATACTTCCACTTCTTCGTCATCGTCTACAGTCTCAACTTCGTCCTGCCTTAATGCATCAAGTGCACCACCCTGCTCCAGAGGCTTTTGTAGTACAAGCTGATAAGCAATGTAAATTCCAACAGCAATGACAAGAATGGAAATAATGATAATAATTGCCGTTTTCCCTCCCCCACTTTTTCGTGCTGGCTTCCCAAGCTCATGCTTTGGCATTTGCATTGAAGGAACCGCAGCAGGTTTTGGTGAGGATTCAATCTTTTTCTCAGGTTCTGGAGCTGGCGCCGGATCCAAATCAGGCATTTCAGCTTTTGGCATTGCCGGTTCAGGCTTTGGCAAACTCGGCGAAGGCATACTCGGTGCATCATTCTCTTGTTTTGCTGGCGCTGCCGCCGCAGGTGCATCAGCGGTTGGCGCAACAGGTAAATTATCTGGGGCATCATGAAGCCCTTCGAAGATGTCCTCTACCTCATTTTCTTGTTGTTTCTTTTTTTGATCATCAAACATAAAAATATTGTAAGTCTTTAATAGTATAAATTATGTGCCCAGCGGATCAAAGCCTGCATTCACTTCTGTTAAATCATCATAGCCATCTCCATCCGTATCAGCACTTTGATCGCTTGTACCAAGTTCGAGTTCTTCACCAAGAAGTAATCCATCACCATCAGAATCTAAACTGCCAAGAAGATCTTCGCATTCATCAAAAAGCTGACCAAAAAATGCGTCGCAAATTGCAGGATCACGTGTAAACGGAATTGAAGAAAGCGACAATGCATCATCGCAATCAGATCCCCACATGCCAGCCAAAGAACAATTACCCGTTTGGGCAATCAAACGAGCAACGGAAGTACCACAATTCGACTGTGCATCATCATCGGTAATTTGCTCACATACAGCTATATCAATAAATTCATGTGCTGCATCCGCATAAGCTTCGTCCAAACACGATACCCTGTCTGACTTTGGAATATCGAGACAAATGTCTGGATCATGCTGCTCTATCGCGCGGAGTGTTATGCAATCAGAAAAATCTTCATCCTCGAGTAGATGACAAAGTGCTGCATCACCTCCGCCAGAAATCAGCATGCTAATTGTATTTGCTTCGCAGTCCTCATCACCATTACATGATTCAATGCGCGACATGGCTCGATCCATGTCTGATGCAACCGGCTTTGCATTTCGAATGGCATTCATAAGCAGAATCGTCACAACGAAAACCGCAAGAACCCCAACTGATACCCAAAGAATAAGACGCCAAGGAATAGGTTTCTTAGGTTCCGGGGTCGAAGTATCGGACGGAATGTCGTAAAAATTGTAAGACTTTAGATCGGGCATATTATGGAGCGCAATGCGCAAATCTAACATTACTTATTGAAATAAAGTCACTTGGATCACTTCCATCAAATTCTACCGAAATTGGAACGGCTGTTTCATTGAATGGATCGCATACAAATCCTTCCGGCCAAGGAATATCTACCCCATTCCCTTGCGGCAATGGACCGCTTGCTTTTACTGAAAGCCCATTAACAGTCACCGTATACGAAATGGTTGCTCCCACGATAGAGTCAATGATTTGACGATAGGCATCTTCAATCTTCTCAGGCGTATTTCCACTTAGAGCATAATCAATGCCGCTGGATGCATGAGGATTTCCACTTGACCAACATGCAAGCTCACCGACTGTATTCAATGTTCCAAGAAGCGGATAATTACAAGCGGCTACTGCAATACGCGTGCCAGAGAATGATCGTAAAGCATTCTTCGCTAGATGTGCCATCCGGTCTGTAAATGTTGGCACCTTTTCGAGCTTAAATTGTACATGACTAAGTAGTGATGCAAGTCCCCACTCATTATATGTTCGAAGTGAGCCATTCGTATTATAAATGCCGTCACAATCTGTTTCATCTGGCTGAATGGATGATTCTCCGCCCAAAATACCAACCGTGTACACCTCAACTCCCCGAGCCTTCAAAAGACATGCACCATAAGCAGGGTCTTTATTCAATCCATCATTATCAGAATTACGCGGCCACATCCCATCCGTCATCAATACAGCAATCTTACGTACATTTGTATCCGTTATATTGTGAAGCATTTGCTCAGCCGCCATCAAACCTTGCCATGTCGGCGTTCCTCCGCCCACAGCACTGTCATACCCTTCAATTTCAATCTGTAATTGAGAGACAGATGCCGTGAAGTCATGCCAACCAACTCGATTCAAATCAACCGTATCATCTTCGGTACCGTCATCATTTTCATCCCGATCGAATGGGAATGGCGTTGACTGCACTTTTCCATAATTCACCATAGCAACCTGTACCTGACCACTCGGAAGCTCATCAAAGACGCGATCAACACCCTCAGCAAGCGAATCCTGAACAATAGAAATGCGACTCTGACCGCTGCCAGACGCATTATTCCCCATCGATCCAGATGTATCCGTAATGAATACAGCATAGGTGTCGCGCGGCGTAACATTATAATCAATATCTGCAACAAGACTTGTTCCCACACGACATGCCGGCATATACATAACACCCGTTCTTGGACTGCCTGTTGCTGTTTCTTCCTCTGCCTCATTCACAAGCGTGAGCGTTGTTGATCGAGGTGCTCCAATGCGATTTGACTGCATTTGTACAATTGCATTGTCATAATCGAATGGGCATGATGATTGGCAATTATTTGCACAGCTTGGCTGCACACATGTACCTCCACCCGATTCACATAATCCAAACTGACTCGAAAGTGTCGTCTGAGTGAAGATCTGATCATCGGCATCCGTAAGTGGAGAATTAAGGAGGCATGTATTCCCATCCTCGGCACCACCATTACAAACACCCGCACTTAAGCAGGCCCAATTACGCGATGTCGTTCCAAGCTGCTGAGCTTCACATGTACCGCTGATATGTAATTTATTATCTACAAGGGTGAAATCAACCGTACTGTACTGCATATCACTACCATCACAGAATTCAGCTGACTGACGGATATTGTCTCCGCAGAAATCACCCGATGCCGTTACGAATCCACATGTACCAGAACAATATGTACATGTTGAACCGTAACCAGCCTGACAACTCACTCCATTTTGACTTCCGGCATCACATTGCTCAACACCACTATAAATGAATCCATCTCCGCAAACATTTGCTTCACATCGATTCGTACATGCATCGGTATTATCCTGATTCCCATCATCACACTGCTCACCCTCCTCAAGAATTCCATTCCCACACTGAACCGTTGCGCGACATTGAATAGATGGCCAATCTTGCTGCCATTTACATGCATTACCAGAAAATGGAACATCGCAAGTTCTCGTGCGCGTCATTTGTATTGATTCGGTTGAGCATAGCCCATCACCAGCATTTTGAAGTGATCCATTTATATCGATAATCGAATCACAATCAACGTCTGCATTACATGCAAATCCGATATCTGATGGATCACCGGCTACACACACGCGCGATGTTGGGCAGGCATTTGTACAAGAACTTCCATCAGAACAATCGAGATCACTAGAACATGTATCCCCATTTGCACATAATCCACCAGACCATGTATCGATATTTCCGTCGCATTGTTCACTTGCCTGTAAAATACCGTCGCCACAATGAGGGCCGGCACCAGAACAATCCCAAGCACATGTATTTGCTTCATGAACGAGATACGATCCATTCACCGCTCGGCAACTACTACCAGATACATTACGGCCATTCGCTGCCAATACTGTTGATCCACAATCGCAGGCTTCACCTGATGCAATCACGCCATCACCACAAAAAGCTGCAGAAGCATAACTGCAATCAGCGCCACAGAATCCATAATCACCATTATTTAATCCGTCATCACATTCTTCACCCACCTCAATAACTCCATTTCCACATGATAATGCATTACAAATAGCATCCGATGGGGTTTCATAGCCATCGCAAGTCGCATTACAAACCTGAGCAATACTTCCATCCGTACCATTCAAATCACAAGCTAAACGCGGACCAATATCACCAACTTCACAAATTTCATCTTCGCCAATGATTCCATCCCCGCAGAATGACGATGTTCCAAGTCTCCACCCCTGACAAACATATGGGCCCCCATAGAATCCAGAAACAGAATTGTCATTATTTCCGCCTATTGTAATCGTCCCAAGATTGAATGACGGGGCAGGATTGACCCAATCACCTCCGCTATATTCAAGGTCCGCTGTCAATTCATAGTCAAATTTTCCATTTGAGCGGTAATGATATGCATGAGCACCCAGGGGACACATATATGATCCATCAGAAATATCCTGACATTTTTCATTCAAATCAGGCTCAATAGAACAAAGATCGCCGTATGAATTCAATGGATCGCTCGGCACATTGCCAAGAGCGGCGCTGAATTCAGTTCCCCAGCTATCCCAAGCGCTCGAGGCGACCGAGCGAACAAAAGTACCTGATTCGAGTAACGGCACTGATTGCCTGCAGATCTCTCCCGTCGGACATTGACTTGCACTCGTGCAGGCTTGCTCGGTTGTTTGACTGCAGAAACCATTTGAAGATCCATACGCTTCGATTGCTTGACCAATGACTTGCATGTCGGTTATACGCTTCAAATCTCGCGTCAATTTTGCCTTTTCATCTGCACAAATTTCCCCCGCATTACAGTCGAGGTCGGAAGAGCAGGATGTATTGGTATATTGACCACTCACATCTGCACAGAATCCAACATCAGTGATATTTGTATTTAATTTCAAGTGATTGATGATTTGATTGAAGATGTTTAACGTGTCATCATCCGCAAGCTCATTATGCGAAATGATATACATATTCGAATAGAGCGCACCAAGACCACCCTCATTCGGAGCCGAAATATAATAGGTTCGACCATCACGAATTGCTTCATACCCATCAATTTGTACCGGCGACGGACTTCCAACAAATCCCTGATCCGTATACCAATCCTGCGGGCTAAGATAATCCGGATTTTCAGCAATACGAATACCAATTGCATCTCCAGAATTATCAGCAATTTCAAAGAGATATTCCTTCAAAACAATTGAAGCACCCTCACCAACTCCTGGGTCGGGACGTACAACGTCAATAGCCGGCAAATCGCCAGAAGGACCATCATCACCAGCATCTCGACAATAGAATGTTGAGAAATTCGTCCATCCGATTCCGCGCTCTATTCCCGGCTGCGTTCCAGTATCGTCATCAATAAATGGGAAATGATCGAAATGTGGCCATGGATTTTCACAAGTAAATGTCCTGACCTGCTCTGCGCTTGAAAGCGTACCTGTCTGCTGTCCATTTTCAAAGATGGCAACCGAAGCAATAACATTCGCATCTCCAATTTCCCGACCAGATGTCACCGTCGCAATCGATCCATCCACCGAATTTCCACCAAGATCAATACCGCTTTCCACTGTGACAATGACGCCGGAAGAATCTTCACGCCAATCATCCCATACCCATTCATACACTCCCGCTACTGGTTGAATTTCTTCCCGTGAACCATTTTCAAGCGTATAAGTTCTTGCCGCAAAGAGATGAGATTCGTCAAATGTTCCGAAGTACCCAGGAATGTCACCCGTTGTATCTTCGACAATGATTTGATCGAGTTCACAAATTTCTGAACCAGTCGTGAACGATTGTCTTGCAATACCATTCATATGAGCACCTCCACGGGCAGCAATTCCTTCCAAAACAGCATCACGAACATTTTCATCTCCTTCTACAAAAATCGTATAATTCGCATTTGGTTCGAGTGCATTCGTGTAAGAAAGAATATTTCTATATGCCTGGACAGATCCATCTTGATTTTCAATCGGTATGGACGAGACATCTCTCACATCGATCGCACACTCTCCAGCACTTTGCGCCGTCACATTCGGTACAAAGAATCGCTTTAATGAATGCCAAAGTCGCGCAAGGAAAGAATCATGAAGCGCCAAATCATCATTTGTAAGAATTTTATGACCATCCGGACAAATACCTCCTGTCGTGCTCGTATCGAGAATAGCGAATACATTTCCTTGATAGCTATCACTATCTATTTCCTGATCTGTAATGAATTGAAGGGTTGCATTTCGGCAAACATTGCTATGATTAGGCAAAATATCCGTGACGGAAGGCCGCGCAATGCAGCATCCATTTTGACCAATACCATTTTCGTCCGGATCTCGACAATCAAGATCAGATTCTGCCCCGCAAGACAGTCCATACACTGCCTGATCCGAAATACTGACACTATCACCCTCGGTGACCGTGATAGTCGCTTCTGCTAAATGAGTGCGTTCATCAACTTGAAGAGGAGCCGTCGACATGATTTCTGCCAGTTGAGTCGGATCAATACGACCATCACCACTTACTCCGATTTCGCAAGCTCCGTATTCACCAATACCCGCAATTCCATCACCGCAAATAGAAGGGGCATCATATTGCATAGAGGAACCTTCAAATAAGCAAAGTGAGCTACAACCATCTCCATTGAATCGATTTCCGTCATCGCAATCTTCACCTGCATCCGTTAATGGATTTCGCGCGAGTAATCCATCACCACAAACAGAACCAATCGTATTACCCTCACGCACACAAAATGCACTACATCCATCACCCGAAATAGCATTCCCATCATCGCATGTCTCATATGGTGCTGTAATCTGACCATCTCCACAAATGGCTGGAGATTCAAGAACAGAAGAAGACCCTTCAAATGTACAAGATGCGCTACATCCGTCGCCGCTTACTAGATTTCCATCATCACAGTCTTCACCACCAACTGAAGGATCGAAAGCAATATCACCATTTCCACATTGTGCATTGATGGAATGAGACCCTTCATTCAAACAAAGAGAACTACAACCGTCTCCATTGAATCGATTTCCGTCATCACAATCTTCACCCGCACCACTTGGCAATCGATTCAATATTCCATTTCCGCAAAGAATTTGCCCCTCACCGAAAACACCTTCGCGCAAGCAGGAAGAGCTACATCCATCTCCCGATGCAATATTTCCGTCTTCACATTCCTCGCCGGTTTCGATAATTCCGTTTCCACAAAGAGCCGGCAATGACACCGAACCAGACGCCAAACAAGAATCCGTACATCCATTTGGAATATTATCTATACCTGATTCGAAGAATCCACTTTGTGGGCCTACGAAATCAGCAATTCTAACATCGTCAATGGACCAATTCCAATCATAATCACGAGCATCAAGCCTTTGCCCTGCGACAGAACAACTATCTGGATCGCTGAATGGCTTCACGGCAAATGAAGATCGGTCCCCGACCAAATCCGTGATTTCACGATCTGGATGAACATCAATATATGAAACAGCGCAAACATCTGCCCCTGAACCAAATGTCCATACAAAACCACTTGGATCATTCAAACGTGTAAGCGGCTTCGCTTCACGTGACTGAATATTTTGAGAGACGGTTACGCGATAGAATGCATCCGGATTGAGTCGGTCGATGTCGAGATTTGCAGCAAATTCAATGCATCCACTCTCGCCATTTGGTAATTCCTCTTCAATGACACAATGAGCTGAATTTGCAATCTGTCTCGTCGTCGTTGCACAAAGTTCATTTGCACATTCTTCAACAATGACATTATTTACATCTTCAATACCCGTTCCAAGATAAGAAAGTCTCATCGGTACATTGAATCGCCCACCAATAGCCGCATTCAGGCATGCTGAATTACAATGAGGCCAATATTGTTCTACATATGGGTCTTCAAAGATAACGGTAAGATCTGCATCATCCGAAAGCCGACTTTGACGTTCACGAGCAATGACTTTTGTTTCTCCTTGTGAGCGAGCCGTCACAACGGCGCATTCGTCTCGATTATCCCCCTGACATGCACCCGGTTCAATGGAAGCAATGCTTGGTCCAACAAACCAATCCCAGTCAATATCGCTTGAAAGCAATAAACATGATCCATCCGTTGCATAGCTTCGGAATTCGCTTTGCTGCCCTTCATATGTCAAAATTTCCTCATCTGGCACCAAAAGTACATCTTCAACCGTACATGATGCATTTTCATCCCCTGTTTCAAATTGCCAAGAAATATCACGATCGAATGGAATACCCTCGGCAGATGATGCCGCCGTCGTAACCGTTACTTGGTATTTGGTATTTGCAGATGCCGCCTGATTTCCAAATGGCTCTGTTTCAAAATATGTAAACCCTGATGCATCATAAAGACGCAGCTCCGCATCAATTGGATCACCAAGACGTCCACATCGATCATTCAGACATTCCTGTACAAGAACAGATTCCCCCATTCGAAGTGATGAATGATCCATGAGCGTTGTAAAGTCAGCTTTTACAAGCACATTATGACAAACACTCTGCGTAAACTGTGCATTCGGGACCCCACTGATAATATCTTCATTACAAGCGATCACGATACTCGGCGTTTCTGGGATTATTCCCGTTGAGAAGGTAAATCCATACCCACTCCTTACCCCGGCCACTTCTACCGAATCATCCTGAATACCGAATTCAAAATTGACCCGATTACTCTCAAGCCCCCCGAATGCATCTTGATCACTTACCGTAGTTACATAAACAGGCCCCGTTTCGCCCGTAGGAGCTTCAACGGTAATTTGCTGATTTCCCCAACTCGTAATCGATCCGTCAATTTCATTATAAAATGTGACATTGCCAGCACCGTCACCAAAATGGTCCCCATGAATAGTCACCGTCGTACCACTGGAACCAATATCTGGATCCAAAAGACAAATACCCGGATCTGGACTCGCATTCGTTACCTGAAAACTACTGCTATTTGAAATCGCGCCATCACTTCGAATAAGATAAACGCTATGTGCATCAGCCTGAACGGCATTTCCATTATCATATGCGTCAGGGATGATTACGATGACTTGATCATTATTCCAAAAACCTTCAGAGCAGCTCTCTGGGAAATCAATGCTCGCCACACCACTCTCGCCTGTTCGAGTATTTTCAAATCGAACCGTACCAATACGACTTCCAAAATGCAGTCCAGAAATGGTGACATAACTTCCAATACCGCCAGATGATGGGTCAATGCCCGAAATTTGAGGTAAATCTTCAAAGTCATCCGATGACTGACTGCGCATGAAAAATGGCGCAGGATTTGACCGTATACCACCAGTCGACACCGTCACGAAATAATCATCATCCGGAATTCCCGGCGTGGTTACGGAGATGGAATCATTTGACCAAGATTCATAACTATTTGGCTCTGTTTCATCAAAAAGGAATGATTCATCTAAGTCGAAATGCACCGCGGAATCATCTTCGAGCGCAGAACCAAAATTGTCTCCAATCAAATTCACTACTGACCTTTGCCTTCCTGTATTTGGAGAAATACGACAAAGATTCGGTCTCTGCAATTCATTCACATCGAAATCAGAATGAAGAGGACCATTGTCGTCATTTGATGCATCTTCAAGTCCTGCAGCTGTTCGCAGTGTAATCGGACCATCAACAGCGCCAACCGGAACCTCGACCATTACCCCTGAATGGCCCCACCCCTCGGAGCAAGCTGGAGATGTCGCCGCAAGCAAAGTGCCATTTTCACCTGTGAAAAACACCTGACCCGCTGTGGATCCGAAAAATGATCCTTGAATGTATACAAATGTACCCGGAGCACCATTATCTGGAGATATACCCTCGATAATTGGAAGCGCAGTACATACATTATTAATACAACTTCCGAATGCACACTCCGAAGAATCCGTACATGCACCACCCTGACAAGCCCCGCAAACACCTCCGCAATCCAATCCCGTTTCACCAAGATCATCGTCAAATGAACCATTATAACAATGCGCAGGATTGATTCGTACAGACACTGAATCGGTATCTGTATTTCCTGCAATATCTATAACAGTGACATCAAGGGTATATGTTGCATTTTCTTCAAACCCTGCATTATCCCAAAGCGTATCAATGGTTACATCAGTCAAATCATCACCTGTCGCCGGAACAGAATTGAAGAGATCCCCCTCAGCGCGGAAATCGGCCGCCGCAACCGCGCTATCATCCGTTGCATGCACCTGCACATCAACAAGAGAACTTGGCGCTAATCTCTGCCCATTACCGGGGATAATAAGATTCGCATTCGGATCATCGACATCGATTAAATCACCCGTTGTGAATGTAAATTCGCATGGATGAAGGGTATTACAAACCAATTCTCGCCCCACCTGACTGCGTACAGAATCTGCAACCGTCAAACGATAATTCGTATTTTCACCAAAGCAACGACGATCGTCATTTGGTTCCGGACATGTCTCTGCAGAACGAATAGCAATACGCGTCAATCCGATTGTAAGATCGATTTCTTCCTCTTCCTGCGTGTCGAGATTAAATACCCTAATTGCATCTTGAGCCGATTCCTCTTCAATTTTTCCGCTAAATGCCAATTGTCCAACAACATTGCGAATCGGAACCTCTCCCTCTGGAACAAATTCCGTGATAACAAAACTCGTCGTCGTCGCACCGCCAATTGGCACGGTTCGACCTCCATTTCCAAATCCAGATGTGCCAGAACCGCCCGTTGCATTCAAAATAGAATTGATAACAAATGTCGTGATCGCAATAGAAGAAAAGATAATAACAAGGCCAATAATCGCCTGAATCAAAATGCGCTTTGCTTTATCAACACGTTCTGGATTTCCAGCGGCCGTCATCCATAAAAATCCTGCGTAAATCACGATAATGACAGCAAGCACGCCCAAAACACCAAGTACCGTACGAATGATTCGTGCGATAACAATACGAATATCTTGATCCCCAAGTCCAGACTGATCTCCAACTGTTTCAAGAGAATCGATTGCGCCTTGCGCAAAAGCAAAATCGGCAAAGCCAAGTATGGCTGCAAATCCGAGCGCCAATCCAAGAAGCATCAAAATGTTTCGTCGAGAAAAAGTCATGGCGAAATAAATGAGCTCGGTAATTGATCTTCCGCTACCGGATCACCATTAAAACAATATGCCTGATCAAGCGCTCCACCAGGTTGCGGCACACATTCTCCGCCAGATCCATCTGGTCCAATCGCTGGATTATAGCAATTCTGATACTGATTTCTCACCCCCTGCGTAACCAATAAATCGTAAAGATATGACTGATCTTCCGTCGATTCAAGAAGAATTCCATGCGGAAGTGAAAGGCTTGAAACCATATTGCTCGATGGACCTTCAATATCTTCAAGACGCGTCGTAAACCACAATTCATGCTCAGGGCGTGATACAAATGAAATATTGTCCGAGGTCGCAGAGTTCGCCATCAAAATGTCATTCCAAACAATGGTCACCGCCTGATCGAGTGGCACATCTTCAGCCAGAATATCAGGCGTCACGGATTCAATTTCTGGACCAGCAAGTTCGATGGCATTATTCGTTCGGAAATCCCATCCGAAATCATCGCCCGCTTCACCATCATTATTTCCATCAAGAGCATTACCAGCAACATCTGCTACACCGTCATATGGGTAGAAATCAACCTGAGGCGGATTACTTCCAGGAGTCGCAGCATGAATATCCGCTCGAATATTTTCACTCGCCGGCAGGCAGAAAAGAGTTTCACCGCAAGAGTTCGTCCCGCAAATGTCCGTTGTGATGAATGTCACTGTTTTGTATCCATTGCTAATCGCATAATTTCCAGATACGGGACCTGATAAATCTCCTGTAACTTCTATATGATTAAATGAATTTGCGTCGCCAGCATTAAAGATCCCAGAAGAAGACACGGGATCAACTGCTTCGCTGAAATTAATTTGAACGACAATATTACGAGCATATTGTCGGCCCTCAATCGGAATAACGCTTTGAATATAAGGAGGCGTCAAATCGATTTGCGTTCCAACGGTGAAATTCCAAATATATCCACCATTGTCGATAATTTGATCTCCCTCTGCGTCGACAAGGCGATCAGACAATTCAACTGTATACAGCGTATCTTCAACAGAAGAACCAAGAAGCGGAACCACAAATACCAAAGTTTGCAGGTCATCCGTATAAGAAACAGATACTTCAGAAGAGGTTAATTTTGCACCTTCGCCCTCATCTGTCGGATAAATCGTTACAAGATTGTCATTAAGTGGAAATGCTATACCATCCTGGATCGGCGTTCCACCAACCGAGTCGTCGGACACATCAAGCGGCGTTCCATTTGCATCATATCCGTCGATGAAGCGCTCAAGATCCATTGCGGATTTAAATGTGACAATGATTTTTGCATTTCTCGGCACATCCGTTGCATTTCGTTCAGGATAATGATCGCGAATCCCACCATTACCAAGAGAGTTTGAGAATGGAGGCGCCCCCGGTGTCGTTCCAAGTCCACCCGTTCCTGTTCCAAGAAGGCCCGCATTTTGAAGAGCATTGAAAATGAATGTTGTGATTGCAAAAGCAGAAAGTGTAATGATGAGCCCAATCACGGCGCGTACCATAACCTTCTTTGCCTTTTCAACCATTTCAGGATTTCCACCAGCCCCCATCCAAAGCGCACCGGCATAAATCATGAGGGAAAGGAAAACGACGCCGAGAATACCAATGAATACCCGAATGATCGTCCCGATAATCGTCACTAAATTCCCTCCCGCAAGACCACTCGCCTCACCAACCGTGTCCAAATTCACATCTTGCGCCGATACAAAATCTGGCGAAAGCAAAATCACAAGAATCACCGCAAACATTGCCGCGAGCATATGAACATACCCTGTCCCCCGAAATTTTCTCATTTCATTTCGTTTCGGTCATTATAACAGTTATGCTCTGTGAATTTCAGTTCAGTTGTGGAGAGGATATGATACAATTGCGCATATGAATTTATTTGAACAATTGAAGGGGGATTTGGTGCAAGCGATGAAGGATCGCGATAGCGAAACAGTGGATATTTTAAGACTCGTTGTATCGAGCATAAAAAATAAGTCTATTGAATTAAAGAAAGAGCTCGAAGAAGCGGAAGTTGTCGCAGCCGTAAAAAGTGATGTAAAAAAATTGCAAGATGCTTTGAAAGATTTTACAGCCGCCGCACGCGATGATCTCGTAGAAAAAACGGAAAAAGAAATTGCCATTTTGAAGAAATATCTACCCGCTGAAATGAGTGATGAGGAACTGTCCAGCAAGGTAAAAGAAGCACTCGACAATGCAGGGGTCACGGATTTATCAGATATGGGGCGTGCTATGGGTGCCGCCATGAAAGAATTAGCTGGCAAAGCCGATGGAAATCGCGTTCGCGAATTCGTCCAAAAACACCTAGGATAAAAAAATCTCCCGTGAGGGAGGTTTTTTTATCGACGACCGCGCAATTCTTGCTCAGTCATCTTTCCGCTTCGAAGCAGATAATTGATCTTTGTCGCTTTAGCAATTTTTCGCAAAGCGCTGGCTTTTTGCTTATTCTTTGCAATGTCTCGAGCATGGTAACGCTTTCCTTTTACGGTAAGCGGTTTTCCACTTTGTCGCTCTCGGTTTTTGAACCGTCGGAACATTGATTCAAAGCTTTCGCCTTTGTTTTTCTTAATAAGAATATCTGACATATTTGGGTTTCACCCTAAATTCTAGGATGCAAGGAGTGTACAATATCGGACCCACCTTGTCAATACTCAACCGGAAAAGGTTCAACCTTTTTGATACACAAGCAAGGTTTAACCTTATTACGATTACTTCAATTGTTTTTTTACAATGCTGACCACTTTTTCAACATTCACAATTTCCTGACCACCGCTATCCATATCTCGGATGATAATTGTTCCATCAAGCACCTCTTTTTGTCCGAGAATAAGAGCGATTTTTGCATTACGCTTATCTGCCGTTTCAAGCTGCGCTTTGAGCGATCCTTTACCGAATGCTTCAGCAATTGAAACATCAGCCTTTCTGAAATCCTCAAAAATATTCAGCCCCTTTCGTCTTGCAGCCTCTCCAAGCTGACAGAAAAATACATCAACATCTGTTCCTGGGCCAAGATCAATACCTGATTCTTTCATTGCAAGGATTACGCGTTCCACGCCAACCGCGGCACCGATAGCACCGGCAAATTCTTCACGACCGCCGATTTGGGGAATCAAGTCATCGTATCGACCTCCACCAGCAAGGGATAGTCCGCCAAGCAATTCTTTACCATCTTCATCAACGGCAACAACTTCAAACGCTGTTTTACCGTAATAATCAAGACCTCTTACCAAAAATGGATCGAGTTCATATGGAACTTCCGCCTCCGTCAAATACTCAAGAAGTGTCATGAATTCTTTCTTAGACTCATCATCAAGCCAATCAAGAATCTGAGGCGCATCCTGCTTCAATTCGGCCATTCCATCCTCTTTCGAGTCAAGAAGCCGAAGTGGATTCTTCTGCAATCGCTTCTTATCAACGTCACTTAGCTTACTTCGGAATTGCTTGAAATAACTTACAAGCTCCATGATGTATTCTCGACGAGATTCAGATGTCCCAATTGAGTTGATTTTGATTTTTACATTCAAGCCAAGCTCAGCCATGAATCGGTGCATCATCAAAATAATCTGTGCATCTGTAATAGGATCGCTAGACCCAAGTACCTCGATTCCCCATTGCCAAAACTGACGATACCGTCCAGCTTGCGGGCGATCATGCCGGAACATTGGTCCCATGTACCACATCTTTACAGGCTGCGGTAAATTAAGCATTCCATGTTCAATATAAGCGCGGGCTATTTGCGCCGTTGCTTCAGGACGCAAAGAAACCTTGTCTCCGCCAGCATCCTCAAACTTGTACATCTCCTTATCAATAACATCCGTCCCCTTTCCGATCGTACGTTCAAATAGTCGTGTGCGTTCGAGGTATGGAAGGCGAATACGTCCAAAGCTATAATCTTCAGAAATCCGTCTCGCAGCATCGGTCACATGATTCCAGTACACCTGCTCTTCGGGCAATATATCTCTAAAACCTCTCAGTAATTTTGGTTTTGTTATTTTCTTTTTTGGCTTTTCCTCCACTTGCTTCTTCGTAGATTTCTTCGGCATAGCTAACTAATATGTGTAAATCGGTCTATCAATAATTCCGGCGCGTTCAAATGGTAATCCGCGCAACCAGACCTTACCAACAATGTTCTCATTTGGCACGGGGCCAAAATTCCGCGAGTCTAAACTCGAGTCACGATTATCCCCCAAAAGATAGTATTCGTCAAGACCAACTGTTACACGTTCACGTCCATGTGTGAATTCGTGAATATAGGATTCATTGAGCTGAAAACCATTCGGATGATCGTCATTAAAAATCATAATGACACCGTCTTTTAACTCAACGACTTCTCCGGGTAGGCCAATAATGCGTTTAATGTAAAATTGCTGCTCATTTCCGGGCGGATGAAAAACAACCGTGTCGCCGCGCTTATACTGCTTTTGCGTCTGATTAATAATAAGATACTCATTATCGTAATAATTCGGCTCCATGGACCCGCCCTGTACCACAAATGGCTTCACAAGAAATGTTCGAACACTAAAAATGATGACGCCGGCAATAACACCGATCTGAATGACTTCAAGCAAAAAAAGAGCGATTGATCCAAGCGTCGAACCCAATAATCGCTTCAAAAAATGATCTTCAGTATACTGCCGTCCTCGAAATCTCATATATTTTTACTACGCAAAGTGTAGCATATTTATTACGGTATGGATAGAAAATGCTTGACGTTCTTTTTGCAATTATATAATCTGCCGAAACTGGGTCGATAGTTCAATGGTGAGAACACCGTCTGCCACATTTCAGGTCTATGCCTGAGATGTAATAGACGGAAGTTGGAGGTTCGAGCCCTCCTCGGCCCACAATCTTCACGCCAATAACCAAAACCGGCGTGAGGGGATCGGAAAACCCGAGTACATTTGCCTGTCTCGATTTAGCCGATGTGCGCAAGCACCGCGGCTCGGATATTCATCCTTGTCCGAGCCGCGCCCATCCCTCCCCGCCCAACTCGGCGGGTTTTTGATTACAAATCTGTTTATGATCGACGACCAAGTTAAGGTTGAATCGAAATGCCGATTTCTTGTCATCCTGAACTAGATTCAGGATCCATCGCTTTTCGTATTGCGATGGATTCCGGCTCGGAGGCCGGAATGACGGGAAGCTCCTAAAATCTCCTCAATCTCTTTTATCTCCTCCACATAAATCCGTAACGGCTGCCCACACCCAAAAATCCGTATATCCGTATTATCTGTAAATTCGTAACGGTAGCCCACCCCCTGTTTTCTACTCACAATAAACATGTTACAATCGCCATAACTATGCCCGAGGATTATTCGGTTGATTTTCTTAAAAAGAAATACAATCTTGCACCAAAAAGGTCCATACGAAAAAAAAGAAATCGCGGACTCCAATTTGGCATTGCAACCTTTCTTTCCCTCGCAATTGTCGGGATTCTTTTTTCACATCAATACGCGCAGACAAGTAGCGGAGAAGGAGAACATTTCACACTTTTCTCCCCTTTTGAACGTCTCATTACATCGAATGATAAATCTATTTCTGGTGAAAATGACGATAGAATCAATGTCCTTCTCATGGGAATTGGTGGCGGAAGCCATGACGGACCAGAATTAACAGACACGCTCATCCTCGCTAGCTTCAAGCCATCCACGAATGAAGCGAGCATGCTATCCATTCCTCGTGACCTTGTCGTTCCAATTCCCGGATATGGCTGGCGAAAAGTGAATCATGCAAATGCTTATGGAGAAATCGATGATCCGGGGTCTGGACCAGAACAAACCGTTAGCATTTTAGAAGAAATTCTAGACCAAGAAATCCAATATCATGTCAAAATTGATTTTTCGAGCTTTGAAGAACTCATTGATGCTATTGGCGGCGTAGATGTTTATGTCGACCGCACATTCACAGATCCACTTTATCCAGCAGCGAACGATTTGACGCAAAGCCTGACATTCGAAGAAGGCTGGCAGCATATGAATGGTGAAACCGCACTTCAATATGCGCGGTCTAGACATGGAAATAATGGTGAAGGTTCTGACTTTGCGCGCGCAGCTAGACAGCAAAAGGTTATTACGGCAGCAAAAGACAAAATCCTTTCAAGCAGCACCCTGTTTAATCCAGCTCGACTTAATAGCATTGCTCAACTTTTCAATCGACATGTCGAAACGAATTTATCGATTTGGGAAATGGTACGACTCGCTAAATTTGCGCCAGAGCTCAGCAATGACAATATGAATCACTTCGTCCTTGACGATGCCCCCGGAAGCCCGCTCTATTCATCAACGATCAACGGAGCCTATGTTCTACTTCCAAAGCAAGATGATTGGTCTGACTTGCAATATTTGGCTGCAAATATGTTTAGTGACGAAGATTTAGATTTCTCAAGTGCACGTAGTCTGGAACCGCCTGAACAAGAAATATACGTTGAAATTCAAAATGGGACATTCGTTACTGGACTTGCTGGCGATCTTGCGGATATCCTCGCCGCATCTGGATTCAATATCACAGATATCAGCAATGCAGACTCGCGCGGATATGAAAGAACCATTATTTACGATTTGACTGAAGGAAAAAAGTCAGCCGAGCTTGAAGTTTTGAAGGAATTTTTAAGTGCCGATATCGCTCAATCTGTCGAAGGATGGCTCCTTTCACCGGAAATTGTGCCAAGAGAACTCAATGTTGATAGCCCTTCGGGCGAAGAAGGGGTTGATTTTCTTATCATTTTAGGCCAAAATGCCCAAAATATTGTTTTGCGCTAACCATTATCATGAATATATCTCTTCATGTGCCAAAAGTCGTCATCGTCGGGAGAACGAATGTCGGTAAATCTTCCTTGTTTAACAAACTCATCGAAGAGCAAAAATCACTTGTTTCTGCCATTCCCGGCACAACGCGAGATCGGTATGAAGCCGATTGTATTTGGCGTGGCGAGGTAATACGCATGGTTGATACTGGCGGACTTGATGTTGACTATCGTGATGAAATCGAAAAGAACATTGCCGAGCAGGCGCGCCTTGCAATGAAAGAAGCGGACCTTATTCTCTTTGTTACAGATGTACAGGCAGGACTGCAACCTGAAGATCATGAACTCGCAAAGGAGCTCCTATCTTCAGACGCACCCGTTCTCACCATTGCAAATAAGGCTGACAACCAAAAACTCATCGGTCAGGTGAACGAAAAAAGTTGGTCAAATTGGCCGCTTGGTAAAGCAATCCCTATTTCTGCGGCACGCAGCCTTGGCGTTGGAGATCTTCTTGATGACATTTTTGAAAAGCTTCATGAAATTGACAAGGCACCGGTTGAAGTGCGTGAAATTACATCGCTTCGTGTTGCTGTTATTGGGCGGCCAAATGTGGGGAAATCTTCAATTCTGAATTCCATGCTCGGCGAGCATCGATTTATTGAAGCAGATCGAGAGCATACAACGCGTGAACCAAATGACACCATCATCACAGTCGCGGGGCAGAACTATACGCTCGTGGACACGGCAGGAATCAGAAAAATGGCCCGCATACATGGCGGAAAGTCGAAACTCGAACAATCGGGTGTCACAAGAACACTTCGCGCAATGAAACGATCAGATGTTGTACTTTTTGTGCTCGATGTCACACAACGCATTCGCATGCAGGATAAATTCCTTGCAGGAAAAATTAGCGAAACAGGAGCAAGCTGCATCATTGTTGCGAATAAATGGGACCTTATTCCAGAAAAAGACTCCAAGACAATAAATGAATACGAAAATTATCTACGGGCGCATCTGCCCATGCTTAGCTATGCCCCACTTGTTTTTACATCAGCAAAAACCGGTAAACGCGTTCAGAATCTATTCGATGTCATTGATCATGTATATCAATCACGATTCACACAGCTAAATAAGGATCAGACCTATGAATTTATTGCGCGGTCAATCATGCGTCATAAGCCAAGTCGCGGAAAAGGAGTTGCGCATCCGAAAATTACCTATTTCCGGCAGGCGGGGATTAATCCACCTCTTTTCAAGCTTGGTATTAAGCAAAAAAGACATGACGCTTTGCATCCGTCCTATCTGCGATTCTTGAAAAATCAGCTAAGAAAACATTATGACTTTGAAGGAAGCCCTATTCGGATTTCTGTCGAGGAAAGAAAGAAAAGCCACACCACTCGTGGATAATATGCTTATCATTGGCCTTGGAAATCCGGGGGGGAAATATGATGGAACGAGGCATAATGTCGGCTTTGCTGTACTCGATGCACTGGCGGAGGATCTTGGTGAGACTTGGAAAGTGAATAAAAAATTCAAGGCAGAAATCATTGAAACGCAGCTAAATGGGAAAAAGGCCATTCTTGCCAAGCCGCTTACATTCATGAATGCTTCTGGTGAAGCCGCGCAAGCGCTCAAGCAGCAATATAAAACTGAAGAAGTGATTGTTGTTTATGACGATGTGACACTTGAATTTGGAAAATTGCGCATACGAAAAGGTGGATCAAGCGGAGGGCATAATGGCGTAAAATCATTAACAAAACATATCGGTGAAGATTATTGGCGCATAAAAATCGGCGTCGGATCAGCGCCAGAAAAGATGCCACTTGAAAAATGGGTTCTGTCGAAATTCGATAAAAAAGAAATAAGCGAACTACACGGCATCACTCGAGCCATTGTGGAAAAGATCAAAAATCAAGAGATAGAAGAGCAAACATTTTAGTGGTAAACTGAATATATAATTCCACTCCCCACAACATTGTTATGTCCAAATACACAACAGTCCCGGATGTTGAGCGCATTGTCGAGCGCATCGTGGGGAAAGCCGTTCAAGAATTAACCGAAGTTATTCAGAGCTTCGCGACCCATGTGGATCGTCGTTTTGCGCTCATCGAGGCTCAAATGGTGACAAAAAATGAATTCAATCGTGAGATCACAAGAATCCGTTCAGAAATGGTCACAAAAGATTATCTCGACAGAAAAATTTGGGAAGTCCGATCAGATGCAAGTAATGAAATTCGGGATCGCGTAGATACACATGAGAAAAAATGGCATTCATAGTCCAATATGCCAAAGAGAATTCAATGTAGCGATGAAGCATATCCAAAGCTTCTCCGCGAAATTTATGATCCACCAAAACAATTATACATTGCCGGCCATATTCCAAATGCCAATCATTATATAGCTATCGTTGGATCAAGAATGGCGACGCCATATGGAAAGAGATGTACCGAAAGGCTCGTAAGCAGCATCCCAGATGGTTTTTGCATCGTTAGCGGCCTTGCTTATGGGATTGATACTGCTGCACATACCGCATGTATACAAGCAGGAATTCCAAGCATAGCCATACTCGCAGGTGGACATCAGAAAATGTCCCTGCGGGAAAAACGATTAGCAAAACATATTATCGAAAATGGGGGCGCTGTTATTTCAGAACAGGAACCTGATAAAATTCCCCACAAAGGTCTTTTCCCGATTCGTAATCGAATTATTTCAGGAATGTCCAAAGCGACTATTGTTATAGAAGCAGCGCTTCGGTCTGGATCCCTTATTACAGCAAGAACAGCAATGGAGCAAAATCGTGAAGTCTTCGCCCTCCCTGGCCCAGTCAACAGCCCCCAATCTGCCGGAACAAATGGCTTAATCGCTCAAGGCGCTATCCCTCTCATAAATCGTTCAGTAATCACGGAATATTTTGGATCGGCAGAAAAAACTCGCATCGCGTATAAACCGGAAAATGATACGGAAAAAGCCATACTGACCCATATAACGGATGCTCCTATGCATATCGATCATATGATAGAAAAGACGGGAATGGATGCCGCGACAATCATGGCCACGCTCTCCGAGCTCGAACTCAAGCAAGCAATCATTCAAGAAGCAGGCATGCAGTATCGATTGCCTTAAAACTTGAAATACACAGGGTGAATCGCTACAATCGAGAAGAATGAAAAAGGATCTCTATTTGAAATACAAAAAATCCGTTGAGGGTTTTATTTCGCTGCATAATATTTATCAGCCAACATCAACGAATTCAAAGCGCGTACTCGATTCGAGGATCAAAAACATGCGTTCTTTTTTGGATGCACTCGATGCACCAGACAAAAAAATGAATATTGTCCATATCACCGGAACGAGCGGGAAAGGAACGGTAGCGAAACTCATTCAAATGATGCTCACGCGTGACGGTAAGAAAACATCTGCATATATTTCACCGCATACAACAACATTCCTCGAACGATTCATATTCCAAAACAATCTTATTAATCCCGATGTATTCATAAAATGCATTGCCGAGGTTACAAAAACATATATTACATTTTTACAAAAACACCCTCCCCTATCTTTTTTTGATTTATCAACGGCCCTTGGCCTCTATGCATTTGAAAAAGCTGGGGCTGAATATTGCGTATTAGAGGTCGGATGCGGCGGCCGATATGATGGAACAAATGCGATTGCGACATCACAACTCGCTATTATCACCAATGTCAGCAAAGATCATACTGAAATTCTTGGTGACACGCTCGAGGCGATTGCGCATGCAAAGGCTGGGATTATAAAAAAAGGAGGGAATACCATTGTTGGAGAAAGCAGACCAAGGCTAAAAAAGGTTTTTTGTGAAGAAGCCGTAAAGAAAGATGCCGCCCTATTCTTTGTCACAAATGAATTACATCATCGCAATCCGAATCTCGCTGGTAAGCATGGTGCGCATAATGCCGCCATCGCAGTGGCAGCAGCAAAAGAATTGCATGTTTCAGAGGATGCAGTAGAAAAGGCCCTATCAGACTATCAGCCCCTCCCCTGCCGATTTGAAGTTATTTCAAAGAGTCCTTTCATTATATTGGATGGTGCACATAATCCTGCAAAAGTGGCTGCTGGCGCCGAGCTTGCGAGACGCATTGGAAAAAAATTACATGTCCTATATTCAGCATCAGGAAAGAAGGAACTTGAAAAAAGCCTGAAACTCATTCTCCCCGTCGCTGACCGAATTCATGCAACTCGTTTCACTGACACACATAGAAAGGCCCAGAACCCATCATTTATCTTGAAGAAGGTCCCTGCTTCAAAACGCGGAAATATGTTCCTCGACCCAAAGCAAGCTGTGCAAAGCATCGCTAAGAATCTTAAAAAAGATGAGGCACTTTTGGTTACAGGATCACTCTATACCGCCGGGGAAATTCGGTCATTATGGATGAGTGAAAAAGAGATCGTACAGCAAGCTGCAAAGCAAAAATAGATTTGACAAATGATAAAATGGACATCATGATAAGCGCGATATGAAAAAGCTCCTGATCGTTGAGTCGCCCACAAAGGCGAAGACAATTAATAAATTCCTTGGGGATACCTATGCCGTTATTTCATCATTCGGCCATATTCGTGATCTCCCGAAAAAGGAAATGGGCGTGGATTTTGAGAATGGATTTGAACCAAAATACATTGTACCGACAGATAAAAAGAAACGGGCGACAGACTTAAAGCGCGCCGCAAAGGATGCAGATGAAGTCTACCTTGCTACTGATGAAGACCGCGAAGGAGAGGCAATTGCATGGCATATTGCACAAATTTTAAAGCTCGATCCAAAAAAGGCGAAGCGTATTACTTTCCACGAGATTACGAAGAAGGCAATCAATAAGGCACTTGAGGCACCGCGTACCATTGAACAGGATCTCGTAGATGCTCAGCAAGCTCGGCGTATTCTTGACCGCATTGTTGGTTATGAATTATCACCGTTTTTATGGAAAAAAGTTCGTCGAGGACTTTCAGCTGGCCGCGTTCAGTCCGTCGCTGTGCGCCTCATTGTAGAGCGTGAACGCGAACGACGCGCATTCGATCAAGAAGAGTATTGGACCATTGAAGGACTTTTCGAAAAATCTGAGCAAGAATTACCAGCAAAACTAACGCATCGTGCAGGAAAAAAGCTCGATAAACTCGACATCAAGTCAGAAGAAGAGGCGACAAAAATCGTCGATGATATTAAAGATGAAAACTTCACCGTTTCCTCGATTGAAAAGAAACATCGTAGTCGCAAAAGTCCAACACCTCTTCGAACATCAATTTTGCAGCAAGAAGCGAATAATAAATTTGGTTACAGCGCGAAGCAAACAATGCGACTTGCGCAAAAACTCTATGAAACCGGACGCATAACGTATATGCGTACCGACTCGATGAATTTATCGAAGCAATTCCTTGATGATGCGCAAAGCTTTATCTCATCAGTTTATGGAGCAGATTATGCGAAAGGGTCTGTTCAGTACAAAACAAAATCAAAAGGCGCGCAAGAAGCTCATGAAGCTATTCGCCCAACCGACATCACCGCAACGCCGGATCGCTTGAAGTCAGATATCGATGCACAAATGTTCAAGATTTATGATTTGATTTGGCGAAGAACGGTTGCAAGTCAGCTTCCACCGGCAAAGATCGAACAAACCGCTGTCGATTTTACCGCGAAAGATTACACGATGCGCGCAAATGGAAGCATTATCGTTTTTGATGGTTTCATGAAAGTGTATAAATCTGCAAAAGAAAAGATTCTCCCCGATTTGAAGGAAGGTGAAAAACTGAAAGCGAAGAATATTGAAGCTGGACAGCACTTTACGCAACCGCCAGCACGGTATTCAGATGCTATGCTGATTAAGGAACTGGAAGAGCATGGGATTGGAAGACCATCTACCTATGCACCTACCATTGGTACCATTGTTGATCGTGGATACATTGACCGAGATGAGAATCGAAAACTCTTCCCGCTTGATATTGCCTTTATCGTTAATGACCTTCTCGTTGAACATTTCGAGAATATTGTGAACTTCGAATTTACGGCAACAATGGAGAAAACACTGGATGAAATTGCGGAAGGTAAAGTTGAATGGCGTCCTATGCTCGAAGGTTTTTATGGACCATTCCACGAAAACTTAGAAAAGAAGGAAAAGGATTTGACGCGAGAAGACATTATGCCGCCTCGCAAGCTCGGCGATGACCCAAAAACTGGAAAGCCGATTTATGTAAAAACGGGTCGGTTTGGGGGCTATATTCAACTGGGAGAATATGTTGAGGGAGGTGAAAAAACGAAAAATGTTTCCCTACTCAAATCCATGAATATGGAATCTGTGACATATGAAGAAGCATTGAAGCTTCTTGAATTGCCGCGATTAGTCGGAAGTCGAGAGGACGGTACTGAGATTCAAGCATTGATCGGACCTTATGGACCGTATCTAAAATCTGGAAAAGTAAATGCTTCTATTCCGGAAGACAATAATATTTTTGAAATCGATGAAGCTACGGCGCGTGTACTACTGAAAGAAGCTGAAGAAGCAAAGAAAAAGGCCATGACGCCAATTGCCGAATTAGGAGAAGATCCGAATTCAAAGAGTCCGATTCTTATTAAAGACGGACGATTCGGACCCTATATCACAGATGGTAAAACGAATGTTTCCATTCCAAAGTCGATGGACCCGAAAGAAGTAACGGCAGAAATCGCCATTGAAAGACTGCAAGCAAAGCGTGAAAACCCACGCGCGCGGTGGCCAAAAAAGAAGGATTAGGATTGACAAGGAGTGAAAAATACTCTACACTAAACAACCACTCTTTTCATTGAGAACGGCATTTTCTAGCTACATTTGTGGCTCGAGGATGCCATTCTCAATACATATATCGGCAGGTTTGCTAGGCACATTGGGTGTTCTTGCAGGCTAGTCGGAGATGGCTTCAGAGGTACAAAATGCCCGACATTTTCCTCAACCAGGCAGTGGAGTTCATCAACCGGTTCTTCCGCTTCGGCGGCACGGTCAAGTTGATCAAGAAGCTCCTCAGTGACGATGATTTGATGAATTGGTGGGTCGGCGAACTCAAGGGTCACCCGAAGTGTCACCTCATCCACGAGGTCTTCAATCCCGCTGCGGATGTAATGTCGGCCTTCAAGGTACGTTGCACCGAGAAGGACATCGACTTCACCCGCTTCACCTGGGACGGGCCCGAGAAGGCTCCCGACTTCGATCCCAAAGATCTGGAAACGGTCGTGGTGCTCGAAGTAAATCTCAGTGATTTGCAGGAGAGCTTCGATTTCGCCTGGGACTGGACCAAAGACGGCCAGAGTGCCAGCAAGCGGTGGGGTGGCATGATATCGAGTCCCAACAATCTCCGGCTACTTGAGGGATCTGAGGACTTCAAGCCGTGGACGCTGCGCTGGCGATGCGTCAAGCTCGACACGAATGTAGGCAAGAAGCCTGTCGAGGTGCGTGATCCCAAGACCTCCCCCGGCCTTGCGCTCATGTATGTTGCTGCCCAACACCCACAGCGGATGAAGGCAACCGACCACACGAAGCGCTTCGGCTGGTTCATCCCGGGTCTGGAGTGCAAGACGACTCGCGACAAATCCTGGCGGAGCGTGCCCTTTATCGTTCTTGACAGCTACACCTGCGTGATCTTTCTGGAAGCGTATCGGTACGACAAAGACGACGGCTCCCTCGCTGTGCCCGTCTTCAGAGAGTAATATCTCCGGCTAAAGACCGCGCCCCATATCACTCACGATATGGGGCATTTTTTTATAAAGCACCAAATACAAGCTCTTTTTTATTTTTGCAGACATGTTACATTGGTAGTATGCCCGCAAAAGTAAATACAGGCACAAATTTTAGTGTATTAAAAGCCAAACTTGCCCCGGATCGCTATACCGAGGACGATATTGGCATTATTAAAAAGGCATATAATTTGTCGAAAAAAGCGCATGAGGGCCAGATGAGAAAGACGGGTGAGCCATATTTCGTTCACGCATTTGCGACGGGAATGAAGCTTGCAAATTGGCGATTACCAGCAAATGTGATCGCAGCGGGACTCATGCATGATATTGTTGAAGACACGGAGGTTACAAAAGAAGAGCTCGAGAAAAAGTTTGGCGAGGATATTGCCGGAATGGTGTCTGCTGTCACAAAATTGGGGCATGTAAAATACCGCGGACTGGAACGCTATGTCGAAAATCTACGAAAGATGTTTATCGCGATGGCAAAAGATGTTCGAGTGATTTTTATTAAATTTGCCGACCGCATGCATAATATGGAAACGCTGTACGTGATTCCAGAACATAAGCGCGAACGCATCGCCCGCGAGGTGATGGAAATTTACGCCCCAATTGCTAACCGCCTCGGTATGGGTGAATACAGAGGACTTTTCGAGGATTATGCCTTCAAATACCTTGAACCAAAGGAATATAACTGGACAAAGCATCTTCTTGAGCAACGTGTAAAAAAATTCGGACCAGCGATGAATAAAGCGATGCAAGAAGTAGAATCGAATCTTCTCGATCATGACATCGCCCCTATCAATATTCATGGACGCATCAAATATTGTCACAGCCTCTATAAAAAATTGAAACGCTATGGAAATGACATCAATAAAGTTTATGACATTGTCGCCCTGCGAATTATTTTAGATGATGTAAGCGAATGCTATGGAGCGCTCGGAATTTTACATTCCATGTATAAACCCCTTCCAGGACGTATTAAAGATTATATTGCGCAACCAAAACCAAATGGCTATCAATCCCTGCATACAACCGTTCTGTCTCCGGAAGGGTCCATTTTAGAATTCCAAATTCGAACACTAGAAATGCATGAAGAGGCCGAATACGGTATTGCTGCCCATTGGCGATATAAGGAAGGCGGCAAGATTAAAGCGCGTCAAATTCAATGGATGGACGAGCTTTCAGATATTCAAAAGGAATTAGATCAGGATGATTTTATGGATCGTCTAGCCGAATTAAAGCTCGATATGTTCCAAGACAGAATTTTTGTATTTTCTCCGCAAGGTGATGTTATTGATTTACCATTCGGATCAACGCCAGTCGATTTTGCATACAATATTCATACAGAAATCGGGAATAAAGCCTCTGGAGCCAAAATCAATCATCAAATGGTGAACCTTGATGCCGAATTGAAGTCTGGTGATATGTGCGAAATCCTCACAGATCGGAATAGAAAAAGTCCAAATGCCGACTGGCTAAAATTTGTAAAAACGCACCATGCTCGCAGTAAAATTAAGGATGCGCTGAAGAAAAATAAGCGGTCCATCCTCAGTTCGCTCATGAAGCGATAATCTGTTAAAATACGGCCAAGGAGAAAGAAATGAGCACAGATTTGATTCGCGAAGTTGTCGAGATTCTCGAGGGCTCTACAAATATGATCAAGGCCACGATGGAGCTCGATCGAGTCGCAAGTTCTCACGACATCACTGTCACTGGCATCAGCTGGAATCATGATCCAGAGTGCCGAACCGCCACGCTTGGAGGCGAATGCGTCAGTCCAATGACTCATTCAAACGTCTAGCGAACACGTCCACGTAAATAAAATCGGACGTGTTTTTATTTTAAATCATTCAACTATTCGTTGTTTAGATTTTTGCTGTTCGAATCTGCCGCCACCTGCGAGACTGTCACATTGCATGCGGCAAGAGCGAGGAATTGCAAAACAGCCGATAGGAATGAACGCACCACTGTATTAAGAAAAATAAAGACATTCCTACTCTCTGTTTTGCCCGAGCGATGACGCTTTATGCATGTGACAAAGCGAGCACTGGCGGCGTTCTTTTGCTTACTTTTCTTTAAAGAAAAGTAAGGAGAGAAAAAACAAGAGATCCCTGCCTGCCGGCACCTGTCTACCGTCAGGTAGAGGCAGGTCTCGTATTCACTCGAGATGACGACAGACAGGAGAACCAAGCATACACTGAACTTGATTCAGTATCTGGCATGACGGGAAGTGGAGCTCAGTCCATCAATTTTTCAATAATGCGTTTTAAATCAGATTTAGAATAAAAAGTAATTGTCATTTTTCCACCTACACCGCGCATATTAATCTGTACTTTCGTCCCAAGCTCTTGCCGTAATTCATGCTCAAGAGCCACGATATTTGGATCTTTCTTTGAAGATTTTGAAACATGCCGCTCAAGTCCTGTTGCTTTTGCTTCAACCTCACGAACCGTCATTCCCCCTTGCATCATCTGATCAAAAAGGACTTTTCGTTTCTCAGCATCACCCTCTGAAAGCAATGCGCGCGCATGACTCTTTGTGATCTTTCCTCTTGTCAATGCATCAAGCATCTCATCATTCAAATCAAGTAAACGCATGATATTCGTCACATATGAACGACTCTTCCCTACTCGTTCGGCAACTTGCGCCTGCGTCAGCGAAAAAAGATCAGCAAGCGCTTCATATGCCTTCGCCTCTTCAACCGCATTCAATTGCTGGCGCTGAATATTTTCGATTAGAGCTAATTCTAATTTCTTTTGTTCAGTGATTTCACTTCGAACAATAACTGGGACTTTTTCGAGTCCAATTGCGCGAGATGCACGCAATCTTCTCTCTCCAGCGATGAGTTCAAATCGACCACCCGCTCGCTCCGAAACAACTAGAGGCTGCAAAATACCATGCTCTTTAATGGACGCTTTTAAATCGTTAAGTTCTTCGTCTGAAAAATAGGTGCGGGGCTGATGTGGATTTTCAATAATGTCATCTGGCGAAATTTCAAGCACCCTGATCTTCGATGCAATATCAATTTCAAGATCAGACATTTTTTCATCTGATATCTCTTGCCTCTTTGGCTTAACATCTGTTTTCACCGGCGCTGTTTGTGGTAGAAGTGCACCCAAACCACGACCGAGCCCCCCAATTTTTTGACTCATATTATGTAGTTTCTCTCATTAAAAACTCTTTAGCCAGCCGGCCATATGCCTCGCTAGCTTTAGAGGATGGATCATAATGCAAAATAGATTTTCCAAAACTCGGTGCCTCAGCTAATCGAACACTACGCGGAATAACACTTCGGAAAATCTTGCCAGGAAAATGCCGATACAATTCTTCAAGAACCTGCTTCGAGAGCTTCGTACGAGGATCAAACATCGTAATAACGGCTCCCATGATCTCGAGTTCGGGCTTAACCGATTGTTTTATCATACCAATCGTTTTCATAAGCTGTCCAAGTCCTTCAAGCGCAAAATACTCGGCCTGAACGGGAATGAGAACACTGTCTGCAGCAACCATCCCATTAATTGCAAGCAGTCCAAGCGAAGGCGGATTGTCGATAATAATATAATCAAAATCATTCCGAATCGGCAGAAGTGCTTCATGCAATTTGCGCTCGCGATTGAATTCATTCACAAGCTCAACGGATGCTCCAGCCAAATTCTGATTCGCGCCTAAAACATATAATCCATCATGCGAGGTTGGAAGCATGATGTCCTTCGGATGCTTCATGCCCGCCATAGCTTCATATGTCCCCTCTATGCCATCGGGTGCATGACCAAGACCGCTTGTAGCATTCCCCTGTGGATCAAGATCGACAAGCAGGACATATTTTCCATGATCAGCCAAAAAAGCAGCCAAATTCACGGCTGTCGTCGACTTGCCAACTCCTCCTTTCTGATTCACAACCGAAACAATATGAGCCATATCTCTCACTAGTATACCATTTCCAATCGAATGGCTCTATGAGGCATCTTGAACAGCTTTTGCAATCGCATCAGCCACGCCATCATCGTAAATCGATGGGATGATTTTCTCTGGTTCTGGGTTTTCGAGCAATGCCGCCAAAGCCCCTCCCGCCGCGAGCTTCATTTTTTCCGTTATCTCTCGGGATCCGGATGCGAATAGACCCTTGAAAAAGCCTGGGAATACAAGGGCATTATTTACCTGATTCGCAAAATCACTTCGTCCAGTTGCCACAATGGCAGCTCCAGCATTTTTTGCAAGATCAGGCATAATTTCCGGGACTGGATTAGCCATCGCAAATACAATAGCGTTTTCATTCATTGATTTCACCATCGCTTCATCAACAATCCCCGGCGCACTCACACCAATGAAAATATCTGAATTGTTCATAGCGTCAGCGAGCGAGCCAGAAATATTCTCTTGATTTGTTGTTTTAAGCATTGCCTGCTTTGCGGGATTCAAATCGGATCGATCAGAGCTCAAAATGCCACGACTATCAGTCATAATGATTGATGTCGCACCCGCTGCTAATAATAATTTAGCAATAGCAATACCTGCAGCGCCTGAACCACTAATCACAATACGTGCTGTCCGAATATCTTTTTGTACAACTTTGACCGCATTTAAAAGACCTCCATATACCACAATGGCCGTTCCATGCTGATCATCATGAAAAACAGGGATATCTAGTTCTTCCTTCAAGCGAGCTTCAATTTCAAAACATTTTGGCGCGGCGATATCTTCTAAATTCACACCTCCAAAACTTGGAGCAATTTGCTTTACAAGCGCCACAATTTCATCCGTATCCTTTGTGTTCACACAAATCGGAAAAGCATCAACGCCGCCAAATTGCTTAAAAAGAATCGCCTTCCCTTCCATAACAGGAAGCGCAGCTTCCGGACCAATATCACCGAGTCCGAGCACTGCCGTTCCGTCACTCACAACGGCAACCCAATTACCACGAGCTGTATATTTCCATACATTTTCTGTGTTTTCTGCAATTTTTCGGGATGCTTCCGCTACCCCCGGTGTGTACACAAGGCTCAGATCATCTGCATTTTTTACCTCAACTTTGGATGCAATTTCAATTTTTCCCTTATGCTCCTCATGTAATTGTAGCGCTCGCTCATTTGTATTCATACAGATCTAGTTTGCCATACCTAGAATCTATAGCAAATGTTTATGTGAATCGTTGACAATGGACCGCTAGCGGTATTCTCATATCCGAACATAAACAACAATCCCGAGTTGGATTATTTTTATTTAGCTCCATACTCGGGACGGGTTCAGAACGGTGGAGCGGAGAGTGCTTGAGGTCCAACTATCTCTTTTTGAGAACAATTGTGAACCAATCTTGACTTAAGACTTCTTGCCTATCAGACCAAAGTACTTCATATTTTTGCGCCGCCATTCCTTCTATATCTTTAGGTGTGTAGAAGTAGTATGTTCTTGTTCCAAACCGATCTGTCGTTGTTGTCATTCCATTTCCGTATTTTAGTGAGATATAGAATATTCCGTTTTCACTCAGAGCCTCATGTACACTTATTAGAATATCTTGGACGTCTTTAGCTTCAGAGTGTAGTAGTGAAGCAAATGAGAAAACGATGTCTATATTTTTGGGCAGGGTAAACGCTTCTATATCAGATACTTCAAATGCTCCATTTGGTACACTTTTTCTTGCAATTTTTATCATGGATTCTGAAATATCAATTCCAAGATACCGATTTGTGTGCTTCAGAATCACTTTAGCGTCTCGTCCATTACCACAGCCTATCTCCAGTACAGATGGATTTTGTTTATCTATAAAAGAAAACCCACGCTCAATATCCTCTATTCGAGGACCGATGGCATTAAATTTTTCAGCCATTTTTCCAGCTGTTCGTTCATAGGTATCAATTGTCTGCTGTTTAAGATCCATATTTGAGAGCATGTTACCACGACAGGGATCTGAAGGGATCTGACGTCCCACTTGGTTAAACAAAAAACCGCCTAGAAAACTAGACAGGTTTTTGGTTGCGGGGATTGGATTTGAACCAATGACCTTCGGGTTATGCTTACCAACTACGACTTTCGTCGCTCTAAAAGATTTGTGGTCTGGACTTTCTCTTCACCCACGACGAATCGTTAGGGTGTCTGCCGTCAAGTCTCTACACCTTCCCTTGCGGGCTTGGCTCGGGATCACCATCAACAGAGGCTTCCCCGAATTTGACAGAATACTGACATGCACTTTCATGCAATGCGGCCCATTGCGACAACAATTCCCATGCGTCTCGAAACATTGCTGATTTCGGTTTTCGCTGACGCTTATTCACTTCTACAAAATGTATCTCACTACCATAACCTATAAAAACATTTACAGGAAAAACATAGAAGATATCTTTTTCAATGAGATATACAAGTGCAAAGTCAAAGTCTTCCTCACAGTAACTATCTCGCTTCATGAAACGGCGATTTGTCTTTGTTCGTCGTACATCAACGACAAAGTTCTCTTTCTTCCTATCGAACCAAGCAGTCTTTACCTGTATTCGAAGGAAAATACCATCTCGTTCAAATACGAGATCATACGGGAGTCTATCACCAATAGGTGACAGGACATTGTACCCATTCTTCAATGCATGAAGAATAGCTGCTTGCTCTCCAATATCTCCTTTATATTTTGTATCCATGAAAAGAACTGTATCACGGTCGAGCCCGACGAGCTACCAGACTGCTCTACCCCGCAGAAGGAGAATAGCTCATAAAGGCATTTTTGTCAATGATTACGCTATGTTCTTTTTTACAAGATCAATGAGGCATTCTTCGGACCCTTTGCATGCATCAAGATCACTTGAACCAATTATGTGTTCAAATACATCACCCTCTCTCGTCAAAATGCATGGGAGGTTAAAATTACCCTCTCTCAAAAATTCCGCTACATCTTCAGGAATATCATTTCGATGAAAATAAATTGGATCCGGAGAAAGACGCGACTCAAATTCTGCCCACGATTTCTTTTCTGAAATGACGCCATGCGTGATATTACATAGCGAACAAAGTGATGAACCGGTGGTTGCCTTTCGAAAAGCACCCGCTGCATCTGCGAGTAAACCGCTGTCTGCATTGTAAATAAAGATAAGTTGTTTCATATTAAAGGACTAAAAGTAAAAGAAGAGATATAAATGTATACACAAAATATAAAATGAAAATATGCCTATCCTTGAACCTTTCTCTCGACACAACAAAGACGGCCGCGGGAGCAAAGATGATTGAGCTTATCCATATAATTGACTGTGATGCAATGATTGGAATAGACATAATCACCAATGCAATTCCGCATCCGATAAGCATACTTGCCTTCTTTTTTCCAAGCATAACGGGAAGAGTTTTATAGCCCGCTGCATTATCACCTTCCACATCTTTTATATCTTTCACATTTGCCGCAATCGTGAATGCAATCACAATGAATATTAACCATGTAACTGGAAATGCATTCATGGTTTTCTGAGCACTTAATGTAAAAAACCCTGCCATTGCAGCTGAAAGTGATGCGAGGCCAATTAAAAAGGTTGAGAGTATTGGTATGCGCCTCAATTGAAGTGGCGGGCAGGAATACACATATGACAATGCAAGAAATGCGATGAGCATATATAGAGCATGATGCGAAACAATATAACCTCCAATTAATATCCATATCACAAGAACGATATTTACACTCTTTGAAAATTCTGACGATAATGTTCCAGTAATTATCGGCCTATGTGCATTTGTTTTTTTATCAACTTCAATATCTTGTAAATCATTTATATTCACTGCATGTAGCCATGCAAGTGCAAAGCATAAAAAGAGAATCAGAATGGACGATACATTAAAAAATGTTAGTGAATTGAGCGAGCCGGGTGAATAAAAGTACGCAAGGATTAATCCTAAACCAATAAGCATCCAATAATGAAGAACGCGTTCTGGTCGTATATTTTTTATGAGCGCCAGCATCTGTTCCCGATCAATAATTATTCCAATAATGAACAGAATCGGGGTAAGAATTAGCCAATATATTTGAGATATGCCCGCATTGAAATAGATTTCTAAATGTCTTGCCGAACTGGAAATATGCGTTGATTGATGTAAAAAATTATCTGCAAGTATAGAATGATCAACGCTTGCTACAAACCATTCTAGAATACTTTGACCCTCTGCCAGATTTGAACCAGAAATGTGTGCAATAAAATAAACAATGCTTGGCAGTGATCCAAAAAAGAAAATAATCGCATACAACCCCAGGCTAGCGATGAAGGATTTTTTTAATGAATCGGTCAGCGTGATCATGAGCAAGAAGATCGTGATCATAAGAATAATGATCTCAAGACGCACCCCAGGTGTAGCACCGGGCATCGTCATTGGTCCAAAAAATGTGAAAAAACTGCGAATAAGTTCCGCTGGTTCTTGAAAAATATAAGCCATGGGATAGCCTGATCCCCCCGAAATGACCATATCGAAAATGGGGGCCATCCAAATACCCAAGAAACCAAATAAGATTAGTTTTGGGATCAATCTCTTCTCCTGCGGAATAAGCTTTGAAAGCAAAATGAAAAACACTGCCGCAACGGCTATGTAGAAAAGAATATAATGCACATTTGTTGACATATCTGATGCCAAAATCCCTGTCGCTGTTTCACTGGAAATATTCTCCAGAAAAAAACGAACCAGTAAAATTCCCAAAAATGCCAATATCCAATCCGATATTGAATTAATTTTTATTCCGCGAACAAAAGAAATAATCGATTTCATACGATGATGGTATCACAGACAACTCCATCAAAAAATAAAAAAGACCATGTAATATGATCTTTTTTATGGTAGCTGGGGTGGGAATTGAACCCACGACCTAAGGCTTATGAGTCCTTCGCTCTAACCAACTGAGCTACCCAGCCAAATTATCTGGTGCCGCGGGAGGGACTCGCCCTCACCTCTCGGCTCTGCAGAGCCTCGGGTTCAGGTCCGGGCCTCGTCATGCTCACTGCTGTTTGCATATGACTCCGGCCGTTCTCGTCCCGCGAAAACCACACAGGTGGTTTTCTTCTCGGCACAATAACATTCATATTATCTGGTGCCGCGGGAGGGACTCGAACCCTCAAGCCTGTTAAGGCAACGGGTTTTGAATCCGTCGCGTATACCAATTCCGCCACCACGGCTAAAAATGTGAGCGTATATTATCAATTTTGATCCAAAATGTCAATCAGGAAAAATGCTACTAAATACATTGAACGTTTGTTATAATCCCGACGTATGACAGTGACTACACATGTAGCCGTTGGAACAGCTATCGGCCTCCACGCTGGAAGTCCAATAATCGGATTTCTACTTGGAATTGGATTCCATTTTCTTGTTGATATTATTCCACATGGCGACACAAATATGTTCGAGCGATATAAGTCTGGAGGAAAAAAAAGGCGTTTGTCTTATATTTACGGGATTGCCGATTATCTGATTGCATTCTATCTTTTCCTCTACGTTTTGAACCTGAAAGAATATTCGAGTACAGCCATTTTAACCGCATCAGTCGCCGGTAGTATATTGCCAGATTTACTTGTTGTTATTTATGAGGCGACGAAAACAAAACTACTCACTTGGTTCTATAAATTACATTTCTTTTTTCACAATCTCATTCTAGACCGATTCGGTGATATGAAACTAGTCTACGGACTGACATATCAGGCCATTGCAATCGCAATGATTCTGCGTTTTGCTTAAAAGTAAAGCTCTGCAGAGTAACTCAATATCGTAACAATAATGCCGGCCGTGAATACGCCGGAAATAATAGCTGGTGCTGCAAATTTAAAAGGAATTTTCAGTACAGTTGCCGCCAGTGTCGCTGTATACAAGCCCGTCATTGGAAGGGGTAATGCTGTAAAAAGGAAGAGTGCAATCGCGCCATAGCGATTGTATTTTTCTTCCACCCGATTTCGTGATCGGTCAACAATTCTATCAATCCACTTTACTGTCCAGGGTGCATATTTCTCACCAAGATCTCGCAAGAAATCAAGCCCAAAGTACAATGGGACAAGAGGAATTAAATTACCGATAATTGCTAAAAGAAAAGCCTGATAAGGACTAAATTGCCATGAATGCATTGCGAGCGGAATTGCAAGTCTAAGTTCAGTAACAGGAAAAGATGCCAAGAGAATAACGGCTACTTCCCTTGGAAATTGGCTTACGAATTGTATGATTTGATCTGTCATATTTACCATTCAAAAACACGAAAAGCCCAATCAGAAAGAGCCTTCACTTCATTAACTCTAGAATCGATTGAATCGCTACCAAGAACAATGGCATGAATACGATTCCCTTCATGTTCAACCGTAGATGTCAGTACATAACCAGCTTGCGGCAAATAGCCCGTCTTACCCACAATGACTTCATATGGAGACTGGTTAATAAATGTATTCAATAATCCATTCGTATTACGTATCGCCACTTCCCTACCACCTGCGTGAACAATGCTCGAATCATATTCAATGGCATATTGCGTAATCATGGCATATTCCTCTGAAGCCTTCAGAAGCTGCACCAAATCACGCGCTGATGACATATTATATGGATCAATACCGGTTGGATCAGTAAATCGAGTGGATCCCATACCAAGCTCTTCAGCTTTTTCATTCATCGCTTCGATAAATGCATTGTCATCAAGGCCAGAGAATCTCATAAGCGATTTTGTAGCGGAATTATCAGAACCGATGATGCTTGCCTTTAAAACCTGTTCTAATCTAATTGGCTCTTCGAATCCAACATATTGCCTTCCTCCAATCACAAGATCATCCTTAACATGCAGCATGACCGTCTGCGTCAAATCAGGATTCTGGTCAAGAAATACCATCGCCGTCATTAATTTTGTAACCGAACCGATGGATCGCATATCATCAGGCCGCTTACCAAAAAGCATCATTCCACTTTCATCATCAACAACAATAACGCTCTTTGCGGATGTCACAATGCCAAAGCTATTTGTATCTACTTTCTTTGGCGAATTTTCTCGAGGAAGAATTTCATCAATAACAGGACCGTGATGTGATGTTATTCCATATGAAATCTGATCATCTACAACAAGATCGACACGTTTCTCAATTTCAAATCCATCTGAAGGCAATATGATTGATGCCGCGGCAGAAAGTAAAAGTGGTCCGATTGCCTTGGAAATCATAGCTATGCAATCGCCTCGAGAAGCTTATTTATTTTTTCTTGGCCATGCAATGCATCATAATCTGGCAAATCCTTCACATGACTTACACCAAGTGCACGCAATAATTCTGTTGAAACGGTGTACGTTGCCTGCATTTTGACTGAGTCTTCTTTTTCGATAATAAAACCACGGATCGATAAATTCCGAAGGATGATGGAACAATTGACCCCTCGAATCTGTTCAATTTCGGGCCTCGTAATTGGCCCCCTATACGCAATAATTGTTAACGTTTCGAGCTGAGGACGTGTTAAGTCTGACTCCTTCTCCTCTTTCGTGGATCCCTCTAGCACATCTGAAAGGTTCGGATTTGTTGCAAGCTCCGCCGCATCCTCACCAACAATAAGATGAATGCCCGACTGTTCAATATTCCTATACTCAGCTAGATCTTCTAATCCCTTTTTTACATCCTGAACAGATACCTCAAGTAGTTTTGCCATTTTTTTAAATGACATGGGCCGTACATGCAGAAAAAGAAGTGCTTCAATTTTAACGGATATTTCATTCATATCATCAGACTCTTTCAATCATAATATCATTTCCAGATGACTGCGTTGCAACAATGACCTGTCTGCGCATCAATTCAAGAAGCGCCAAGAAACTCACAACAACATCACCCCTGCCCTGAGCTCCCTTTATAACATCCTTGAATCCCATCTTTGCGCGAGTTTGTATTGCATCTTGAAGCTCAACAATTCGCTCCTTCACAGACTTGATGCGCTTAATCGAAGCTTCTTGCAATGAAAAGAATGGCTGTAATTTTTTAAGAAGTACTTGAAATGATTCATGCAAACTGCCAGCAGACACATTACCCGGCATATAAAATAGCCTCTGTTTCTTTTCACTAAGAGGCTGTTTTCTGAAAGGTCTCGTATACGCAAAAGTGTCAGAAGCAAAGTATGCCGAAATACCCTCCGCAGCCAAAGCAAACTCTTTATAAAGTCTGAGCTGCTCTTCAAGATTCTCTATTTGTTCCTCCTCTTCATTTGTTCGAAGATATGGCAATAACTCCCGCGTTTTCAAATAAATAAGCTGTGAAGCTATGACAAGAAAATCAGCAAGCTCCTCAGAAGGAACATCCGTTTTCTCAAGATATGCCAAATATTCATCAGCAATCTTAGCAAGATTAACATCTTTGATCGCGAGTTCCTTTTTTCCGAGCAATTCCAAAAGCAATCCAAGTGGTCCGGAAAATTCACCTTGCCGAGCTTCGAAGGTCATAATAGTTAGTATTTTAACATAAAACCCACCGTCGCTGATGCTATGGTGGGCTTATGGCAGTCCTGAGGATCTGTTTCTAAATATCTTTCTTAATATGCATTTCCTGTATTATCTCATCCGGCAAATCACTTGGGGCTTCCATCACCGATGTTGTCGCCGATCCCGTCATTGGGAAAGCCTGCGTTTCACGAAGTGTTTCTTCCCCAGTAAATGTCATCAATTGCCTCTCAACACCAAGCGCAATTCCACCATGTGGAGGAGCGCCGTATTCAAATGCCTCGATCATATGACCAACAGATTCCTCGATTTCCTCATCGGAATATCCCATCACCTTGTAAACTGACCGAAGAACTTCCGGTTCATGCGCACGAATACTTCCTCCGCCTGCTTCATATCCATTACAAACAAGATCATACTGTTGCGTGATGATATTTTCGATATTTTTACCTGCCAACAAATCCGCCTTTGATTCATCTGTAGGGGCAGAAAATGGATTATGTGAGAATGTCCACTTGCCGTCATCGGTTCGTTCAAAGAACGGAAAATCTACAACCCAAGCATAAGCAAGCATGCCAGCCTCTTTCTCTTCCTCGGTGCGTAAGTCAAATTTATCTGCACCAAATTTTTCCATTGCTTCTTTATATGTAAATCGCGGGAATGGCGTTTCTTTAATAGTCTTTCCAAGCTTCTCCGCCGTTTCGATGATCATGCCCTCGACCAAATTGAGAATATCTTCTTGCGTAACAAAACTCATTTCTATATCAATCTGAGAATGCTCAAATCCACGATCAGCACGAGGATCCTCATCACGAAAGGCCCGCGCTATCTGAAAATATCGCTCAATTCCACCAACCATCAATAGCTGCTTATACTGCTGCGGAGATTGCGGGAGTGCAAAAAACTTTCCAGGCTGTAAACGAGCAGGAACGATAAAATCTCGAGATCCTTCCGGTGTTGCCTTGGTCAGATACGGTGTTTCGACCTCGGTGAATTCATGCCCATAAAGATATTCACGAACATGCCGAACAAGCTCACTGCGCATACGCATATTTCTCTGCAAACGCTCTGTACGTAAATCAAGATAGCGATACTTCAATCGCACCGCTTCATTGATATCTGCCGTATCCTTATCAAGCTCAAATGGAGGTGTCTTCGATTCATTGAGAACGGTAATTTTCTTCGCAAGAAGCTCAACGGTTCCTGTCGCAAGCTTGTCATTAATCGATCGTTCATTTCGAGCTTGAATTTCCCCCTCGATTTCAACCACCCATTCCGGACGCAATGACTGTGCGATCTCCATACCCTCTTCTCCAAGATCCGACGGCACAGCAACAATTTGAATAAGCCCATCTTTATCGCGAAGATCAAAAAATGCAACCTTCCCCATATCTCGCCGAGCATGAATCCATCCGGCCACCTTCACCGTCTCGCCCACTTTATTAATTGTGTCTTTCGTAAAAATACGTTTCATAATGATCAGATATTACCCATAATTTACCGGTTCTTCAAGTGGAACGTCATGCAAAATCCCTCTCCAAAACGGCAAGTCACTCGCTCCGGGGATATGGAAGGTCACCAAGTCGTGAATAATATTGGCAAAATCGGACATGACAGCACCAGAAAGCGCAGGCTTCATTAAATCACTTAAGTCAGCTGATCGAGCAAAGCGAAGAAGTGTAATAACATCATCCCCAATCAATCTGGCTGCAAACCATTCATAGTCATCACTCTTAATACAGTTTGAACAAATCAGCCCACCTTTCCCTCCATGCCATTTATACTCATTCGAACGAACCTTTTGCCGACAATTTATGCAATCTCGTAACTGCGTCTGATATCCAAAATGCTCAAGAAGCCTTAGAAGAAAACCACCAATCAAAAATGTAGAACGTGTATGCGAATCAATCGAGCATTCATTCAAAAAATGCAGCCAATGTGATGCAAGTGCATATAAATCTGGATCAGGGTCATATTCTTGCGTAAAACGATCGAGGAGTTGAAGTGATGTTTGCGCCGCAAGACGTTTATCAAGTTCATGCATCACATCCCAAAAACGCTTCTTTTTTTCAACAGAAATAATCGTTGTAGATTTTCGGCCTCGCACTATTTCAATATCAACAATAGCAAAAGGTTCAAGTGCCGGAGCAAGCTTTGCTTTTTCTTTCTGAGCACCACGACCAATACAGTCGATTTTTCCATGCCTATGCGTCAGAATCCGGTACCTTCGGTCATATTCCCTCCAAGGAAATGCCCGTAATACAATACCTTCGTCTTTTATCGAGTACCAAGCCATGAAGATATTATACGTAAGCAATGTACTTTTAGCTATGTTCGGAAAAGTATGTCTCTAAAATGATGAGTGCCGCAAGCGCATCTTTGTCCGCTATATCTCCTTCAGATTGCATTTCACGAGCTTCTGCCGTCGTGAATCGTTCATCAATTGTGTTCACTTTCACAAATGATTCTAATTGCTGAATAAATTTTTTCGTCAAAAGTAATTGCTCTGATTCTGTCCCATCGGCATTATAAGGCAGCCCGATAACACATTCATCTATTCCTTCTTCACGGATGAGATTCTGAATATGAACAATTGCCGTCTTTTCATCAACTGTTTCAAGCGGCGTGGCAATGCCCGTCTCGCTATCACCAAGCGCCAAGCCAATACGTTTTAGACCATAATCAATACCAAGTAATCTCATACTATTCTTGCTCACTTTCTGGCGTATAAAGAAAGTCCATTCTAACTACTTCTTCATTTGTTTTTACGGGCAAATCAACACCAGCCTCAAAAATACCATTCCCGTCATCAACCGTTAAAAGAGCGATATAACGCGCACCGGGAAGCATTTCCCCATCAATTTCAATAATAATATCTGAATAATTCCCCGGTTCGAGCAGGTCCGATGCACCAATTGGTGCCTGCGGAGCTCCGCTCAATGATGGATGAATAGAAATAAAACCAGTTGCAGCAATTTCAGCGTCTAAACCAACAATATGTGCAAAAGGCTGATTCTGCACTTGAATTGCACCACCACCAACATCGACTGGCCGATAACGCACACCAGGTGCGGGTTTTGAAAATAGAAAATGAGACCCGATAGCTACAAGAGCGATCAGCATTCCTCCAAATAAGAGAGTGTCTCTGTTCATCATATTACAGCCCAGCAATATGGGGTTGAGGCGTTAAAATTTCTGGTCCTTTTTCCGTAATTGCAACCGTTACTTCAAAATGCGCGGCATCTGATTGATCTGTTGTTTCTATTGTCCATCCATCATCGGCAGTACGAACCTGATCTGTCCCTGTCGTAATCATAGGTTCGAGCGCGAGACACATCCCCTTCTTCAATTCCATATCCTGAAAATGTTTCGATCGATAATTAGGAACATGCGGTGCTTCATGCACTTCATGACCAACACCATGACCGACAAGTGCTTTTACAATCCCATATTTCTTCTGATCGATTGCATCTTCAACAGCGCCACTAATATCCGAAATCATATTCCCCGCACGCGTCGCATCAACACCCATCATCAAAGCATCACGCGTAATCCGAAGGAGCGCAAGTCTTTCTTTACTCACCTGCCCAACCGGTACCGTGCATGCCATATCAGTACAAAGTCCATGCAGCCAAACACCAATATCAAGCCCGACAATATCACCAGATTGAAGCTTAATATCGCGATTACCTGTGCCATGCACAACTTCTTGATTATTCGAAATACAAACAGCTGACGGAAATGGAAGATCGCCACCACCTTTATACCCCTTAAATGAGGGATCACCGCCACCTGCAACGAGTACATCTGTTGCGATTTTATCGAGCTCACGCATGCTTACACCCGGTTTCACGGCATCAACCGCCGCCTGCAGAGCGCGTGAAAGCAATGCACCACCTTCACGCATTTTCTCAATCTCTTCTTTTGTTTTTATAAATGCCATACTAAACGCCAACCGCCAATTTAACACGCTGGGCTACTTCTTCGATTGTTCCCATGCCATCAATATGATGCGCAATCCCCTGCTCTTCATACTTCTTTATTACGGGCTCCGTTTTTTCCCTTGACCAGCCAAGACGTTTTTGAATGCTTTCCGGAGTGTCATCCACGCGTCCCTCTGTCTCTGCACGCTTCATGATTCGATTCACTGATTCCTCTTCTGGAACCGAGATAACGAGAAGCGCTGTCGGATTCAAGAATGAAAGAGAGGCTTCATATTGCTCCATAAAACGAGGATATCCGTCAAGAATAAAACCATTTTTCGTATCGTCTTGATTGAGTCGCTCTTTTAGAACGGCGCTCGTGATATCGTCCGGCACAAGACTTCCACCATCGATTAATTCAGCGATGATTTTTCCTCTTTCACTACCGCTCGCTTTTTCTGCACGCAGTAAATCTCCCATTGAAAGAGCTGGCACATCTAAATGCTCAGCAATGATTTTTGCTTGCGTTCCTTTTCCACTTCCTTGCGGACCTAAAACAATAATTCTATGCATAACGCAGTGAGTATAGGTAATTTTTAACATCTGATCAAGGCCAAACTTAGCCCGAATGACCCTATCCGTGAAGAATGTCGGATGCAATATTGGTGAAGGATGAGTGCAATGCTGGCTCGGAAAGGTTGAGTCTATGTGCGAATAGTTAGTCGAGGTTCAACCTTTATTTTACGATGGATCACTCATTCAAAAGAAATTTCGTAGTCGCGCAGTGAGCCAAGAAAGGTTGAACCTATTCCGAATCGCAGTCAAGGTTCAACCTTAACTTGGTAGCGGAATGAGCCGTACTGGAACGTACGGTGAATGAGCAACGGAAAACTGAAGCGAAAGGTCGCCAACTCACAAGCGACCCTAAAATAAAAGAATGCCCGAAGGCATTCTTTTATTTTATTTCGTATTCTCGAAGCGATAATTGCGACTCGATCTGTTTAAACATATCGATCACAACCGCCACAATGATCAGAATGGAAGCACCACCGACAATCAGATTTTGACTTCCGGTAATTTCCTGAACAATAAGCGGTAATACCGCGATGAGTCCAAGGAACGTCGCCCCTGTAAGGAGCAATCTATTCTTCACACGATTCAGATAGCTCGCCGTTTCAACACCCGGTCTAATACCAGGCACGAAACCACCCTGCTTCTGAAGATTCTCCGCAACTTGATCTGGTTTAAATACAACCGTTGCATAGAAATACGTGAATCCGAATACGAGCAGGAAGTACAATAGTCCGTAGAAGAAACTATTATTGAAGAGTTCAATCGTTATTTCCGAAATACTTCTCAGGAATCCCGTCCTTGCATTCAAGAAGAATTGCGCAATAAGCGGAGGGAAAACGATAACTGCGATAGCAAAGATAATTGGAATCATTCCACCCATATTCACACGCACTGGAAGATGCGAAGACACTTTCATGCCAGCACCTCCACGAGCATATTGAACAGGTATATTCCTCTGCCCCTCATTCACAATCACGACAGCAACGATTGTAATAACCGTCAGAATCAAGAAGAGAATGATATCGAAGAGATCGCTAGAGGTATATGTCGCGATTGTCTGCAAGAGAAATTGCGGGAATGAAGCGATAATACCTGCTAGGATAAGAATTGAAATTCCATTTCCAACGCCTCGTTCACTGATAAGCTCACCAAGCCACATAAGGAAAATCGTTCCTGCCGTCATGGTGAGAAGAACAACAAACATGTCGAATGGCGCGAGGTTAAATGCGGCAAGACTTGCTCCATGCCCTCCAGATTGACCAAGAAGTGCTATCAAACCATATCCTTGAATGAATGCGAGTGGAACCGTTGCAATTCGCGTCCATTGATTCAATCGACGTCGTCCCTGCTCTTCTTTCTGCATTTCCTCAACGGAAGGGAAAATCATTCCGAGAAGCTGCACGATAATGGACGCCGTAATATACGGGGCCACACCGAGAGCCACAATCGAGAAACTATCCAGCGTTCCACCAGAAAATACATTCAAGAGTCCAAGAAATTGATTTGATTCTAGAAGTGCTGCAAGTCCACTTGCATCAATACCTGGTACCGTAATATGCGCCGCAACACGGAAAATCGTGATGACGAGCAGAATAAACAGTAAGCTATCTCGAATTTCTTTCACTTTGAAGGCACCCAGGATATTTTTTATCATATTAAGCTACGATTTCACCTCCAGCAGCAAGAATTTTTTCTGCCGCTTTTTTTGATACAGAACAACCTTGAACTTTCACAGGATGCTCAATTTCTCCATCAGAAAGGATTTTTACTCCATTCTTCACTGTCTGAATCAATCCTTTTTTCTTCAATGACTTTGGAGCTACAACATCTCCTTTTCCGAAATGTTTTGCGATTTCATCGATACTGATGATTTCCTTTTTTGCCTGCATTGATCCAAATCCGCGTAATTTTGGCGTCGAAAGGAGAAGCTTTCGCATTCCAAGACGCTTGAATCCACCCGTACCTGAACGTGCTTTTTGTCCTTTTTGTCCACGACCAGCCGTTGTACCCTTTGAAGCCAATCCGCGACCAACACGTTTCTTTGACTTCTTAGATCCAGCTTTTGGTGACAAATTATGTAATCCAATACTCATATGCTATTTCTTTGCATTGACTGTCTTAAATGAGCGAAGCGCCTTAAAAGTCGCGCGCGCATTATTGATCTTATTATTTGATCCAAGGATCTTCGTCACAGCATTTGGCACACCAGCGAGTTCTAGTACAACACGAACCGGTCCACCAGACTTTAATCCTGTACCAACAGGAGCCGGCTTCATCATAACCTTCGCTGCACCGTCTTTCACGAGAATCTCATGTGGAAGTGTTTCATTCTGAAGAGGTACGGTTACCAAATTTTTCTTCGCCCGTCGAAATGCCTTTTCAACTGATGTGGCAACATCCACACCCTTTGCAACACCCATTCCAACACGTCCCTTCTTATCACCAATGATAAGACAAGTTCGGAAACGCATACGTTTTCCACCCTTTGTTACACGCGTTACTCGCGCAAGGTCGAGAATCTTCTGCTCGAATTCACGAGGCTCTCGCTGAGGGCGTCGTCCGCGTCCACGGCCTCGACCACCCTTATATTCTTTCTTTTGTTCCTGTTTTTTCTCTTCCATATACTAGAATTCAAGACCAGCTTCACGCGCTGCTTCCGCAAGTGCACGAACACGACCATGATATTTATACGATCCTCGATCAAACACAACCTTTGATACACCAGCTTCCTTTGCTTTACTTGCAATATCAGACCCAATAAGTGCTGCAATTTCTACCGGCTTCTTTCCGGCAGCATCAACATGCTTATCAGAAGATGCAGCAAGTGTTGTACCAGTCTCATCATTAATGATCTGAGCATACATATGCTTCGCTGTTCTGAAAACAGATAGGCGCGGTCGTGTATTAGCACCACGTAGAATGCTTTTACGCGTTCGAGCAGCTCGCTGCTTTGCGCTTCGATTCTTTTTTGTAAGTAACTTTTTCATATGCATTATTCAGCCTTCGCTGCCTTACCGACCTTGCGACGGATTACCTCATCAGAGTATCTAAATCCTTTTCCTTTATAAGGTTCTGGCTTCTTAAATGCTCTAATTTCAGATGCAACCTTACCAACAAGCTCCTTATCAAGACCAGAAATCGTGAGTGTCATTCCTTCAATATTCGCATCAATTCCTTCCGGAATGTCATAATTGACTTCATGCGAAAATCCAAGATTCATTTTGAGTGTTTTTCCAGCAAGATTCATACGGAAACCAACACCGCTAAGCTCAAGGGTTTTTGACCACCCTTCTGTAACACCTTGCACCATATTTGCAAGATGTGCGCGCATCGTTCCCCAAATTGCTTTATTTTCGCTACCATCAGCAAGTTCAACTTCTAGGTATTTCCCGCCATCTTCATTCTCTTTTTCAAGAACAACGATTTCTGAATGAAGTTCACGACTCAACTCACCTTTTGGACCCTTTATAGAAATTCGTCCTTCAGTGATATTTGCTTCAACACCATTTGATAGTGCAATAATTTTCTTTCCAATACGTGACATATTAAAATACTTCACAAATTATTTCACCACCCAAATGTCGCTTTCGCGCTTCGTCACTTGTCATGATTCCATTTGGCGTTGATACGAGTGCAAAACCATATCCACCACGAACACGTGGAAGTTCATTAGATTTTGCATACACGCGTCGACCAGGCTTACTGATTCTTTTGATAGATGAAATAGCCGGCTTTGCAGCTCCATCATATTTAAGATTGATACGCAGCATTGGCCGTGCACCTTCTTGATATTGTTCAACAGCTCCCACGTACCCTTCATGTTCAAGGATTTTTGCAATGGCATACTTCATCTTTGAAAGCGGCATTTCGGCCACTGATTTTGATGCAAGCGATGCATTACGAATTCGTGTCAGCATGTCTGAGATTGGATCTGTCATCATACTACCAGCTTGATTTCTTAATTCCCGGAATTTCACCTTTATTCGCCATTTCCCGGAAGCAGATACGGCAAAGTCCGAAATGACGCATGAAATAACGCTGACGACCACAATTCCAACAACGGTTGACCTTGCGAGTCATGTATTTTGGCGTTTTCTTCGATTTTGCGATTTGGTTTTTTGTTGCCATATCTTATTTCTTAAATGGGAAGCCTAGCAATTTGAATAGCGCTAGTCCCTCTTCACGATTATCTGTTGATGTCGTGACATTTACTTGGAGTCCATGAATAGATTCGATTGCATCTGCTTCCACTTCTGGAAAAGCGATATGCTCTTTGAATCCAACATTGAGATTTCCGCTTCTATCTACTGTCTTTTCTTCGATTCCTCGGAAGTCTCGCACACGCGGGAATGTTACATTGACCAGCTTGTCGAGGAAACTCCACATGCGCGGCCCTCGAAGCGTCACAGATGCACCCGTTGGCATTCCTTCACGCAGTTTGAATCCAGCAATAGATTTACGCGCCTTTGTCACAACTGGCTTTTGACCAGAAATGCGTTCAAGCGTATCAACCATTGTTTCAATAAACTTTGGATCTCTCTTTGTGCTAAGCCCCGTATTAATAGTGACTTTCACAATTTTTGGAATGCGTCCCGTAGGAAGTCCAAATTGCTCCTTTATGGCCGGCACTGCCTCTTTTGTATATTTTTCCTTAATGATACTCGACATACTATGCAATTTCTTCTGTGCCCTTTGATGATTTAATCACACGGACCTTTTCTTTCTTACCGTCCTTGTCAAGCATTTTGTATCCGACTCTACCCTCCATATTCTTGCCAACAATTTTTACATTTGAGACATGAATTGGTGCATTGTAGGAAACTTTTTGTCCCGGTGTATTTCCACGTCGCTTGATATGCTTCGTGCTTTCATTTACACCCTCGACAACAACTTGATTTCTTTCAGGGAATGTTTGCATGATTTTTCCTGTTTTCCCTTTGTCTTTCCCTGCGATAACTCGAACGGTATCACCTGTTTTAATCTTCATATGCCTACAATTAGAGTACCTCTGGGGCTAATGAAATAATCTTTTGGAAACCTTCTCCACGAAGCTCTCGCGCAACCGGTCCAAAAATACGAGTTCCTTTCGGTTCTTTTGTCTCACGGTTCACAATAACGGCCGCATTTTCGTCAAAGCGAATATATGACCCGTCTTTGCGACGTGTTTCCTTCTTTGTTCGCACAATAACAGCATGAACGATATCACTCTTTTTCACGCTGCTATGTGGAACAGCTTCTTTAATAACAGCTGTAACAATGTCACCGATACGAGCATAACGCTTCTTGTACCCGCCCAAAACGCGAATAACCTGAAGTTTCTTTGCTCCGGTATTGTCAGCTACTTGAATCATTGATCGATGTTGTAACATACTATTTCTTTCCTACAACGCGAAAACGCTTATCTTTTGAATATGGACGCGTTTCTTCAATCGTCACTTCATCACCTGCTTTATACGTATTCTCATCATCATGAGCCTTGTAACGCTTACTTACCGTGTAACGCTTCAAATACTTTGGATGCACCACCGTTCGGTCAACACGAACAACGACGGTTTTATCCATCTTGTCTGAAACAACGGTCCCATCAAGACGTCGTCGGTTTCGTGTTTTATTTCCTTCTTCTTTCATAGTTACCTATTTGGTGTCTGTATTAGATGATTCAGCTTTTTGCTGTGCCATCGCTGTTAGCAATTGCGCAATCTTTTTACGCGTATTTCTGATCTTTGCATGGTCCTTCAGCTGATTTACGGCTACCTTCAATTTTAGATCGAAGAGCTTTCCGCGTTCCTCCGCTAGCATTTTCTGAAGTTCCGCTGTCTTTTTCTTTGTCATGTCTTTGAAATTCATATTAATGCTTTGTTACGAATTTCGTTTTCATTGGAAGCTTATGTGACGCAAGTCGGAATGCTTCCCGCGCCTGCTCTTCTGTCACACCATCCATTTCGAACATTACTGTTCCGGCTCGTACAGGTGTCATGTAATAATCAACTCCACCTTTACCTTTACCCATCGGAGATTCACCGCCGTGACTTGTCACTGGGTGATCCGGGAAAAGTCGAATCCAGATCTTTCCTCCACGCTTTACGTATCGAGTCATTGCTCGACGCGCAGATTCGATTTGGCGGGCCGTTACCCATGACTCTGTCATAGCTTTCAGTCCGTATTCTCCAAAATCTACCTTTGTTTTCTGTGTCGCAAGACGGTCACCTTTTGTGCGCCGCTTATGATGCTTGCGATACTTTTGTTTCTTTGGCATCAACATAATCTTTCATTATGAACGCGCTCGGCGTCGACGTTTCGGCTTTTCAACCGCCGTCTTTTTAACTTCTGATTTGTCGAAAACTTCACCCTTGTAAATCCAAACTTTGATTCCAATTGTTCCCCAAATCGTTTTCGCCGTCACTCGAGAGTAATCGATGTCAGCGCGAAGATTATGAAGAGGAATACTACCCTCTGAGACAGTTTCACTTCGAGCAATTTCTGCTCCATTCAATCGTCCTCCAACGGTGATTTTCGCTCCTTTCGCTCCCGCTTTGATAATGCGTTCAAGCGCCATTTTCATCGATCGTCTAAATGGAAGACGTCGCTCGATTTCATTGGCAATTTGCAAACCAACAACACGTGCAGATAATGAAGGGTGAGCTACTTCTTTTACATTAATATTCATTGAAACACGCTTTCCGGCAAAGAATTTCTTCGTAATCTTCTTCTTCAATTCTTCAATACCGGCACCAGATCGACCAATAACGAATCCTGGCTTTGCAGAAATAATCGTAATCGTGATCTTATTTGCATTTCTGTCAATCAAAACAGAGTCAACAGCGGCATCTTTGAGCGCGTCTTTAATGAAATTTCGTAGATTCACATCCTCTTTTAAGTATTGGATGTACTTTCCACGCGGTGCAAACCATTTCGAATCCCAGTCGAAAATCGTTTGCAGTCTGAATAGTTTTGGATGAATTTTTTGACCCATAATCGTTTATTTTGGATTTACTTCTGGGTAGTTTTTTCTTGAGTTTCTTTTGACTCCTCCTTCTTTGCGGTCTTTACCACTTCCTTCACAGCATCTTCCTTTCCATTTCCTACCGTAATTGTGATATGCGACATTCTCTTTCGAAGCGGTGTTGCTCGTCCATGTGCACGAGGCTGGAATCGCTTCATCGTCGGACCATCATTCACAAATGCCTCCATAACCTTGAAATCAGCTGTATCAGCTTTTAAGTTATGTTCAGCATTTGCAATGGCAGAATTCAATACCTTAAGTACTGGACCTGCTGCTGCCTTTCTTGAGAATGTTAACTGCTGCCTTGCCTCTTTAATTCCCATGCCACGAATAAGATCGACCACAAGTCGAACCTTGCGTGGGCTCATGTGAATATATTTTGCTTCTGCTCTTGCTTGCATATAAATAGACTAGGCTTTTCCTCCATGTCGAGTAAATCGGCGCGTTGGCGCAAATTCACCGAGCTTATGACCAACCATATTTTCCTCAATTTTTACATTGATGAATGATCGACCATTGTGAATTCCAAGCGTATGCCCGACCATTTCAGGTGTAATTGTTGATGAACGAGCCCATGTCTTGATCACGCCTTTGCCTGCGGTAGCGGCAGCAATCTTTTTCATGAGTTTTTCATCGATATATGGACCTTTTTTTAGACTTCGTGACATACACGTTTATTTCTTACCTTTACGACGACGGAGAATAAGTTTATCAGAACTCTTCTTTCGTCTTGTTTTTACACCAAGAGCTGGTTTACCAGTTGGTGTTTTTGGATGCTTGAGTCCGATTGGATTTCGAGCCTCACCACCACCATGAGGGTGATCAACTGGGTTCATTGCTTTACCACGAACCGCTGGACGCTTTCCTCGATGACGTGATCGTCCGGCCTTACCCCAACGAATCAATCGCCAATCTGGATTAGATACACTTCCGATAGAAGCCATACAGCTCTTAAGAACCATACGAACTTCGCCAGATGGAAGCTTTACCGTCGCCCAATCACCTTCAACGGCGAGAAGCGTTGCAGAGCCTCCGGCACCTCGCACCATCTGCCCACCTTTTCCGGGTTCAAGCTCGATATTGTAGATGCTCATTCCTTCAGGAATAATTGATAGAGGGTATCGATTACCAGGTGTTACTTCGCCTTTTTTCTTTGACGTAATTACTTCCATTCCAACCTTGAGACCTTTTGGAGCAAGCATATAACGCTTTTCTCCATCGGCATAAGCAATGAGAGCGATACGTGCACCTCGCCCTGGATCGTATTCAATCGTTTTTACCTTTGCAGGAATGTCGATTTTATCCGATTTCCAGTCGATAAGACGAATACGCTGCTTCGCACCACCACCTTGATGTCGTACAGTAATTTTTCCTTTCGTACGACCGGCATGCTTTTTGCGATTCGTTGTGAGTTTTTTATGTGGACGTTTCACCGTTACGTCATCAAATGTTTGAACACTTGATTTTCGTCGTCCCGGTGTCGTCGGCTTATGTACTTTAATACCCATATTACACTCCTTCAAAGATATCGACTGATGTGCCCTTTGGTAGGCGAATCATCGCTTTCTTATAATCACTTCGCTTTCCACGAGTACGACCAAATCGCACTGACTTCCCGCGAACATTGATAATGTTTACCGATTCCGGCATTACCTTATACAATTCGTGAAATGCTTGTTTGATCTGTACTTTATTCGCTCTTGGAGCAACATGGAGAACGAGAACATTATCCTCAGATAGATGCGCAGATTTTTCTGAAACAAGTGGCTTCAGAATAACGCTAAGCGCTTCTTTTGAAATCATCTTCTGCTTTTTCTTTGCTGTCGCTTTCTTTGCAGTTTCAGGCTTCTTTTCAGACTTCTTTGCCTTTTTGCGAGTTACCTCGGCAGCAACGCTCTTCTTTTGAGTTGTTTCTTCTTTTTTGAAAATACCCATATGACTATGCTAAATATGTTTCTTTAACAATGTCGAGCGCTGACTTTGAAGCAATGACATAGCGATATTTCGCTAAATCTCTTGCATTCAAGCTATGTGCAGCAATCGTCTGTGTTTTTGGCAAATTCTGTGTTCCGCGAATAATCGCTTCATCTTCCTTTGTTGTAATAAGAAGAGCTGTTGCATCACTTCCAGGAAGTGCCTGCCGCATGCGAGCAATCACAGATGTTTTTGGAACATCAAATGCGAAATCTTCAACAACAATGAATTCACCAGACTTTACTTTGTCCGATAGAAGCATCGCAATTGCTTTTCGACGAACTTTTTTGTTCACCTTCTTAGCGAAATTGCGAAGAGCATTTGGACCAAATGTCACACCTCCGCCAACCCAAATTGGGCTACGACGAGATCCGTGACGAGCACGTCCAGTACCTTTCTGCTTCCAAGGCTTACGACCACCACCGCGAACTTCGCTTCGGTCTTTTGTAACTCCAAGAATCTTTCGGCTATTAGCGTCTTGCGCAACAATCACTTCATGAATAAGTGATGGCTTTACCGCAACACTAAAAAGAGCGTCTGGAAGTTCAATAACTCCCGCTTCCTTTCCGTCTTTTTTGTAGAGATTTACTTGTGCCATACATTTCCATCAGATGTTGTAATTGTCACAAAACTACCTCGAGCACCAGGAATAGCTCCTTTTACTGCAAGAATATTTTGCTTTGTGTCGATTTGGACGATTTCAAGATTCTTCACCGTCACACGCTCACCACCCATTCGTCCTGCCATTCGAACTCCTTTGAACACTTTTTGTGGTCCAAGAGCACCAATGGATCCAGGCATACGAAGTTGGTCTTTGTTACCATGTGTTGCTTTTGATCCACGGAAATTATGCCGCTTTACAACACCTTGGAAACCTTTTCCTTTTGATGTTCCGATAACTGTTACCTTTTGCCCCTCCTCAAATGTCGTTACATCAATAGTCTGACCCTTCTCAACCTGTTCATCACCGATTGGGAATTCACGAGTGATAGCAAAAGAACCAAGATCTTTCCACTCATCTTTTTGTGCTTTATTTACGGACTTTTTATGTCCAAAGCCAAGCACGGCCGTCTTATGTCCGGCAGGATTTTCACGAACGGTTGTTACTGTACATGGACCCGCTTGTACAAGCGTTACCGGTACAACTTTACCGTCTTCTTTGAAAACCTGAGACATTTCAAGTTTTTTTCCTAAGAGGACTTTCATATATTCATTAGGACCTGAGTAATAATGTTCCAGTCAATAAATAAAGACTAGAGGTCATCAATTATTACACAAAGAAATAATTAACGGCCTCTAGCCATTAATGAACTCAGTTTGTGTAGAATGAATAAATTTGTTAATTGCGTTGCTTTCTTATTCCTCTTGAAGCTTCGAGAAGGTTTTTCGCGAGCGAATCTTTCTTCTCGGTTCAATCCGGAATGTTTAGAGTTCTCATGAACTCGCGCAGCCAGCTATTGCTAGCCGCGTCAATCCATGAATCTATGATTTGATATTCTGTTTGTAGCAGAGGATGGTAAATTTGAATTCAATTTCGGTGAATGGAAGGCAAGCGAGGCGCCGTACTGAAACGTACGGTAACGAAGCTTGTCAGGATCCATGAGCCGAAAGTGGACCAAATATGCCGTCCGACTACATTTTGATCTCGATATCTACACCCGCCGGTAAATTGAGTGACATCAATGAGTCAACAACCCCCTCCGATGGATTTACGATATCGATGAGACGTTTGTGAATTCGCATTTCATACTGATCTCGAGACCTTTTATGTACAAAGGTTGATCGGTTCACTGTATATTTTCGCTTTTCCGTTGGAAGCGGCACTGGCCCAAGGACCTTCGCTCCACCACGATGAACCGTTTTGATAATCGTCTGCGTTGCCGCATCGACAATCTTATGGTCATAAGCACGAATCTTTATACGAATTCGAGATTTTACGTCTTGTGTTTCTGTCATAGTTCAAGGTACGAGTAAGACAAGATGGCGAATTGCTTCGCCATCATCGTCATCTATTCAACAATTTTCGTTACAACACCAGCTCCAACCGTTCGTCCACCCTCTCGGATAGCGAAACGCATCTGTTCTTCAATAGCAACTGGCTGAATAAGTTCAACAGTAACATTTACTGTATCACCAGGCATTACCATTTCTGTTCCTTCTGGAAGAGTTGTTACCTCACCTGTTACATCTGTTGTTCGGATGTAGAACTGAGGCTTGTATCCCTTAAAGAATGGCTTATGTCGTCCACCTTCTTCCTTTGTAAGAGCAAGGAGTTCAGCTTCGAACTTTGTATGAGGAGTCACTGATCCTGGAGCAGAAAGTACCATTCCACGCATCACGTCTTCCTTCTTCACACCTCGAAGGAGAAGACCAGCATTGTCACCAGCCATACCCTTGTCGAGCTGCTTATTAAACATTTCGATTCCAGTAACAACAGTCTTCGTTGTGTCCTTCAAACCAACCATTTCGATTTCATCGTTCAAGTTGATTGTTCCACGTTCGATTCGACCAGTTACAACTGTACCTCGTCCTTCAATTGAGAATACATCCTCAACTGGCATAAGGAATGGCTTTTCTGTATCACGTTCCGGTGTTGGAATGTAATCATCAAGTGCCTTTACGAGCTCAGCAATAGCTTTCTTTCCTTCTTCATCACCTTCAACAGCCTTAAGAGCTGATCCACGAATCACAGGAGTTTCATCTCCAGGGAATTCATATGTCTTCAAAAGGTCACGAACCTCTTCTTCAACAAGATCGATAAGCTCTGGGTCATCAACCATGTCTGTCTTGTTAAGGAATACAACAATCTTAGGTACTCCAACCTGACGAGCAAGAAGAATGTGCTCACGCGTCTGAGGCATTGGACCATCAGCCGCTGACACAACCAAAATTGCACCATCCATTTGTGCAGCACCCGTAATCATGTTTTTTACGTAGTCTGCGTGACCTGGACAGTCAACATGCGCATAGTGACGCGCTTCTGATTCATACTCCACATGTGAAGTAGCAATCGTAATACCACGCTCTCGTTCTTCCGGAGCGTTATCAATATTTGCAAACTCCTTTTTCTGACCTTCTGGTGAGAAAAGAAGAGAAAGTGCAGCCGTTGTAGTCGTCTTTCCATGGTCAACGTGACCAATTGTTCCAACGTTTACATGCGGCTTTGAACGATCAAACTGTTCTGCCATATTAGTTAAAATTTATGGGGGTTATTTTCTCTACCGCCTAATAGCGATAAGTGCCGAGAGTGTAGCAAAATATAAAAAACTTTGCAAGCCCCAGCCATAAAGATTTTTTACATGCATCTCATAATGATATTTTTCATTACCGAGCACCATAAAACATTAATGTGAAATGATTGACAAAATCGTCTAAATATGCTACATTCCCTGCTTGTTCATTACTAAAAATAGACAAGTTTCAAGTGTTGAAAGTGGTGTTTTACTGCTTTAAACAAGGCATTAAGACGCCGCTTTCAACAAAATGGTTACGTGTAACCCTGGCTTCCAGGAACACTGCACCGGCGGCACTTGATAAGAGGAGTTGACCATGGAGAAGTCCATGCTCGACAGTATCGCTCTGGCTGAAGCGGCCGGACCGATCAGTGACCTTCTCGCGAAGCTCGCGGGACCCAACGGCGGCATATGGCTGCACGCATTCAAGCGCTTCCTGCGCAAGGAGAACCCCTGGCTCGCCAACAAGAACCCGTTCGAGCAGACGGTCGAGGAGCAGCTCGCTGCATTTCGTCGTCAGAATGAGCTGGGTGGTTGGGGTATCGAGGAGGACGTGTTTGCACGCCTCGCCAAGACCGCTCCCGCGTGGCCCGAGGGTCGTGACGCCTACCGCAGCTTCCGTATTCGCTTTGGCGATGGAAGTAACGGAGTCATCAAGACCTTCGAGGCGCATGCTGCGGCAATCGAGCACGTCCACGATAACTACTCGCGCGGGAAGCATCTCCTCTCTAGAGTGCAGCCCTGCCGGGGTAAGCCCGTGGATCGTCTTCGCCTGCTCGTGGGCAATGAAAGCCACAAGCCGGTGGTCGAGTGGATCATTATACCTAACCTATCGCAGCACCGCATGCGCGTCTCCGTGACGTCGGTGAGCGGCCCAAAGTCCCTCGCAGACGAAGGTCTCGTGCTCGCATGGCTCGTGCCGGACCGCGTGCATGTCATCGACTACGACGAGTGGTGCGCGTGGTTCTGCGCCGGCTATGAGTCGGGGGGCGATTCTCGGTCATTTGTTCCGTGCGTGTCCCGCTACCCGAGCGATGGCGAGACGCGCCTGAATGCTCGCCGGCGTTACAATGACTACTCGCACTACTCGGTGCCCTCCATCGGGTAGAGCTTGGATCGTGATGTGATGCCATGACATCGCAAAACCCCGCAGCACTCGCTGCGGGGTTCATTTTTTCATTGACAAAATGGCTAATTTACGGTATATTCATGTCTTGTTCTTTACTAAATTATTAGCCTAGTTTCACTGTTGAATACGGCTTTTTGTGGTTTCTCCAAAACCCCAGGAAGCCGTAATCAACAATAGGCCACTGATTGGATCTGGATGGTGCCAGACAATCAACCCTGACGGCGTTCCTAAGAGGTGTCCGATGGAATCCATCGCTACCCTAGCGGCCTGGGTAAATTCTCAGCAGGCCTTCCACCTCATCCACGGACGGTTCACGCCGCTCGCGGACAAGGTCGAAATGGTCAAGTCCTGGCCGGGCATTAATCCAGCCGATGTGGATGCCGCCGTCGAGCGTGCTCGCAAGGACGGAACCATCGCGGGCTTCGAGGCCGAGAGCCCGAGCAACCACCTCCTCGACCTCGTCGTCGTGGTCTACCGCGAATCCATCCCGGCCACGCTCCTCTACGGTTGCGCCCGCATGAAGGAGACCTGGGGCGACCGCTACGTCGAGTGGAATGAGGCCTATGCGAGCGGGGTCGACGACAAGCGTATCGAGCTTATCCCGGGTACCCGTGAGTTCCGGCCGAACACCATTCAGGTGCAGGCCGTGGATTTCAGTGCAAACTGGGGTCACCAGCACGGTATCGTGCTGTGCGGGGTCCAGAGGACGCAGGCCGACAAGCTCGCAGACTTCGCGGTGATCTTCAACGCATCGCAAAGCCAGAAGTGGGTCGAGCAGATGGACGGGATCAACGTGCCCTATGCCATTCTCGCTGCCCTACTCCTCTCCGTGCCGAGCTGCAACGCGCGGTCGGTCTCGCCCTCCGTATGGCACCGCGGCGACGCGGAGCTCGTCGGTAACTACGTCGGCGACTCGTTCCGCTTGTGCTCCGCGGCCGTCATCCGGGAGTACAAGAGCTAGGCACTTGCTCCGTGAAGCCATGTCAGGCTCCGCCTGAGACGCTTTATAAAGACAAAACCCCGCAGTACTCGCTGCGGGGTTCATTTTTTTATTCAATCGGTTCTAAATAAAATTGCTCTTCGCCAGGAATAGATGGAGCTTCCTGCGCTTTTACTACAGGCTGCACAGGAATGGATTCTTCCGTCACTTGGCCCAATTCTTCAAACACTTCCTGACTGATTTCTGGAATCTCACCCCCCTGCTCTATAAAGCCAGCATCTTCTTTCACCGCATCAGTTTCTACAGGAATTTCAGGAGCAGGCGCCGTACCGAGCATTGATTCATATTCATGTAGCGGCACAATAACAACAGGTTCATCACCAGATGCATCTGTCACAATTAATGGTCCCCCTATTCTTTTAGCGGCCTGAATTAGGCGCTGTAAACCTTGTTCATTCATATTGCATTCTTTCCTGCATCTTAACGAAGTCGCAAATTGAGTCAAGGACAAAAAATGCGTATGAAGTCCAATATAAATTTAGAAAAGTAAAAAGACCCCTTTCGAGGTCTCATTACTGCGAATTATGCATTTCGCTTTTCTTTGATTGCTTCTGCAATATTATTTGGAACTTCCTGATATTCGTGGAATTCCATGCTGTAACTTGCACGTCCCTGCGTATTTGATCGAAGCTGCGTTGCATATCCGAACATTTCAGCGAGTGGAACAAGTGCCTGAACCGTTTTTACATCACCACGGTCACCCATTTCCTGAATTTGCGCACGCTTTGCATTCAAGTCACCGATAACAGTTCCCATGAATTCTTCTGGCGTCACAACTTCAACTTTCATCACCGGCTCAAGAAGTACCGGGCTAGCAAGCTTCGCTGCTGCTTGGAATGCCATTGATCCAGCCATCTTAAATGCCGCTTCATTCGAGTCAACATCATGGTAAGAACCATCATAAACCGTTGCTCGTACATTGATCAGCGGATATCCGGCTACAACACCTCGATCCATTGCTTCTCGTGCACCCTTTTGAACAGCTGGGATGTATTCATTAGGAATAGCACCACCCTTGATTTCACTAAAGAATTCGAAATTCTTTGGTTCCTCTTCCTCATTTTCTTCCTGAACGATTGGTTCGATTCGTAGCCAACAGTGACCATATTGTCCACGACCACCAGACTGCTTTACGTATTTACCTTCCGCTTCTGCGCTGCCTCGGATCGTTTCGCGGTAACTTACCTGCGGACGACCAACATTTACTTCAACATTGTATTCGCGCTTCATGCGGTCAACAATAATTTCAAGGTGAAGTTCTCCCATTCCTGAAACGATTGTCTGCATTGTTTCCTCATCCGTTCGTACACGGAATGTAGGATCTTCTTCCGCAAGTTTTGAAAGCGCAAGAGACATCTTTTCTTGGTCAGCTTTCGTAAGTGGCTCAAGAGCAAGAGAGATAACAGGCTCTGGGAATGTAATTGATTCCAGAACAACAGGATTATCTGGATCACAAAGTGTATTACCAGTCGTTGTTTCTTTGAGTCCTACCGCTGCTGCGATTTCACCAGCATATACTTCCTGCACCTCTTCACGAGAATTTGCATGAAGTCGAACAATACGAGAAATACGTTCTTTTTTACCAGTCGTTGTATTGAGGACATATGATCCTGACTTCAAAACACCAGAATATACTCGGAAGAATGCGAGCTTTCCAACGAATGGGTCAGCAGCAATCTTGAAAGCTAGTGCTGAAAATGGTGCTGAATCTGAAGCTTCGCGCTTCATAACATTCTCTTCATCATCTGGGTGGAATCCTTCAACCGCAGGAATATCAAGCGGTGATGGAAGAAGTGCAACAACAGCATCAAGCATAAGCTGTACACCTTTATTCTTAAGGGCCGTTCCTAGAAGAACAGGGAAAATTTCAAGCTCGATTGTTGCCTTTCGAAGAACCCGAATCAAATCATCATAAGCAAGTTCTTCACCAGAAATGTACTGATCCATCAATTCTTCATCATTTTCAGCGATCGCTTCGATGAGCTTCCCGCGCCATTCTTCAGCCTGCGCCTTATATTCATCTGGGATTTCAATTTCATCAATTTGTCTTCCTTCCTCATCTCGGTACATGAATGCCTTCATCTTAAGAAGGTCAATAATTCCCTCAAATTGATCCTCGGCACCAATTGGAAGCTGAACAGGGTGCGCCTTCTTCGTAAGACGATTTCGAATCGATTCAAGATCTTTCATGAAATCTGCACCTGTTCGGTCAAGCTTGTTAACGAAACAAATTCGAGGAACATTATATTTATCAGCTTGTCGCCAAACCGTTTCCGACTGAGGCTCAACACCAGCTACACCGTCAAATACGGTCACACCACCATCGAGAACACGAAGAGATCGTTCTACCTCTACCGTAAAGTCAACGTGACCTGGCGTATCGATAATATTAATTCGATGATCCTTCCAAAAACATGTTGTTGCAGCAGATGTAATCGTGATTCCACGCTCCTGCTCCTGTTCCATCCAGTCCATTTCCGCTTCACCTTCATGAACCTCTCCAAGCTTATGCTTCTTTCCTGTGTAGAAAAGAACGCGTTCTGTCGTCGTTGTCTTCCCCGCATCAATGTGGGCAATAATTCCAATATTTCGAATCTTATCGAGTGGATATTCTCGTGCCATATATGTATTTGATATAAATGATTATCGACGACGTGCGAAATGAGCGAAGGCTCGGTTTGCCTCGGCCATACGAATAACGTCTGCTTTTTTCTTGATAGCATCTCCCTCATTATTTGCTGCAGCAATAAATTCAGCAGCGAGGCGATCAGCCATTGGCTTCCCTTTCTTTCCTCGTGCAGCACTTAAAATCCATCGAAATGCCAAGGCATGACGACGATTTCCACGTACAGGCGTTGGGATTTGGTAATTTGCTCCACCAACACGACGAGAACGAACCTCGACAGATGGCGTTACATTTTTCATTACCGTTTCAAAAACCTCCATCGCAGGCTTCTTCAATTCTTTCTCCGCTTTTTCGAGGGCAGAATAAACAATACGTTCTGCAACGGTTTTCTTACCGTCTAGCATCACATAATTGATGAGCTTTGTAATTAAAGGATTCCCGTACCTAGAGTCGGGTGCTAATTCTCGTTTTGGTGCTTGTTTTCCACGCATATTTATAGATGAATAGTATTCCCGCCGCGGGGGCGGTACTTTTTTTGTTAGGGGGTAGGGTTTAGGGTGTAGGGATTAGAGGCTTGGAAGCCCATTCCTACACGCTATACTCTATTTTTTCGGTCGCTTTGTACCGTATTTTGATCGACTCTGAAGTCGTCCGTCGATTCCCGCCGTGTCATAACGACCACGAACGATATGGTATCGCACACCAGGAAGGTCCTTTACACGACCACCGCGAATCATTACAACGGAGTGTTCCTGCAAATTATGTCCTTCTCCCGGAATATAAGCATTAACTTCTTGTCCATTTGAAAGTCGGACACGAGCTACTTTTCGAAGAGCCGAGTTCGGCTTCTTCGGTGTCATCGTGAAAACACGAGTACATACACCACGCTTAAATGGTGCACCACGACGCAAATCTGTTTTACGTCGGTGAAGGGTATCGAGCGTAAACTGCAAAGCAGGCGACTTTGACTTCGCCTTCTTACTGGTACGCCCTTTTCGAATCAATTGATTAATTGTTGGCATAGTTTTGTGCCGCAAGGGTATCACGACACTCTTTTTTCGTCAATACGCCATCCAAGTTTAGAATAATTGCGAGAGCTCGGCATTACAACTCGATCCAATCATCGAATCGCATATCCAAAATGCTGGTTCGCTGATAAAGAAAAAGACATTAAAATTCGTGAAGAGCGAAACGAGGATAAGGGCAAAAAGCACTCTCGGGCCATAATATTTTATTTTGTGAAGCAGGGATTGCTGATCGGGTCGAATAAGAATCGCATCAATCACTTTCGATCCATCCAGTGGATGCACCGGAATGACATTGAAGAGAAGTAAAAACAGATTGATAATAATCATGAGCAGCAAAAATGCTGGCAATAATCCCGTCAAAGCTCCCGCGGTATCAAGCAATCGAAAAACGATTGCGCTCAAAATGGCGAGAAATAAATTAGAAAATGGACCAGCAAGCGCAATGTGTAGAGCGTCTCGCTTTGGATTTTGTAGATTATACGGATTGAAAGGAACCGGCTTTGCCCATCCGAAACCAAAGAGCAAAAGCGGAAGAAATCCAATCCAATCGATATGTGACAAGGGGTTCAGTGTCAGCCTGCCCGCCATTTCTGCCGTTTTATCTCCTTTTAAATTCCCGACAAGCGCATGAGCAAATTCATGCACCGTAAGAGAAAGAACAATAACGATTATCCAAGCGGCGGCTATTCCAGGTGCAGAATTGAGAAGTTGAAAAAACATAGTCAAGAAACAGTAACATTAGCACCAATTGCTGACAATTTTCCATGTAAGTCTTCATACCCGCGCTCTAAATGATCGATTCCATCAAGGACTGATTCTCCTTCAGCTGCAAGTGCAGCTGCGACATAAGCAAGTCCTGCGCGAATATCTGGCACGGTCATATTTGCTGCATGAAGCGGTGTAGAGCCGTGAATGATCGCAGATTGCTTATAATTTTGAAGTTGAAATCGTCCGCTCACATCATCTGGTAAATATTGAATTTCAATATTCGCCCCCATTTCATTGAGTGTTTCTGTATATTTAAAACGATCTTCATACACCGTTTCATGAATTGTCGATTCCCCTTCTGCCTGCGTCATCACAACCGCAAAAGGCTGTTGCCAATCCGTAGAAAATCCCGGATAAGTGTCCGTCGTAATCGTCACCCCTTGATAAGAGTGGGATCCCTTAAACAGTATTCCTTCATCCGATGTTTCATAATCACCACCGATTCGCCGTACCGCATTCAAAAAAGTAATCATGTCCCTATGCTGCGCGCCTCTGCAGAAAATTTCGCCTCGCGTCGCAAGGGCAATACAGGCATATGAAGCGGCCTCTAAACGATCCGGTAGAACCGTATGCTCGCAACCATGCAGGGAATCCACGCCTGTGATTCGAATAGTGCGATGTGCACCCACGGAAATAATAGCTCCCATTTTTTGAAGCATAATGATGAGCTCCATAATTTCCGGTTCAATCGCAGAATTGTAAATAACCGTATCTCCATGAGCCAGCACTCCAGCAAAAAGTAATGTTTCCGTCGCGCCAACAGAAGGATAAGGCAATTCAAGGGAAATTCCTTTTAATCCATGGGGGGCACGGAAATACCATCCATCATCAGCATCTTCGATTTCAGCACCCATTTTTAAGAGAGCATCTATATGAAAATTAACCGGTCGAGCACCGATTTTATCACCACCTAGCTTTGCAACCTTCGCTTCTCCTGCTCGATGCAAAAGCGGCGCTGCCATCAAAATAGAAAGACGATTTTTTCTTGACTGTGCCTTTGTCGACGTAGAAGCAATGTCATGAAACCGCGTGACAAGTGTATGATCATCGATATCGCATTCAGCGCCGACCATTTCGATCAATTCCTTAGCGATACTCGTTTCCTGTTGAAGCGGAATATTGTGAAGTGTAACCGTGTCGGGCGTCAAAAGAGTGGCAATCATCATTTTCGATGCCGCGTTCTTCGCACCAGCTATTTGCACTTCACCATAAAGAGGATTTCCTCCAATAATGCGCATTTCATTCATATTATTCGATTGTTTCCTTACCTGATTTGATTATCATGAACCATTTCAGAGTATTTTGAACAAATCCCTCCATACCTTCTATCCATTTTTCCGGTGGATTGCTTTCGTCGAATTCCGTAACCATTGGGGTTTGAAGAGAAACCGGAAGTGAAATTCCTCCAGCGCCCGTCCAAATATGGCGCAATTCCGGAAGAACGCGAGCGCCGCCCCAATGACCTCGAGATGTTCCAACAGATGCCATTGGCTTACCCATTAATTCCTTATCCCGCGCATAGTCAATGGCATTTTTCACCGGCGATGGAATGCTGTGATTATATTCAGGCGTCACAATAATGATTCCATCCATTCTCTGATACGCTTCAAGCAATTCCGTCCGTCCATCATGCTCAATACCATCATCAAACATCGGCAAATCGAGCTTTTGCAAATCCAGAACTTTCACGTGAACACCAAGACCCTTTAAATACTCCGCCAAAACATTCGCAGGCTTATCGCTTTGACGCTCTTTGCGAATAGATCCGATCATGACCGCAATATGCAAATCTTCATTCTTCATAATGCCCCTATCATGCCATATTTTGAGTAAAGAAAAAACACATCAACCCGTGTCAATGTGTATTAGATTTCATGCATAGACGGCCTCACGCCCTGTCTCCAATGGGCGAAATGGTCTTCACGTATCTCTGGGTCCTCCCATTTCACCTGAGGAAACCAGTGCGGAAGTAGGTGCTTGATGAGCTGCGATCCTCGACGCACGAAGTGATTCAATTCATCTGTGGCGGTTTGTGCCACCAGCCAGTCACGAAGTGTGGTGATTTGATGCTCAACGCGTCCGCTGAAAATAACGCTAGGATCATCATCGAGTGCACGATGAAAACGACCAAGGACTTTCAGACCCCAGTAATCTGGATGACTACCGCCAGTCTCCTCATCTTGCTTACCAGCAAGTGGATATTTCCACAGTCGATCAAGACACAATTTCAGATAACTGCCTGCATCTTGACGGCTTGCAAGACGCGTCTTACCACCATCGATGATAGCAACAACTACATCGCGCCATGCGCATTGATCTTTTAGCCACTCATCTCGAGGCTTGCGCGTCAGCTTTAGCACCGTCGACAAACTATCTTTTCCACGTGGCTCCGTGTATACGAGGTATGTGATGCCATTCGCATGACAAACGCGACAACGCAGATCGTACACTGCATGCACAATCTGTCCCCGATGGTCGATTTGGCTAGCACGCTCCACAGCCTTATCCTTGTCCGTATGAAGAACAATACTCTGCTTCGTAACCCTGAAGTCGTCTTTTGGATTTCTCCGTGCCGTCACATGTAAAGTGACAAGTTCGCCCGAATTGATCCGCGGCTTCAGTGCCCGTTCAATTTCGAAGATATCCCTTCCAATCCGATCTGCTGGATACGCAAGATCGACCAACGCATACTGATGTGCAACGCTCAATTTTCGCATTGCGCCCCAACGCATGGACTCCTCCATATCATCTGACGCTTCACCGGTGGCAATCTCAAGTAGCCGTATTGGCCCAAGATGCGCACTGATCAAATTTGGAACAGATACGCTCGGCCACATCTCAGGCCGTATGAAATTATGCTGCACACGTCTGATGTCATATTCCGCCCTTCGAGATGACTCGAAAACGAGATGCCAGAATGACTTTGGTCCGATTTCAATCTCATGCAGAGACCCATACCTGTGATGCGTTTCTCGGAATGCGCGCAAATATGCCGCACGAGTTTTCGCGCCACTATTTCGCACTTGGTCAAAAATTGACCTCATCTCTCTAATCGCAGTCTGTTCTCGCTCAAATGGCAAAAACAGAAGGCGCTCTTCTGGCTTGATTATGATTGATCCGTCCATGTTTCCCCCAATGAAAAAGAACGACAATGAAAACTAACAAAAAACCATCAAAAAATCAAGGCTAAACCTTGATTTTGCACTAACTCCAGTCGGACGCATGTGAATTGGTCCTCTACCACATGTGGGCAAAAGCGCTATACATTACGACCAGTTGAGCCAAAAGCCCAAATGACGCTTTGCGAAGCACAGAGAACCGCTGGATCCCCGCATATTTCCGTTTGCACGCAAATTGCTGGACTACGTAATCTCGCAGATGTCTGATTGACCTCGGATCCTTTCAATTGCAAATTGGCCAATCACATGAATCATCCGACCGAAGTACTTTCATTATCACCCCGCACACAAAAGACTGCAAATAAAAAATCTGCAGAGTTTATCCACAGATTTTCCACAATTCTGTTTTTTATACACCTTCTCCGAAATGATAGATATCGGTGAACTTTGTATAAGCGAATAACTCACCTTCATTGAAAAACCGTTCAATTTCCGCTTTTGCAGCATCTGGAGAATCCGACGCATGCACCATATTCGAAGGAATATTCATTGAAAGGTCTGCACGGATTGTTCCAGCATCTGCCTCGCGAGGATTCGTCGCGCCAACAATTTTTCGCACCTCTTCGATCACACCAAGCCCCTCAAGGACCAAAGCGATAACCGGAGTTTGCATCATGAATTTTTTTAGATCCGCAAAGAATGGCTTGTCCGCCAAATGACCATAATGCTCTTCAAGCGTTGCATCGTCGAGCATGGTCAATTTCATTCCTACAATTTTGAGACCTTTCTGCTCAAAACGTTTAATAACATCACCAGCAAGCTCGCGCTGCAAAGCATCTGGCTTAATAAGTACAAGTGTTTTTTCAATATCTGCCATAGTTTAATTTTTCGCTAGGAGCATAGCAATTTGTGCGCTTATCGTCAATGTCCGCAGGTTTAAGTCGGACTTAAAATACGTGATTTAAGTCCGACTTACATTATGCACACTCTGTCATCTCGAGTGAATACGACTGTCCTCCGTAGCTCACAGAGCGAAGTCGGGAGAGATCTCTTGTTGTTTTCTCCTTACTTTTCTTTAAAGAAAAGTAAGCAAAAGAACGCCGCCAGTGCTCGCTTTGTCACATGCATAAAGCGTCATCGCTCGGGCAAAACAGAGAGTAGGAATGTCTTTATTTTTCTTAATACATTGATCTGTTCATTCCTATCGGCTGTTTTGCAATTCCTCGCTCTTGCCGCATGCAAGTGACAGACTCACAGGTGGCGGCAGTTTCGGACATCGAAATCCTGAGCCTGTCGAAGGATCTTTCTACGCCTACAAGCTACAACCTAAAACCTACCCCCTACTTATAATCCAAGTTGATAACCGCCAATCACAATATCATCACCAAATTCCACTTTGATACTTCCATCAGTGTCTGTGCGGAATAGCTCTGCACCAAATTGCTGTATACGGTCCATAACGACAGAATCAGGATGTCCATAATCATTTTCACCGACAGAAATGATGGCATATTCCGGAGTAATAGCATCTAGAAAGTCTCGAGAGCTGGATGTATCACTTCCCTGATGACCAACCTTCAATACATCTATATCACCAAGATCATCGAGCAATTCCGCTTCCTCTTTAACCCCAATATCACCCGTTAATAGCATGCTTTTCCCACGATATGTAAGCAATGCAACTAATGAACCAGCATTTGGATCATTTAAACGCTTTCCATCTAATAACTCATCTGGCCATAAAAAATGAAGCCGCGCACCCGAACCAAGATCAATCACGTCGCCCGCCATAATGACTTCGTCATTCACTTCCTGCAAAAAATGTTCATAAATATTCGTACTATGACGCTGGCCGGATGTATAGACTCGACTTACTTCATAATGATCGAGCACATGCACAAGTCCCGTCACATGATCCGCATGCGGATGCGTATTAATCAGGTAATCAATATGCCGATCCCAAAATGGCATCACGGCATTGAGCTCCTCAAGAATTGCTTCATTTGGACCTCCGTCAATCAGCACTTGCTGTTCAGGACCCTGCACGAAAATGGCATCACCCTGCCCAACATCAAAAACCCAAACCGTCACATGCTGCGGATCTGTTATGACATGTGGCGATGCATATTCAAGACCTACGGCAAGCAGGAATAGCAAGCTACTCACCGCTATCGAAACAATGATTTTTTGTAAAAGTATACGCATAATATGAAGATTGCTACATAAAGAATACTTGCTGCATAAGCAATTGGTTCAGAAATGGAAATTGATGCAAAGCCAAGCTGCGATATTGATGCAATGACAAAAAGAATAATTTCAAGAAGAAGCCAAGCGATACCCGCAAAAACAAAACCTATTTTTGGAATACTTATTGCAAGAACGCCGAAGAGCATAGCATAAGGAACGATTGGGAGAATGAGAAGATTCACAAATGGACTCACAGTTGAGAGCTGGCCAAATGATGTCAGAATAATTGGCAATGTTGTTACGGTTGCGGCAAGTGTTGCAACAAAAGATTCGCGAATTGTGAATGCCGATGGAATGAATTGAAGACGTTTCTCAAAAAATGGTGCTAAATAAACAAGACCGATAGTTGAGAGTATAGATAATTGAAATGCAACATCATCACGAAGAAGTAATGGATTCTGTGTCAGCATAATCACGGCCGTAAGGAGAAGAATATTGCGCATTGTTGTTTGCCTGCCCAGAAAACGAGCCGTTAGCACCAATGCCCCCATAATTCCTGCACGAATAATCGGCGCATCAGCCCCCACGAGAAGAACATAAGATGCGATTCCGACAAGCAAGAGCGGAAAAGCCGTTTGACGCTTCACTCCAAACCACGTCAAAAGCCCAAAAAGAATAAAGCTGACGATGGTGACATTATAGCCAGATGCTGCAACAATATGACTTGTCCCCGTACGAATAAATGCCTCATCCCATGTATCTTGAAAACCGCGCTCGCCAAGTAAAAGCCCCGCAAGAAGCGTTGCATGAGGTTCATCAAAAGATCGACGTATTGAATCAATGGCATCATTTTTTACCTTCCAAAATGCCGCCTGAATACTGCGAGGCTGCCCGAGGATCACCGGAGTATCATGCGTGAAGCATGTTTTATATGTATTCCTTGCAGCCAAGAATCGGTCATACGCAAAGCCTTGAAATGGCTCTGGCTGACTAAGTTCGCAACTAACTTGAACATCAATTCCTGCCCGCAATTCAGGAAATACCGGAACAAATGCAAGAATATTTCCAGACCTTTTTTCGTCTCCATACTGAATCGATCCAATTGTTAATTGCTGATGAGATTCAGAAACGCGCATGGATTCAATAGATCCCTGAAATGTGACATATGTATCTGGCAAATGCCGCACAGAAAGAGCCGTAGGATTTGCAAAATCATATCGAATAATCCCACCAGCAAAAGCGGCGGCGCATACGAGAAGTGTTAAAAGCAATATTTGCAAATCTGTCTTTGAAAAAAATCTACCAACAATAAAGATGGTCAGAAGACCAAAAATAGATTGAACAAAAAAATTGTTCGAATATGAAGCAACGCCTACACCAACAACAAATGCCGCCAAAATCAAAAAGAAAATCCAAGATCGTGTTAATTTCCTTGCTCGCATATACCCATTCCAACCATTACTAATCCAGCTTCCTTCATTCGCTTGCGATTCAAAAAGTTTTTTGCGTCAAAAATATATGGCGTTTTTATTTGCTGCTTTACCAACTGCCAATCATCAAGATCAAATTCCGGCCATTCCGTAAGCACAAGGAGTGCATGCGCTGGAAACACCTCTTCTTTTGTTCGCGCATATGCAATACGATCTCCGAATTCATTCTTTGCATTCATCATTGCTTTCGGGTCATATACATGAATTTGAGCACCTGCATCGATGAGCTGATGGACAATTTTTACAGCTGGCGATTCACGAATATCATCCGTATGGGCATTGAATGCCAGTCCCCATACTGCCAATTCTTTTCCATTTAAATCACCTAATTTTGCAACGATTTTGTCAACAAATCGAACAGGCTGCCCATCATTCACTTCTATTACAGGTGAAATTAAAAGAGAATCATATCCATTCTCCACTCCAGCATAATGCAATGCTAAAACATCTTTTGGAAAGCATGAGCCGCCAAATCCAGCCCCAGAACGTAAGAATTTTGACCCAATGCGATCGTCAGAACCAACAACCTTTTCTACGTCCTGAATATCGGCACCTACCACATCAGCAATATTTGCAATTTCATTCATGAATGAAAGACGTGCTGCCAACATAGTATTTGCAGCGTATTTTGATAGCTGAGCTGAAGCGATTGACATGGCCATGACAGGCGCGTCGATTCCTCGATGCAAAATACGCAGTCGCTCTTCCGCCCACGGACTCTCTACACCAATCACAATACGATCCGGATTCAAAAAGTCTTTTACCGCCTTCCCTGCACGAAGGAATTCAGGATTGGAGGCGTACTCGATCTTATCAGAAGAAATTCTCGCTTCCAGTATGGTCTTTATACCAGGAGGAACAGTACTTTTGATAACAACGAGAGTTTTTTGTTTTGCATAATCAGCAATCGTTTTTACAACTGTTTCAACAAATGAAATATCACAGTGACCATCCTCCGTACGAGGAGTCTGCACACACACAAATATCACCTCTGGAAGACAGTCTAATGCAGTCACCGCATCTGTAGTAAATCGAATCAGATCTTTATTGCGCGCTTCACGAACAAGCTCCGCAAGTCCTGCCTCATAAATCGGTATGCGCCCTTCATTGAGCGCGACAACCTTTTCCCTATCAATATCAACACAGGTCACACTATGACCGAGGGATGCGAGACAAGCTCCTTGAGCTAGTCCAACATATCCAGTTCCAAAAACGGCGATGTTCATGGGTTTAAAAGTTAGAAAAGTAAGTAAAGTTAGGGTGTACGGATTAATCTTGCTAATCGTGTGGATCCCCGCTCAAAGTCTAGGATTACAGGACGTGGTCGCGAAGTGAGTTGGATGAGATTTGTTCGAGGTACGAGGACCGGAGTAAGCCGTACTGAATGGTACGGTGTCGAGGACCAGAGAACCGAGGACAAAGATCGCTAACTCACAAGCGACATAGTAGTCGCGAAGGATGCTGGATGCAATTTGGACGACAATCGAGAATCTACCGCAGGCGTACTGAAACGTACGATGACCTGCCTGCCGGCAGGCAGGGGATAGATTCGATGATTGGAGTTCAAAGTGCGCCAGCAGACAAGCGACCTAGATGACAAAGTTGATCAATCTTCCGGGGACGAATACGACCTTTTTAGGCTCGGAAGTAAGAAAATTCTGGACATTTTCCGCTTCCTTCGCCAATCGCTCAACTTCATCTTTATCAGCATCAGCACTCACCTGAATTGTTCCGCGCAATTTCCCATTCACCTGTACAGCAATCTCCAAAATGTCGTCCTTTGCAATCGATTCATCGAATTCCGGCCAAGATTGAATATCGAGCAATTGATCACCCTCTGCTAATTCATTTGTAAGATGTGGCGCAAATGGATTCAATGTCTTTAGGAAGAGATCAAAGCTCTCGCGTGTCAGACCTTCACTCGACATAGCTACATTCACAAAGCTCATCATTTGAGCAATCGCTGTATTAAAACGCATATCTTCAATGTCCTGAGTCACTTTTTTGATCATCTTATGAAGCTCACGCGTCACATCTTCTGATTCTGAATCAGAAATGTGTTCAGGAAGCCTCGCAACCTTATCAAGGAAACGCTTTACACCAATCACACCATTCATTGACCAAGGAACCGCTTCACTAAAAGGACCCATAAATAGTTCATAAACACGAAGTGTATCTGCTCCAAATTCCTGAACGATATCATCCGGGTTTACCACATTCCCCTTTGATTTACTCATTTTCGTCCCATCTTCGGCCATAATCAGCCCATGACTTGTGCGCTTCGCAAATGGTTCACTTGTATGAACATGCCCTCGATCGAAGAGGAATTTATGCCAAAAACGAGCATAAAGAAGGTGCAGCGTCGCATGCTCCATACCTCCGTTATACCAATGTACCGGCGTCCAATATTTCAATGCCTCTTCAGATGCAAAAGCTTTTTTATTCTGAGCATCAATATAGCGCAAGAAATACCAGCTTGATCCAGCCCAGTTCGGCATCGTATCTGTCTCGCGCTTTGCGGGACCTCCGCAGGTAGGACATTCGGTATTCACCCAATCCTCGGCGGCAGCAAGTGGAGAAGCACCGTCATCCGTCGGCTGATAATGTTCTATATCAGGAAGTACAAGCGGAAGCTGATCGTCGGGAAGAGCTACCCAACCATTTGTTTCTGGTGAGCAGTTTTCACAGTGAACAAGAGGAATTGGCTCGCCCCAATATCGCTGCCGACTAAATACCCAATCACGTAGTCGATAATTCGTCGTTGCCTTCCCCGCCCCAATCTTTTCAAGCTTCGCCGTGATTTTTTCCTTTGCCTCGTCTGAATCAAGTCCATCGAATTCGCCGGAATTCACAGAAGATCCATTCTCAATGCGCGGAAGATCTCCCTCACCGCCCACAACTTCGATAATTGGAATGTCATGCTTCGTTGCAAAAGCAAAATCGCGCTCATCATGCGCCGGAACAGCCATAATCGCACCCGTTCCATAACCCATCAAGACATAGTCCGCTACCCAAATAGGAATCTTTTCATCATTCAATGGATTGATTGCGTAGCTGCCAGTGAAAACTCCCGTTTTTTCTTTTTCGTCATTACTGCGGTCAATATCATCTTTTTTTGCAGCCTCTGAAACATAGGCAGTCACCGCATCACGCTGTTCATCTGTTGTCAGAGAATCAACAAGCGGATGTTCAGGCGCAAGCACCATATATGTCGCCCCGAAAATCGTGTCAGGACGTGTTGTGAAGACCTTCAACTTCTCATCCGAATCATCAACAGTGAAATCAATCTCGGCACCGGTGGAACGGCCAATCCAGTCAATTTGAGACTTTTTGATTTTTTCGAGGTAATCAACCGTATCAAGATCATCAATAAGGCGATCTGCATAATCTGTAATGCGAATCATCCATTGCTCAATATCGCGCTTCTCAACCTCGCCGCCACAACGCTCACAAGCCCCTTGAACCACCTCTTCATTCGCAAGGCCAATTTTGCAGCTCTTGCACCAATTAATTGGCATCTTTTTCTTATAGGCAAGCCCAGCCTTAAAAAATTCAAGGAACATCCACTGCGTCCATTTATAATAATCCGGGTCAGATGTCGTAACCTCGCGTGACCAATCAAAACTAAAACCAAGAGACTTTAACTGCCTACGAAATGTCGCAATATTTTCATCCGTTACATCCTGAGGTTTTCGGCCCGTTTTAATTGCATAATTCTCCGTCGGCAAGCCAAATGAATCAAATCCAATCGGGTAAAGGACATTGTACCCCTGCATGCGACGTTTTCGTGCAATAACATCGAGCGCCGTATAACTCCGTGGATGCCCTACATGCAGCCCCGCCCCGGACGGGAAAGGAAATTCAATCAAACAATAATACGGATCTTTGTCCGTTTCCGCCGGATCGAGAGCCCTAAAAACCTGACGGTCATCCCATATTTTTTGCCATTTCTTGTCTACATTTTTATGGTCATACATATCGATGTCCATATTAACAGAGGGTAGAAAAAAAACAACGCTCAGCAGCTGTTTGCTAAGCGTATGAATGCGCACCCTCATCACGATTTCGGCTTTGTTTGTCCTTCGCGCTTGCGCGGCCCAAGCGCAATGAGCACAAGTAGCGCCACCAAAACCCAAGGGATGCACTCTTCATCGATGTGGATTTCTGGAATCCCTGCCCTCACTTGCTGCGCGAATGCATCCTGTACGAAAAGATTCCACATTCTTCCCCCTTAAGAACCCAATGCCACTAGACGTACCAGCAAATTAAACCCATTGCGCCTTTCTGTCAAAAAATAACCGAACATGACAAGCAAGAGATCCCCTGCCTGCCGGCAGGCAGCTCGCAGGCTGGGATTTCTGATCTACTTACTACTTTCTACTAGCTACTCACTGCGCTATCCACCTACGACTCCATTCCACCCTCAACTTTATAACCCGATTCTTTCCATGCCATGACACCACCAGCAATATGACCCACGCGCATGTACCCGGCATCTTCCAAAATCTTCCCCGCGGTCGAGCCCTTTCCTAATTCGTCGTATTCTCCGTACAGAACAATCGCTTCATTCTTGTCCTTCAGAATAGCTGGATATTCCGCTTCAAATTTCTCCATTTCAATATTTATCGCTCCAGGAATATGGCTATGCTGATATTTTTCAGATGCCTGTAAATCAACAAGGATGATAGGCGTTCCATCATCCATCTCTTTTTTGAGCCTTTCGGGCGTGACATCCATCATATATTTTCATTATAACGCAGGTCGAGCAGCAGACAAGCGCTCGAGCGCCAAAATAAAGGCTGCATCTCGAAATGACACTTCATGCTTTTTTGATTGATCCAAAACATCCCGCGTCGATTTCTCCATGATACGGCGCAATTTTTCATCCACTTCTTCGGCGGACCAATGCTCATTTTTCAAATTCTGATCCCATTCAAAATAACTAACCGTTACACCGCCAGCATTTGTCAGAATATCTGGGATAACAGCAATACCGCGGCGCTCACAAACTTCATTCGCTCCTTCCGTCAATGGACCATTAGCGATTTCTAAAATGAGCTTCGCCTGTATTTTTTCAGATGCCTGTTCGTCGATAGCTCCACCAAGTGCTGCCGGAGCCAAAACATCGACCTGCAAACCAAGAAGTTCTTGCTGCGTCATTTCCTTTGTATCCTTAAATCCAAGAACACTACCCGTTTGATCTTTATGCAATTCAAGCGCGGCGACATCTAAACCATTCTCATTAAAGATTGCGCCGCGCGAATCAGAGACGGCGACAATGACATGCCCTGCATTCGAAGCAATTCGAGCAAAAATACGCCCAGCATTACCAAATCCTTGAATGGCTATGGTCAATGTTTCAGAAACTCCATCAATAATCTGACTCTTGAGCATCTCCTCGAGCACATAAAATGCACCAGCCGCTGTTGCCGTTTCACGTCCTTCACTTCCACCAGCAGATAAAGACTTCCCTGTCACAACCGCCTTGTTGCCGAACTCATCCGCAATCCAATCCATTTCTCGTGAAGATGTATTGACATCTGGTGCCGGCACATCAATATGCGGACCAATATTATTTTTCATTTCTTGCGCCCAAGAACGAGTCAGCCTCTCGATTTCATCCTCAGAATATTGCTTCGGAGAAATGGTAATCCCCCCTTTTCCGCCACCCATTGGAATGCCAACAACAGCCGTTTTAAATGTCATCCACGTCGCAAGAGCACGAACCTCATCAAGATCAACATGCTCATGAAAACGGATTCCACCCTTGAACGGGCCTCGCCAATCATTATGCTGCACTCGATAACCTGACAGCATTTCAAATGAACCGTCATCGCGCTTCAGAGGGATATTGATAGAAATTTCCCTCATGGGATGCAAAAGTATTTGTAGCGTCGCATCATCAATCGAAATATATTGTGTCGCTCGACGAATCTGACCAAGCGCGCGATCAAAATGACCCATACTATTCCTGAGCAGCCAAAAAACGTTCCGCATCAAGCGCCGCCATACAACCCATGCCCGCCGATGTAATCGCTTGACGATAATATGGATCAATCACATCTCCAGCCGCAAAAACACCTTCAACATTTGTTTTTGTCGAATCCGGAGCATGTTTCAAATACCCTTTATCATCCATGTCGAGTTGTCCTTTAAAAATATCGGTCGCTGGCTTATGACCAATCGCCACAAAGAAACCATCCGTTTCAATTTCAGACTCCTCACCTGTTTTATTATTTACAACTCTCACCTTTTCCAGCACCTGTGAACCGATGAGTTCTTTCGCCTCGGTATTCCACATGATTTTGATCTTTGGATTTTCCGTCGCCTTATGCTGCATCGCCTTCGAGCCCCGGAATTCGTCGCGCCGAACCAGCATAATCACCTCGCTCGCAAATTTAGTGATGAATGTCGCTTCTTCAAGTGCAGAATCACCACCACCTACAACGACCACTTTCTTATCTCTGAAGAAAAATCCATCACAAGTCGCACAAGCAGAAACGCCCTTCCCCTGAAATTCCTTTTCTCCCGGAATTCCAAGCCATAATGCAACAGCCCCTGTCGCAATAATAACCGTCTTTGCTTGAACCGTCTGATTCTTTGTTGTCAGCGTAAATGGGGATGAAGAAAAATCCACGCTCTCCACAGTTTCGGATACAATTTCCGTACCAAAACGCTTTGCCTGCTTTTCAAGTTTTTGCATGAGTTCTGGACCCATAACGCCATCCGGCTCACCCGGCCAATTTTCTACATCTGATGTCAGCATTAATTGCCCTCCGGGTTCATTCCCAGCAAAAAGAAGAGGCTTCATATCTGCTCGCGCAGCATAAATCGCAGCTGTATAACCAGCCGGACCGGAACCAATGATGACCGTGTCTTTTACTTCATTCATAAATGTATTTCTATAATGCAAAGTCTTTTATTCTATGATCGAAATCCCGAGCTTGTCGAGGGATCTTTTGTATTACAATTGATCAGACAAATCCCTCCATTCTGGATTCAATTGAGATATCAAATCATTCTTCTTGGATCGCCTCCATCCTTTAAGTTGATATTCCCTCGCAGCAGCTTCTTCAATCGTCTCAGCAAATTCAATATATACACACTTAGTACAGTTATATTTCTTCGTAAACCCTGGTACTGATCCGTTTTTATGATCCGATATACGCTTACTCAGATTAGTTGTCATGCCTATGTAAAGAACCGTATGTCTCCAATTTGTCATGATATAAACAGAGGGTCTCTTCATAGATCCTTCGACAGGCTCAGGATTACGAGGCAGGATTATGAGAGGTGCGAATTGATCTTCTCAGCAACCGCCTCTTTACTCATTGCACCAGAAAATTGCTCAACAACCTGCCCTCCTTTGAAAATAAGGAATGTCGGGATAGACAAAATATTATATTGCTGAACAAGCGGTCGATTACCTTCGACATCAACATTCACTTTTCCAATCGTTACATTCTCCATTTCACTGGCAAGCTCATCAATAATCGGCCCCATTAATTTGCATGGCCCGCACCATGGCGCCCAGAAGTCTACCAATACCACTCCTTGCGCCTGAAGTACTGTTTCATCAAAATTTTGTGAAGTAAGTTCCATAGATAAATATCATGATTAATTTTTGGATTTTACCAGCTTGGCTTTTTAATACAAGTTTTCTAAAACTAGACATGGGAATAGCCGCCTGATAAGCTCGAATTATAATTACATATATGCCATTTATTACAACACTTGTCATTTTAGCGATTTTCATCGTATTGATCAGCATTAGACAAATCAATGAGTATCAGCGCGGTGTTAAATTCACCTTAGGAAAATATACATCAACCCTTGAACCGGGATGGAGATTGGTTTTTCCGATTATTCAAAGTATGCGAAAAGTTGATATTCGCGTTCTTGCTGTCGATGTTCCCGATCAAGAAGCAATTACAGCAGACAATATCCCGGCCAAAATTAATGCTGTGATTTATTACAGAGTGAAAGATGCGGCGAAAGCAACCATCAATGTCGCAAATTATTATCATGCCGTGAGCCAGCTTGCGCAAACAACCATGCGTAATGTTGTTGGAGAAATGGAACTTGATGAATTGAATGCAAAGCGAGATGTAGCTTCAAAGAAGATTAAAGATATTGTTGATCAGCTAACCGACCCTTGGGGAATTTCTGTAGAGAATGTTGAATTGAAAGATATTATTCTGCCAGACAATATGAAACGGACGATTGCGAAGCAGGCCGAGGCGGAACGTGAACGTCGATCAGTTGTCATTAAATCTCAGGGGGAAATTCAAGCTGCTGAGAATTTGAGACAAGCCGCAGGAATGCTTGCTGAGACCCCTGGAGCTCTTCATTTAAGAACGCTTTCTACACTGAATGATTTATCATCTGACCAGTCAAATACCGTCATTTTTGCAACACCGATTGAGGTACTGCGAGCATTCGACACCATTGCTGATAATCTAAAAAAATAAAAGATATAAAATAGCCGGCTCCCGTATGGAGCCGGCTTTTGTTTTGGCGAGCGCTCAGTTGCACCGCGCCAAATTCACTTGTGATTCGACCGCCGTTCCCGACGCGATCGAAATGCATGCCATGCCGTCGACATTCGCGATGTCTCGCGGCAAGGACGCTTCGTTCACTTCCAGTCCGCTCAGTTCGCAGACATGGTCGATGTCGGACGGTTCGCCGCAAATCACGACATCGAATGCACCTCGGTGGAGCGCGTGAAATCCAGCAGAACCTGCGATGAACTTGTGTACGCTCGTACCGCCGTCGAATTCCACTGTCAGCGACACGTCATGCGAGACAGTGAATGACAGTTCCTGCATCTCGAGCGATGTCGGGCCATATTCGACCGGATCACAGCCCGCGGTAAGCAGGATGGTGCCAATGACGGCAAAGGCGCTGAATGCCCAGCCAATGTGAACCAATTTTTTGTTCAATTCCCCTCCAAATATCGCCAAACGCCGTTGACGATTGCGCCGAATCATACACAAAAATCACCTTTTTGTCAATCCAACTAATATCGGATATGCCGCATTGGTCGCAAAGTTACCAATTACCCTAAATAAAAAAACGCCCGTTTACACAAGCGTTACTAGTTCTTGATCTGCCCAAACATTCGCCCAAGCATGTTAACAATGACCGGGTCATGCAATTCCCACTGTCGGTTATTTCTCGCAGCCGTAAAAAAAACTGGATAGATAACCACATGCCTGTTGACCTCTTGGAAGATCTCAGCTCGTTTCAAGAATTCTCGAAGAGCTGAATCGGAGTATCGATCACCATACCGCAAAACGTCAATGTAATTTTGCGATGTAGATTTGATTTGCATCGCGATCAATCTCTTTTTGTCCAGCCTGACAAAAAGGTCAATCTGATACTTCCCATCCTCTTGAGGCGTTGGGAATTCCACTTGCATCTCATGCTTTTCGATCAGTGCATGAACGATCTTTGTAACCGTAATGCACCCACCAATCAGCTTTTTCCAAGCCGTCTTAGTAAGGTCGGACTTTGGAAATACACGTAAGAAGCATTTCAAATCATGCTCACTGAGATTAAGTATCGCTTCCACCATCTTCTGCTGTGCAAGAATCATGCAGTGGAATGGAGTCCATGCATCCTTCGCTCGTTTATCCATACTCAGTCCCGAAGCAAGAAGCAGGGTGACCGCGATAGCGAGCGATCTATGAATCTCATATTGAAACTGTGCATGCGCTTTTCGAATGATATTCGGCACATGCAGATCGGCCAAGGCATGGTAGTCATACACGCTGATCAGATTCGCTAGGTCATTCGCATTCTCTTCAGCAAATGTAAATGCGGATTCAATTTCGGTTTCTCCGAAAATCAAATCACTTTTTTTAAGAATAATTCGACACAATGTAGCCTCCTTTTATCACAATGTGTGCATGTCATTAGATCAAAAATATGCTCTTTTGTCAATGCTGGGCTATTGACAATCACATCACAAAACGTTAGTTTGCATTGTCACCAATCATTGGAGGATACATGAGTGACCAACCCGATCTTTTCACAAAAACAACGGAAGAGGTTTCGCAAATACGCGTACCTCATCTGAAAAACATCTTTTCGATCAGCTGCGGCATGAGTGCACGGAACTTCTTCGCCCTGCTGAAAAAGCATGGCAACCCGCTGCTCGTTGACACGCGCAGAAGCCGATCCTATGGAAGAGCACGTTTCGCATTCGCAGAAGACCTCGAGTACATGTGCGAATTGCATGATGTGCCCTATGTGCACATGCTGGAACTCGCACCGACACAGTCGATGCGCACAGATCTGCACAAAGTGCTGAGCCCAAAAACGCCGAGCACGCAAGAAGACCGAGCGCATGCCTGGACAGCATTCCTGAAGCAGTACATGGCAATGATTGCAAAAGAGAATCGTGTTCTGCGCGAAGGGAATCCTCTTCGAACACTGATTGACGGTCCTCATACGGGCATCGCCATTATGTGCGCTTGCCAGCATCATTTGGATTGCCATAGACATGTGGCGACCGGATTGATCAGCAAGTGGGTTCACGGAGTCGATGAAGCTCATCTCTCGCCCGAGGAAGTCGGTGGGTCGAAACCGTCGCGCAAATCTCCGAGAAGGTACCTGGTAGAACCAATCCCAGGAGCCAATATCAAAGCATCTCCCCCTCGCGGCTGGAGGTCCTGATGCGCGCATATGTGCTTTCAAGAACGGAAATGAGTGGCGGCCGATTCTGTACCTGCGTCGCAAGACAAGTGCGCGGTGTTTGGCGTCAGTATCGGCTGATGAATCAACATGGGTACTCCATGCAATATGATGAAACATCGCTCACTGAAAAAGAGATTCGTGCCAAATGGAATTTCGGCGCTCGCGTGGATATTCGCGAACTGATCGATGGATGCCCAAGGCCGACACATCCGGAAGACCTACGCATCAATCCCCAGTCCCTAAAACTACCGGGGCGGAGATTAGTGCAAAAGATGCGCGAAGAGGTCGTTGAAGCCTTTTCGTATGATTCGATCCTCGATTTGTACCCCGACATGGTGTTCACTGATCGCTACATTCCCGAGCAACCGCTACCACGATCCGTTGGATATGTGCGTCACAGTAAAGTGATCATTGATGGCCACAGTAGACGTGCGAGCATCATTGACCAAACGGGTCATGTGCTGAGCGGTGTAAGCATTGTCGGAACTGAGCTCCGCGCTCGGCATCGAGGAAGATTCGTATACGAAAACTGCACCATTCGCCTATCCATCGCATCACCGTGGGATGGAAATGAAAACAACTGGAACCCAAGACGCTGCTATATCCAACTCTCGGATGTCGTCACGTAGACGACAAGCCAGCGCCACGAGCCCCTCTTTTCAGAGGGGCGTTTTATTTTGTAAACGGACTTCAATCCCTCCATGGAGATCATAACGAAAAAAGCCCAGCAGAAGCTGAACTTTTTTCGTGGTGACCCCACGGGGAATCGTCCTCATGTCCACATTCTGCAGAATGTCGCATTCGGAACCGGGCCTCGCGGTGCGTCCTGCTGGCCGCACATCGCTCCGGCCGTTCGATTCCCTCGAACAGTCCTCAGGACTGTTCTTAGGTACCAATTTAAAAGCCACCTTTCGGTGACTTTCAAATTGGTGACCCCACGGGGAATCGAACCCCGATTTCCAGGATGAAAACCTGGCGTCCTAACCACTAGACGATGGGGCCTTTTTCTTACAGAAATAGTGCCCAAGTCTATCGATTACTGCGTCAAGATTCTGCGCCGCTCCTCACCGTACATTTCAGTACGCTTCGTCACTGCTCAAATCTTTCCATGTACTCGGAAGACTTAACACCATTTCTCTCGCACACAAAATGTGTAAAGAGAAGGCTTATTTGTGGGCAAAGAGTAACTTATTTTTTTGAAAGTGTCAATACAACCGCTACCGAAGATTAGGCATTGACGAAAATGCCTTCACGAATCAGGTGACCAAATCGCGACCGTAGAGAAATCTGCGGTTTTTTTGTTCTATTTAAATCTAGGATGGCAACATGCATGGGTTCACGTATATCACTTGTGCGCACATGAGTCTTCTGATAGCGTGTCATTGGTTCCCGTGTTCTTAAACAACTCAACAAACCATTCAAAGGAGTAACGCATGAAATTGCGAGGTATTGAATTTGGCTCTGTGCTGGATGCAGCAGGCGTTCGTGGATTCGGCGGTGAAGGCTACTGGCAACATTGGTACTTCAAACGTCTATTTGGCGGATTTGACTTCAACGGTTCGGCATTCGTGTCGAAAACAACAACACTGCACCCGCGTGACGGGAATATGGTGCTGACCGATCATCACACGCCCAAGCATCGCTTCCCGGACTGTGTTTCGATCGCCCCATGGCGTGGCATGATGCTCAATGCAGTCGGCTTGAGCGGACCAGGACTTCAGACTCTTCTGGACGCTGGGATCTGGCAGAATCGCACTGAACCCTTCCTGCTTTCGATTATGTCCGTGGCAGAGTCTTCGAATGAACGACTCGATGAACTGCGGGCCATGATCGATCTCATTGGACAGTGCAAGCCTAATTTTCGTGCACCGTTTGGGCTGCAGATCAATCTCTCCTGCCCAAATACAGGCCATGATCCACGTGAACTCATTGGTGAATCCGAACAAGTTCTTGACATCGCACAAGCACTCAATGTGCCAGTGATGCCAAAATTCGCTGCCAATGCACCAGTGGAGGCAGTATTGGAACTTGATCAGCACGCGGCCTGCGATGCTATCTGTGTTTCGAACACCATCAAGTTCGGCGATCCTATGATCGATTGGGAGCAGGTATGGGGTACCGACACATCACCACTCGCCAAGTATGGTGGTGGCGGCATCTCTGGCGCTATTTTGCGTCCGATTGTCTGCAACTGGATCACTCGATTGAGAGAAGCCGGATTTCAAAAACCGATCAATGGCGGCGGCGGAATTCTTGCTGCAGATGACGTGACTCACTATCATCGGGCAGGAGCTTCTTCGGTGTTCATCGGATCTGTATCCACGCTGCGCCCCTGGCGCTTGCGTTCAATCATCAACGAGGCACAACGTCTCAACTGGGAGAAGTGATGACATCACAAGAATCAAGCAATGCTTTGACGAAGATCGTCTTGCGGAAACTCGACGATCTTCATTGCCACTTCCGTACCGGCGATATGCTGAAGGAAGTGCTTCCATGGACGGCGCATTACGCTGGCCGAGGTCTGGCAATGCCAAACACTCGACCACGCGCAATCTTGGAAGCAAAAGATGTGGAGTGGTATCGGGGTGAAATCGAGCATGTGCTCGATGGAATGACGGAACGACCGAACTTCAAGCCTCTGATGACGATCGACATCCGGGACAATACAACACCGGAAATGGTCGTCTCAGCCCATCAAGCTGGCGCAGTTGCTGGGAAAATCTACCCTGCAGGCGTGACAACCAACTCTGATGAAGGCCTGCGAGACTTTTTCGCCCCCGAAATCACCGAGACCTTTCGGGCTATGCGGGACATCGGAATGCTTCTGCTGATCCATGGCGAGATCGATCACGATCGTGTACTCGTGACACGTCGCGAGGAAGTCTTCCTCCCTACTCTCCTTCGATTGGCCGAATCCTTCCCGGATCTCAAGATTGTGCTCGAGCACATCTCCACCAAAGCAGCAGCCGACACGGTTTTGCAGCTTGGTGAGAATGTAGCAGCGACGATCACGGCGCATCACCTTCAGCTCACGCTGAATGATGTGATCGGCTATGGCATTCGACCTCACAACGGTTGCATGCCAATGCCGAAGGATTTCACAGACCGGGATGCACTTATTGACGCTGCCACCTCTGGTAGCTCGAAGTTCTTCCTTGGATCTGACACAGCGCCACATGTACGCGACAGGAAAGAATGCGCCAAGGGAGCATGCGGAGTCTATTCTGCACCCGTACTCCCACAGGTACTCGCCGAAATCTTCGAAGACGCAGATTCGATCAATCGTCTCGACGATTTCTGCTCGCGCTTCGGAGCCGAATTCTACAATCTTCCACTGAACAAGGAAACCATCACCCTCACACGCAAATCCTGGGTGGTGCCTGAACAGATTGGAAGTGTTGTACCGTTCCGCGCAGGCAACATGCTGCGCTGGCAGATGACGAAGTAAGCTACTGATCGTCCCCGACCCACTCCGGTGGTGCTTGAGGGACGGTTTTTTTGATTCTTTCATGCATGCTACCATTGACAATAACTTAAAAAACTGCTAATTTAATCCACCTTCTATGGAAGGACGACACAAAGTACCAGAACATCTTCACGGACATTTCTACTCTGGATCAGAAGAGAGACGTGAAGAAAATGAACGAGGAGAAGGGCGAATGTACGACACGAAAATGTCCCGTTTCCTCGATCATCTCGAGGAAAGACTGGAAGAAATCGACAAATCCGAGTACGACAAGTACAAACGGCTGGTCGATCAGGTCCACGAAAAAGCGATGGCGTATCTTGGATCTCGCATGAGATTCAATGAACAGTCAAATTACATGAAAGGCGTACATGTCGGCGAATCAGATCGCCGAGAAATGGAGCGCGTGGACCGAGCAAGACGCGCGGCCCACAATGCACTCGTGGACTCCATCACGATTGCTGCGCGTAATTTGTACCAAAAAACAAAAGACATGGGGCCTATGCCCAAAGAGTTCAATGACCTCTTGGGCGGTCAAACAACTCGCGAGCAAATCGCAGATGCGGCAATCGCGTATGCATACAAATTGCTCGACGAGGACAGCCATCTCGAACAATATCCAAATGCAGCCAAGTAAGGAGGCGGCGTGAGCTGGACGCAGGAAGAGACCCATGTTCTCGTCCGCTTTGCCACCGAGTATTGCGTGGCAAGGCTTCGAGAGCTTTCCAAGACCGACCAAGAAGCCAATCAAGTCAGCTCCGATCAAGTTCTGATTGATTTCAGAGCAACGATCGAAGGTGAACACGATCGGCTAAATCGGATCTATGGATACAAGAGTGACGAAGAACTCAAGAGAGTATTCATCGAACTTGTATTCAAAATGATGTGACACACTTCAATCATCGTAATCTACATCTGTAGGCGACGGTGGTTTTTTTATGCTAAACTTCTCATTATATGGCAATAAAATCATCGACAGGTGCGCTTACGGATGAACAAAAGCAAGCGCAAAATAAGCGATACGAAGAGGGGCATGAATATGATTACGTTTTTATCGGGACGGGGCATAGCGCCCTATCCTGCGCCGCTCTTCTCGCAAATGCTGGTAAAAAGGTTTGCATGCTAGAAGCGCACGATACACCCGGAGGTTACGCCCACACATTCCGCCAAGGAGAATTCCATTTCTGCGCGCAAGTTCATTATATTTGGGGTTGCGGCCCTGGTGAGAAATTCAATGTTTTCCTGAATAAACTCGGCATTGAACAAGATATTTCTTTCGAGCTTTATGATCCCGATGGATATGACCATATTGTGCTTCCAGATGGTAAACGCGTGAAATTTCCTTATGGATTCGATCGCCTCGCTGAAAGTATTGCAAGTCATTACCCCGACCAAAAAGAATCGATCAACAATTTTGTTCAATTGATGAAAAAGATTCGGAGCGAAATGAAGAAATTGCCAATTCGTCCGATTAAATGGTGGGAGAAATTAATCAAATGGCCTCAATTTTTGACTCTCTTGAAGTATCGCAAAGCAACATTGCAGAACGTTTTTGAGGAATGCAAACTTTCAAAAGAAGTACAGGCCGTTTTCGGTGGAAATGCAGGTGATTTTGGTGCCCCGCCCGATGAATTATCGATTTTTGCATTCGTTGGGCTCATGTCCGGGTACAACACTGGCGCTTACTATCCAACAAAACATTATAAGCATTATATTCAGTCGCTTGCGGATTTTATTGTCAGCAAAGACGGTTGTCATATTTATTATGAAACCCCTGTTGAGAAAATCAAAACGGAATTTGGCCGCGTAACAGAGGTCACAACAAAAGATGGAAAGAGCTTTAATGCGAATGAGTATATTTGTAATGCCGATCCTCAAAAAGCGGCGAAGAATCTGATCGGATGGGAGAAGTTCTCACCCGAAATGCAGAAGAAATTATCATATGAATACTCCCCTTCTGGGATTATGATTTATCTTGGATTGAAAGATATTGATTTGAAAAAGCTCGGTTTTGGAAAGTTCAATATTTGGCATTTACAGAGCTGGGACATGAATGAAAATTGGCATAAAAAGGATCTCGACGATCGCTTCAGTGATATTTGGTTCTTCATGTCGACGCCAACGCTACATTCAAATGCCCCTGGAACAACACCTGGGGACAATTATGAAATTATGGAGGTCGCGAGCTTTGTTAATTATGATCTCTTCAAGGATGCGCAGGACCGCAGCTATGCAGAATATGCAAAACTCAAAATGCAGTACGCGGAAAAATTAATTGATTTGGTTGCAAAATATTATATTCCAGATATTCGCAAGCACATTGTCGTGAAAACAATCGGGTCACCAACGACATTTGAAGACTATGCCATGGCACCGCAAGGGAATGCATATGGCGCGAATTTAACACCAGCGCATTTGTCGCTTGGAAAGCTCAAGCGCGAAACGGGATTTGCGAATCTTCACTGGTGCAATGCAACAAGTGGAGCTGCCGGCATGCATGGAACACTCGCAACAGGAATGCAATTATATATGGATTTAACCGGTGATGAGTTTTATACCGGAAAAGAAGCGGCAAGCGATGAGGATTTAGTTGAGCGATCAATCAAGGCAGCGACTGCCTGACCATTTCGAAGCGCGCCTTCCGTCCATGGTGCATTCAAATAGTCTCCACAAAGAAATACCGAGGTCTTCCCTATTTGATCTTGGTATTTTTTTGCGAGCTTTAAATGGCCCTGTTTAAATTTCGGCATGGCCGCCGGCCAGCGCTGCAAATCATGATTCTTAAGCTGTTTTTTTGATGATAGATATGGACAAACTTTCATGAGCTCGGTTTTCGCTATATCAAAAATCTCTTTATCTGTTTTATCGATAATCGTTTTTGCAAACTCCTCATGGAACCAAGTGAGAAGCAATGTTTTTCTATTTTTTATCATGCGATTCCCCTTCATCGCTTCATTCGTATAGCCAGAAATGCGCCCACCTTCGACAAATGGAACCCAAACAATTGTCGTATCGCCGAGTAAATCAACCGGAATTTCAAAACCAACCCCGACGGTCGCGGCATACTCTGTCTTTTTCAATAATTCTGCTTCTGTCTTGGTCGGATTTTTGTATATGCTATGCGCAATATCAGCAGTTGTTGCAATAATAACGACGTCAAACGCATACTCTTCCCCATTCACTGAAATCTTCGCACTATTCTTGCCTCGCTTGACCCAATCAACAGGTGTAGATGTATGCACCGTTAATCTATCTGCAAGCGCCTGCGGCAAGGCAATCATTCCCCCATCCAAATGATGCAAATCCCATTCTTTTTTATTTTTGTAATGAGAGCGCATCATGGCATATACAATTCCCAAGCTGATTTCATCTGCTCGGTGAAATTGATAAACGCTTACAAATGGATCAACAAGATAATCATGAGCCTCTTTTGTCAGTTTTTTGAGCGCATACTCTTTTGCATTCCCTGTATCGAATTTAGCCGCCGTTGAAAGATTGAAAAAATCCGTTCGTTTTCTCGTATCTAAAAGAGAACGCCATGCCAATTTCCGCTTTGTTCGAAGAGATAGGTCTTTTAGCAGAGGTGCCGCATGACTCATATCGATATCATCCTCGTGATCACGGTGAATAATATTGTAGTTCAAAAACTCAACCGGCTTCCATGGAATACCAAATTCTTCTGCATAGCCCCGCATATGCGTATAGACATTCGCCAAATGATTCGCGCCGATATCCATAGGGAATCCCCGTTTCGTTCTTGTCGACATGCGGCCGCCGACATATGACTCTTTTTCAAAAACCTCTACATGATGACCCATTTTTTGAAGCTCATACGCGCAAGTAAGTCCCGCGATACCCGCTCCGATAACGGCAATGTTCACACCTCCTCCTTTACCCATACAATTGGTAATTTCATTTTTGAAAGCAAATAATCATTTGTTTGACTGAAATGTTTACATCCGAAGAATCCTTTATGTGCCGATAATGGCGATGGATGCGCAGATTCTAAAATCAAATGCTTTGATGCATCAATAAGATCTTTTTTATCGCGTGCATATCGACCCCAAAGAATAAAAACAATCCCCTCCCTTTCGTCAGCTAATTTTTTAATTGCGGCATTTGTAAATAATTCCCATCCCTTTTTCTGATGCGATCCGGCTTTATGTGCCTGAACCGTCAATGTCGCATTCAAGAGAAGCACTCCTTGATCAGCCCAATTCTGTAAATTTCCGGACTTCGGTATTTCAAAACCTAAGTCATTTTGTATTTCCTTGAATATATTTTGAAGCGATGGCGGCATTTGAATGCCATCAGGAACGGAAAAACAGAGCCCATGCGCTTGTCCGGGACCGTGATACGGATCTTGACCCAAGATAACGACTTTTACATCTTGAAATGCAACGGAATCAAAAGCATTGAAAATAAGTTTCGGCGGTGGAAAGATCTGTTTCTGCTGATATTCACCGCGAACAAAGTCTGTAAGCTCAGCAAAATATGACTTTGAGAATTCCTCCGATAATTGCTCTTTCCAGGAATCTTCAATGTGCACCATATTAAACTTTTTCTAGTATGCCCGCTTTGTATAGATCGCGAAGCACGAGTACGCCGGCCAAAATAACCGGCCCGACAATGAATCCAATTGGGCCAAATAATTGCAATCCACCAAGAATGGAAAGAAGAACGAGCAGTTCTGGCATTTTTGTGCGCTTTCCAACAAGAACCGGAGAAAGTAAATTATCGACAAGGCCAACAGCCGTCACGGACCATATTGCAAGTCCAATCGCGGCAGCAACATGCCCCGTTATGGCGAGATATGCAATAGCCGGCACCATTACAAGACCAACGCCGACCATTGGAACTTGCGCTGCAATGAGAACGAATGACCCCCAAAGGAATGCTTTCGGCACACCGAAAATAAGCATACCCATGCTTGCAAGAATAGCCTGAATCGAAGCAATGATAATGGCTCCGAATACAACACCTCGTACTGTTTGATTGATGCGTTTTACAATGTCCTTATCGAGTTTATCGGTGAATGGACTTAAATCAAGAATCTCTTTATAGATTCGATCGCGAGAGCTTGTGAAGTAGTATAAAAATACGAAGAAGAGGAAGACTTGGAATGCAAAGCTGGCGCCATTTGCAATTAAACGACCGATATTCGACTGTAGCCATGAAACAGCATTGGCCGTCATTTCCGTCACGTCAACCGTTGCAATATAGTCCTGAGCAAATTGCGGCAATGTTTGTACAATATCAAGATCAATGATTTCAGCTGGATTAAATTGATAGTCTCCCTCTATTGTTACCTGCGCTAAATCAGCTGCTTCCTGAACAATAAGAACACCAAAAAGCGTCACTGGAACAAAAATCAATGCAAAAACAATGACCGTGACCAAAAAAGCTGACACTTTTTTGTTTTTGAATAGTTTGCGAAGCCTATTGTCGATCGGGGCAAAGAGAATAGTAAAAATAGCTGCCGTGATAAGCGTAAGAATATATGGCTGAATCATTTGCCAAAATACGATGAGGACGGCAACAGAAACGCCAAGAAAAAACCATTTTGATAATTGTATTCGCTGCTTCGCTTTTGTCATGGAAATAGTATAGCGCAGATAGGTTGTAGGGTGTAGGGTTTAGCTTGTAGGTACAGAAAGATCCTTCGACAGGCTCAGGATTTCGATCGTGGTCGCGCAGTGAATGAGAGGCTATTTCGGTGAAGATCGAGCACACGCAGTAAGACGCACTGAAAGGTGCGGCGTCGAGTAGCGCAGATCTGAGCCGGAAGAGCGCTCATTCACAAGCGACACCCCCTACATCTCTTTCAATGTTGGTATTCCAAGAATACCTAAGGCATTCTCAAGCACCTGCCTCACAGATTCAGCAAGGGCAAGACGCGCCTCGGTCAATTCCTTCTCATCCTCATCAATAATATGAAGTTCATGATAATACTCAGCAAATTGTTTCGCTAAATCAAATGCATATTGCGCAATAACTGAAGGTTTAAATTCACGCGCTGCTTCCTCAACAACTTCAGGATAATCTGCCAAAATTCGAATCAAGCGCTGCTCAATAGAATGATCAATTGAACCAGCATGAATAGCGGGCTTGAGTTTTGTTTTCTTCTTTACGCTTTCAATTCGCGCTGCCGCATACAGCAAATACGGACCCGTGAATCCCTCAAATGACAAAGCCTTCTCAATATCGAATGTAATGACACTTTTCGGATCTTGGCGAAGCATGAAAAAGAGAAGTCCAGCATGAGCTATACCGCTCGCCACCTCCATAATTTGCTTTTCATCCCAATCTTCGTGACGCTCTTTCGTTTCATCAATGAGCGCGTCGACAAGCTGTTTTTTCAGATCTCGATAGGTGACAATATTCCCCTTTCGCGACGACATGGCACCATCCGGAAGCGTCACCATGTCATAATCAACATGCAAAAGCGTTTTCGTAAATCCAATTTTCCGTAGTGCCGCAAAAAGCTGTTTGAAATAAAATGACTGCCTCGTATCAACAACAAAAACCTGCCGATCTGGCTCATAATCCTTTTCTTTCTTCAGAGCAAGCGCCAAATCTTTTGTCGCATATAAACTCGAACCATCCGATTTCATAACAAGGAATGCACCCAGCCCCTCTTCTTCAAGGTCGATAATCGTCGCCCCTTCACTTTTCTTTGCAGCCCCTTCCGTCAATAATCGATGAACCATTTCCTTCCCTGGCTGTTCAACATCACTTTCGTAATACCAGACATCGGGCTTCACATTCAGCTCGTCAAAAATTGCCTTGAATTCATCCAAACTCCAAGCACGCGTCTCCTTCCATAATTTCTTCCATTCAGGATCATCCGATTCAAGCAGCCCCTGAATTCGATCAACAAATTCCTTATCATCAGGATGCTTCTCAAGATGATGCGTCGCCCGAGAATAGATTTCACCAAGCTTTCGCACACGATCCTCTTTTGCCACCGCTTTCTCCCCCTGAAATCGAGAATAACCCCAAAGTGACTTCGCAACATGCGCGCCAATATCTCCAATATATGAAGCACCGATAACCTTGTACCCTGCAGCGCGCAGAAGATTCACAATTGACTGACCAAGTACCGCATTTCGAACATGGCCAACATGAAATTCTTTATGCGTATTAGGCTGAGCATATTCAAGGAGCACACTTCTCCCTTTTCCGAATTCAGATTGACCGTATGAAGATTTCTTTTCCGAAATTTCACCAAGAACTGAATCGGCGAAGCTGTCATGCTTGAAATAGAAATTCACATAAGGTCCGGCCTGTGAAGCAGAATCGATAAAATCAGATGCGCCAATTTTGGCAGCAATTTCTGTTGCGATCTCAACCGGATTTCTTCCCTGCGCCTTCGCAAGCTCAAAACAAGGATATGCAATATCCCCCATGTCTGTATTTGGCGGGGTTTCAAGGTCTTCGATGTGGATCACAAAACCCTTGCCGATCGCTTTTTTGAGTGCGGCGAGCACCTCATGCTTCGCTCGTTGTTTGCTGTACATATTATTTTAGACGCACAAAATGTCTCTTCCCTCGCTGCAATACCATGTCACTACCTGGATCAATCATTACATCTTGACTCGGTACCGTGTCGCCATTCAAACGAATAGCCGACTGTTCAATCATGCGCCGAGCATCTGATTTTGAAGAAGTAAGCCCTGATGCCACGAGCACATCAACGATATTCGTGGAATCTGTAACAATAAATTCATCCATTTCTTTTGGTAAATCACCGCTTCTGAAAACCGTATTGAAATACTCTTCTGCTTTTTTCGCTGCGGCATCATCGTGATACATTGTAACGACCATGCGAGCAAGTTCGGCTTTTATGTCTCGAGGATTTGCCCCCTTTTCCATTTGCTGCTTTTTCCCATCAATTTCCTCAAGTGACAGGTCTGTGACAAGCGTAAAGTAAGGAATGATCATGCCGTCATCCATAGCCATGACTTTTCCATACATATCTTCCGGAGTATCGCTGAGCGCAATAAATCCCCCTTCTGATTTACTCATTTTCTTCCCCTCATCATTTGTAAGCAAATCAAGCGTAAGAACAAATTTCTCCTTTTTACCCATTGCCTTCATGAGCGTACGTCCCGCGAGCATATTAAATGTCTGATCCGTGCCTCCGATTTCAAGATCCACATCCATCGCGACGGAATCATAACCCTGCATAAGTGGGTACATAAATTCATGTAAATATACAGGCTTTCCCTCTTCAATGCGGCGAGCAAACATATCCCGTTCGGACATTTGCTGAACCGTATAATGACTCGCGAGATCTACAATATCTGCAAAAGACATTTTCGCAAGCCAAGCATCATTAAATTTTACCTTCGCCCCATTCAATCCGCCAATTTTGAGTACTTTCGAAGCTTGCTGCTTATATGTTTTCGCATTTTGAAGCACTTCTTTCTTCGTTAATTGCTTACGAGCAGCCATTTTATCGGTTGGGTCACCAATCATCGCGGTGAATGAACCAATAAGAAGAATTACTTCATGTCCGAGGTCGAGAAATTGCTGTAATTTCTTCAACTGGAGTGCGTGTCCGATGTGAAGATGAGGCGCTGTTGGGTCTACGCCTACATAAATTCGCATTCTGTCTCCGCTTTGAAGCTTTTTCTCGAGCGCCTCATGCGACGGGTAAACAGCGGACACACCACGCGAAAGGACTTGTTCAATTTTTTCAGGGTTCGTATGAACCATATTATTCAAGTGTTTGTAATTCTTTTTCTAAACGTTCCAATGTATCATTTGTCTCTTCGAGACGATTTTTCGTCTCCGCTACAATCTGCTCAGGGGCATTCTGTATATACTCTTTATTATTCAAGCGCCCTTCTAGTCCTGATTTATATGCTTCAAGTTCTTCGATTTTCGATTTCAACCGCTTTTTCTCTTCATCAAAGTCAACTACGCCCTCCAGCTCCACGCCAACCTGTTGCTTTCCAAGCACTATATGAACCATACCATGAGAATCAGGTAATTGCTCTGTGAATTCCAAAGAGTCAAGTCGAGCAAGTTTTGTGATCACATCGGATGAAGATTCAATTTCATGACAATGCATTAGATGCGCTTTAAGCATTTGTGATGGAACGATATTGTAACGCGCGCGGATATTGCGAATGCCTGAAATGATTGATTGCAATAATTCGAATTGATTTTTGTCGATATCAGCCAAATCATGCTCGGCTTCAGGCCAATCTGCAATCATAATCATGCCATTTTCGAAATGCTTATAAATCGATTCTGTCACGAATGGCATAAATGGATGCCATAATTTCAATACGCGTTCCAAAACATAAAGAAGTATTTCATGCGTATTTTCATTGTCCTGCATTTTCGCAATTTCGATATACCAATCCGCAAAATCATTCCATGTGAAATCACGAAGCTTCTCACCCGCAAGTGAATACTCAAATTGTTCAATATGATCACTTACCTCTTTTGTTACTTCGGATAGTCGTCCAAGAATCCAGCGATCCGCAAGCGTTTCCGGTTGTACATTTTGAACAATTTGAACATCTTGAACCGTCTGAATAACATAACGAGAAATATTCCAAAGCTTATTTGTGAAGTTTCGGAATCCGGCAATCTTCTCCTCGGACAGCTTCATGTCATTTCCGGGTGTTGCACCAATCATGAGCGATAGCCGCGTCGCATCCGCCCCGTATTTTTCAATCATTTCAACCGGGTTGATGATATTTCCAAGCGATTTACTCATCTTGCGGCCTTGTTCATCACGAATCAAGCCATGCAGATATACCGTTTTGAATGGAATCTCCCCCACCAAATACGTCGACATAAGAATCATGCGTGCCACCCAGAAAAAGAGAATATCATAGCCCGTTTCCAAAACAGATGTCGGGTGGAATTCATCGAAGTCAGTGGCGTCATTCTTTGCCCAGCCGAGCGTTGAGAATGTCCAAAGTCCAGAACTAAACCATGTATCGAGCGTATCTTCATCCTGTATCCACGACGCATCCGGAGCTGAACCTACCGAAATTTCATCACCGCTATACCAAACCGGCACGCGATGCCCAAACCAAATCTGGCGCGAAATATTCCAATCGCGCAAATTATCAATCCAGTGAAAATATGTTTTCTTAAACCGATCTGGCAAAATTTGAATTTGCCCCGTTTCAACAACATGCTGCATGAGCTTTTTAAGCGTCACTTTATCGCCTGTCTTAATGCCCTCAATAGGCGCCCTATCAGAATTCGTGAATGCAAATTCTTTATTTACATCAATAAACCACTGTTCCTTTGGTAGTGGTTCTATCACGCCGCCGGTACGTTCCGCTGTTGAAAGATTCTGCGTAATCTCTTCTTCAGATTCAAGAAGCCCCTCTTCCTTGAGCCATGCAATAACCGTTTCTCGAGCTTCCATTGTCGTTTTGCCCGCTACCAGATCTCCAGCCTCTGCCGTCATCTTCGCATCTTCATCAATAACCTGAATGGTATTAATGCTATTTTTCTGTGCCATTTCATAGTCGATTTGTGAATGTGCCGGCGTCACACCAAGCGCGCCCGTTCCAAAATCATCATCCACATTTTCGTCTGCAATAACTTGCAAATCCAATTGAACCCCAGCAAATGAAACGGAAAAAGTTTGGCCAATATATTCTTTCCACTTCCCTTCTGGATGTACAGCGATAGCCGTGTCTCCAACTTTCGTTTCGGGACGCGTTGTCGCAATTGATATTGGGCAATCTTCACTATATTTGAATGTATACAGCTTCGCCGTTACTTCCTTATGAACAACTTCATCATCACTCACCGTTGTCTGTCCGACAGGATCCCAATTCACAATACGATTTCCTCGATAAATAAGCCCATCTTCATACATGCGCTTAAATGCTTCGTTCACTGCCGTATTTCGATCCTCATCAAGTGTATATGCTTCACGCGACCAATCTACACTCGCACCCATTTTCTTCATCTGTCCGACAATCGTGTCATGACTTTGCTGTGCAAATTCCTCAACACGCTTCAAAAATGCATCTCGCCCTAAATCATGACGCGTCTTCCCTTCCTCTGCTTGCAAGATCTTTTCAACTTTTGATTGTGTTGCAATCGCTGCATGATCCGTTCCGGGTAACCACAATGACTTGCGACCCTGCATTCTTGCATGCCTTGTCATTGCATCTTGAATCGCGAGCATAACCGCATGCCCCATATGAAGCGTCCCCGTCACATTTGGTGGAGGTAAAACCATACTGAATGGTTCTGCACCTTCACGAATATTCGTTTGATTGTCTGGATTGAAAAAACCACTTTCTATCCATTTTGCATATATTTCATCCTCTACTTCACTTGGATCATATGCCTTTGGCATTTGGGCGTCACTCATATAGGGCAATGTTAGCTAAGTTCTGCTTTTGAATCAATCCCCTATTGACATTCGAGCAAGCTATCAGTAAGCTACTCAACTATTTACGATTCAAATGTCTTTACCGATTGCTGAACAATTCATTGGAGCGCTCGAACGTAGCACTCGTCCCGTCATCGTATTAACCGAAATGGCCGATATTGATGATTTTGCGAGTGCTTTTGCTATTGCTGCCGTTCTTGAAAAGATGGGCAAGCAGCCGGAGATTGGAACAACAGGCGGACGCATGCCAAATCACCTTGCATTTCTCAAGAAGACATTCCCCGTTCATGGTGACTTTGGTGCAATAAGAAAAATGAGCATTACACTTAAAACGTCTGACGCGAAAATCGATGAATTATCTTATGACGACAAAGATGGGGAGCTCACAATCAATCTTATTCCAAAAACGGGAATGTGGCATGAGGACGACGTAAAAGTAAGTACAAGTGCATACAAATATGACCTCGTGATTACAATCGGTGTACGCGATCTGGAACAAGTTGGCGAACTATATAAGCAATATCCTGACTTTTTCTTTACAACGCCGATTATTAATATCGATCATCGTAGTGACAATGAGCATCATGGACAAATCAACCTTGTTGATATTAATGCAGTTTCAACAACCGAGGTTTGTCATGACATTTTCTGCAGCATCGATAAAAGTCTTCTCGATGATGATATGTCTACCCTTCTTTTGACAGGAATGGTTTTCAAAACAAATAGTTTTAAGGCGATGCAGGTTTCACCGCGGACATTGCAGGTGGCAAGCAGTCTTATTGAATCTGGCGCAGACAGGGATTTAATCGTTCAGAATTTATATAAAACAAAGTCTGTTGAAACACTCAGATTATGGGGGCGAGCCCTTGCGCGTTTGAAATCTGACAATGGGCTCGGTCTTGTATGGACCATGCTAACGAAAAAAGATTTTTCTGCTGCGGGTGCAAATATTGAGGCACTTGAGAGCATTGTTGATGAACTCATTTCGACATCACCACAATCAAAAATTGTTGCCATTTTTTATGAAGTCGACGATAGAGTTGACGTTCTGCTCCACGCCGAACGCCCTTATGACGCCATTGAACTCGGAGCCGCCTTTTCGGGCGTCGGTACACGCGAGCAAAGCATTTTACATGTCAAAGAAGATGACATTGTCGAGGTTGAAAGACGTGTCATCAGTCATTTGAAAGAAAAGCTCGAGCAAAAATTAAAGATAAAAAAATAAGCCTCCCTCGCCAGGGTGGCTTTTTCTATTTCCTTTCTATCTCCTTCGCACCCAAATCCGTACATCCGCAACAGGAACCTACTTACTACAAACTATTTTCTACTTACTAGGCATTACGTTATAATACACACATGCACGGAGGGCTTATCTTGAAATACATGAACAGCAGTGCATCGCCGGAGCATAGAGCCGGTGAATTTGTTGTTGGCGAAAAACGCCTCACATGGTCAGGACTCCTCTTTGATCAATTTCCTCAAGCGGAAATATATCTCGTTGGGGGAACACTTCGAGATGCATTGCTTGGCAAGCAACCGAAAGACATCGATATCGTCATCCGCGGGATTGAACCAACAAATCTTGAACATTGGCTGAATCGTCATGGCGCTGCAGAATTTGTTGGGCGATTTGGAACATTTAAATTTATTCCACATGGATGCGGGGGCATGCAGCCAATTGACATCGCCCTACCCCGAACAGAGCATATTGGTCCCGAACACAAAAGCGCTCGCACGGACATGAATGTAAAATTCGACCATACCCTCTCCATTCAAGACGACTTAGCACGCCGCGACTTTACCATCAATGCTATCGCATTCGACATCAAAAATAATCGTATTATCGATCCATTTTTTGGAATAAAAGACTTGCAGGCAGGACTAATTCAAGCCGTTCTTGTGCCCGAACAACGTTTTTATGAGGATGCAACACGCATGCTCCGTGGACTCCGCTTCGCAAGCCAGCTTGGATTCGGAATCGAGGAATTTACATGGAAGGCCATTGCGGCAAATATCGAACTCTTAAACTCGACAACCACAGATGATGAAGGACTTTTCAAATATTCTGTGCCTCGCGAAGCGATTGGACGGGAATTCCTCCTTGGATTCACTGCCCACCCTGTTCATACATTGAAATTGTGGTCAGAGTCACATGCGCTTCATCTATTCATGCCTCAACTTGTTGACCTTGAAATGACACCAAGTCATGACAATGAACCAGCACTGCACAAAACGCAGCATATTCTTCATTTGCTCACCAAACCGACACTTCTTGATGGCCACAGAAAACGCAAGGTTTCCCCATCTGTCCTTGTCGCAGGACTCATGAGTTTTCTCGGTGAAGACAAAAGATTGCATGCACAAAAAATCTGCGTCGATTTGCATTTCCATCAATTTTCAAAAGATCATTCAAGCTTTGTTGATTGCAAGCAAGTGCTTTGGTTCTCAGAACATTTACATATGTTTGAGCAAGTTGATCCGGCAAGTCTGCGCCCAAGCGAGTTTGAACGTCTTTTTGTCAATGATCGTGGACAGGATTTATTACTTCTCATGCAAGCATTTTATATTGCGACCGGCAAACATTCCGTGGCAAGAGAGCGCGTACAAACAGCGAAGCGGATACGTGGGCGATTCCTTGATGTTTACCGACATGCCGGTGATGGAGAAAAATTACCGAATCTCATTTCAGGAAGGGATTTGAAAGAATTACATTTGGAACCCGGACCTCATTTCCGTTCATATCTAGATGCAATACGCGATGAACAATTGACCGGAAAAATAAAAAATCGCAATGAAGCGATTGAAAAATTGCGGTCGATGATCACATCAAATTAAATGAATTGAATGCCGACCGTGATTTTGTCACCTGCATTCAAATTCTTTTTCTTTCGAATACTCGCCTTGACCGGCAAAACATAGCCTCGTTTTTTATCTGGAAAAATGGATGTTGTCCAAGATAAATTGCCGAGAAAGACACGAACTTTTATTGACCCAAATCCAGCGCGCTTTAAATTCTGCTCTGCTTTTATTTTTGACGACAATGTTTTCTCAAGCGTTAAAAAATGCCAAGCCCCTTTTTGTGCATCCCAAATCCACAATTGTCCAGTTGTTTTTACATCGGGCATGTTCATATTGGTGAAAGTATAGCAAGATGCTCGAAATAATATGCATGTTCACTTTATAAAAAACCGTACTCCGAGATCGCAAATGCCTAGTGTATCAAAAAAGATCCCAACAGAATCTTTTTTGCACCACCGAACTCATCTCGAGATGTCCAGCTAAGCTGGATCACCTTCGCTCAGCATATCACTGTTTCGCTGAAGTAAAAGCTAAGCTTTTACTTTACATTGGCGAAACCGAGCTGAGCTCGGTGGTGGGCCTGGATGGACTCGAACCATCGACCACAGAGGTATAAGCTCTGCGCTCTAACCAGCTGAGCTACAGGCCCTAAATATTTTCCTAACATCTCAAAAGTGAAATGTTCGCACATCTTAGCGCTTTTCAAAGGTAATTTCAAGGTCAGCATCTTCTTCATACTTGCGATCCATCCAAGACTGATTATGGGACCTCGAAATATAAATCAGGAATAGTCCAATCAAACCAAGACCTGCAAACCAAGAAAGAACCATCACAATAATCGGCAGCATTCCGCAGGCTAGTAGTGATGCAAGCCCTTGAAAGAAATCCGTTGACCCAGCAAGACAAGTACCAATCTCATGCTCTCCAAGAATTGATGCACTATAAACAGCACCAAATGCGCTGAGCGCTGCAGCGATTGTGTACAGACATCCAAATCTCGCCTTCCGTATTTTTGCATTACGAATAAAGGAAACAGTCGCAAGGAGAGCTCCGCCGATAATCCAATAAAAAAGAAAGACAATAAAACTTACGAAAAATATCTCAGGCAACATATCCAGCTTCCGTTATAATTGAAAAGGCAAACATCCCCCAAAAACCGGTAAAAAGTCCAACAATCAAAAGAATAATCGCAATGTCTCGATCGCTCTTCGACCCTTCACGCATTCCCTTAATGAAGAAAAAGGCCGAGGATAATAGAATGAATATAGAAAGATAAATCATGAACAATATCTATCATGTTCTTTTCTGGTGCACATACCTGGATTCGAACCGGGGACCTCCACAATGTCAATGTGGCGCTCTAACCAACTGAGCTATATGTGCATGAAAAAAGCCCACGATGGCAGTATACTACAATCACAAGGCAGAAAATTCAATATATCATCGAAATATGCAGAGGAAATCAATACAATATATCGAAACATGGATAACGCCAATAATATTTGCGATTCTCTTTCTTTTTGCTCGGCCATGGATTCTGAATGTAGCCGGAGACATGCATCACTCAGCCCTCGAGAGTTTTATTCTCTTTCTCGTCATCATCATAGCAGTAAGTACAGATGCCATTGGAACGGTTGCAAAAGTGCGATCACTTGGCGCCAAAAACCCTGGATCAAAAGGGATTTTGCCCATCCTTTCAATACTCAGAATACTCATCGCCGCCATTCTTGCATTATTTGCCATCAAAACCCTTTCAGACATAGAACAAATAACCGTCATTTGGGGACTCTTCCCACTTTTCATTCTGAAAGAAATCCTATTACTTGCTTTTATTCTGACGCCCGAACAAAAAAACAAAAAGGCGATGACTGCATCAATGCAAGTTATATTCAGCATCGGCATAAGCCTTACATATATACTTGTTTGGGACATGATGATGCATAATATCGACCTATCGCGTTATTCAGGACTGAATTTATTCGTTCAAATGATCGCCATCGCCGTCATGTTTTTACTCATTTACCTTCCACTTCAGATACCGTTTATTATGGAAATGTTTTATACCAACAAAATGAAAACAGAAAAGCGAAATTGGGTTCTAGGGCTTGTGGCAACATTTTTTATCATCATTCTATCGCTCATATAACTTCCCCCCAGCTTCATTTTATGGCAAACTTTGGTCATGAAAACCTATCAACCAAAGAATGAAGACTTGCAGCGACTCGATTCTGTCGCCGCAGAGTTAACAGGACTCAGCAGAACAAAAATTCAAAAGGCGATAAAATCAGATCTCATCACCGTCAATGGAGAAAAAGCCCTCGTCAAAACACAGGTGAATCATCTTAATTCAATAGAAATTGATGACACGCTTTTTGAGGAGCGGAAAAGAGATACGACTCCTCCAGAACTCAATATTCTGTTTGAAAATGACGATGTGATCGTGGTGAATAAGCCGGCTGGACTCCTCGTCCATGACGCGCCCGGCAATACCGACCCAACACTTGTCGATGGACTTGTCGCATATGCACCAGAAATAGCGTCAGTTGGAGATGATCCGCAGCGACCCGGTATTGTTCATCGACTCGACAAATTTGCATCTGGAGTTTTGATTACGGCAAAAAATCAGGAGAGTTTCGAATTCCTAAAACAGCAATTCAAGGACAGGAAAACAACGAAAAAATATTCTGTCCTCGTTGAGGGAAAAATGGAAAAACAGACGGATACCATCGATTTTTCAATTGAGCGATCTAAATCAACGGGGCGCATGGCTGCAAAACCAGAATCGCAGGGCGGAAAAACGGCCATTACGCATTATGACATCGTGAAACAATACCCTCATCATGCGCTACTTGATGTGCGCATTGAAACAGGGCGCACGCATCAGATCCGCGTTCATATGTTTTCAATAGGCCATCCCGTCGTTGGAGATACACTCTATAGGATTAAAGGAAAAACGCCTCGCGATATTGGACGCTTATTTTTGCATGCGCGCGAATTAACTATTGCCCTACTCGGCGATGAAGAAATGACATTCTCCGCGCCTCTACCGAAAGTACTCGAGGACGTTTTGAATGAAATTCCAAAATTATGACATTCGATGAAGCTCTTTCGAAGATCAAAAACACCTCTCCGCTCCGCATAACGGTGAGTGGCGATATTGGAGCCGGCAAATCAACTTTTGCAAAGCATTTAGCAGAGGATCTGGATTTACCACGTATTTATATAGGCGGACTTATGCGTGAAGAGGCTGCAAAACGCAATATGACACTTGATGAATTCAACACTTTACTCGAACAGGACGATCAAGTTGATAGAGATATGGATGCCCTGCAACATGAAAAGTCAAAAGAGATACTGCGCGGGATTTTCGAAGGTCGAACAGCGTGGCATTTTGTTCATGAACCAACGGTGAGAGTATTTCTTGCGGCAAATGATGAAGTGGCTGCCAATCGCATTTGGTCAGACAACAATGACATGCGCGATCAGTATGAATCAAAAGAACAACTGATGGATGCAAATAAACAGCGTAAAGCATCGGAACAAAAGCGTTATCATGACTATTATGGAATTGATGCATATGACCAAAACAATTTCGATGTCCATATCGACACATCAGATCTAGACATCGATGAAGTATATGAACAGGCCGTGATCTCAATTGCTCAAGTCATATAAGTCCCTTGACAACCGCCGCCATTTTCGCTACCATCTCGGCATTAATCAACCTGCGAATGAATATATTCATATATTCCTCTGGCACGGCGATGTAAACGACAATTATGTCAGAAGAAGAAAAGAAAAATCAGGCTCCGGAAGACAAGCAAGACAATCCAGAGACTGTAGAAGCAACAACCGAGGAAACAAAAGCCACAGAGGAAACCACTTCAGAAGCTCCCGCGGCTGATACGGATGTAAAAACAACCGAGGAAGAAGCGCAGGAACGTGAAGAGGCAGCAAAAGAATCAATCATCCCTGAAGAAATTGACAAGGATGTAGAGGTTGAACAGCTTCCAAATGACGATATCGAAACGGGAATGCTCGTACGTGTTCACGAAAAAATTAAAGACGTGAATAGCAAAGGTCAGGAAAAAGAGCGTGTTCAGATATTCGAAGGATTGGTTATTGGAACTCGAGGAAGTAAGGCTTCGCGAACCATGACTGTTCGAAAGAACTCAAAGGGTTGGATGGTAGAAAAAATCTTCCCACTCAGTTCACCAAATATCGATAAAGTCGAGGTTGTGAAGAAATACCGCGTTCGCCGAGCAAAGCTTAGCTATCTCCGTGGAGACTTCAAACGAAAGCTTAGAGAGATTAAATAAAAATAGGCCGTAAGGCCCTTTTTTATTTGACTGCAAGCTACCAATTATATACATTCCACCCACCAAATTGGAGGAAACTTGGAAAATATTCACTTGGTTCAGCAATTCTTTCTGGACCTCGTCCCCGTCTTGCAGCCTTACACGGAATCGCTCGAATGGATCACTCTCGTCTTTTCGGTGCTCGTTTCCGCTATCGGCTTCCCTCTTCAAATCATGAAGAATTACCGAGAAGGTATGGCCGGAATGCCGATCACATTCGTACTGCTCTGGCTTGGGGTCTATGTCTCGCGAGTCCCCTGCTCAATTGCAAGCGAGGCTTGGTACATTTTGCTAACGGACCTCATCGGCCTCTTCACGACCTGCATCATGATTTTCCAGGCATGGTATTACCGTAACGCAGAGTAATGCACTCTGCGTTTTTTAATTAAAAAAGGGGCCTTTTATCGGCCCCTCAGGTTGAAGCGAGTAGTTCTGCCACTCGCCAAACCTCCTTCGATGCGTAATTCAAGCGCTTTCTACGAGCATTGTGGAACACAATATGGTCATCATGCTCCAAAGATGGCACATCACTTCGCAGTCCCGTCATCCAGTAGAAGAACTCGTGAAAATGACGGTCATAATAGAGTGACGCCATCTCATTCTTGATTGCCGAGTCTACAAACTTATCGACGGACTCGATCTGATCACCGTAGAGCCGATCAAGCCAATACTGAATCGACATCGACACGATAGGGTCGAAGACATTCGCCACACCGTTTCCAGGAGTGTATGGATCCTTCAACCAAACACCAATCCCCATATCCGTTGCATTTTCGTCGAGAAGTCGACGAAGCGGATCGAAATCTGAACGATTCATGCGCCCTGATTTCACGAGAAGGTATGAGCACCAGCACGTTTCCTCCCAATCCGGCGGATAGAAGGCATTGAAATGCCAGGCACGAAAACCCTCCACTGGATCGGTGTACATCCGTCCCTCGAGAAAATCGAGGCCGCGCTCCACGATGCGATCCAGAACAGGGTCAGAGTAACCCCGACGGTCTCGCAGCAATGTAAGCATCAGCACGATCAAATAGGTCGGACAGATCGTGGACACATCCCTCACAAGCCCCGTAGGTTCATACAAGGCCGTAGTCGGGAATTGACCAGATGCCATTTGTTGACGCTCAAGCCATTCAAGTTCAGTCTTCATGCATCACCTCCTTCGCTAAAGAACGAAGCGATATGTTATCAGTCGGGTGACTAAAAGTCAATTTATTTCCGCGCTTTCATTGCTTCTTTCAAGGCCTTTCCTGTGAATGTTTTAAGCTTGGAAATATCCTTCGGTGACCCCTCGCCGACAACTAATCCACCTTTTTGCCCTCCATCTGGCCCCATATCAATAATCCAATCAGCGGCTCGCATAATGTCAGTATTATGCTCGATAACGAGAACTGTATTTCCCTTCTCAACGAGCGCATGAAGCACACCAAGAAGACGTCCAATATCTTCAAAATGTAATCCTGTTGTTGGTTCATCTAAAATATAAAGCGTTTTTCCAGTTGCTCGACGAGAAAGTTCCGTCGCGAGCTTTACTCGCTGCGCTTCCCCACCCGAAAGCGTGGTCGCGCTTTGGCCAAGCCGCACATATCCGAGTCCAACTTCATGCAAAACATTTAATTTGTCATAAATATTTGACCTGTCAGCAAAGAATCGACGCGCTTCATCAACCGTCATATTCAAAACATCAGATATATTTTTTTGACGATAATGAATATCGAGCACTTCTTGCGTATAACGCGTTCCATGACAATCTGGACAATCAGAATACACATCTGGCATGAATTGCATTTCAATACGAATTTGCCCCTCACCAGCACATGTCTCACATCGACCGCCGCCCTTTACATTGAAACTAAATTTCCCAGGCTCAAACCCACGCAGTTTTGCTTCCTGAACATCAGCAAATAAATCACGAATTGCCGTAAATACGCCTGTATATGTTGCAGGGTTACTTCGCGGCGTTCGCCCAATCGGCGACTGATCAACGGCAACAACTTTATCAATATTCTTCACCCCCTTAATTGATTTATGCGCTCCGGGATACGCTTTCGCTCGATAAAAATGCTTTGAAAGATATCGACCCAAAATATCTAAAATAAGCGTCGACTTTCCACTCCCCGACACACCAGTGACACAAACAAGTTTTCCGAGTGGAATATCAACGGTGACATTTTGTAAATTATGCTGCGTCGCGCCAGCAATAGTAAGCTTCTTCCCATTTCCATTCTTACCTTTCTTTGGGATATTTATCCCCTTCTTCCCCGCCAAATATTGCCCCGTCAATGAATCTGAATCCTTCATCAAGTCATTTGGCGTCCCTTCGGAAACAATTTGCCCGCCATATTCACCAGCACCAGGACCGACATCAAAAACATAGTCCGCCTGCTTAATCATTTCATCATCATGCTCCACAACGATCACCGAATTCCCCATGTCGCGAAGATGCATCACGGTGTCGATCAACTTTTGATTATCACGCGGATGAAGCCCAATCGACGGCTCATCAAGAACATAGATAACGCCAGAAAGTGCGCTACCAAGCTGCGTCGCAAGCCGCATGCGCTGCGATTCACCACCAGAAAGCGACATCGCACTACGATCAAGCGTCAAATACCCAAGGCCGACCTTATTCAAATGCTCAACACGCTCACGAATTTCTTTTGAAATACGGTCAATCACCATTAATTCAGCCTTGGAAAGCCCAAGCCCATTACCATTTCGCACCTTTTTCAATTCTTCAAAAAATTCAGGGACATCAGCAAGAGGCCGACGAACGACGTCAGCTATATTAAAACCTCCAATCGTAAAAAGCAGTACTTCTTTTCGCAGTCTCATGCCTTCGCATGAAGGACAAGTCATGCTTCGCATATATCCCTCAAGCTCCTTACGAACATAATCACTATTCGTTTCTCTGTATTTCTGCTCCAGCATTCCCAAAACTCCAGGAAAGACAATGTCTTCACCCTTCAACTTATACAATTCATCGCCCGTGCCACGAAGTAGCAATTCGAGCTTCGACTTTGTAAATTTCTCAATGGGTGTATTCAAATTGAATTTATGCTTCTTTCCAACCTTTTCAAGTAGAGCAAAATAGCTGGTTTGATTCCCAGCAATGCGCGTCCAAGGCTTAATCGCACCTTCCGCGATTGTTAACCGCTTATTTGGAATGACCAAATCCTCTTCAAGCACCAATCGCATGCCAAGCCCCGTACATTCAGGACATGCACCGAGCGGAGAATTAAATGAAAACAGCCGAGGTTCAGGCTTTGGAATACTCATTCCACCCGGTAAGTCATAACCTTTCACCAAGTCGACTTCATCGCCAGTATCATCGCGATACATAATGAGCCTGTCATTCCCCAAATCAAGAGCCGATTCTAAAATAGCGCGCATGCGCTCAATAGGAACATCCGCCCCCTCATCAAAACGTTCAGCCAGTATTTCAATCGTATGCTCTTTTGTTTTTTGCTTCTTCATGGCAATCGCTTCGCCGATTTCCATCATCAATCCATCAAATCGGACCTCTTTGAAACCAGCATTTTTTGCCGCCACAAGCACATGCTGATGCTGCCCCTTCTGATTCTCAACCATTGGAATAAAAAGAAGCACCTCTCCCGCTTTCATGGCTTCAAGAATTTTCTCTGCGAGATCATCAATGCCATTCTGCTCTATCACCTCTCCTGTTTCAGAGCTATGCGGGCGCCCAATACGCGCGAAAAGTACGCGTAGATAATCATAAATGTCTGTGACCGTTCCAACAGTCGATCGTGGATTATGTGATGAAGATTTTTGATCAATAGCAATGGTTGGAGAAAGACCATCAATTGAATCGACATCCGGCTTATCTTGCATTTCAAGGAATTGCCGAGCATAGCTCGAAAGCGACTCCATATAACGGCGCTGACCTTCCGCATATACCGTGTCAAAAGCGATAGATGATTTTCCACTACCCGACAAACCAGTGAAAACCACGAGTTTATTTTTCGGTATTTCTACGTCAATATTTTTCAAATTGTGAACGCGCGCGCCGCGAACTCGGATGCTATCTTTATTCATGTGAAGGCCATTAAGTACGGCCGACGATAGCATGGAAATGAAGATGGATCAAGCTATCAATTTTCGCGGCAGGTTGGCATTGTTCCTAGCCCTTCCGCATCGAAACCTAATACCTGCTCAAAACGCATATCAAATGAGCATCCAGACGTACTCAACCCGCAAATATCATTGTCACAAATATTTTTAAGAAGAGGGAAATCACCATTTTCACCTTCGAATGCCTTCACGCCATTCCCTGTGATAAAACTTCCGAGTTGCCCTCCGAGTGTTTGCCTATATTGCACGGTCACATTTTCATAGGCTTGGCATCCAAGGCCCGAGTCGCGAAGATTTTCACATTTGATCCCTGCATCACTTTGATAAACAAGCTCAACACATGCATCCTGCTCTAGAGCGCCCGAAGTAGTGCTCCAAGCAGAATCATAAAATTGACACATATGCACAATATCCTTCCCCGCAAGCTGATCTTCAACCGCTGGGAGCAATGTCATATTTGAACAAACCGTTTCAGATGGATGTAGACCCGTCCGGCCAGCATCCTCTCCCAACATTCCTTCGACAATATTCCCGCATCGCAGACATTCCCACTCACCTTGCACCTGCAAACATGATTCTGCAGATCCATTTGCACAGCGTTGATATGTACATGTGTCCCCAACGGTAATGCCAACCGTTAATCCATCCGCAAGTGTCCCAAGATCCTCAATAATCCCTTCATTTCCACATGTTGTATCATTTGTCTTTGCCGTAACCGTGGCACCGTGATCAGCCATGAGCTGCTCGCAGCTTGCACCCTCTGGAATGAATTGAACCTGATTCACTAATCCCGTCTTTAAAATATCAAAACGCGTCAGGCGCGGGTCAATGAATTCCGCAAGGGCCGTAATAGAAAGAAGTACTACAACCGTGACAAGTGCGCGGCCAATCATTTGCTTTGCCGAATCAACTTGCGATGGATTACCGCGGGCCGTCATCCATTTAAGTCCAGCAAACATGATGACGAGTACGGACAAAACCGATGCCGCGACGAGTAAAACAGAGTAGGCAACGTTTACATAACCAACAATTCCATCAACGGAGCGGAGGCCCGAAAGTGGCACATTCAAATTAAACCGTGGCGTTGGTGGATAACATGCTCCCTCGCCTTGCAGACAAGATGACGACTGCTCCCAATAACGTGCCTGATCCCACAGGGCAGACAGATTTCCTTCCTGAACTCTAGAATCAAATTCTGTCCGGCATTCACTTGGCGTCCAGCAAAGTGAAGAATTTTCTGGCCTCAAATTGCTCTGTTCATCGGTATAGCAACCCAAAATATCCGTACCTTTGCGCGAACATTCATCCTGACATGCATTTATTCCACGTATATTTGGGATTTCAAGCGCACCGCCAGAACTCGCGCAAAAACAATCACAACTATCAACAGATTGCCCAAAAACAAGCACAGGACTTAAAACCAAAAAAAGTGATATACTGAAGACAAGAAGCTTAGCGTAGAATTTCATAATCAGCTTTATTGTACCATTGACGGCAGAAGCCACGCATGATAGGCTGCGGATCGATATGGAAACAGTATTTACAGTCATCATTATTGCCCTTTCCGTACTACTCATCGCAGCAGTACTGATTCAAGCACAAGGAACGGGTCTTGGTGCAGGATTCGGAGGAGATGGGTCCGTTTTTCGAACGAAACGCGGCATTGAAAAGAAGCTTCAAACGGCAACAATTGTCATTGCCATTCTCTTTTTCGGGATTTCACTTGCAAATATTCTCTTCTAAAGTAAACCTCGTTTTACCTTTGAAACATGCCAGAATCTGGCCAACATAAACAATCATTTTTTGCGCGCTTACTGAAAAAATTTCAGCGCAAGAATGCACAAGCGAAACGTGCTGCCGGCGATCTTGCCATGCATCAGGTCGTTAAAGCTCGTGGTGACCGAAAAATTCCAACCTGGTCCCAATTTCGCGAACTTCCCCGTCTTCTAAGCAAGACGGAAAAACGAATTGCACTCTCTGCACTGCTGCTTTTTGTATTCGCAGGAGCCGCACTTGGAATAAGACTCATCAATAGCACTCGTATTTCCGTTCCAGCAATCGGTGGAGAGTATACAGAGGGACTTATCGGAACACCGCAACTGATTAATCCACTCTATGCGAGCACAAGTGATGTTGATACCGACCTCGCGACGCTTATTTTTAGCGGACTCATGCGTTTTGACAGCAAAGAAGGCCTTATCACAGACCTAGCGGAATCATTTTCAATCTCCGAAGATCAGCTTGAATACACATTTGTACTGAAAGAAAATGCACGTTTCCATGATGGAAATCCTGTTCGAATTGACGATATCATCTTCACAGTAAGTGCAATACAGAATCCGGAATATCGCAGCCCTCTTGAAATAAGCTTCTCAGGAATCGGCGTTGAGCAAGTTGATGAGCGTACGGTAAAATTCATACTTGATGAGCCATTTACACCATTCTTGTCACTTTTGACGGTCGGAATTCTTCCATCTCATATTTGGCAAGATGTGACACCAATCAATGCGCCAAATGCTGAATTCAATCGAAAGCCAATCGGAAGCGGTCCTTATCGTGTTGATAAGATTTCTCGGGACGGTCTTGGAAATATTCGAAGCTATTCACTTATTCGTCATGATAGATATCACGGCGATGACGTCTACATCAAAAATCTCACCTTGAAGTTCTACCCAGAAATTACAACGGCTGTTGAAGCGCTGCGGAATCAGAATGTCGAAGGGCTCGCCTATCTTCCTGCTTCGGAAGTAGAACATTTTAATCGCGTAAATGCTGTCGAGGTTTCAACACCAGCTCTGCAGCAATACACGGCCGTGTTCCTGAATGATGATGCAAATAGCATTTTGTCATCACTCGAAGTGAGGCAGGCACTTAATCATGCCGTAGATAAAGATGCCTTGGTCAATGAAGCATTTAATGGATTAGCACGTAGTGTGCATTCTTTCATTCTTCCTGGGATGATTGGTGAATATGAAGAGCCTCTTACGCATGAATTCAATCTTGAAAAAGCTCGATCTATTCTTGAGGAAGATGGTTGGAATCTTGCAGAAGGTGAAACTGTTAGAAAAGATGGTGACAAAACGCTTACACTCACGCTCACAACACTTGATGCATCGGAACTTGTTGCTGTGGCGGAGCTATTGAAAGCGGCATGGGCTGAAATTGGCGTTGACGTAGCTATTCAGGTGATTTCGAATACGGAATTCCAAAATGAGATTATTCCGAATAAGAATTATGAAATGCTTCTATCGGGGGAATTGTATGGAATTGATCCAGATCCGTATGTATTCTGGCATTCCTCGCAAATCGCAGGGCAAGGGTTGAATCTGGCAAAATATGCGAATAGAGATGCGGATGGCTTGATTGAAGATGGTCGCACGACGACAGATATTGAAGAACGTGCAGAAGCATATCGAGAATTACAAGATATTATCTTAGAAGATATTCCGGCAATTTTCCTTTATCAGCCACTTTATCCGTATCCACATGCAAAGAAAATTCAAGGAACGAATTTAGAACGCATTGTAAGTCCTTCTGATCGTTTTGGAAGCATTGAACACTGGTTCATCAAGACACGAAAAGTGATTGAAAAATCCGAGTAATTTATCTTCGTAGACCGAATTTTGCTGCGTATATCACGCTGGATCCCGGATCTGCGCTTCGCTTCGTCCGGGATGACAGCAGATCTAAGTTTATGGTTCATAAATTGAGATCTGCTGTCAATCGTCAATATCGACTACTTACTATTTACTACTAACTACATAACTAATCTATGACAGAAAAAGCAAAGCCCTCGCGCAAAACCGCGCCGAGGAATACAAAAACAAATAATCGTCCATCGACTGGACGAAATACAAAGGGTCGGCCAGCCAAATCAAAAGGGCCACGTAGCCGAGGAGGCAGCAAGAGAAGTCAATCTGGCTACTATAAAAAAGGGCATATTTCGAGACCAAATACTCGTCCGAAGATTCGATCAACAAAGACCTTCAAATCACCAACCGGTGAAGAAGTTCGCGTTATCGTTCTTGGAGGACTCGAGGAAGTTGGACGAAACTGTACACTTATTGAATATAAAGATGACATTATTCTCATCGACCTTGGTCTGCAATTCCCAGAAGAAGACATGCCAGGGGTAGATTATATTATTCCGAACATGCAGTACCTGCGCGGTAAGGAGAAAAATGTCCGCGGTGTCGTGATCACGCATGGTCACTATGACCATATTGGTGCCATTCCACATACGGTTCCCTATATTGGTAATCCAGTTGTGTATGCTCTTCCAATCGCTGCGGGGATTATCAAAAAACGACAGGATGATTTCAAGTCAGCAAAAGTGAATGTAAAAACGATCAAAATTCAAGACGAATTACAGCTTGGCGTATTTAAAGTTCACTTCTTCCACATTAATCACAATATTCCAGATTCTGCTGGTATTGTTGTAGAAACACCAGCCGGAATTATCTGCCATACGGGTGACTGGAAATATGATTTCCACCCCGCAGGAACAACAACGGCAGATTTCCATAAAATGTCTCGACTTGGTGAACAAGGCGTTGCACTTCTTATGGGAGATTCAACGAATGCGAGCATTCCAGGACATCAGACATCTGAGAAAGTGATCGGTGATGAACTCGAGCGCATTATCGATAAAGCACCAGGCCGTGTTATCGTTGGAACATTCGCTTCCCTGCTGTCTCGTGTGAAGCAGCTTCTTGAAATTTCTGAGAAGCTCGGTCGTAAAGTTGTGATTGATGGTTATTCAATGAAAACAAATGTCGAGATCGCTCGTCATCTTGGATTCATTTCAATTAGCGATAAAACGCTCATTCCAATGGAGCGTGCAAATAAATTCCCAGATGAGAAAATTACCGTCGTCTGTACTGGGGCTCAAGGTGAAAAACGTGCCGCGCTGTCACGTATTGCGCATGATGAACATCGATTCATCAAAGTGAAGCGAGGTGACACCATCATTTTCTCTTCATCTGTCGTTCCAGGAAATGAAGCATCTGTTCAAAAATTGAAAGATGTTTTCTACCGAAAACGAGCGAAAGTTATTCATAAAGATATGATGGATGTTCACGCCGGTGGACATGCAAAGAAGGAAGACATCAAGTTGATGCTTGCGCTCTTCAAACCAAAATACTATATGCCAATTGAAGGAAATCATTTCCTCCTTCGAGAGAATGCTGATGTTGCTTACAGTATGGGTTGGAAAGAAGAGGACGTTTTCGTAGCTGATAATGGACAGATTCTGGAACTCCGCAAAGACAAGAAAGGTGGAACAGACGCGACCTTGACCAAAACAAAAGTTCCGACTGACTATGTCTTTGTAGATGGACTTGGCGTTGGTGATGTATCGCAGGTTGTACTTCGAGACCGTCGCGCGCTTGCAGATGATGGAATCGTCGTTGTCATCGTCCAGATTGCAAAAGAAACAGGAAAAGTTGTTGGACTACCCGATCTTGTCAGTCGTGGATTCGTACATATGAAAGAAAATAAGGATTTGATCAATGGAACACGGAAAATGATTCAAAAAGTCATTGCCGAAAAAACAGATCCAAAATCCCCTGCTGATCGCGACCATGTAAAACAATTGGTGCGCGATGAAGTTGGACAATATCTCTTCCAAAAAACAGAGCGCAGACCAATGGTCATGCCAGTCATTATGGAAGTATAGAAAAAAACCGAGCGTATAGCTCGGTTTTTTGTTACAATGCAGTCGTATGAAGAAAGCACTTACCGGGATTCAACCGACGAATTTGATGCATATTGGAAATTATTTTGGGGCATTACTCCCCGCCGTAAACATGCAAGAAGATCATGAACTTTACATGATGATTGCAGATTTACATGCCATTACCGTCCCCCAAGAGCCACAAGCATTAAAAGAAAATATCTGCTTTGCTGTCGCTGCCTATCTTGCCGCAGGCATTGATCCAGAAAAAACAGTGCTCTTTCAACAGTCTCGCGTGCCAGAACATGCTGAGCTTGGCTGGATCATGCAAACCATTACCATGATGGGCGAAGCAAATCGCATGACACAGTTCAAGGACAAATCTGGAAAAAATCAGGACGGTGTTTCTGTTGGGTTATTCACCTACCCTTCACTCATGGCTGCCGATATTTTGCTCTATGACGCAGATACTGTCCCCGTTGGAAATGATCAGAAACAACATCTTGAACTCGCACGCAATCTTGCTGAGCGATTTAATAATAGATTCGGAGAAACATTAACCATGCCAGAACCAGCCATTCGGAAGAGCGGAGCACGAATACGCGCATTGAATGAACCTGAAAAGAAAATGAGTAAAAGCTCGGCTTCGGCAAAGAGTTATCTTTCAATCATGGATGATACGGACATTATTCATAAAAAAATTCGCAGCGCTGTAACTGATTCAAATCGTGAAATTACAGCAGATTCAAATCGTGCCGGACTATATAATTTATTAACTATTTTTCATCTTGTGACAGGAAAAACGCAGGAAGAGCTTGCAATGCACTATCGGGATGCTGGCATGAAGGAATTGAAAGATGATTTATCGACGGCTATTGATCAGGCATTACACCCAATTCGCACAAAAATACATACTTTTCTACAAAATAAAGATGAATTAGACTCTATTATTAAAAACGGATCCGATCGCGCACATATGATTGCAAAAGAAAAAATGATTGATATATACGCGTCCATGGGACTGCGATGATGTTTTGGTAACGATTTTACATTGACTTTTTTGCCCTTTCATGGCAGAATCGCCTTGGTTCTACATGTCATGACGACATGAAGCCCCAAGGAGACAGGCCATGAGTATCACTCCTCCCGCCCGTCGCATCAAGCGACGGAGCAAACTTCCGCAATTCATCGATAGCGACGAGATGCCGAAGCCGGCCCCGGCCAAGCAGACGCCGTCTTCGAATATCGATCGCGACATTCACCCCAACCTGATCAGCTACCACGATCGGTTGACGCTCCTCGTAGACAGTGGTGGCATCCACGTAAGGTATGCCACCGTGATTCTGTACCGACTCCTGTACATCAGCGAGTCTCGGTTCAAGGATCATGACAAGCCGGTCCCACATCAGCTCGTCGACTACGTCGGGAGCTTGATCGAGCCTCTCGAGCGGAACGAAATCACCGACGATGCGGACATGGGCCAGCATGTCTGGAAAAACTCCGATTTCAACAGCTCTGAGATGAACGGCTGGCTTCGAAGCCACGAACTGAGCCGTCGAAACGAACGCCGCGCCGCCTACGCGGCAAGCGGGGCTGAGAACGTCCGCACCATCGCGGAAAAGTAGGGCGAGAACATCCTCCCCGCTACCAATACACCGGTAGCGGGGACTATTTTATATAGAGAGCATTGACAAAAGCGGAATATTTTGCTATAGTCCCCTGGTCCAGCCTTGCTGGATTATTTAGAAAACTAGATGATCGCTCGCGCAGATGCGCGTGAGGAAAGTCCGAACACCCTTTTTACGGCAACGTAAAAAGCAATGGAACGTCGCTAACGGCGACCGAGGTATAAACTTGGCTTTCAAGGAACTGGTGAATCGCAAGATTCAAGAGCGCAGAGCGCTTGTTCCTGGAATGCCTAGCGAAGCTTAGGGAAAGTGCCACAGAGACAATACTAACCCAGCCCAGCTGGGTGAAACGTGAAAAGTAATGCGATGTCGTAAGGCTACGCATTTCGCTCCATGGTGACATGGGGTTGCGGTAAACCCGTTCCGGTGCAAGAGCAAATTTGGTAGCTCGCATGAGACGTATAGCAATATACGCCCAAGATAGATGATCATCACTCAATTCACTGGCCTGCTGGTGAATTCGAGGACAGAATTCGGCTTACCGGTTTTCTGAAATCAAAGAACCGCTTCGGCGGTTTTTTGTATTGAAACAAATGATTTTTTTCGCTAAGGTAAAACGCATGCGAAGGATAGACCTCTTTTTTACAACCCTCCTCATCCCCCTCGATTACATCATGCTTCTTCTTGCTGCAATCGTGGGGTATAGTTTGCGCTTCTCGAGGGCACTTCGATCTATTCGAGATGTCACTTTCGATTTACCACTATCTGACTATCTATCCGTTATCTCCATTTTCGCCATTTTATTTCTTTTTATTTTCGCCTTCTCAGGGCTCTACAATATTCGTCAATCACGCTTAGCCATTGAATTCATCCGAATTGGACTCGCAATAAGTACTGGAATGGGGCTCGTTCTGATGATTGCCTTCTTTTCACGCGAACTCTTTGAATCAAGATTCATTTTCCTTGCTGTTTGGCTATTATCAATATTCTTCATCAGTCTTGGAAGGTTTATTATTCGAATAATTCGGCGAAAATTACGAAAGAAAGGCGTCGGCCTTCGCAAAACGGTGATTATTGGTGAATCATTTGAAGCGAATGAATTGCAATCTTATTTTAAATTGCGACCACAAATGGGATATAGCATTGTTGCCCATTACCGAAAATTTTCTCATGATGTAAAGACGGCCATTTTCAAAAAACGGCGGAAAGGTAATGTCGATACTATTATTCTGGCTGACAATACAATGACCAGAGATCAAATCGATGAAATGAAATCATTTGCTGATAATGAACAGATCAGTTTCCAATACTGTGCATCCCTCTTCCCTGCAGGATCTATGCATCCAATTATTCACACATTTGCAGGGCATCCTGTTGTTGAAATTCCAAAAACACCCCTTGTTGGCTGGGGGGCTATTTATAAAAGGATCTTTGATATTATTTGCTCTGCTCTACTTATTATTTTGACATTGCCAATTCAAATCATGGCCGCTATCGCCATCACATTTGAATCAAAAGGCGGTGTTCTTTTCTCTCACTTGCCAGACGGGAGCAAGACCATGAGAATCGGCCGCTTTGGTATTCCATTTCACTATATAAAATTCCGATCCATGGAGGCAGATCGTCATTTTGAGCGTTATGAAGAATTATCCGAACTCGATACAAGAGAGGGCGCACTCGTCAAAATCAAAAATGACCCTCGCATTACAAAGGTCGGAAAATTTATTCGCAGATTTTCAATTGATGAGCTGCCCGAATTATGGCTCGTGCTTATTGGAAAGATGAGCCTTGTTGGTCCTAGACCTCATTTGCCTGAAGAGGTTGATATGTATGAACCTCATCAACGACGCGTTCTGACTATTAAGCCCGGCATTACCGGGATGGCGCAGGTGAGCGGACGAGCAAATCTACGTTTTGAAGATGAAGTCGCACTTGATATGCATTATATTCAAAACTGGTCTCCCGTACTCGATATTATTATCCTGCTAAAGACACCTCATGCTGTTTTCTTTCCAAAAGGAAACTTTTAGCTTGATTTACGTCTATATCCCACATCTTTCCTAAATTTTTCAGGTTCAAGCGTAGGATTAGGGCTTTTTTTATATTTGCGATTGAATGGCCGGGTTGGACGATGTGAACGATCAATTTGTTTTTGCTTTCTAATATCGGAAGGAAAGAAAACATTTGAAACATCACGCATTAAGTCGCGCTTTTGCAAACCGAAGAAATCTGCGATGAGAAACATCGCCAGCAATATAACAACAATAAGAATGATTACTGCGACAAATGTCATATGAGTCAATCAAATGCATATCTTACTTCTATATTGACTTAATTTGTCAGAATACACAACCAAAAAAACGGGCCAAGCCTGCTCAAATCTTACACACCGTACAATTTCCGTTTATACGCTTCGATGCTTTATAAATCGCATACCCCGCTATCACAAGTGCTACAAATGCAATCGGTAAACGCCATTTCACCAAAAATGCCGTCGTTCCAAGTCCAAATACAGCAAGAACTGCCGAATAACAGGCCGAGCATGCAAGAAGCGATGCGAGAATACTTAGTAGAGCACTTGAAGCGGTGGTTGCTTCAGAATGATCCCCTTTCCTCTTTTCTGTAACAGCTTTTTTGATATAGATCTGCATGGCAATGAGCAGTGCATTCACAATTGATAGCACAATAACAACAATAAATAGCGCTGGTGCATTCGTCAGAATCTTAAGTTGAAAAAGAAAATCATTCCCCGGCGTGGTCCAAACCGGAATCATGATGAGTAACCAAAAAATAAAAAGAGACAGGCCAATGAACCAAAAAAGTCCAAGCTTTGTCCGAAGCACCGTCTTCACGCCAAGAATGATGTCACGAATAATACCAATGACTTCCATAATGAACTATTTTATCAGGAAAATCATTTTTCATCCATTCAGAAAACTGCGCTATAATATCTACATATGGTGGAGGTTATGCATCCAGATACAATCGCCGTCGCCCTGCTCGGCACAATATGGCTATTTATCTTTTGGCAATTCAAAATGATGAGGCGAGAAATGCTCATCTTGAGTTTACTTGCCCTCTTTCTTTTACCGCTCAGCTTATCGATCAATGCATCGGCAAGTGGCGTACTCGTCCAAAAGTTAAGCATACTCGATTTGCTTTTTGCTTATACAACCGCCGGGCTTTCTGGCGTGCTTTTCCATGCCGTTCTTGGAAAGGAATATCACAATGTAAAAGTAAAAACGAGAGATCATCATGCATCCGAGCTTTGGATCATGCGATTCTTTCTCTTCGCACTCGGCTTTGTATGGCTTTCCGTTTTCCTGATTATCGCCTTTGGCCTGCGTAATATAGACGCGGTCATCATTTCAGCAATTGCGCTAGGGATGTATATGATTGCCCATCGAAAAAATCTTCTTTTTGATAGTTTACTCAGCAGCCTCCTGATGGGCATTGTCATGACAGTCATTGGATTCGTGGCATATAGTATTTCCGCCGAGCAGAGCCAATTACTTTTTATTGAATCAAGCTCAACTCTTTTCGGAATTCCAACAGATTTGCTCCTTTGGGCATTTGCACTTGGATTTGCTCTTGGCCCACTCTATGAATATGTCCGAAAATTAAAAATCGATTCATGAACAATCATGATGAACAATTTGGCGCGGCATTAGTGCATGACGAGGGTCAACTTGCCGTCGATGTTATTGAGACACCAAATGAAATTATTATTAGAAGTGCCATTGCAGGAGTAAAGCCAGAAGATATCGATATCAATGTCACAACAGATCTTGTCACTATTCGTGGATCAAGAACCGAAAAGAAAAAGCATCGAAGCGCAACCATACATTATAGTGAATGTTTTTGGGGCGCATTCTCGCGCTCTGTTATTCTGCCCGCCCATGTTCAACCATCAGATGCAAAAGCAGAATTTGAACATGGAGTTCTTACATTGACGATACCGAAAGTACATGATGAAATGCGCGTGAACATTGAATCTCGGTCATATGAATAAAGACGCTATCTCTTCTTTCGCGAGAAGAACCCTTTTTATTATTGCGGGCCTCGTTGGGCTCGGTGCCGCCGCCTCTGCAGGCGCATTTTATTATGCTCTGCAATATGAAGATCGCATTTATCCCAATACATACATCGGCGATATCCCCGTTAGTGGACTTACGCAAGAGCAAGCACTGAATCGCATTCAAGCATCTTATGAACGCATGCTGGACCAAGGAATGCATGTTGAATTAAATGGACAAACATATACGGTGGATTTGCAAGTGACTGGGGATACCGATCCGGACCTTAATTATCAGTTGATTAATGTCGAGACGGAAGCATTGGCACAGGAGGCCTTCAATAGCGGACATCAGAGAACAGAAATTGGAGAAATTCTTGCTGGAATGAAATCAATTTTTATTCCTACGACGATTCATATCCCCGTTGAGATTCTTGAAGATCAAATCATTAATGCACTTGATGCCGAATTCGCTGAAATGCAAATGGAGAAGCAGGAAACGAATTATCATTTCATACATGATGATGGTGAATGGACGATTGAAGTTATACCCGGAATTGCCGGTAAAACCATAGACACCGATTTAGTATTCGCCCAAATAAGAAATGATATTCAAGATCTGAGTCTCAACCAATATATTCTCAAATTGATCATCGATGATTATCTTGTCACAACAGCTCAGGCAACAGAATTAAAACCCGATGCTTTGCATGCCTTGGATCATACTCCCCTCGTCCTAACATATACGTCAGAAGTAGGAGCAGAAAAAGAATGGGAGATATCTGAAGAAGATTTGGCCGCTTGGATAATGCCCGGGCATGACGGGTTAGTACTTGATCAAGTCGCAATGGATGATTTTCTGAGCAGCATTAGCGAGGAAATAAATATCGACCCTATTGATGCACGTTTTGAAATTATTGATGGAAAGGTGCAAGAATTTGTTGGAAGTCAGTCAGGTATTGAATTCGATGCTGAAGCTACCGTCACGTTATTAACGGATGCGATACGAAATGAGGATTCAGATATTGCCATATCCGTGAATGTAGTAGAGCCAGATATTTTGACGGCCGATGTAAATGATCTGGGCATTGTTGAGATCATCGGTGTTGGTACATCTGATTTTTCAGGGTCAGACTGGAATCGTATTCAAAATATCCTTCATGGGTCTGAAAAATTGGATGGATTACTTATTCCTCCCGGAGAATCGACGGGGCTTGTTAAGCATTTACGTCCATTCACCCTTGAAGATGGGTATAAGCTTGGCTATGCCATTTTGGGAGATGAAATTAAACCCGAAATTGGTGGCGGCCTTTGCCAACTTGGGACAACAACATTCCGTGCAGCTATGAATTCAGGCCTCACCATTGAAGAGCGCCGCAATCATTCTCTTGTTGTAAGTTATTATGATGACCCGCAAAATGGAAATCCGGGAACTGATGCGACGCTTTATGACACCGGGAATGATAATACTGTCGTCGATCTCGTCATCAGTAATGACACCGAAAATCATGTCTTGATGACAACGCATGTTGATGTCGACACGAGGACACTTACCTATACATTCTGGGGGACAAGTGATGGGCGCAATGGTTATTACACACCACCGCAAGTGCTTTCTTGGAAGGGTTATGGAGAAACTGTTTATAAAGACACAGAAGATTTACCTCCAGGGAAAACAAAATGCCAAGCACCATATTCAGGAGCAACAACAAGCTTTGACTATATCGTCGAGTATGCCGATGGTGAAACGCATGAGCAGAATTTTACATCATATTATCGATCCCTCCCCCGAATCTGCCTCGTCGGTATTGATCCAGATGCACCGGAGGAAGAAGATGTCATTGAATAGCAAAAGAACGCCCGCGGGCGTTCTTTTTCCCAACAAAACCACGGCCGTCAGGCCGTGGAGTTTCATAAGGAGATCTAGCATTTATCTATCACTCTGTTAAAGAGCGTAAAATTGTTGGAGTAGCTATGATTTGTTTATAGGTTTCGGATGCGTAGTAGTACGTGATTTGGTAGCAAACGAATCACAGATATATGTCACAGAAAATGACCTAAGCACAGTTTTGCCATATATATGTAATGTGGATATGTAGTAACTGTTCTGTCAATCTCTGATAAACTGAAAAAAATAATATATAACTATGCGAATTGAAAGTAGACATCGGCCAGAAATGAAAGAGGAAAAAGGAGAAGAGGGTGTTGGTATATTTGACAAATTTAGCGTTAGAGAAAAGGAGCTCTATGATGAGCATCAGAAGAGTTTAGAGCGTATAAAAAACCTTTCTGTTGAAGAGGCAAAGAGTATTTTGTCTGACAGTTATGAAGAGAGGAAGAATGCGGATAATATTAAGAGGAAGCAAGAAAAAGCTGTGGAAGAAATCGAAAATATTGCCAGCGAATTACCTGATGCAAATGTGGTCGATGGCTTCAAAACGCCGCGTTTTGATATGGCTCTGAAGATAGCGTTGCTCGGCAAGGAGGTAGCACGTAAATTGCTAGAAAAAGTTAGTGATCATCAAATAGAGTTAAGTGAAGCAAATTTCGCTTCTCATCTTGGGTATACTAAAAGTGAAAATGCATTTCTTTCTATTCAAAATGCTATAGAGTCAGGAGCTATTAAAGGAGACATGAAAATTAATGGTCTAATATTTTCAAAATGGGATCAAAACAAGGACAACCCTTTTCGTGGTTTATTTACTAGAACAGAAGGGGCTATATCTCCCGATGTAATTAAGATGATTGAGGAGGGTGATTATAATGTTAAAAATATGTTCGATGCTCATCTTGAGAGCATGATGTTTATGGATGAACCGGGTAGATTGGATAACTCCTCTACGAATATTATATTGGATACTAAAAACCGGGTAGAGGGTGCCATTAAGCAAATGCGTGCACTAGGCTTTGAAGAGGAGGCAAATACTTGGGAGGCTAAAGCAAGGGAGGTATTCAAAGATGCAAAAAATCCTGCAGATCAATTATGAAAATATGAAACTCCACGGCCTAACGGCTGTGGAGTTTCATTTTGAACTCATTTTCGATCTGAGTGACTCTATTCTTTCTATTCTCTCACTCTATCGTTTGAGTTTTCCTAATTTCAAATTTGATGATACTCCGCGAAGGATATTGGATGATATTTGTTTGAAGTTCGAGGACCGGAGTAAGCCGTACTGAAAGGTACGGTGTCGAGGACCAGAGAACTGAAAACAAAGATCGCCAATAGACAAGCGGATGCCCCACAAGGAACTGCAGCCAAGAAGATATATCTACGGTACCAGTCAAGCCGAAGCCGGAGTGAACAGCTGATATATCCCCATGCTTGTCGTGGCTGCAGATCCCTGCAGAGCAAGGAAGGGCTAAAAGTACCACTAAAAAACAAATCCGTCAAGTGCTATGCGCGAATAACCTTATCGATCAGGCCATATTTATGCGCATCTTTGGCTTCCATGAAGTAATCACGTTCCGTATCATCCGTTACTTTCTTGAGAGGTTGGCCCGTATGCTTTGAAAGAATCTTATTGAGCGACTCTTTAATCTTCATAATGCGGTCGGCGTGAATTTTAATGTCCGTCGCCTGTCCTTGCGCTCCACCAAGTACTTGATGAATCATGATTTCTGAATTTGGCAGTGCAAAACGCTTTCCTTCAGCACCCGCAGCAAGCAGCACCGCTCCCATTGATGCCGCCATACCAACACAAATAGTCGAAACATCCGGCTTAATGTATTGCATCGTGTCATAAATAGCGAGCCCAGCCGTCACAGATCCGCCCGGAGAATTAATGTAGAGCTTTATGTCTTTTTCCGTGTCTTGACTCGCAAGGAAAAGTAATTGCGCAATCACGGCATTTGCGATTGTGTCATCAATAGCCTGCCCGAGAAAAATAATTCTATCTTTTAATAGGCGAGAATAAATGTCATAAGCCCGCTCCCCATGATGTGTTTTCTCAATCACGGTCGGAATAAGTGTTTGAGATGTAATCTCTGGAACAATATCGTTCATAAATATTCGTATTAATATTCCTCTGTCTTAATTAGCAGTCTATCGCAGAGAGTGCTAATCGTCAATTAATTCTTACTCTCAACTATACGCCAAGAACCATTTCTTTCTTCCAAAAAGGCATTCTGAATCAGAAAACCTGCCGATTGAGCATGTCCTCCCCCTCCATATTTTTTCGCAATCGATAAAATATTTCTCTTATGCGAACGTAAACCGCCCTTTATATCATTCCCCTTCTGCTCGAGCACCATTAAGCCATCATGCCCCTCAAGAACCACATTCAAATAATCTTTCATGGCTTTAATATCTGGGTCTGATGCATTAATTCGCTTAAGATCTCTATCCGTGATCACCGTCGTAAGAATATCGTGTTCATCATTTTGATGAAGCCTTTCAAAAGCGAGCCCCCATAATTTGAGTGTCTTCACATCTTTATTCATCATCGTATGACGTACAATCTCAGACAGCTTCGCACCAAGATGTGTTAATTCACGCGCAGAATCAAATGCCTCTATTGTCGTATTTGTATTGATAAAGAATCGCGTGTCGGTACAAATGGCTGTCAAAATACATTGAGCTGCATGACGCGATACAGGAAAATCAGCCCATTTAATGAATCGCCACAGCACATCTCCCGTCGAGGCTGCATGATCTTCAATTAAATTAATGTCTCCATACCTTCGATTCGATTCATGATGATCGATCACAATCAAGGGAACATTTTTTGCCTTGAGCTTTCGACGGACTTTATCCGCATAAATATGGTCTGAACAATCAAGCGTAAAGACAAGATCCGCATCGATGCCAGCGATCGAAGAGATATTTCGCCTTATCACTTCTTTTCCGGGAAGAAATTCAAGCGATTCAAGCAAATCCTTTGGTGAGTACACGGCAACTTCTTTTCCTAAATCTTTCAAAATATGAAAAAGCCCAAGACAAGACCCAATAGTGTCCCCGTCAATCCCTCGATCAGTAATAATAATCACTGACTCCGCTGAATCAATATGCTGCTTTATCTGGCGGTATATGATCTGACTCATAAGTGAGACAGGATAAAATGAGAATCGCTTTCTGTCAACCGTATACCTATACGATTTACCTCTCGCGTGTAAACTACGTTATAATATTCGTATTATGTACTTGTCGTCGATTGAAATTCAGGGGTTTAAAACCTTCGCTAAAAAAACAACCATTCCCTTTCCGAAAGGAAGTAATGAAAAAAATACATTGTCCGTTATCGTTGGGCCAAATGGTTCTGGAAAATCAAACCTAGCTGATGCTATCCGCTGGTGTCTTGGTGAGCAATCCATGAAACAGCTCCGCGGAAAAAAAACGCAGGACATTATCTTTTCAGGGTCCAAAGGCCATGGCAGAAGCGGGTTCGCTGAAGTGAAGTTAAGCATCAATAATGAAGATGGCGCGCTTGGTGTTGATTATAAAGAAGTTGCCATAACAAGAAGATTGCATCGCGATGGTGAATCTGATTATGAATTGAATGGGAAGAAAGTTCGACTCACTGACATTCAGCTCCTTCTTGCCGAGGCGGGAATTGGGCAGCGCAGCTATACGGTTATCGGCCAAGGAATGATCGATCATGTTTTGACAGCATCCCCAGAGGAGCGGAAAATTTTCTTCGACGATGCAACCGGCGTGCGCGGACTGCAATTGAAACGTCATCAAGCCATGAATCGATTAAAGCGGTCAACGGAGCATCTTGTTGAAATTGAAATGCTCGTTGCGGAAATCGAACCGCGTCTTCGAATTCTAAAACGCCAAGTAAAGCGGCTTGAAGAGCGTGAGAAAGTTGAATCTGAGCTTCGTGAAATTCAAAGCCTCTATTTTGGAAATATGTGGTGGCAGCTGAGCGAAGGCTTGCAGAAATCTCAAAATCTGCGGAGTGACATAGCTAAGCAGATTCAAGAAAAGAAGACAGAGCTAAAAAAAGGTGATGAAGAACTGTCAGAACTCGAGCGACAATATAAAGAAAATAAATCGGGCGAAAATGAAGAACTTATCAAGGCCCAAAAGTATTATCGCGACTTGCAGCAGCAACTTTCAAAAGCAAAGCAAAAGCAATTCGATGCAGAGCGTACACTCGAATTAGACCGCGTTCGCGCACAATCAAATTGGGCACCCCTGCCCCTCACTGAAATCATTGGTGAGCTCGAAGCACTGCATGGTGAGCACGAATCGCATGTTGCACGTTTACGCAGCGCAAAACAGATGGAGGATGTTCATGCAATTGCCGATGACATTGAAAAAACATTTTCAAAATCAAAGAAGCTAAAAACACGACTCACCAAACCAAATCCTGAAGATTTCAAAGCAGACCCTGCAGCCATCAAATCAATCGATGATGCAAAGAAAGAAGTTGCTAGCATACAAAAAAATATTTCCGCTGCCGAAAAAGAAATAGACAAGGCTTCCAAGCAAAAAGATTCTCAAGACAAATCAGCATTTTTTGATTTACAACGTTCTCTGCGTAAGATTCAGAATGATTTACATGCGCTTGAGCAAACCGAATCGCAACACAAAATTGAATCGGCTCGACTCGAAACTAAACTTGAAGGTATTGAACGTGAAGTGCGCGAAGATAATCCGAAGCTTCTCGATGAAATAAAGAAGCAAAGGCCAGAGCAGCCGCTGAAAAATGCCGAACAGACGCGCGAAACAATGCATCGATTGCATCGAAAGCTTGAACTCATCGGGGGTATAGACGAAGAAACGATTGGTGACTTCCATGAAACAAAAGAACGATTTGAATTTTTAAGTACTCAAATGACAGATTTGCAGCAAGCCATCTCAAGTACAGAAAAAGTCATCGATGAACTCGACACACGTATTCAAAAGGATGGTGAGAAAGCATTTAAAAAAATTAATGAAGAATTTCAAAAGTACTTCAAGGTACTTTTTGGCGGCGGGAGCTGTTCATTGATTAAGCTGAAGAAATCAGATGGAGATCAGGAGCAAAAAGTAGCTCTTGATCGAGCCCTCGAAAGCCTCGCCGACCAGGAAGTTCAAGAAATAGAAAATGATTCCATTGCCGCCGCTGCTTTGAAACGCTTCAAAAAGCGCCGAGAACATATTGCCGGCATTGAAATTCAAGCAACACCTCCTGGAAAAAAATTAAAATCACTGAATTTGTTGTCTGGTGGAGAGCGCGCCCTTACTTCTATTGCACTTCTTTCGGCAATTATGGCTACCAATCCTTCGCCTTTCGTGATTTTAGACGAGGTCGACGCGGCACTTGACGAAGCAAATACCGTTCGATTTGCAAATATATTGGAAGAGCTTCAAAAACTGACACAATTCATTGTTATTACACATAACCGCGCAACAATGGAGCGCGCTGACTTGCTTTATGGCGTCACGATGGGCGATGATGGCGTTTCTAATCTACTTTCTGTAAATCTTACGGACATCGAAGAAGCGGGGTCAGCAAGGCGGTAATTCTAATTATGCCCCGACAGGGGTTGACAATTTTTGATGCTCTATGTAATCTACCGGCATCAAATGTTAAATCGGCCTTCGGCCTTGTTGTATTGTTCAAATTGTTAATTCTGACATTAACAAGCGAATGAAGTGAGTGATTTAACACCTTAAACATCTTAAACATTACATTATGGTTACTATCCGACTTTCTAGAACCGGAAAACACAAAGCACCACAATACCGAATTGTCGTGCAAGAAAAAGGTCGAGACCCTTGGTCTCCGGCAATCGAAATTCTTGGACATTACAATCCAAGAAAGAATCCGAGCGAAATCGTGATTAAAAAAGATCGCGCTGAATACTGGCTTTCGCAAGGTGCTAAACCATCTGCATCCGTACACAATATGCTCGTGAATGAGGGCATCATCAAGGCAGATAAGGCTTCATCTGTAACGATTACGAAGAAGCGTTCAGCTAAAATTGAAGAGAAGAAGGCTGCAGAGGAAGAAAAGAAGCGAGAAGCGGAAGAGGCAAAGAAAGCTGCTGAAGAAGCTGCAAAAGCAGAGGCAGAAGCTAAGGCTGCAGAAGAGGCAGCTGCAAAGGAGGCTGAAGAATCTACTGAATCCGAAGCGACAGCGGAAGATACAGCAGCTGAAGCTACTGAAGACGTGTCCGACGAAGCTTCGGACGAAGCGAAGGCGGGAGCGCCCACAGATGACGTGTCCGACGAAGCGTCAGACGAAGCTCCTGAAGAAGCAGAAGCTCCAGCGGAAGATGCATCGACCGATGCTACAGAAGAGTCTGCTGAGTAGTTTGACTGAGCAAGCTTCAAATGATAAACTGGATTCATCCAGGGTGAGCACTTCATGTGCCGAAACCGGGTGGCAACAAAACTCCCCAGTCAACATGGCTAGGGAGTTTTTGTATTATCCCGAGCTGATGGACTTGGGCTCGTGGAGTAATTGGAAACTCACCCTGGCTTGTCACCCGGGAAATGCGAGTTCGAGTCTCGTCGAGTCCAGAAGGCTCGGGTCCGAAAAATCACCCACAAAGCAAGGTGATTTTTCTTTGACAACCAATAGATGCATGCTATGATTTTTGTAAGCAACGTCTTGTTGTGGAATCACAATAAAATAACTCACTGAGTAGATTTTCGAGGATTTTTCTTTATGTGCTAAGAAAAATGCGAGCAAGGACGAAGCGTACTGGAATGTACGGTGAGGACGGCGAAGCATTTCGACAATGTACAGGGAGAAAAAGACCGAAAAGATAATATATGGAACGAGATCAAGAATTTGTTGAATACGTCATAAAGGCGATTGTAAATCACCCCGAGGATGTAAAAACAGAAAGAGAAATAGATGAACGTGGTGTCCTTATTACCCTCCACGTGAACCCAGAAGATATGGGATATGTCATTGGCCGATCTGGTCAGACAGCGCGATCAGTGCGCACGCTCCTCAAAATTGTTGGAGCAAAAGAAAATGCTCGAGTGAATCTCAAGATTCACGAGCCCGAAGGATCACAGCGTCCACCAAGACGCGAAGAAGCTCCAGAAGCTGCTGCTACGGAAGAAGTAGCAGATGAAGACATCGACACTTCTGTCGTAGATGATCTAACGATTTAATCTGAAATGTAAAAAAGCCAGAATCTATTTCTTGGCTTTTTATTTTGCTACACTACCCCTATGAAACGATTCGACATCCTCACCCTCTTCCCTGAAATGACCTCACCATATACTGACGGTTCAATTTTAGGACGGGCGCAGAAGAATAAACATATTAAGATTGCGTCTCACAATATTCGAGACTTCGCATCTGGCAAGCATCAACAAGTCGACGACACTCCGTACGGAGGCGGCCCAGGAATGGTTATGATGATTGATCCGATTGACAAAGCAGTACGCAAAGTAAAGAAGCGATTAAAGAAATCTCGCATCATCGTTACATCCGCAAAAGGAAAAACATTCACACAAGAAGATGCAAAGCGCCTCGCGAAATACGACCAGCTCATTTTTATTTGCGGCCGATACGAAGGAATTGACCAAAGAGTAATAGATGAAATCGCAGATGAAGAACTCTCTATTGGAAACTATGTTCTTACTGGTGGCGAGCTCCCCGCCCTTGTCATGACCGACGCAATCGCACGGATGATTCCAGGCGTGCTGGGCAACAAAGAAACACTTCAAGAAGAATCACATTCGACGGAAGGATATTTAGAATACCCGCAATACACAAAGCCAGAAGTTTATAAGATGCGAAAAGGGCTAAAAAAGAAAGAGCTCAAGGTTCCGTCAGTGCTCCTATCCGGGAATCATAAAAAGATCGAAGAGTGGAGAAGTGAACAGTCTTCTTGATACGGCTCAATTAGAAAGATACAATGTGAGTAACAGATCCCTTAGAGGGGTCTTTTATTTTGTCGAGTATTAAATTCCGTGGGCCCAGCGGGTTGCATTTCCTGGATTATCAACCAAGGATTTGAGGGTTCAACCCCCTCTGGGTCCACGGGCTTTAGCACTTGACAAATAGCTTATTTTTCCATACTCTTAGGATAGGTTGATAATCTAGGAGCGCAATGCACCCGCACAAAAATATCTTGCTTCGGCGAGTTATTTTTTTTGTTTATATCTCTTAATAACTTCACCCCACAAAAATCCTTGACAGGTTTTTTATGGTGTTGTAATATTCCCGCGCAATTGAATGCAACCCCCGAACATTCAAAAATACATCATGAGTAAAACCATTGATGTCAACAGGTCTACTAGATATATGACAACCCATCTAGTAGATTTTTCACAATTGTGTGATTACAACGTCTATTACGAAGTCCATGAAATTTATTTTATGGCAACAATAGAATCTTCAACGAAGTCTTTTCCTTCGGGAAATGACAGAACAGAAGATCTGAGCAGAGGTCGAGCATAGCTCGATACTTTATTTGAGAGTTTGATCCTGGCTCAGGTCGAACGCTGGCGGCATGTCTAAGGCATGCAAGTCGAACGTTCAATACTGGTGCTTGCATCAGTGGCGAAAGTGGCAAACGGGAGAGTAACGCATTGGTAATCTACCCTGTACTCGTGAACAACCCATGGAAACGTGGGCTAATACACGATACTGATGGGGGGTCTTATGACATTCCCATTGAAAGATTTTTCGGTACGGGAGGAGCCTATGTACTATCAGCTTGTTGGTGAGGTAAAAGCTCACCAAGGCTATGACGGTTACCGGGCGTGAGAGCGTGACCCGGCTCACTGGGACTGAGAACTGCCCAGACTCCTACGGGAGGCTGCAGTCAAGAATCTTCCGCAATGCACGAAAGTGTGACGGAGCGACATCGCGTGTCGGATGAAGGCCTTCGGGTCGTAAACGACTGTCCTGAGGGACGAATTTGTGACGGTACCTCAGAAGAAAGTGGTTGCTAACTCTGTGCCAGCAGCAGCGGTAATACAGAGACCACGAGCGTTGACCGGATTTATTGGGCGTAAAGCGTGCGCAGGCTGTTTAGTAAGTCATTTGTTAAATCTATAGGCTCAACCTATAGGCAGCGAGTGAAACTGCTAGACTCGAGGGTGGGAGAGGCAAGTGGAATGCCAGGTGTAGGGGTAAAATCCGTTAAGATCTGGTAGAACACCAAATGCGAAGGCAACTTGCTGGAACACTCCTGACGCTGATGCACGAAAGCGTGGGTAGCGAATGGGATTAGATACCCCAGTAGTCCACGCCGTAAACGATGAGTGCTAGGTATTGGAAGTATCGACCCTTTCAGTGCCGTTGAACCAAGCTAACGCGTTAAGCACTCCGCCTGGGGAGTACGGCCGCAAGGCTAAAACTCAAAGGAATAGACGGGGACCTGCACAAGCGGTGGATCATGCGGTTTAATTCGATAATACGCGAGAAACCTCACCTGGGCTCAACTACTAGCTGCTAACTCTGTGAAAGCAGAGCTCCTTCGAGGGTGCTAGATAGGTGCTGCACGGTTGTCGTCAGCTCGTGCCGTGAGGTGTACCCTTAAGTGGGATAACGAGCGCAACCCCTGTCACGTGTTATACTTTCACGTGAGACTGCCTTCGCAAGAAGGAGGAAGGCGGGGATGACGTCAAATCAGCGTGGCCCTTACGTCCAGGGCAACACGCATGATACAATGGGTGGTACAACGGGCAGCCAAGCTGCGAAGCGGAGCAAATCCCTTAAAACCATCCCCAGTTCGGATTGGAGTCTGAAATTCGACTCCATGAAGTTGGAATCGCTAGTAAAGGCGGATCAGAACGCCGCCTTGAATACGTTCTCAGGTCTTGTACTCACCGCCCGTCAAGTCAAGGGAGTTGGAAGCGCCCGAAGGTCGTTGTAGTACGGCCGAAGGTGAAGCCAGCGACAGGGACTAAGTCGTAACAAGGCATGCGTAGCGGAAGCTGTGCATGGATCACCTCCTTTCTAGGGAAGAAAGATCACTTGTTATCCAGCCCTGCTGGATACTATGGTGAATGTCGAGGCTCAAGTTCTTAACTCGAGTCGTCCCAAACGAAGCTCAGCTTGCTGAGCGGAGTGGGACAGTAAATAAGACGTTGTAATCACAGAGTTGTGAAATGAACTGTTGAATAAAAACAGCCTTTGGGCTGATTTTTTGTTTCTGTTGCTTGGTTGCTAGCGCACTTCCGATCGTAATCCCAAACTTGATTTGGGATCCACGGGCCAGGTGAAAGATTTAGATCGAGTCCAGAATAGTGATTACTGATAGATCCCAGCTCGTAGGCTGGGATTTCACATTTCTCTACGTGCTATGTTCTACCCCCCCCCATTGCTATACAAACTCGCTTTTCTAGCTTTACTCACTTTTCTAACTTCTCTGATCCCCGTACCTACAAGCTACCAGCTAAAACCTACAAACTCATAAATCTCCTCTATCTCCTTTGCATTACAGCTAAATCACTTCGCGACCACATTCGAAATCCTGGGCCTATTGAAGGATCTTCGTTTCGCTCCATCCGGGATGACACGGTATCTTGGTTTATGAAAAAACGGGCGAAATCAAGCGCCCGAAGAGATCATTCTTGTAGCCGCGGCTTATACCTGCGGTTTTTATATAGAAAAAAACTGACTTACATCTTGCGGCGCCCCATTAGCAAATCGAATCCACTTTATATTTTTCAAATCTTGTACTACATCGCTGACGGGCATATGCGCACCCTTCTCAAAATGAAAACTATAAGCCATTTTTCGCACTTTCTCACCAGACGATTCATTCATAAATGTTACAGGCTCCCCAATCAGCCTTACACCGTACCCACGCATGCGTGCTTCCCGATCAATTTGCAAAGCAACACCAAAAATAGACATCCATACCGTGCGCAAATCTGGAATTCTGCGCGATTCTATAAATGCTTTTGCATCCTCATGCTGTGACAGAATATCTGGCTCAATTTTTGAGAAGGGATAAAGAGCATCAGAAAGCTCAAATATCACCTGTAATGTAAATGCATCAATTCTCTTCGACTGCCATTTTATGAATTTAGATAAAAATGGGAATTTATCATAGCGATTCTCAATATCGTATTCATCACCTCCTCCGCGAAATACGAAACGAGCAATCGTATATGGCAATTGCTTCTTGAGTTGCTTCTTTTTCATTACCCTCCCCTGTTTTTCAGTAAAGAGATGGTGATATATACCCTTCTCTGCACGCTTACTACGCGAAATTCCATGCAAGATGATTTCTTTTTCGGGATACCTCTCCTTTAGCTGCATCCAAAATGCTTTTTGCGAAGGGTCCATGAATTCCAAGACCTTCATCTGATGATATTTTTGAGCGACGTAGTCAATCTGCTCACCCCAAATAATACTTTTTACATATTCCTCCTCCACTCGAATGCGGTCCATGTCCATACATATGAAGCTTATATCAAAGCAAAAACCGAGTCTATACTCGGTTTTTGAGGGGAGGATATATTTGTATACTATTCGATGCGATCACCCCCTCTCCGCGGCGCGCGGAAACGGTCATCATTCGCATCCGGACGCTCACCGCGCTCACCGTCAAAGCGATGCTTTACGCGATGATGCCGTCTTGGTCCTTTTTCCGCGCGATCCTGAATGCGCTCTACCGTCCCAGCGTCATCAGAAGTTAATTCAATCGTCAATGTACTTCCATCGCGCGTAATTGACTGCGTGACATCTGGTGCATCTTCACGCTCCATATGCCTTGCATGACGCTCCGTTGCCCGCTCTTCGGCCGTATCGAGCAAATCGCTATTATCAGATACGAGCGTGATTCGTACACCGCTATCAATATTCTCTACACTGCGCTCTATTTCTTCGCGCATTTGCTGATGAAGCTCACGTCGCTCTTCACGTTCTTCTTCGGTTAATTGAGGTCGTTCATTTGTTTCAGAAGCTGCGCTCACCTGGGTGGCGGCTGCCGCTCCAGCCCCTATGGCGACAAGCGCCAAAGCACCAACGGGGATAATGGTCTTACTAAGTGTTTTCATAGTCCTTTTTATATTTATGAGCAGTCTTGCAAGATCTACACTTAGTAATACGCATGGATCATTTATTTCTTTCACTCACCTGCTCGACGAATTCTTGCTGCGCGATGACAATCATGTGCATCCGACTCTGACCAAGGCATAATGACATGTGCATTAAATACTCCTCGTTCTTCAGCGCTTCCAATGATACGAATATATTCTCCTTGCACCATTTGCACATCACCACAAAGATCATCTTTATCAAAGAAGATTGTCCAACGCATTTCCTTCACATCTTCAATTTCCACAATATCCTGCAGCACATCTCGTATCTCACCACTCAAACGACCATGCCGTACATCCGTCCAAAATAGTGCGCGGCGTTCCGAAACATCATCATATGCATTCGATATCCCATAAACTGGATCAAGCCTTGCTGGTACGCTTGTCATAAAGAGAATGAGTGCAAGTAGCCCCGTAAAAAGCAAATTAGCCGCGACCAATTTCCAAGCTTCATATGTATACCCTTTTCGTGTTTTATGAAAACCAAGAAGTGCCACAATGAGAAAGAGTATAAATAATATAATCCAAAATGTTGGGATAAGCCTTAAAATGGACAAATCGGCACCCTGTGAACGCGCAACCGCAAATACCTCTGATCTTTGCAGAACATGCAATGTAAAAGCAAGTGCTTTTCCGCCAATGATGATGGAGATAATATAAAGCGACCAAAAGAGAATATTTTGTACATTAAAAATCCAACCAGGACTTTGTTCAATGTGCTCCTTTTCTATTTTCTCCGTGATTTTTTTTGATAAATCGCTCATATCTCTCGCTCAAGAACTTTTTTGAATGCTTTTTTCGCCCGGTGAAGAAGTGTCGCTACCGTACCAGGAGGTTTTTTCAAAATATCACCTATCTCATCATAAGATTTTTCTTCTAAATACTTCAAGACGAGAACATCTCGATACTTCTTCTGAATCTGTTTCAATTTCCGAGCTATGTCTTCCTGCATCATGCTGCTTTCAACCTCTGATTCAATATCAAGATCCGCTCGAAGTGATCGCATCAAATCATCATCGATAACCGAGGTCTTATCACGACCCCGCGACACATGTTTTCTATGCGCCGAAATCGTGTGATTGCGGACAATACGATATGCCCAACTTGAAAAAGAAAGGCCAGAATCAAATCCTCGAATATTTTTCCATATTTTAATAAAGGCTTCCTGCAGAATCTCTTCCGCTTCCTCTGCCGAAAAAGAAGAAATACGCAAAATATAGCGTTTCAGTCTGGATTCATATCGCTCAATAAGCATGCGGAATGCCAAAACATCCCCCTGCGCTAATTTCGCCAATTCCTCGTCAGTTTTCTCCCCGTAATTCGGTATAGATTCCATACGCAAATCCTACCTTTAATACGCAAGGTTTAAAAGGTTTCTTTCAAACAAAAAACCACTGCGATCGCAATGGCCTTTTTGTGGCCCCACTTCGTTCACCATAGTGAACTTCGTTAGGGGCATCCCATTTCATTGAATGAAATGTGGAAATCCCCAACGTAGCCAATAGGCGAAGTGGGATGGTGGGTGTGCCAAGACTCGAACTTGGGACCTCAGTCTTATCAGGACTGCGCTCTAACCACCTGAGCTACACACCCTTACTTGTTATTCTGGCGCCCTTTGCATTCAGATTTTTCCGCCTCGTCTCATGTACATCTAGGTACACTCGACTTCGTTGGTCAATCTTCAAGCAAATTACATCCAGACTAACTGCGTAAACCAATTGATTAAATTCTGGTGCCGAGGGTGAGAATCGAACTCACGACACGAGGTTCTTCAGACCTCTGCTCTACCACTGAGCTACCTCGGCAAATATGTTCAAAAATGTGCCACGAGTGTACCTTATTCACCCCTAATCGTCAAGAATTCAGAAATCGGAATGCGAGGTATTTAATTTTTTTTCCCTGCGCCAGAAAGCGCTTCTCGAAATGTGTTTTTATACCATGATGAATGTCGACTAATTTTGAATCATATAAACTACTCGTATCAACAATTATCTCAATATCATCACGATCAGCTAGAATTTCTTTCGTGAATTCATAAGCAAAATCACTGTCAGTTTTTAAATGAACAGTACCTCCCGATGTCAGAATATTCTTATAAATATCAAGAAATTTATTCGTTGTCAGCCGTCGGTTCGCTTCGCGCTTTCGAGGTCTAGGCCCTGGAAATGTGATCCATATTTCATCAACTTCATTTTGAGCAAAAAATTGATTCAATAACTCTATGCGCGTCCGCAAAAATGCAACATTTTCCAATTCCTCTTCCTGCGCCGCTTTTGCCCCAAACCAAATTCTATCTCCCTTCACATCAATGCCGATAAAATTTTTATTCGAAAATTCACGTGCAAGGCCAACCGTATAATCCCCTCGCCCGCAACCAATTTCAATGACAACCGGATTTGTATTTTTGAAAAACAAGTCTTGCCAAGCACCCTTTATTTTATCGTATAAAGGCTTTCCTGGCTCAATAATATTTTCAAGTTTTGCATTTTCGTGAAATCGAATTAACTTTTGCCGCATATGCGCGAATAGTAGCGGAATTATTGAATTTCGTGAAGCATTGAGCCTTGCCAATTGAGACGTTTTTTGCTACACTTCCGTCACCCCAAAGAACATGTTCAAATGAGCCGAGGAAAATTTAACAAGATGTCTTTGAAGAAAATGAAGTTAGGATTTTTCTTCATATGAGCCGCGGAAAATTTGATAAGATATCTTTGAAGAAAACGAAGTTAGGATTTTTCTTCACATACGAGGAGATTCATCGAGCAGCGACGACACGTACTGGAACGTACGGTGAGGAGCGGCGGAGATGATCGACAAAGTAGGTGGAGAAAAAGACAACTGAGTATATCAACGGACTGTAGCTCAGTAGGCTAGAGCGCTTGGTTTGGGACCAAGAGGTCGTGAGTTCGAGTCTCGCCAGTCCGACCAGAAAGAATCGCATCAATCGATGCGGTTTTTTCTTTAGCAGCGAGACTCGAACAAGATATGGCGAATATATGAATCAAAGAAAAAACCCGTCAATCGCTGTTGCGACTAACGGGCAGCATCGGTTACTTCTTCGGTTTTTTGGGTCTGTTATTCCCAATCACCCCGATAGAAGCTTGCCGATTTACAGGACTCCTCGCTCCGACTTGACTCAGAACCGGCGATGTCCCAGTGGCACGCGGCCCAAGCCTCCTTGTTGCTTCATGTTCACGCCGTGCATGTTTGACGGCACCAACAAGACTCTTCGGAAGAGCATGACCATAGCCCCCAACGATTCGTTCAGCAAATTCAAGGTCACCATTGCCCAAGCACAACTTCAACAGCCTCTTCACCTCTGAATCACGAATCGCCTCTCCCGTGTCGTAGTAGAGCTGAGTGAGAAGATCGCGGACCAGTGATGTATCCCCTCGGGATGAAGCTTCCCTGATATGGGCACGAAGATTAATGCGCCGTTGCACATTCTTTTTTCGCCGCTTCTTTTTCCGCCGACCTCGCTTTCGATGCTTCTCAGACTTGGTCTTCTCACGTAGAATACTCTGCGCGATTTCCGCATAGTCATCGCTTACCGTGCGGACGTGAAGCCGGCATTCGTGATCAGATGTTTGAAGCTTCTCGAGCTGACCTACCAAGACAGGGAGTCTGTCTGCTATACGCTTCATTCGCCGTGTAGTACCTTGCACACCCAATGCCTTCTTTCGCTTGAATTCAGCCATGAGGGAGTGCACTTCCGCGAGCACGACGTCAAAGCTTCTACCAAAGCGTTGCACGACTAGGTTCCTGTGTGTATCGGCCGACCGAAAATCCCCGTCTGCCACACACGCATATATGCATGCAAGCAAGAAAGGACGCATGAAGCACGATCCTCTCCATCGCCGCACATACTCCAGCTGATCTGGGAGCGTGCTGCGTGCAAACACATAGCCATTACGGAGCTCCTCGAACCACGCATGCGTCACATGTGTCTCTGGACGAGGGCCGGCATTGTGCTTTACAAAACGTGTAATGCATGCCGAGAGCTCCGGGTCACGATCTTTCAACCCTCCCCTCTCAAGACGTAAAAGAGATGTGAATGGAGAGTATTGGATTTTTTTCCACGATTTTCTAGCGCTCTTTTCCGCTTCTTCATAATCCTGTGCTATGTCATCCCGCAGAAGTCCACGAAGATTGCGCACAATTTCCGAATCAGGATGTATCAGATCGGCAATGACCATGGCAGAAAAAGCAGCACGCTCATGCCTTGACAACTCAAACGCAACACGCCACTGAACATTGCGTGATCCAGATCGAGCAGCAAGAACAGCGATCATCTCGCATTCCTGAATCGCACTCATCTCTCCATGAGATTTGAGCGATACAGTATCGAGCAATGCGTAAGCTTCACGATACAAACCGATAACCAGACAAGCACGCGCCATTGTTCTAGCAACGATCACATGACTTTCGGACTCCCAGTCTACCAAATCGCTTTTTGGCAGCTCACCTGAATTCAGTCGTCGCACGACAATCTCCGCAAGCTCATGAAGAGGGAGTAGTTCTTCGTAGTTATCAGAATCACGCATAGCCAAACACTCGTCGATACTCCTCCCTGTGCGTAAACTGTACTTGTAATCCACATACGGACGTCCGCCATGCATGAAGTAATCATAGGTTTTCCTAATCGTACCCCAACGTCTGACCTCGCCACGCTGCTTCATGTATCGCAAAACCTTGCGAACCGTGTTGATGTTGAGTCCCGAAAGGGACTGAATGTCGTCCGAAGACACACAACCATGGACACGCAGCACATCGTGCACTGCATCAATTGAACTTTTTCTTGGTGGCATATTTCCTCCCTTATGCCTGAATTTGTTAAAAGAACAACAGCTAATGCTAGCAAAAAATTGGTAATTTGTCAATGTACTAGCATTTTTTCTTTTACCTTGGTTAAATACACATTGTATGCAGAAAAAATTCCTCATTTTACAGCTCAGACCCAATGATGCAGCGGCAGCAGGTGAATTCAATGCCTTTTTAAAATACGGAAATCTTAGTGAAAACGAAGTATTGCGCGTGAGAATGGAAAAAGAAGCTGTTCCGACAGCAGATTTAGATCAATATGCTGGGATTATTGTCGGTGGAGGCCCTGCAAATGTTTCAGATGCTGAAGATAAAAAACCGGATTATCAAAAGCGGTTTGAGATGGACCTGCAAAAACTCATCGCGGATGTCACAAGACAAGACATTCCCTTTCTTGGCGCTTGCTATGGGCTCGGTGCTCTCGTCGCTTTTAATGGCGGAATTGTTTCAAAGGAGAAATATAGTGAAGATGTAAGCTGTGTAGACATAAACCTATCTGAGAATGGAAAAGCGGATTCAATCTTCAAAGATCTCCCCCATTCATTCATAGCGATGGCGGGCCATAAAGAAGCCGTGCAATCTCTTCCAAATAAAGCAATAAACCTTGCGAGCAGCAAAGACTGCCCTGTTCACATGGTGCGCATGGGACAAAATGTTTATGCGACACAATTCCATCCAGAATTAGACGCTCCGGGTATTTGTGAACGTATTGATATTTACAAACATGAGGGATATTTTCCGTCGGAAGCGGCGGAGAGTTTAAAGCAAAGCTTCAATGGCATTCATTGCCATGTGCCAACGACGCTACTTCACCGCTTTGTAAATCGTTACCGCACCTAGGAGCATCGATACGCGCTCAACCTGGCCAAAACCAGCATTAATAAGTAATTTTTCAAAATCATCTCCCGATGGAAAGTTTTTAATTGTATTGCCAAGATAAGTATATGCCCTTGGATTTCGAGCCAAAATCAGTCCAAGCGTAAAACCAAATAGAGAAACATATATATCAAAGAGGATTTGGACAAGACGATTTCTTGGCCTCGAGAATTCCATAATCATGACACTCCCTCCCCGTTTAAGCACTCGATGCATTTCCTGAAGTGAATCGATGACATTTGGAACATTTCGAATGCCAAAAGACATAGTAATCACATCAAATTTCTCGGCATCAAAAGGCAAGTCCTCTGATGCACCATGAATGCAATCGATATTTAGATCATGAGCGCGCTCTTTCGCCACTTCAAGCATCCCTTCAGACGGATCAATGGCCGTAACGTTCTGGATATTCTTCTTATGAGCACATGCAAGAGCTATATCGCCCGTGCCTGTCGCAATATCAAGAACCTGTAGGTTTTGACCTTCTGGCAATTGATCAACAAATCTTCGCTTCCATTTTTTATGCAGGCCAAGAGAGAGAATGGTATTGATGACATCGTATCGCTTTGCAATAGCATCAAACATTTCCGGTGATTTTTCCTTTTCTATGCTCGTCATGTATTTTTTTAGCGTTTCCATTTTGAACTTCTGTGACTGGATATTTTTCCTCGAGAATTTTTAATTTGTCTTGAATTGCTTCATCGAAAGTAAAACCTAGTCCATGAGCCAATGAATGAGCATATATCAGAATATCCGCCAGCTCATACTTCACATCCCTTACAAAATCCTCGTCAACCGTGTATTCCTCAATTGACTTCCTACCCCATTGAAAATGCTCAAGAAGCTCAGCAGCTTCCACGGTAATAGATTTTGCTAAATCTTCTGGATGCTGATTTCCCCATCCTCGCTTTTCTAAATAACTCCGTATAACAGAATCAATATTTTTCATATCGATTATCTTACATGGTTTGTCTCAAAGAAAAAACACCCTTCATCACTTTATGGAATCGAGTTCGGGATTGGCTATGAAGGTATATTTTACCAAATTTCTTGAATGCTCTCAGCAATCGGCTGTAGGTACTTTATTGCCTCGTCATTTTCAGCAGACAAACCTAGAACATATTCATTATTCAAAACGATAAATGCATCTGCTCCGATACTATCTATTCCAAACCATACATCAGAAATGTACGCTTCCGAATATGCATTATGAAGTATTTTGTATTGAGTCGACACATTAGCCCGTAGCTCGGTGATTCTTTCATCAACGTCACGTTCATAAATAGAAATACGAAGACTAGGATCTAACGTTGACCGAACGCATATACCATCTATACATCTTTTCTCTCTGTCTAAAATTTCAAAGTACAAAATGGTTCTGATATTTTCACTCAAAGGGAGCCTAGGCTGTTTTGCTTCCCATGACTCAGGATATTCAAGTTGAAATCCATATTCTTCATTTACGTACATCGTCATCTGCTCGTTTTGACTACCAATACTAATAATCTGCCTGTAATCACGCCCAGGATTTTGACGAACTATAAGTAATGCTGAACCAAAGCCAATAACAAGCCCTAAAAAAGTAATGATAAATCTCAATACAATTTTATTCTTTTTCATATCCTGTTACTATAGCACATTTGGGATTGGTATTAGCTACTATTTCATCTCTGCAAACTAGATTGACAGAATACACAAGCACATTCTATCTCCTCACTTCGTCGCGGTATCGAACCCGTTTCGTAGATGGAGATGCGGGTTCTCATTTCACATTCTGCCAAGATAAAACCCCAGCTTGCGCTGAGGGTTTATCTTGGAGCGGGTAGCGGGAATCGAACCCGCATCTCCAGCTTGGAAGGCTGGCATAATAAGCCGCTATACTATACCCGCGTAAGGTTTTGTGGGCTATTTGTGAGCAAATAGTAACAAGGGCTTGCTACATTGTCAATACCTTGTTGTGCTAAACCAGGGGCGTTTTTTCTTTGCCAAATTTATCCAAAACTTATTCCACCACTGCTTCAATATTCCCCGCGTTTTCGGGAATCTCTAATTGAAGCTCACCGATCGAAGTTGGTTTGCGCTCGCTCAAAAGTCGTCTATACCTTGGCTGCCAGCAATGCTTGCTTTCATTCCATGGATTGCTTCCGCGCGTATCGTATAAATAAATTCCCATATCTATATTTGAATAGGGATTGTATTTGCGTTCCCCTTCTTTGAATGGATCTGTTGTCGCTTCGGTTGAATCGAGGATTTGAAAATATCCATAAGCACTCGAGATTGAATTTTGTACCATGCGCCATCGACTTTCGCAGGTCACGATGGAATCAAGAAGCAGAAAATCACAGTCAGGTTCTTGGCACATTGCACGCAAATACTCCCGCGGCGTAAGCGTTGATTCAAGCTTCCCTTGCGCATTCGTTGAATGAATAAACAAAAAAAGCACGCCAGCATACAAAGCAATCACTGCTCCAGATGCGGCGGCTAATTTCGCTTTTTTGTCATGTAATTTCATCCAAGAAGGAATCTTCATACATGATCAGTATACACCACTACGCCTTTTTCATTTTTGAAATTGCCTGAATGGCACGAATGCTGAGCCAACACATTAATCCGAAGAAAATAATGCGGACAATATTGCCGTCCATCAACCCCGCAAGCGCGGAAAGTCCTGTAAATATAGCTAGAATATATGCCGGCACTTTACTCTTTGTCTTTTGAAGCCAGAAAGCAATAAGACCATATACAATGCCATTTGCGATAAGTAGCGGATCCGTCCCCGCAACAATAGCTATACAAATACTACCAACGGCAAAGATATATAAACCTTTAATTGAGTAATCAAATGCTGCATTTGCATCAGCACTTGTATTAATTGGAGACCAAAGTGTTTGTGATTTCTTTTCCATATATTTATTTCGATCGCATTATAGCCATTTTTGTCGCACCCGTCCAAGCGACGGCAAGTGCATCCGCTGCATCGTCGGGCTTCGGAATCGTTTTGAGATGAAATATAGTTTTTATCATCTCTTCCATTTGCTTTTTATCAGCCCGGCCATAACCCGTGACCGCCAATTTGACTTCATTTGGCTTTACCTCGACAACCTGTATACCTCGATTGGCAGCAAGGAGCTGAATCACGCCCCTTACCTGCGAAACTTTTAATGCCGTCGTGGTGCTTTTCGCAAAGAATAATTCTTCAAGAGCTATAATGTCCGGCTGATGAGCATCAATAATTTGGATTAAATCATCTGCAATTTCCTTGAGTCGATTCGGGAAATAATCTTGCTTCTGCGTTGTAATGCAGCCATGTGTTTTACATGCCCATTCGCCATTTTGACCCTCGATTACACCAAAACCGCAGCGCCCATACCCTGGATCGATACCTAATACTGTTACTGATGTATGGTTAGCGTTACGTGGCATTTGTATAGATATTTGTCACATCATCATCTTCATCAAGCATTTCAAGAAACATGGACAATTTTTCTCCAGCCTCGTCCGAAAGTTCCACTTTATCAGTTGCAACATACTCTGGCTCAGCGCTTGCCACACTGATTTCAGCACCACGTATAACGTTCTCCATTTCTTGTAATGCCGATAGATTTCCAATCACCTCAATTCCTTCATTCCATGATATATCGTCCGCACCTGCTTCAATGAGTTCGAGCTCAAAATCATCCCGATTATCAACCTCTGCGCTGTCTGCACGAACAACACCCTTGCGTTCGAATTGCCACATGACTTTCGCGTCTAAATTTCCTCCATATTTATTGAAAATAGTACGTATATTTCCAAATGTTCGATTTACATTATCTGTTACCGCCTCAACAATAATAGAAATGCCGCCCGGAGCCATACCTTCATAAACGACGGTCTGCAATTGGACGCCATCGCCTGCACCGGACCCCCGTGCAATTGCCCTCTCGATATTATCTTTGGGCATATTTGCCTGTTTTGCTTTTTCAATGGCAAGCCGAAGCGTGAAATTCATCGACGGATCAACCCCGTCACGAGCCGCAACAGAAATAGCTTTCGATAATTTCGAAAAAATCTTCCCCCGTTTCGCATCTGCTGCTCCTTTTTTATGTCGTATTGTGTGCCACTTCGAATGTCCAGACATAGTATATGATCAATATGTATTGAAGGTTAGCAAAAAATGACTGAAAAGCAAAACACGCCTATGGTCCGTCATCCCGGGCTTGACCCGGGATCCCCTGTTATATCCAGGAGATTCCGGCTCGGAGGCCGGAATGACAAATTGGCGTGTTTTTATGGACTATTCCGTATCAGAACTCGTATCTTCTGCAACTGCCTGAACCCCTTTCTTTTCTGTTTCTGCTGCGATTTCGAGGTCAAGCTCACTCGCCTGATCCACGTCCTTCTCTTCCCGAGAAGTCTCTTCCTCTTCTTCCTCTGCCTGATCTCCGAATCCTGTTCCAGCCGGAATCAATCGACCAATGATCACATTTTCTTTAAGTCCCTGCAATCGATCAACCTTACCAGTCACCGAAGCATCAATCAGGACTCGAGCCGTCTCCTGGAATGACGCTGAAGACAGCCAGCTCTCTGTTGAAAGAGAAACTTTCGTAATTCCGAGGAATAATTCATCGTAGGTTGCCATCTTCTTACCTTTCTCAAGGTTTTGTTCGACTTCCTGCAATGTTCCCTTCTCAACAACCTCTCCAGGCAATAGATCTGTATCTCCCGGTTCTATAATTCGCACACGGCTAAACATCTGTCTGATGATAATCTCGATATGCTTATTATTAAGCTTCTGACCCTGCGAAGAATAAATCGCCTGAATTTCCTTCGATAGGTATTTCTGCACCGCATCTTTTCCTTGGTATTTGAAGAGTGCCTGCAAATCAAGATGTCCTTCTGTAAGTACATCACCAGCAACAACATTGTCACCATCCTTTACATACAACTGATATCCCTGAGGAATAACATATTCACGCACCTTCTTCGCGTCATGAATGAGCATCGCCGTTGTCTTCGTATTGCTACTTACAAGCGCATCATACTCAGCCAGAACCTTCACGCCATCCTTCGTTTCACCAATGACATCACCAGCTTTAATTTTATCTCCCTCTTTGATGTTTAGACTTCCACCGCGACCAACTGGAACCTTCGTTTCTTCCGTTGCTTCATAGCGGACACGGACGATTTTCTGTCCCGGACGCGTATCTTTCATGATTTTTCCAGTCCCAACCTGTTGAATTTCTCTTTCAGCCGTCTCGATTTCAACTGAACCAGAAACCTCTGTCATGATTGCCTTTCGTTTTGGAATACGAGCTTCGAAAAGTTCTTCAACACGCGGAAGACCCTGCGTAATGTCTTTCCCTGTTGCTACACCACCCGTATGGAAGGTTCGCATCGTTAGCTGCGTTCCCGGCTCTCCGATTGATTGCGCTGCAATAATTCCAACAGCTGTTCCAAGATTTACCAGTTTATTGTATGCGAGGTCATATCCATAACATTTCTGACAAACACCACGTTCGATGCGACATGTCATTACACTCCGCACATGTGCTTCAGCAAGTGGTTTTTCAACCGCTTTGAGGGCACGAATATGATCTTCAGTAATCAATTCCCCAGCAGGCACGATAACAGACCGTCCTCCCGGTTTCTTAATGTCAGACAAAGCGTATCGTCCAAGAATTCGAACAAGCAGTGGCTCTCCGATTTCTTCAGATTCTTCATGCGTCAATACAACACCTTTATCATCCCCACAATCGTCTTGATGCACAACAACATCCTGCGCAACGTCCACCAAGCGACGTGTAAGATAACCAGCAGAAGCAGTTCGAAGCGCCGTATCAGTTAGACCCTTTCGAATACCATGAGAAGAGATGAAGAATTCAAGAACATCAACTCCGTCTTTGAATGATGACTTCACAGGAAGCTCGATAATTCCACCTGATGCACCTGTTTTAAGTCCAATCATTCCGATCATCTGCGTAAGCTGACCCCATGCACCACGCGCTCCTGATTCAATCATTGTTTGCGCACTACTTCCCTTGCGAAGCGATCCCTTTGAAAGGTCCTCGATCTGCGTTTTTACATTTGTCCAAATCTTAATGATCTGACTTGTTCTTTCACTCGATGTAAGAAGTCCTTGTGCAAAGTAATCCTCGATTTCCTGAACCTTTTTATTTCCTTCTTCAAGGATATCTTTCTTACCTTCAACTTCAGGAAGCTCGCTCATTCCCCATGAATACCCAGAAAGCATTGCGTATCGGAATCCAAGCTCTTTAATTTCATCAAGAAGATGTGCGGTAAATTCCTGACCATACATTTCAAGAATTTCGCGAACAATAGCCGCAACTTGCTTCTTACCAAGTGTGTCATTGATAAATCCGATCTTTTCTGGGAAGAGATTATTGAGCGTGAGACGACCAACAGTTGTGATAAGCAATTCCCCATTATGACGAACGCGAATCCACTCTTGAAGCCCGATTTTCTTCAGCTCATACGCATAAAATGCCTCTTCCTGATCTGAGAACGACTTCATATTCTTCTCATCTGGCTCATCAAGAACCATTGTCAGATAGTATGCAGCCCATGCCATGTCTTTTCCTGGTGTTGTCACCGGACCACCATGCGATGGCTTCAAAAGATTTCGAATAGAAAGCATGATTTCTTCAGCTTCTTTCTTCGCCGCTTCCGTCAAAGGAACATGAACAGCCATTTGGTCACCATCGAAGTCAGCATTGTATGCATCACAAACGAGTGGGTGAACCTGAATCGCTTTTCCTTCGATAAGTACTGGACGGAATGCCTGAATACCAAGTCTGTGAAGCGTCGGCGCACGGTTCAGAAGAACATAAGCATCTGCCGTTACCTCTTCAAGAATATCCCAAACTTCGCTTCTATCTGCTTCGATAAATCGATTCGCACTTCGGATATTGTGAACATATTCTCGTTGAATCAACTTTGAAATCACGAATGGCTTAAAGAGTTCAAGTGCCATTTTCTTCGGAATACCACATTGATCAATACGAAGATGTGGACCAACGACAATAACACTTCGACCAGAGTAGTCGATACGCTTACCAAGCAAGTTCTGACGGAAACGTCCCTTCTTTCCCTTCAGGAAATCAGCAAGAGACTTCAACTGACGCTTTCGACCAGCCGCGATAACCGTCTTTGACGAACGCGCTGAGTTATCGATAAGAGCATCAACTGCTTCTTGAAGCATGCGCTTCTCATTTCGCGTAATCACTTCCGGTGCATTCAAAGAATACAAACGCTTCAGACGATTATTTCGGTTGATCACACGTCGATACAGATCATTCAAGTCACTTGTCGCAAATCGACCACCATCAAGCGGTACCATTGGGCGCAAATCAGATGGGATAACAGGAATAGCTCGCAATACCATCCATTCTGGCTTTACTTCATTCTTAATAAGAGATGAAATGAGCTTCAAACGTCGCATCAATCGCTCCTTCTTTGTTTTTGATCGTGTTGCATCAATCGCTTCATGAATCTGTTCAGTTGTTTTTTCAAGATTGATTCGTTCGAGTAGACGCAAAATCGCCTCAGCACCAATTCCAGCATCGAAAATATGCCCAAATTTAATAGACCAATCATGATATGTCGTTTCTGGAATAACTTTCATGATGCTGATTTCCTTTAGGTCTTTATCAACCTGCAGAAAATCTTCCTCAAGTTCTTCGAGCTTATTGTCAGCCATCTCATTGATGCGAGCAACTTCAGCATCCTGGGCGGCTTTATCATCAGCAAACTTCTCCGCAACACGCTTCGTGTCACGCTTACGTTCACCTTCAATCATTTTCTTTTTCGCCTTGTATTCAGCCTTTACCTGCTCCTGCGTTTGAGCCAAAGCCTCTTCATCTACATCCGTAATGATAAAACTTGTGAAATAAATCACTTTTTCAAGAGTCTGAACACTCATGTCGAGAATGGTTCCGATCTTTGATGGAACACCTCGCAAGAACCAAATATGCGTTGTTGGAGCCGCAAGTTCAATATGCCCCATGCGCTCGCGCCGGACACTTGAATGCGTTACTTCCACGCCACATTTGTCACAAATAATTCCTTTGTAACGGATTTTCTTGTACTTCCCACAATAACATTCCCAGTCCTTTGATGGGCCGAAAATTTCTTCCGCAAATAAACCATGTTTTTCAGGTTTTTGCGTTCGATAGTTAATCGTTTCCGGCTTTGTCACTTCTCCAAATGACCAAGAACGGATGACATCAGGAGATGCCAATTTCAAACGAATAGAATCGAAGTCTGTTGATTTGAGTGTATGCATTTTAATCGCCATATTCGTTTTGTTTAATTCGTTTGCGGTTCACCACCTTGATGTCCCGGTGCATTAATCTTCTTTCCATCGTCAAGGAGTTCAACATCGAGACATAGCCCCTTCAATTCTCGGATAAGGACATTGAATGATTCTGGAATATTTACCTTTCGAATCTTATCGCCCTTGATGATTGATTCATATGCCTTTGACCTACCTGGAACATCATCAGATTTAATGGTCAGAATTTCTTGAAGTGTATGAGATGCTCCATATGCTTCGAGCGCCCAAACTTCCATTTCTCCGAATCGCTGTCCACCGAATTGCGCCTTACCACCAAGCGGCTGCTGCGTAATAAGTGAGTATGGACCAATAGATCGCTGATGCATTTTATCTTCGACCATGTGATTCAATTTCAGCATATACATCACACCGACCGTCACTGGATTATGGAATGCCTCACCCGTACGTCCATCAAAGAGTTCGAGCTGTCCCGTTTCTGGATATTTTGCCTCAAGCAGACGTTCCTTGATCTGATGTTCTTTTGGACCATCAAATACCGGCGCCGCTACATTGAATCCAAGCCGCTCCGCAGCAAGTCCAAGATGCACCTCGAGAATTTGCCCAAGGTTCATACGTGATACAACACCAAGTGGCGTCAAGATAATGTCGACTGGACGACCTTCATCTGTAAATGGCATATCTTCAACTGGAACAATTTTCGAAACAACACCCTTGTTTCCATGTCGTCCCGCAACCTTATCACCAGCCTGCAATTTTCGAAGGTCAGCAATCGTAACCTGAATAGATTTAATTACTCCCGGAGGAAGATTATCACCAGCCTCACGAGAGAAAATCTTTACATCTACAACTTTTCCTTTATGTCCATGTCGTAAATAGAGTGACGAATCACGCACATCACGTGCTTTTTCACCGAAAATAGCTCGAAGCAGCTTCTCTTCAGCCGAAAGCTCCGTTTGCCCCTTTGGTGTAATTTTTCCAATTAAGATATCACCTGAGTGAACTTCAGCACCGATACGAATAATTCCCTCGCTATCAAGATGCTTCAATTTTTCCTCAGAAACATTAGGGATATCTGATGTCACAACTTCCGGTCCAAGCTTCGTGTCTCGAACATCAAGTGTTAGATGTTCCAAATGAACTGTTGTAAATCGATCATCTTGTACAACATTCTCATTAACGATCACCGCGTCATCATAATTGTATCCATCCCAACTCATGAAAGCGACGAGCATATTCTGCCCAAGCGCCATTTCTCCATTCTTTACAGATGGACCATCAGCTAGTACATCACCCTTCTTTACTTTGTCACCAACATTAGCAACAGGACGCTGATTCACAGATGTACTCGCATTTGAACGAATAAATTTGTTAAGCGGATATGTTTTTTCACCGAGCTTCTTATACTTTACGGTGATCTGATTTCCTGAAAGAGCCGTAATTTCACCAGCCTCTTCCGCAATGAGAACATGACCAGAATCAATTGCCGCGCGACGTTCTCGACCCGTTCCTACAATCGGTGCTTTCGGGTTGATAGTCGGAACAGCCTGCCTTTGCATGTTTGAACCCATCAGTGCACGTGTTGAGTCATCATGTTCAAGGAATGGGACAAGTGATGTCGCCATAGAAACAATTTGAGCCGTTGAAACATCAACATAATCAACCTCTGTCGCTGGCACTGTCTTCGCCTCCGTGTACTTACGAGCCTGCACCGTCGCTGTTTTGATGAATCCATTTTCATCAATTTCAATTGTCGCTGGTGCCGTTACAGATTTCTCTTCTTTAAATCCATTAATGTATTCAATTTCATCCGTTACGCGAGCTTTTCCTTTCTCAACCACAACTTTTCGATACGGCGTTTCAAGGAATCCGTACTTATTAATACGCGCATAACTTGCAAGATGCCCCACCAAACCGATGTTCGGTCCTTCTGGTGTTTGAACAGGACAAATACGACCATAATGAGTTGGATGAACGTCACGGACTTCGAAACCTGCACGCTCACGTGTCAATCCTCCTTGTCCCATCGCTGAAAGTCGACGCTTATGCTCGAGTTCCGATAATGGATTCGTCTGATCCATGAATTGTGAAAGCTGCGAAGACATGAAAAATTCACGCGTCGCTCCAATCACTGGACGTGCATTTACCAATTTTCCTGGTGTGATTGTATCGATGTCATATGTTGACATTCGGTCCTTCACAATACGCTCCATTCGAGCAAGACCAATGCGGTATCGATTCTGAATAAGCTCCCCAACGGCACGTACACGACGATTTCCAAGATGATCAACATCATCCGGCTCTTCCTGATGATTATTCAATCGAATAATTTCACGAACAATCATAACAAGATCTTCTTTTGAAAGGATTCGATTCTCTTCAAGATCAACTCCCTCTTCAGGATTCTCGAGATTGAAACGAGAATTGAATTTATAACGACCAACCTGACCAAGATCATAACGATCAAAATTGAAGAACATTGAGTGAATCAACTGACGAGCATTATCCGCTGTCGCAAGATCACCCGGACGAATTCGCTTATAAACTTCTTTCAATCCTTCTTCTTCATTTGTTGAAATGTCTTTTGCAAGAGTCGTTTCAACGTATTTATTCATTGGATGTGTGTCGATATCTTTGAAAAGTTCAAGAATTTCTTCATCTGTTCCATAGCCAAAAGCACGGAGAAGCGCAGAAACAGCTACTTTTCGCTTTCGATCAATCTTTACCCAAATAACATTCTTGGCATCTGTCTCGAATTCAAGCCATGCCCCACGATTTGGAATAATTTTTGCCCCATAATACCGTCGCCCCCGAATCACTTCCGCAGAAAAGAATGCTCCGGCACTTCTTACAAGCTGAGAAACGATTACACGTTCGATTCCATTAATGATAAATGTACCGCGAGGTGTCATCACCGGAAGATCTCCCAAGAAAATTTCCTGCTCATTACGTTCTTCCGTTCGCAAGTTCTTAAGCACTGCCTTTACACGAAGTGGTGCTTCATAGGTGATATTTTTTGCCTTTGAAACGGCTTCATCGAATTTTGGCTCATCGAGATAATAATCTTCAAAAGATAATTCAAGGTCTCGACCAACGAAATCTTGAATAGGAGACACTTCTCTAAAAAGGTCTCGGATTCCCTGCTTAAGGAACCAGTCATATGAATCTTTCTGAATCGTAATAAGATCCGGAAGATCCATCGCATCACGCGTTTCACTGAAATAAATTCGTTCTTTCACTGCTGTTTTTTTAGCCATATAACCAAAATGACGCCTGTTTTACAGGCGATTATTTAAACTATTCAATTGTACGCTCAAAAGAGAGCAAAATCTGGTGCCGGGGGATCACACCTCTATAGCGCTAAAGTTTTAGGGGGGAGCGATAACATCGCTAACCGCGGCGAGTATAGCAATAAACTCGCTAATACGTCAAGCACTTTAACCGCAATGCGCTGCAGGACGCGGATCAAAATATACATATGTCATTCACAAGGAGAGAGTTTTGTTGCATCGCAACACGTGAACGACTATTCTTTGACCTCGCCCCGCAGAGCATTGCGGTCCGTAGACAGAAGTGTAGCAAATGCAGAAAAAACGACAAGACTCCCCCTGTTTACAAGGCTTATGCTTGTGCCTTTACTGCTTTTTCTACTTCAGATCTTATCTTTTTCATTGTTGCCTTATGTTCTTTCAAGTACACCTTTACGACTTCACGACCAACACCCATTTTTTCTTCTCCATAACTATATGAATTCCCACGTTTGGTAATAATATCCGTTTCAACCCCCAAAGCAAGAAGATCCCCGGCGATAGAAATGCCCTCATTGTACATAATATCGAATTCGCAGCGCTGGAATGGAGGAGCCACCTTATTTTTAACGATTTTTGTCTTTACACGATTACCAATAATCTTTTCTCCTTGCTTAATTTGAGCACTTCTTCGTACCTCGATACGAACAGAAGAATAAAACTTAAGCGCATTTCCACCCGGTGTTGTTTCGGGATTTCCAAACATTACACCAATTTTCATTCGAATTTGGTTAATGAAAATCACGGTTGTTCTGCTCTTTGAGACAATTCCAGCAAGCTTTCGAAGTGCTTGACTCATGAGCCTCGCTTGCAAACCAACATGCGTTGCACCCATTTCACCCTCGATTTCTGCTTTTGGCGTTAGGGCAGCCACTGAATCTACAACAACAACGTCAACCGCATTCGATCGAACGAGTGTTTCTACAATTTCAAGGGCCTGCTCACCCGTATCAGGTTGAGACACGAAAAGCTCTTCTATATTTACACCAATTTTCTTCGCATAATCAGGATCTAATGCATGCTCGGCATCAACAAAAGCAGCAACACCACCCATTTTCTGAGCCTCGGCAACGATATGCTGTGCAAGTGTTGTTTTACCAGAAGACTCTGGCCCATAAATTTCGATAATTCGTCCGCGCGGAACACCGCCAACACCAAGAGCAAGGTCGAGAGAAAGGCATCCCGTTGGAATACTCTCAACTTGCATTGAATGTGCGTCACCGAGACGCATGATAGATCCGTCCCCAAAACGTTGTTTAATTTGTGATATTGCTTCAGACGCAGCTGCGAGTCGTGCATCTTGTTCCTTTTTTTCTGTTTTAGCCATAAAAATAAACGGGGAGTGTCGAATAAAAAACAGGGTTATCCCCCGTGTGTATCTATTGTATGAAAAAATGAGCCTTAGAGAAAGAGATTCTGTTGATATCACTCTTCGGGTTCGAATCTGATAATACGAGATTGCGTTTTTGTTCTTGAATAACGTTTTGATGCCTCGATCGTGATTGTATTGAGCCCCCGACGCAGGTCTACCGTTTCTCGAAATGTACTATCATCGAAAATCATTACCGAATCACCATTAATAAGTACAGACGACTCTTCATCCACGAGTCCCTCAACGACAATACTTGATTCCTGCGTCGTCGATTCTGGTGCCGGCGAATAGATAATAAGATTCGGCGGCGCAATCAGCTGTACAAATTGGTTCACAATATACGCAACAACAATAGCACCGCCAATAAAGACGAGTAGAAATTTCGTAAAATGATTCCAAACAAGCAATTTTACACGCCTCAACCTCTGCCTTGGTGTCTGCATGGGCGCAACAAGATCACATTGCCCGCATTCTTCATCATATAATTCCAAGAAGTACTTTTCATCCGCACCAAGCGCGCGTGCATACATGCGAATATAATTCCTACAATAGATTGGATCTGGTAATTCTTCGTATTTTCCTTGCTCCAAAAAAGAAAGAAAGCGTTTCTGTATTTTTGTTTTCGCACTAATCATGTCGAGGCTCACCGCTTGGCCGCGTCTGAGTGACCGAAGTTTTTGCCCAAGGCTTGGTTCGACCTCGTCGAGTTTACGCATGACAAAAACCATAACACTTATTCTTCTAGGTCGTCCCCTTCTTGCATCTCTTCGTCGTCAAGATCAATCGCCGCATCATCTTCGCCATGATCATCATATTGTTCATCATCATAAACTTCTTCCGACGCAGCATCATCCTGTCCGGCACCTGGCGGCCAAGAATCAATCAAAACTTCCCGAGGCTTTGATCCATTTTGAGGACCAATTACGCCCATTTCTTCAAGCATATCGATAATACTTGCTGCACGTGAATACCCAATACGAAGCCGACGTTGCAAATAAGATGTCGACGCCTTCTTCGACTGCAAAATAACTTCAACAGCATTATCAATCATCGGATCGGCATTAGATGCACTAATGGATGTACCTCCAAGACGCTGATCTTCAACAATTTGATGATTATAATCCGGCTCCCCTTCCTTTTTCAGGAATTGAACAACGGCAGCAATCTCATCATCGGAAACAAAGGCTCCCTGTAAACGCTTTGGCTTTGCCGTTTGAGGCGTGGACGCAAGCATATCACCACGACCAAGCAATTTTTCAGCTCCTGAAACATCGAGGATCGTCTTCGAATCAACCTGAGAAGCAACAGCAAATGCAAGCCGCGTTGGGATATTCGCCTTAATAATTCCCGTAATGACATCAACAGAAGGTCGCTGCGTTGCAAGAATTAAATGAATACCAGCAGCACGCGCCATTTGAGCAATACGCACAATAAGAGATTCAACGTCGCGCTTATTCTGACTCATCAAATCAGAAAGTTCATCGATGAGAATAACAATTTTCGGCATGCGTTCTTTACTCTTTTTATTGTATGAATCGATATCGCGAACACCAAATTTCGCTAAGTGATCAAGGCGGCGTTCCATTTCGCGTACCGCCCATCGAAGTGCATTCAATGCCTCTTCCACCTTTACAATTGGGGGTGTTAGAAGATGTGGAATGCCCGAATATCGACCAAGCTCAACACGCTTCGGATCAACCATGATGAATTTCAAATCATCAGGACCATTCTGATAAAGAAGTGATGTAATAATCGTGTTCAAACAAACAGATTTACCAGAACCGGTCGCACCAGCAACAAGCATATGAGGCGCTTTATCAACCATAAGTGAAATAACATGCCCCGCAACGTCTTTCCCGAGTGGCGCTGTAACATGTGATTTTCGGCGTTTGAATTCACGTGACTCAAGAAGCTCTCGCAGTCCTACGGAACCAACCGTCTGGTTTGGAACTTCGATCCCGACAAGTGACTTACCGGGAATTGGAGCCTCGATTCTGATCGGATGCGCGGCGAGAGCCAGAGCCAAATCATTCTGCAGGCCAACAATACGAGATAATTTCACGCCATGCGGCGGCCTAAGTGAATATTGCGTCACTGTTGGACCCACGCGTACATCCATCATTTCAACATCAATATTAAAGTGAGCGAATGTCTTGCGAATCATTTCTTGATTGCGATCTGTATCACCTCCATTCGCGTCACTGCTGCGCTCTTCGAGTAAATCAATAGGAATTTGAATCTTGCGACGACGCTTGCTGGTCATAATAGATTCTTCCTCACCCTCTTCCTTAGCATATGCTGGTGCTGCAGCAACATCCATATCATCAAGATCCATTTCCTCCTCTTCCTCATCTTCTTCGCTAAGAAGCGGGTCTTCATTATCGTCGAAATCATCCTCCATAATATCGTCATCGAAGTCATCTCGTTCACGTTTTTCACGAACACCGAATGAAATTTGACCGAAAGAGAAATTAAATATCAGGACGAGCCCAATAACAAGGAGAGCAAAACCGATAATGCCCGCTGCAAATCCATCAACGAGATTCTTAAGCGCACTAGAGATAATCAATCCGAGATATCCACCCGCACCACTTAGCTCGGCAGAGGCAAGGAAAAGATTAGAGACGCCCGTCAATCCAATAAATGTCAGAGCAATGCCGATATAGCTCGATACATTAAGAAAACCTTTGTCGGGAAACATTGTTTGCCATGCAATGGCAAGTAGGAATGGGGCCAGAAGCCAACGTGTCCAACCAAAGAGATTTGCAAGACCATCATTTATCGTCACTCCAAATGCACCCGCTGCGTCAAAAAAACTCAGAAGGACAAGAATGCCTGCAAGAAACAGAATGACTGCAAAAATACTCTGTTTCACTTCATCGGAAATGCTATGAGACTGTCGTTTCTTTGTTGACTTAGATCGCTTACGTCTTTTTCTGGCCATAATGATTGTATTTTATCAGACCAGAAGGTTTTTGACAGTACACATACAAAATTGACTAAGCCATACAAAAAACTCCCAGCACAAACTGGGAGCTTCCTTATCAATAATCCGATAAGGAAAACTATCTGAAAGATACTCTATTTCTGCACGCGCTCAACGTAATCACCTGTCTCTGTGTTGATTCGAACAATGTCACCGACATTGATAAAAATAGGTACACGAATAGCTAGGCCACTTGCTGTCTTTGCATCTTTCAAAACATTCCCTGACGCCGTGTCTCCTTTCACCGCAGGATCAGCTTGATCAACGGTGTATTCAATTTTTCCGGGAAGCTCTACCGCAATCGCACTATCTCCATGCATAACAACCGTCACATCGAGTCCTTCTTTCAAATATTTCACATCATCACCAACCGTATCCGTACTAATACTCACCTGCTCATAACTTTGTCCGTCCATAAATGTCAGCGTAGAATCATCTCCAAAAATATATTGCATCTTTTTATAAGACACATCTTCAAAAGTGAGATTCTCATTTGATTTGAAGCTATTTTCAACAACCTTTCCACTTGAAAGTGATTTCATTTTTGTGCGAACAAAGGAACTTCCTTTTCCAGGAGATACACGCTGAAAGCCAACAACGACCCAAAGGTCTCCCGAGTAATTAATCACTGTTCCTTTTTTAATATCATTTGGTGATGGCATAATAATTGTCTGTAAAATTTTGTGTTAGGACGCTAGTATCTTTTTCGGTACGGGAATAATTGTACCTCATTAATGTCGCGAATACCGTACTTCAGCATCATGAGCCGGTCAAGGCCGAGCGCATTGCCGTATATTGATGTTTTGATATTTGAAAGTGAGCTTAGGAGCTCTTCATCAATTGGAAAAACCGTTTTTCCTAGATGGCGACGCGTTTCTTGTTCTTGTTTAAATCGCTTCCGCTGTTCATCTGCATCCGTTAGCTCGCAAAATCCATTGCAGATTTCCAGATCGTCTGCGAATGCTTCAAAACGCTCCGCATATCCGTCCTCGACTTTGGCGAGCGAAGCCTTTTCAGCCGGATAATGGGTCACGAAAAAACGTTTATCATCGACATTCGGCTCTTCATCGACCATATTTGCATCTTCATACTTGACCCGAGACCAAGAAATATCATCTTCAAGCACGAATTTAAGCAAATCTTCTGTCTCATTCATTAAATTTTCATATGATCCCGGCGCATACCATTCGAGCATAAGAAATTCTGGCGCATTCGTTTGCGAATTTGCTTCGAGATTTCGAAAGACCGGTGTAATCGTAAAAATCTTTTTCATTCCAGCACCCATTAACTTCTTCATTGCATACTCTGGAGATGTGATAAGTCCTGTTTTTATATCTCGAGAGGGATTGGTGAGCTTCAAATTCACTTCCATGGGATCGAGATTAGGTTCTTGTCCCGGAAATTGCGTTAAGAGAGGCATATATTCAATCTCAACAAAATCTCGCGATGCAAAAAATTCACGTACTCGGTTAAGTACATCTTTTCTCATTGCGAGTCTATGTTGAACATCATCTCTTGAGAGCATAGAAAGTTAGCTTAACGGAGAATATGTAATTATACAATGCTAAATTTGACCATGGATCGATTTTGATGATAATATGAAAGCATCCTAGGAGTCGTACAGACTTATCAGGGTGATACAAAAAGAGCTCCCTTAGCATTATGCTGGGAGTTCTTTTTGTTCTAAATTTACCCGAGTTTGGATCTGGGCCTATACGATAATTGGTCAATCTCTTAGGATTATCACCCTGGGAATGCGGGTTCAAGTCCCGTCAGGTCCACCAAGGAATTATTCTTGAGCTCGGGAATACAAAACATCCGCCCAGGGCGGATGTTTTGTGTGAAAAATATCTAAGTGATTTCCTGGCAAGGCACGGGTGGCGAATGACCGATACGTACTGAAACGTACGTTGAGGTTATTCGTCGGGACCCGTAACGCAGTCAGGGAATCATTTGGGATGTTTTTCTGTTATTTTTGAACGTATGGGAGCAATCCCATAAACCGTGCTCGCTTAATTTCTGTCGCAAGCTTTCGTTGATACTTTGCAGAAACGCCACTGCGCTTACTTGGAACAATTTTCCCGAATGAAGAAATAAATTTCTTTAAAAGCTCGGTATTTTTGTAATCAAGAATCGCATCTTTGTTTACTGTGAAGTAGCAATACTTCTTGCCAGTTCGTAGATTGTTTTTCTTTGCCATATTTATGTTTTAGTGGGTAGCTTGTAGCTTATAGGTCTAAACCCTGCTGACTACACCCTACACCCTATTTAGAACGGAATGTCTTCTAGCTTTATCTCATCATCCGGATTAGGCGCCGGCGCATCCTGCATTTGAGGAGCATTACCCGGAGCCTGCGCTGGCATTGGAGCAGAATTTCCACCCGCATTACCACCACCTCGGCCATCAAGCATGATCATATTCTCGGCAACAATTTCTGTACGATATCGACGCACGCCATCTTGCCCTTCCCAATCGCGCGTCTGCAATCGGCCATCGAAATAAACCTTTCGACCCTTCTGCAAATACTGCGCACAGATTTCAGCAAGTCGTCCCCAAACGACGACATTGTGGAATTCAACTTGCTCTTGCTTCTCTCCTTGCTGATTCGTCCATGAACGATTCGTTGCAACACCAACCGTACAAACGCTTTGCCCGCTAGGGATTTGCTTCAATTCCGGGTCACGCGTCAAATTCCCGATAATCATTACTTTGTTGAGAGATCCAGCCATATGTTTTTATTATTGATAGGTAACACCTGATTATTTAGCTTCTTCGCTAAGGGTATCATCATCTAGAATCTCATCAAGCTTTTGTTCGATTTCTTCTTTCGAAATCTTCTCTTGAGGAGCTTCAACTTTTGGTTGATCTGCTACAACGGCTTTCTTCTTCGTTGCTCGCTTTCCTTCTGGAGTAATTGGAGCTGTGTAAGCAGAAAGCTTCACTTCATACTCAGGAATTCCATCTTCACGCTTGATAAGGATATGACGAAGCACACCTTCTTCAAGACGCAAATCTGCATCAACCTGGGCCACATGCTCACCTTCCATTTCTACATAAGAAAGGATATAAGTTCCATGTGTATTTTTCTTAATAGGATAAGCAAATTTTTGCTTTCCTAGATTTTGTGTTTTTACTGTCTTTGCACCGCGCTTTTCAAGCTGTTCAGAAACAGTTTTTGTCACCACTTCAATCTCAGTCTCTGAGTATTTTGAAGGGATGATATACATAAGTTCGTACACCATAATTTTTTTGGTCCATAACTCACGGATATGGACATCCAGCTTTCACCGAATATGGACATAAATTATTAATGATCGTGAGTTGACGCGACTTTAGCTGATTTTCTGCGATTCGTCAATGGTATTATCGGCAGAGCTTCTATATAATCAACGCATGCAAACCTTTCTTATTCTTGGAAATCACCCAGAAATCGCTCTTCTTGAAGCCGAAACGGTTCTAGGGAAGACATCCGACTCACTTCATGGTCATGCGGCTCTCTTTTCTGGAATTGAATCTCACCCTGAATTTATTGTTGGAAAATTAGCAGGAGTGATCAAAACTGGGGCAATCATTGACCATGTTCGTGAATTTTCAAAAGACAATATAGCTGAATTCTTGGCATCCCTCCTTATGTCAGATGGAGAAAAAGTTCGTTTTGGTATCAGTGTATATGATGGCGAAAATACAGCACTCGCGGATAAAATGCTTGAACAATATGACGCCATTGGAATGAGCATAAAGTCTCTTTTAAAAGAACAAGGGATCTCTTCACGCTTTGTTATCTCTAAAAATGCACAATTATCTGCTGCGGATATTGTTAAGAATCAAATATTAGATCGAGGAGCTGAATTTGTTCTTATCACAACGGAATACGGAATAGCTATTGGCCAGACAAATGGCGTTCAGCGATTTGAAGATTGGTCTCATCGAGATTTTGACAGGCCGGCGCGTGACGCGAAGCGTGGCATGCTTCCTCCAAAGCTTGCGAGGACAATGATTAACCTTGCCGGATCGAATCCTGAAACATCAACGATTCTTGACCCATTCTGCGGCGTTGGGACTGTGCTTGCAGAGGCGGCCCTTCTTGGATTTTCAAAAATTATCGGAAGCGATATTGATCCAAAAGCAATAAAAGATACACGCAAAAACCTAAATTGGCTCACAAAAAATTACGATATTCATCCACATATTGAATTGTTTGAATCTCGAGCGCAAAATATATCAGCACATATCCCAAAATCAAGCATTGATTGCATTGTATTTGAACCTTTTCTTGGAAACCCACGGAAGGGACATGAATCTCGTGATGATTTACAGAAAATGAAAGGAGTGCTTGAGCATTTGTACCGCGAAAGTTTGAAATCTTTACGTGAACTTATGAAGGATGATGGCCGAATCATTGCCGCTATTCCCGTACATTATTTTGAAAATGAGCCCATGCGACTCCAAATGGATTCTTTGGTGCATGAACTTGGTTTTACTTATGTCCATGAGCCAATGCATTATCGACAAAAGCATCAATTTGTCGGACGTGACATTACTATTTTAAAGCGAATATAAGCCATTTTACCAACTTTTGAAGCGTTCGATTCATAAGTCGGCTTTTTATTGAGCCTTTTTGCATTTGCATTGACAAAATCCTTGTTTTATGCTATAAAGAGGCGTTCCTTCGGCATTCCGCCAGGACAGAGGAGGGGTCATGATCGACTTCTATACCTTTTGTGAGCTTCTTCCCGAGACCATCGCAAGCATGGCCTGGTGGGAGATTCTCATCTGGCCGACCGCCGGTGCCATCGGAGTGGCAAGCATCATTCTCGGGTCATGGCTCGAGTATGAGGAGGAGATCCAAATCAGCGAGAGAATCGAATGATGCAATTCATTCTTGATCTCATCATGATGTGGGTCGGCTATGCCGCCTTCGTCATCATCGCCATCAGCCTTCTGGCTGAATTCCCGCCTAGCGAAAGCTAGGCGGTTTTTTTTATCACTTATGAACTTGATCAAAGTTCTGAACCTGTCGAAGGATCCTTTGCAAGGGATGCCCTGCCTGCCGGCAGGCAGGGCTCGGGATGACGGTTGCTGATGGATCCCGGATCTCCGCTTCGCTTCGTCTGGGATGACGATAAATCTTGGTTTGTGACTCACAAACAGACTTATCGTCAACTGCGCGACTAGAATCTCTCCAATCTCCTAAATCTCCTTCGCACATAAATCCGTATATCTGTACTATCAGTACATCTGTAACGGTAACCTACTTACTATTTTCTACTAACTACTTACTGGTCCTCTACGCGAATCGAAAATGCATTACATCACCATCTTGCACCATGTAATCTTTTCCTTCTACTCGTAATTTACCCTGCTCGCGCGCGCCAGATTCACCACCGTACTCAACAAAATCATCATAAGCAATAACTTCGGCTCGGATAAATCCCTTCTCAAAATCCGTATGAATAACACCAGCGGCTTGAGGCGCCTTCGTCCCCACTTGTACCGTCCATGCCCGTGTTTCTTTTTCACCGGAAGTAAAATACGTGATCAAATCCAGCATTTTATATGCTGATCGTATAACTGAATCGAGTCCTGACTCTTGAAAGCCAAGCTCATTCATAAACTCTTTAGCCTCTTCTTTGTCCATCATTGCAAGCTCCGACTCAATTTTTACCGAAATTGGAATAGCAATTCGGCCGTCATCAAATGGAGACTTCCAATTTGAATCTGCCGCATCTTCCTCGCTCACATTCAGAATGTACATCATGCGTTTTTGTGTAATGAGATGAATATCTTTCAATGCATCTTGTTCCTCTTCCGTTAAGGTAACCTCACGAACAAATTTCCCATTAACCAATTTCTCATGCCATTTTCGAAGTCCAGAAACTTGAATCAATAAATCTTTATCCTTCGTCGATTCCGCTCGGCGCTCTATTGCATTCAAACGTTTTTCAACCGTAGCAAGGTCTGCCATGATTAATTCGAGTTCAATAATTTCAGCATCTCGAACAGGATCAACGCTTCCATCAACATGCGTAATATCACCTTCAAAAGAACGCACAACATGAGCAATCATGTCTGTTTCGCGAATATTCGCTAAAAATTGATTACCAAGCCCCTCCCCTTTATGCGCACCTTTCACTAATCCTGCAATATCAACGAACTCAATTGCCGTAGGAATCGTTTTTTCCGATGAGGAAATATCAGATAATTGTATGATTCGCTCATCAGGAACTTCAACGATCCCGACATTCGGCTCAATCGTACAAAATGGAAAATTAGCAGCGTCAACCTGCTTTTTTGTTAATGCGGTAAATAATGTTGACTTCCCCACATTTGGAAGTCCGACGATTCCAACTTTTAGCATACCCGAGGAGTGTATCTCAGTTTGAGCAAAAAGCAACCCCTGTGATGGGTCTCGACTTACTCTGCCTGCGGAGTTTCTGGCTCTGCGCCCTGCACGACACCTTCCTCATCAAGCGGTGCTGGTATTTCTTCCTGTATTTGTCCTTGTCGCAACTGATCGATACGCTGCCTGACAAAAACATTCTCGCTATCATATATCAATATTGATTCGAGGACGGCAATTGCTTCATCTATTTCACCCCGCTGCTCGCGAGCAAAGGAAAGGAACCAATAGGCATTACTGTATGTTGAATCGATCTTAAGTGCATCGGTAAATTCAAGTATGGCCTGCGCCGTAGAGCCCTGTCTTAGATAAAGGAGTCCAAGCCGCAAAAGAACGCCGATATCATTTGGATGCTGCGCGCGAATTTCGGTAAATGTATCGATTGCACCCTGCAAATCACCATTTCTTTCATAAGCTGCCGCTAAATAAAATTGCGCCGATGCATAATCTGGCTTTAATGAAACTGCTTCTTCAAGCACAGAAAGCGCGTCAGCCATCAATGCATCTCGCTCAAGCTGCAGAATCTCTGCATCCACATCTTCTTCACCTAGTTGCGCACCAAGTGCATCAAATCTTACAAGAAGCGCACGTCCAAGTTGTGTTTTATACGCTGGATTTATCGGGTAAAGCTCAGATGCACGTTGATAGGCATGAATCGCAAAGAGACTTGTATCTTCATGCACCGGAGATAATTCGAAATAGACATCACCAAGCATGCGCCAATTTTCCGCGCGGTTTGGAGCAATTTCTGTTGCTCTCTGTGCTGCATTAATCGCCATAAGAATCGCCTGCGTCAATTCCTCTTCACTCGTCGCCGCACTTGAAGCAAGTTCATCTATTTGGAAGAGAAGTGCACCAGCCAGATTCCGATACACAATATCACTTTGCTTATTAAAACGTGCCGCACGGTCAAGCGAAGGCAAGACATCGCTTACGGCAGCACTTTGAGATACGCGCGTTAATGTCTTAGCAAGTGCAATTTCAGAAATATACTTCGCACCAGCAAGAACCATGAGTACAACGATGATCAAAGAAACGGATATTTGCTTCACAACGCCGAAAAATCGCAATCGCGCATTTGAAAAATCAAGATCAAATTTCCGTACCATATTTCGTGACAAAAACATGCAAAGCGCAATGAGCAAAAAGACAAGTGTCATGCTCATAGATCCGAACCATAAAGCAAATGTAAAGAAGAGAGCGGCAGCGAGCAAACTCAAGTGCCGAACCTGATCCTTTTTTATTATTTTTTTCAGCTCAAGTAGTGGCATGATGAAAAATGCAAGGCCAAGTGCCAGGAAAATGAATGTGCCAATGATTCCAATTGTAGGAAGAAGCGTTAAGAAAATATTATATCCTCGATCAAAGATAATATTCCAAAATGGCGTTGCATTAATTTGAGCAGATTGATTCGCGGCATAGTCAATCGAATATGTGCCTGCACCACTACCCGTCAATAAGCGACCACCGTCCAAGCTACTCCATCCAATATTCCACGAGCTTGAAAGTGACGGAACAACATCTGCTGGAAAAATATTTGCCACCGGGCTCTGCAAGAAGAAAAAGATACAAGCAAGAACAAAACCAATGATCAAAGGAATATAAACATTCACATTCTTCATGAGATCTTGCCGATTTGTAATGAAAATCATTGGAATTCCTATCGATGCGATAATGCCAGCCCATATCCATCGACTGCCATCCCCGTCAATTGATAATGCAAATATCATTGATGAAATGAAGAGAAAAAGTCCTAGAACTCGCATGGAATATGCGGCATATGCGGGGAATGACCCTCGAATATGTCCGAGAATGGCAAAAAAGAATCCTCCCGCGATTCCGAGAGTTAGCATATATGCCACAAATTGCATTCCTGTCCCAACGAACCATGTTGATAGAAGGTTGGGAAAAATGAAACGAAGTAGTCCGATGAGCGCCATCAATGCTGCGCCTGCGAAAAGAAGCAGCAGAGGGAAATGAAGCACCTTTTTCTTTAATTGCAAAAAGACAAACCAGAGATTCAATAAACTAAAATGTGTTGCAAAGGATAAATACTCTTGTTTTCCTTGTCCCATCCAGCTGGTATAGCCATGCAAAGAGAAAAATGACGAGATGGCAAGCATTAAAACAAAAGCAGCGTAGACAGCAAGGAGAGGATGCCACTGAATGTGAATCTCTGTACTGTGCATCCATCGAAGCATCAACCCGGCAACACTAACACCAGATCCAAAGATCAAAATAAGCTGCTTATGAATTTCAAGCGCATCAATGGTCCAAGGCAAAAAAAGAAGTGGAAGTATGAGAAAAACAACTCCGATCCCTGCAAACATCATCACATTGCCAAGACGATGTAATGTATTCAATTTTTCACTTGTCATGCAACTATTCTAGCACAACAGCATCCGTTTCTGATTCGGATTGATCCACGGTTTCCTCTTGCACTTCAACTTCTTCAGACTGCTCTTCTGAAATAGTCTCTTCTGGAATAACTTCAATGACTTCTGTTGCCGTATTAGCTTCGTCAGATTCATCTACCTGAGTCTCCTCAATGATCTGTTCGACGTCAGTATCGGCCCCTTCAACATCCTGCACCTCTTCAGTAACACTATTATTTTCTTCATCTGTGTTTATTTGAGTTTCGCTGTCCTGTTCCTCAGTAATTTCCGTATTGTCCGTTTCAGTATTTTCTAACTCTGATTCATTCGACTCAGCGTCATCAGCCGCTGGAGATTCTGCAGTGTTTTCATCGACGACATTATCATTCGTCGTTAATTCAGGAGCATAGTCCTTATGATACCCGATCACCATCCAATCGATTTGTGCATTTGATTCTCCATCAGTTTCTCGAATAATAAATCCTTGCCTATCACGATGTGATGTATACAGCGTATTCACCGGACCACTTGGAGTCATAAACACATGATATGGGTGATCCAAACTGATGATATCTGAGAATGACGTGTCCGTATCGTCGAATTTTATCGTCGCACGACCATTGATCATCTGAGCCGTACCCACAAGTTCAATAATGGCCTGTTCCGACTGAATAGCGGATGTCACAATATCGCTTCCATCATAGCCAGTAGCAATCTGTTGAACACGGCCCCTAATTGTAATGTCGCCATTCTCGGCAATACTCCAAGCGTCTCCAATGCCAGCAATGCTCATGATATTTGTAAGAGCATTTCCTGAGAAGCTCATGACTGCATCCGGGTCCAGCTGATCCGCATTACTCACACCGCTAGCCACATTATTTGCAAAAACAGAACCTCCATCATAATAAGATGGACGAACAAAGACACTGATCATGCCCTCGCCCTCTGAAATTCCCTCAAGGGCATATCCGACAATATGACCCGGCTGCGTAGCAAGCATGGCTGTACCGGATAGGGAAGATGTCGTAAGCGGATCACCAATACTAATAGCTCCATTTTCAGTGGAAACCTTTGTTGGAACCCTTCCTGAAAGAGCAATTGGCACATGTCCTGGTTTATTTTCACCAGCCAAGAATCCAGGGCGCGTAGAAACAATACCAGCAATTCTATTGTCATAGGTCTCGCCACTTGAACGCATAACATGATCTTTCTCATGAGCAAAAACGACGATTTCTCCTGGATCTAAATCATCCTTCGATGGGAACATTTCCGCGAAATCATATGACCCTGTTCCCCAACCAGCGGCATTTGTTCGAATAAAGTCCCCACCCGGACCACCAGATCCGTCATAGTATAGATAGGTATCCGTTTGTAAATTCCCTTGATCAGCTAAATAGAGTTTCCCCCCAAGAACCAAATCTCCATCCTGCTCGAAATAAGCAGATGTTTCACCATCATTATTTTGAATGACAAGTGAATAAATATCATCGCTCGTAATATCAGTAAAAATCGACATGGACCGGTCAACTGCCGATACACCATCCCATGCAGATCCACTCAAACTAAGAAGGTTTGAGTCTTTATTTGACGCCGCAGTCGCATCACCGTCAGATGCTATTTCCAAATTCCGTTTAAAGATCGCCGAGTCATCGCCCTCGATTAAATCAAGCGCAACCCATTTCGGTTCAATAAATGTCATGATTTGTCCCGAACCAGAATCATGGTCTTCGAGTGCACGCCCAATGACAAATCCAACACCGCTTGCCTTTTTCACCACGCCCGTTACAGAAGAGAGTTCAAGATAATCTCCAGCTGAAATCGCCCCACCCTCATCATTAACATTCACTGGAACTTGCCCAAGAAGCGCGACAGCTGCATGTGTTCCAGACTGCTCCCAATTCTCAAACCAATTACCAAGTACATTTGGATTGCTTGAATAGGCACCAATGATTTGATCACCTCGCTGCGCCGGCTCAACGCGCCCATCGGCATTAAGAGCCACAACATCACCAAGCGATACAGCGGTTCCAAGTTCGAAAAGCTCGGCATAGTCAGAACCAGCAGATGCATTTGTCACACCTCCAGCTCCATCACCTTCAATAGCACCAAGCACCGTTCCATTTCCATCCGCAAATGTTGCAAAATTACATGCAGTTGTTGGATTCGTGTCTAAACAGGTCTGCAAATAAATTCCCTGCCGATTATCATTATTGCCGTCATTATAGAGCTCCATGACATAATCCGCATTGTCGCCCGAAATAGAAACGACCGTATCAGAAATACCTGTGCCCTGACTTGTGATCGAAAGAGCACTAGCCGTTCCGTCATAGTTGATCGTGGCCAAGTCCACATCGTAAGCGCTATTTGAGTTTGTAATAAATACCAATGGATCTGTCGCCGTTGCACCTGCTGCTGAAGTAATCGAAAATCCTGACGTTGACCCATCATGACGAACATTCAATGAGTTCTGCGCATAACCTGTTTCCGTGTTCTCGATAGCGAGCAGTGTTGATGCCGACGCATCACCTGATAAGAAAATCCCTCCCCCAGTACCTGTTGTACTCAAATTGGCCAAGTATGTTGTTCCTGTATTTGTGACATCGATCAAGAATTGATCGTATGCTGTGTCCGTATTTGAAATCTGGAAGAGTGGATTATTTGCACTACCATCTGTCGCAGTTATCAAGTCAAAAGCTTGCTCTGTCCCAGAATATGTATAGTCGATCCCTTTTTGATCATAGCCTGTCTGACCGATATCTAATTGTATTCCAGGGCTTGAAGCTCCAGCACCAATACTATGGTTAAGTGACATAATCCCACCCGCACCTTCATTCAAAATGCGGAAGGCGTAACCAGTCGATGCCGTATTTTCTTGATAGAGCTCAAGTAAATAGGAATTGTCCGTTGCTATTCCATTGTCATTATCTGAATTGATGTAAAGAAGTGAGCCTGTAGATGTCGAAGCAGCCTGCGTTAATTCTCTATAAACACGAAGTGCATTACCAGATGCTGCAACTGTCTGAAGTGAGTTTGGATCCTGAACAATATTCAAAATATTACCCGCCTCCATTGTATTTGCCGTAAGTGCAACCAAATCACTTGTTGTTTGCTGATTACCCGAATCAATATCGAAGAATGCGCCGCCAGCTAAATCATTATTGGCTGTAAAATCGATTTGCCCGCCATTTGGATTTCCACTGAATATTGCGAAATTTGTTCCGCTATCTTGAAAAGTAACATTCCCACTACTTGTCAGATTATAGAAAAGATCCAGCGATGAAAGATCAATCGTTGTATCTTCATCAACCGTCATTGAATTTGAAAGACTCGTGAAATCAAGACAATCCGTACAACCCGTTGTTTGAATAAAAGAAGATGAATCAATACCATCGAGCATATCCGCATTCGTGGCATATGGCGCTGAAGTAATGCGGGTTCGAGGGGTAAGAGCTTCGCCTTCAATCGTAATTTGCAAATAGAGCTCCGCATTATCTCCGAATGTTGCGTCCGTTATTGCGGAATATGTATCTCCCGTGTCACCAAGTCGCTCCGAGAATAGCCCATCAACAAGTGTCACCGTTCTCGCCGTTGCTGTCGCACAAGACGAACTTGTATTCGACCAAACACAGGTCCCGCCTGCACTTGCGTCATAGATTTCAAAAATCATGTCCACCGATGCACTAGAAACCGGTACGCCATTTGCATTCAAAACACGCCCTTGATAACCAAGAATATTCGGTGGAGCAACTGCATCGGCCCGCTCTACTCGATCCATGACCGACACGGCGACGAAAAACACAATAAGGACCACAAAAAGGGCTGTGATCTTTACAAAAACATCCTGTTTACTTAGGAATGGTCTCATAAATTGTTCAAAACCCCCCTCTTTACGCGCGAAGCTCGGAACAAGTTACAATTTCCATCTCATTATACTCCCTTCTCTAAATCAACATCAATGGAGATTGGTGATGGTTCTGTTTTTTCAGTGTAATCGATTGGTCGAATCTCTTTTTTGCGATATCCATCTTTATCAACCGTCATATAATATTCATTTGAACCCGCAAGAAATGCATAGCGCCCCTTTGCATCTGTTATCTGCGTTTCAATCAATTTATTGAACTTTGGCTCAAAGAGCCGAACGATTGCATTCGTAATAGGTACATTTGTTCCATATTCACGTACAATTCCCCATCCACGCCTCTTTTTAGGCTGTATCAGGACATGCGTCGCCCCAAACATGCTGAGCTGAATCAAAACACCTCCAAGCGTCAAAACACTTGGCTGGATGATAAGGACATAAAAAGCCAAAAGGAGTCCGGCCGGCGCTGCCACAAGCTGAAAAATGCGCAAAAACCGTTTAAACAGAATACGGCGAGGCGCATGCATCGCCGATAAATCACTAGGATCAAGTGGAATATTCGCCGCAATAGTGATATCTGCCTCCGTTACTTCAATAAAGCCATCCGTATAAATATCAAGGAATCCTCCATCAGATTTTTTTCCTCTCAGATATTCACTTGGAAACTTTAAGTCATCTTTACGAACTTCTATCCGATATCGACCCGGACTCGCTTTCAGGAAATAACGTCCAAGCTCATCCGTCACAATCGATTTTATGAGTCGTCCCTGCTCAGAAATCAATCGTACAACCGCCAAAGATATAGGAACTTTTGTTATGGAATGGTACACAACACCGAAATTTTCACGCCGGCGGCGAGCGAAGAACATCACTGGGAATGTGTAAAGATATTGCAAGAATGGCAAGAAATTGAACGATGTAACAAGAACGGCAGCACTTGTGGCAACAGATGCTACAATAATCGGCTTTGAAATATCTGCACTTACTTGAGCGGCTGGCGATTCTCTAAACTCATTTATTGTTCCGCCAATAGAAACAACGATATCGGAAATTGGACCTGGAAGGATTTCAGTTATTTGATCTAGAATACCTTCTTCCTCGATAGAGAGAAGATTAAGTGATGGAATGAGTATATTATTCGAAACTCTCACCGTTATTTCCACATCGATATATTGGTCATGCGCCGCGGTGACACGATACAGGCCATTTGGAACATACCAGCCAATTCCGCCGCCCGCACCAGTTATCACTGGATTTGACTGACCATAGACACCAGCTGGCCATTGAGAGTCATTTGCAAAGACAAAAATGACAGCATCCGAGAGCGGACTCCCTTCAGTAGAAATAAGACCCCGAGACACTGGGTTAAGCAGAAGCGTTTCTGATACAGAACTTTCATCGTCGAAATCTGCAATAATCGTAACAGCAATTGGGGAATTCGAAATAGCAATATTCGCTGAGAATGCATTATCCGTTATCGATGCGGCATCAATAGATCGCCCATCAATCACATATCGTACGCTATTCGCATTTGCTGTATTTGTTTGAAGTGCAACGCTTGAATTCGAAAGAACAAGAACTTCTCCCCCCCTTTCGGTAAGCTGAATTTGTCCATTTCCTGCAAAAACACTTAGGGCGATCTCACCCTCGCTCACATCATCACCCTGATCCCCTTCTTCATCCTCTTCCGTCAACTCTTCCTCTTCCACATCCTCCTCCTCATCTTCACCAATCTCTTCTTCATCCTCCTCAATTTCTTCCTCTAAAGGTTCAGCAATAGAGAAGAATCCGTCAGAGATGTCATTGCTAAGAACCTCGCCCCTGAAAACTCCATTGATATAGACTAAAACCGTATCAGAAATAATGGCCGGAGCCGTCCAGTCAAAATTTGCACCTGTTGCTCCAATAATAACTGGGCTTGAGCTCTGACCTCCGTCTGCGGAATAGTAAATATCGACAGCATCTAAGAATCCACTGCCCTCCCAGCTGATGGTAATATTGTCATTTTGACGATAAAATTCCCCGCCATTTGGAGAAATGACTCTTATTTCCTGTAAAGCATCTTCGGCCTCAACAACAGAAAATGATGCATCTGACATGTCAGCGAATGACTCTCCGTCAGACCTAAAACCATTAATTCTCATGCGCATTGCATCTACTGTCCGTCCCTCTGGCCATGTAAAGGTAAAAATGCCTGTATTTGGGATATCAGTTGCAAGCCTACGAAAGGCCCCACTTTCATGAATAGCTGTAATATTTACCGTTTCTATATCATCCGATGAATCCCATAAAACCGAATGTGTATTCCCTGCAATCCATTCTTCACCGCCATTTGGGTAAAGCACCGTTACCGAACTTGGGTCCGGCTCTATGACGGTGAATCCATTGTCCGATGTATCACTTTCAAGTTCTTCATAGACCCCCCTATTATTAAATAGTCCCGTTACGCGAATGAGCGCTTGGTTTGTCGCATCGATGCCAATTTTATACGTATATGATCCATCGTCACTCGTCGTATTTGCAATCACATCGAAATCATTACCTCCATTTTCGGAAATCTCAATCCGCGCAGCGTCATATGTTCCAGAACTATCCCAAAGAATGGAAATAGTTTCTCCAACTTCATATTCCTCGCTACCGTTTGGAGATATCACGGTCACAAAAGGATCAATAGGTCCAATTATTTCAAAAGAATCTGACGTGTCGGTTGCCAGTATCGTGGCAAGGTCCGTTCCCTCGATTTTTATGAGTGCTTCATCTGTTGTCACTTCAGGCGCCGTCCAGCTATATGAGCCCGTATTATTTACCTGCTCTTCTATAATTGAATAATTCCCACCTCCATCTATCGAGTATTTCAAATGAACATAGGGGATAGTCCCTGTGCTATTCCATGAAATATTGACCGTATCTCCATCATTAAAAACATCGTCCCCGTCTGGACTTACGATTGTGATGGTGTCATCTGGATCAAATGGATCCGGCCCCGGACCGCTTGTTCCCGTTGATGGAGGCGCAGGCGTCGTGGCAGACACATTACTATCATCATCCGCGATGATCGGAATAGGGATAGATGCCATCAAATCATTCGTCCCCGATGCTGCGTCGATATAATACGTTCCCGCATTCGCCGGGTTTGTAATTTGATTCGATCCCGTACCTGACGCAACAGCATTTGACCCAATTTTAATTCGCATAACACTTCCGGCAGCAATTGCACCCCCATCACCCGCACAAATTGTAATGGTAATCACTTGTCCAGCAATACCAACACTGGCCTCGTCTGCAGCAGCGCAATTGGCAGCTGTCGTTAAATCAGTTGCATCATCAAGAACATCAATATCATCTTCCGTAAGACCGGTAAGAGTAAAATCTGCATCAAATGTCAACGTGAGCGTATCTGATTCAGGAATAGCCACTGAAGTTGTGATGTAAATATCATGATTGGCCGCTTCACTTGTTTTTATTGTAGTCGGAATATCATAGGCATCTGTTGCGGTCGTTGCAGCCTGAACAGAGAAAAAAGCCAAAAATGGCATGATAAGCATGCCGAGCAGAACAAAAAACGAGGGTATATATTTACGAAATAGCATGAAGGCGTTTCTTGACCACCTTCATTATAGCAAGGATAAGTGCAGCAAGAGCGAAAAGTATCAAGAGTCCCTTCCACGGCACAATAACAATGGATTTCTTGTACGATTCAAATGACGCTCCAATGACAGAAGCGAATTGTGCATCAATCGTGTAATAACCAAATGGTGAAAACAATGTATCGCGGTCATCATCCCAAATAAAGTGGTATTGGCGCTCCGTGCCAGGAGATATACTTGTACGCACATCCTCGGGCCTTAATACGGCAACATTCCTCCCAAGCAAATTTTTAATCTGTATTTCTACAATTGGTCTCGCAATAATATCTCCAGTATTTGATACGGTTGCGAATATATCAACGGGTAAGTCGCCATATACATTCTTAGGAGTGCTCAGACCCGTAAATACCGCATTTCGCTTCGGCTCATTCCCATAACTAACGAAAATCATCGTTGCGATTGCTTCATTGATCGAAATGTCGCCATCTTGTTTTTCCGATCTAGCAACGAGTGCAAGTATATCGTCCCCCTCCCCACTTGTCGGCGCAGAAATATAAACCTGGAGCATTTCTTCAACATCAGCAGCGACAGATATTGAGTCGTATTCAATGCGATATATGTCTTTTTGTTCATCATTAAGTTCAGAAAAGCTTATATCGTCAGTCTCAGAAATATGCGCCTGAAATAGATCAAATGACAAAATCTCTCCCTGATCAGAGGTTATATAAATCGGTACAACACCCTCCTGCCCTGGGTAGACATGAATATCTGCTGACGCGGGCGACTGGGAAAATGCCAAAACAGGTATCGGCAATAATAGCAATGATAAAGAAATCAGAATTTTAGTAATCGCCGACATAAAGAACGGTCAGTTCCTGCGTATAGGTATCCTCCGCTTGCGACTCTTCTATGGATGTTTTTAATACAAGAACGTCCCTCTCCTGTCTTGCAACACCGCTTCGTGTTGCTATTTGCTGAGGTGATGATGTTATTGCGGTGTCTTGTGTGTCGAATGTAGAACTAGCTAGCGTTGAGTCCGTTGACTGCGCCCCATATTCACTTGATCCAGCAGAAACAGTGCCATCAGCCACATCTGCAATCGTTTGACCTGTCGAACCACCTGTTAAATCCTGATTTTCAAAAATGTATACCGTATATCCCTGATCTGCTTCAGATTCAACGAGCCAAGTGAGGTAACGTTTTGTGACTGCCGACGATGATAATAGACCAAGCCCCGTACTTCCAGAAGAATAAAGCACTTCATAAACATAATCGTCGGTTCCATCCACGGTTAGAGAGTCAAAATCTTCATCAGAATCAGCGGAAAGTGTGACATCGTTTACCGCAATAGATGCAATGGTATTGATTCGAAAGCTCGGCATTGCATCAGATTCATCAGATACGAGAATAACGGTATCTCCTTGCGAAAATCCGCTTGCATCCGTGAATGTATATGTATTAGCACTTGGCTGCGCCGTTATTGCAACTTGAGATGAAAAATCCTGTACACCTAGCGAAAAACTTGCAAATGGATCATAAACTCCTCCGCCATATCCCTGACGAGTATCATAACTTGTACTCGTTGATTGGCCGACGGCATGATTACCACCTGTATTCAAAATATAAGACGTTGCTGATGTATTCTCAGCTCCGAAATAGGTAAATGAGTCGAATTTAATACGATAATTCGTAGATGAACTATCTGCCGATATGCTGACCGCTTGCAAAAATGTACCTACAGCAATCAGTAAAAAACATGTGACAATTTTATATGCCATGTCTTTATTATACGCTATTTTTAGCAAAGTTTCTTGAAGATTTTTATACAATTCATAACTTGTTCACAGGTTATCCACATTGAACACATTTTTTATCAAATTACGATTCTGCGCTAATCTTAGCGATTATATTTTTAGTCGATTCATGTGAAACTGGTAAAGTTATCCACAGTTATGTCCGACTTTGAAGTGGATAAGTGAACATGACACCGCCCCTACTACAGGCAAAATAAAAAACCGGTCATACCGGTGTTTTTCTATCTTGCCATTGCATTGAATTTTCTTAACCTGCACTGTGCCGGCACAGAACATTCAGGCCTGTACTTGCTGTAATTACTACAAAATAACAATTGTGTTCAAATATCAGCTATTTTGGACAGAATACACTGGTGACCCCGGCAGGAGTCGAACCTGCAACCTTATCCTTAGGACGGATCTGCTCTATCCAGTTGAGCTACGGAGCCTTGTTTCACGAATAACAAGTGTCGTAAAATAGTTAATATATCCTATTTGCTAAATAATAGCGTAAAAAGGTGCTATAATCAAGTAACTATGCAGACAATTCTACTTATTATTCTCATTTTAGCTGTATTTGCAGTTATTTTCATTTTATTATCAAAAAAAGAGGAGAAATCATCTCCGATTTTAGAACAACAACTTCAACTATTACGCGAAGAACTCCTTCGATCGAGCGGAGATCATAGAAAAGAAGTGCAGGAACGATTGGATCGTGTTCATGATCAACTTACGAAGGGAATGATGCATTCCCATACATCAATTCAAAAGCACGGCGCTAAGATTAGCGAAATAATCGCATCCGTTACCAAAGAATTGACCGAGGTAAAACAAACCAGCAAGCAAGTACTCGATTATTCTACCGAGCTTCGACAATTGCAAAATATTCTAAAGAATCCAAAGCAAAGGGGAGTTCTTGGCGAATATTGGCTAGAAACACTGCTTAGTAATGTTATGCCATCAAAACAGATGTATAGTATGCAGCATGAACTTGGCCTAGACGATGCTGGTTCAAAACTTATTGCAGACGCTGTTATTTTCGTTAATGAGCAAATTATCCCAATTGACGCGAAATTTACACTAGAAAATTACAATCGCATGATGGAGGAATTCGACAAGAATAACCGAGAAAAGCTAGAAAAGATGTTCAAAGCCGATGTTAAAAAACGCATTGACGAAACATCAAAATATATTCGACCTGAACATGGCACTACAAGTTTTGCATTTATGTTCATTCCTGCAGAAGGTGTCTATTATAATTTATTGAATGCTGATGTTGGATCTGGAGTAAATAGTAGTAATTTGGTTGAATATGCCTTTGAAAGACAGGTTATGCTTGTTTCTCCAACATCTTTCTATGCATATCTGCAGACAGTACTTATGGGTCTAAAGAAGCTTGAAATTGAGAAGTCTACGCAAGAAATTATCAAAAGAGTAGGGGAGCTTGGTAAACATTTCGCAAAATATCGTGACACGCATGAACGATTAGGAAAAAATCTATCCACGGTAGTGAATCAATACAATGAAACAGGATCAGAACTTGGAAAAATCAGTAAAGACGTCATAAGAATCACCGATGGAAATCGAGATGACCTGATCGAAATAGAAAAGCTAGAAAAACCACAGCTACAATAAAATGACCCAAATGGGTCATTTTATTTTGCTTCAGCTCTTTTGAGTGATGCTGCTAGTCGTGCCTTGATTCGTGCAACTTTATTCTTTTTAAAGACATTTTTCGTTACAGACTTATCAAGTTTTTTGTCTAACGTTGGCATCATTTTCTTCGCTTCATCGAAATCATTACTTTCGACAGCCTTTCGAAAATGCCGACGAAGTGAGCTAATCTCTTCTCGAATCAATCGATTTCGCTCCGCACGCTTCGCACTTGCTCGAAGAGCTTTCTTTGCATTTGCCAAATTTGGCATAAATATCCATTTATGAGCATGTTATAAAAGGGACGACAGGAGTTTACCGAGAAAACAGGGAAGTGTCAAGCCCGCATTATTTTTAAAACAGTACGGTCCACGGCAATAATATCGCGAATTTTACCTGTTTTAACACGCATTTCAAGATCAATGAGCAAATCTATTCCATCATTTATTTCATCAAGATTCGTGCCTTGAACCGCTTTAGCTACCTTTTTCGCAACAAATGGATGCATGCCTAAATCTTTCGCTGAACTTTGTCCATTTTCTTCTAAATATACCTTCATTTTCTTCAATAATCGCATCTGACGAATAAGCATAGCAAGAATTTGCATATCGGATGTACCATAATCTCGTTGACTTTGGAGTAAAGAAAGCGCCTTATTGATATTTCCTGCTTGCACCGCATCAATAAGTTGAAAAATATTATCTTCAACATTTTTCGAAATAAGCAGATTGAAATTTGTATCAGAAATTGTATCCTGACCAGTAAATGCCTGAAGTTTTGCCAATTCTAGTAAAATTGTTTCCATGTCACCGGATGCTCGCTGTATCAAATCCCTACTTTGCTGAGGACGAAGCATAATACCCAAATCCTTTGCACGTACCATTACCCATTGCTCCAATTTCACACCAGAAAGATTACCAAGAGGATACATATGTACATTATCCAAACCGCGCAATCCCTGCCAAATCTTATGCTTTTCTACTTTTTCAGTGTCTATTTCCTCGACGAGCACTAATAATGTCGTTTCAGTCTTCTTATGAAAACGATCAATCCAAAGTGCCGCAAATGGCTTTGCATTTGATTCGGTTAAAAGCCCTCTGATAACAAGCATTCGCTTCTCACCCAAAAATGGGGGCGTATTCAATACCTGAACAATATCTTTTTCTGCCTTCTCTGAATATACAAATTCATCAAAATTAAACTTTGATGGGTCAAATTTCTGTACAAATCCTTTTTGAAGCTCCTCAACCTTTCGCTTCAGCAAATGTGGACTGTCACCGTAGACAAAAATAATCATGATCGGATTTTACCATATCGATATTGACAAAGAAGCAAATTTAATGTATCTTTGCTTGGCTTTACATGCATTGGAGGAAAAAATGCGCATCCTTGTAGAAATTCACTTGAACAAGGGCATCACAAAGGGGGAGGCCCTCAGGATTGATTCGAAAAGGGGGCAGCTCTTCACGCCAGTCGAGGGTCATGACTCGATGATTCGCGAAGCGATGAATCAGTCATTCGGAGATACTCGCATCAACCGTGATATTACCATTCAGGCCCATGTTCCAAATGAAAGAGCCATAAGCACCCTTCGTCAAGATTTCAATGCGAAGGTGAAAAAGATCTGATCGTTCAGCACCAAGGTCTCACTTACCGCGGCATCTGCTGCGGTTTTTTTTATTTCAAATCACCCCAATTATCACCAAGATTTGCATTCACAATCAACGGAACCTCTCCATCCCAAACAGATTCCATAATATTAACAATCTGCTTCATTACGGCATCAGCATGTTCTGCATCGATTTCAAATACAAGCTCATCATGAACCTGTAAAAGCATTTTGACTGGTATCTCATTTTTATCAATCCATTCCTGCACTTGAATCATCGCCATTTTTACAAGGTCAGCCTGCGTCCCTTGAATTGGCATATTAATTGCCATGCGTTCTGCAGCCGCAACAAGCATTTGCACGCCTGAATTAATATCTGGTAAATACCTTCGTCGACCAAATTCCGTTTCAATATATTCATTTGCATGAGCCTTCAACTTCATTTCGTCCATGTAACTACGCAATCCGGGATGCAATTCAAAGTAACGTTCAATAAATTCCTTAGCTTCTGTCTGTTTTATACCGACAGATTTCCCAAGGCTGCGCGATCCCATGCCATATAAAATCCCAAAATTAACAGCCTTTGCCATACGACGATCATTACGCGTGACTTCATCATCACCTTTCCCGAAAATTTTAGCCGCCGTTCTCGTATGAATGTCAGCTCCGTCCTTAAAAGCATCGAGCAGCTCTTTATCACGCGAAATATCGGCTGCTAAACGAAGTTCGAACTGGGAATAGTCGGCTGCAAGAAGCACCTTGCCCTTCGGCGCAATAAAGGCACGTCGGATTTCATTACCAAGGTCTGTTCGTATTGGAATATTCTGCAAATTTGGGTCAGAAGATGATAAACGTCCCGTTGCTGCAACCGTTTGATTGAAACTCGTATGAATTCTCCCATCATCCTGAATCAATTTCGGCAATGCGTCCGCATAGGTTGATTTAAGCTTCGCAAGCTCACGATATTCGCTAATAAGAGGAACGATCTCATGTGTATCCCACATCTTTTCTAATTCAGAAGCAGCCGTTGAAAAACCTGTTTTTGTTTTTTTAATTCGCTTTGTTGAAAGTCCCAAGTCTTCGAACAGAATCTCAGCAAGTTGGGAAGGGGAGTTAATATTGAAATCTCGCCCTGCAAGTTTGTGGATACGCTTTGTAAGCGATTGCAGCTGCTCATTGAATGTTTTAGATAGATGATCAAGATGCGCCTTGTCCGTGGCTATTCCTGCTTTTTCCATGCGATACAGAACAGGCAATACGGGCATTTCAATCTCATACATCACCTTTTCAAGTCCATCTTCTTTCATTCTATCCTCAAAGACTTTATGCAATTCAGAAAGAGCCGCGAGCTCGCTATCGAATGCTTCAATAGACTTGCTCAAATATGAATCTGCAAGAGCTTCCAAGCTTAAATCGCGCATAGAAGAATCAATGAGATAACCTGCAACCATGACATCGAAGAGATCTGCATCAAAAACCATATCCAATTGATGCATGGCTTGTTTCAAATTATGACCGATGATTTTTTTCTTCCCTTTCAAAATAGTTTTCGCTTCTGCTTCATCCACTTTTTGATACACGGACCCATCAAATAGAGTAATATCTTCTTCTGCAAGGTGGACATATGCCGTATTCCCACCAATTTTGCCCTCAATCATGCCACGCTTAACCGTTTTGGCACTCGGTGCATCCTTCTTTTCATCCTGATATTTGAAAAGAAGCGTTTTAAATTCTAAATCTTTAAATAATGCTGTTAATTTTTTTGAATCTGGTTCTGACATGGTCGCATCTTCCGCTTTGAATCCACCCAAATCAATATCCCTAACAATGGTCACAAGATGCGTCATTGCTTTCACTTCATCTTCTTTCCCCCGGAATTTTTTTGCAAATTTTTCCGGAACAATACCGTCCTCAATTGCCCTAAATATTTCATCAATAGACCCATGCTCCTTAAGAAGCTCCGTTGCCGTCTTCTGGCCAACACCCGCAATACCAGGAATATTGTCAGATGAATCGCCCATGAGCGCTTTCAAATCAATCAACTGATCCGGACGCAATTCATATCGATCTTTCACTGCTTTCTCGTCATAAATCTTCGTCTGAGAAAGACCTTTCACAAAAATAAGAACCGCTACATCTTTGTTCACGAGCTGCAAAGCATCTAAATCTCCTGTCACGATGAGCATTTTTGTTTCCTTCATCGGCCCATAGATACTTGCAAGCGTTCCAATCACATCGTCTGCCTCCATACCTTCCGCAGAAAGAGAGGGGATGCCATAACCATCAAGCACTTCCTGAATCATGGGGATTTGATCATAAAGTTCAGGCTCTTTTTTCTTTCTTGTCCCTTTGTAATCAGCATAAGCATCATGACGGAATGTTTTCCCCGGTAAATCCCAAGCCACCGCCATATAATTTGGCTGATATTTGTCGAGCATTTTTTCAATGACATTTGTGAAGCCATAAACAGCATTTACAACACGTCCATCGGCCGTTGTAAGGGGTGGAATGGCATGCCAAGCACGGTGAAGTAATGCATTTCCATCGAGAACAAGAAAGAGATCTTTTTTCATACGCCTTCATCTTACGTTTTTTAGCAAAATAAAAAAAGAATCGCCGATTGGCGATGAGTGAAGCGCGCCCGAGACGCTCGAGCGCAGGAAAGCGTCCCGGGCGCGCCTGGTTATCACGTGACCAACGATATCGCTACCTTACCATGTCAGGCTGGTTCCACCACGCCTCGTCTGACAGATTCGAGGTAGCCAATGCACCAGCACCAAAGCCACTGCATACGGTATATCTACCGCCACAATACGATTATGCATCTCGTGGGAGATGGAAGAGGGGATCGCATTGTGAATTTTAAGGAGGCGCACACCCTCTCTCACAACTAGATAGATCATTCATACCGTAAAAATGCAAACATGTCAATACAAAAAAGCTCCCGCCACTGCCGAAGCAATGGGGGAGCAGAGAGGGAACATTTGAACACCATTGACTCATCCATAGCGATGGAAGTCGCTAGGTGTACGAGATGTTCATTGTTCCGGGACGCAGACCTAGGCCTGCGAGAACTGGTTCTTCGCGTCGACCGGCAGTTCGTCGAAGCCGAGCGGGATCGACTGCAGCGTGTTGTCGTAGGGGCTGCCCTCGATCTTCACGAACCTGTTGTTGTCGATCATGCCGTCGACGTCGAGCGCCGAGTGCAGGATTCCGTCGACATTCCCGGTCTGGAAGTCGCCGGACGCATCGTCCCACTTGAACACCGTGGTTCCGAGACCGTCGGTGGTCAGGACCTTGCCGTCGATGCCGCGCATGAGCATGTGCGGCACATCGTCGTTGATCTTCACGAACCGGTTCTCATCGAACAGGTCGATGAGGTCGCGGCCATTGTCGATGGCGGCGAGGATCTCGTCGTTCGTCACCTTCTGGAAGCGCAGCCCGTCGAGGATGGTGAAGTCGTCGGTCACGAAGTCCTTCATCACCGACATGTGTCCCATGTTCTCGAAGTCGACGATCTGTCCGGTGCCGAGGTCGACGGTCAGCATGAAGCTCGACCAGTTGTTGCCGATGGCGTCGAGGCGCGTTCCGCTCTGACGACCGATCAGCTTCATCGCTTCGGTGTTCACGTTGATGCCGATGTTCAGGTCGGCACCATCCATCATCGCCGCGCAACCGGTCGCGAGCTTCTGCAGCGACAGCTTGGCGGCATTGTCGACGAACTTGTCGCCCTGAATCAGGTTGCCGGTCTGCGTCGTCACGATGAAGACCCGCTTCTGATCGTCGGTGATGCCGAGTTCGACGACGTTGATCACGTCGAGCATCCCATCCGCCTTCGGAGCCTCGAGCTCGGTGAGGGAGAGCCGGCCCTTGTCGATGTCGAACGCGATCCGACGCAAAGCGCCGGGCTGCGGAACGATCTGCGGCAGAGCGTCACTGATCACCTTGAAGTTACCCGAATTGACATCCATCGTGAACGAGGGGATGAGCGAAGAAGTAAACATATTGTATGTCTCCATGAGGCCGCTAGGCCTCGAGTGTGAAACCTTTTCCGGCACAATGCCTTCAAAGGGTACGATATGCCTTTCCATACATGAACGAATCCATATATTTCAAGACAACGCGGCGTATAGTGCCAGAAAATACCAAAAACGTCAAGTGTTTATGCATAGCTGGGATCACACCTTGCAAATAAACAAAAAATGCGCTACTATCGCGCTACAATTAGACCCAATAGTACGCGCCCGTAGCTCAACTGGACAGAGCGGATGGGTTCTAACCATTAGGTTGTGGGTTCGAGTCCTACCGGGCGTACCATGGCGGCTATGGTGAAACGGTTATCACAGGGGTTTGTGGTACCTCTATTACGGGTTCGATTCCCGTTAGCCGCCCCATAAAATGCCTCAGTCTGAAGACTGGGGTATTTTATATAACCGACTTATGAGTTGATCGCTTCAGAAGTCGGAAATATCGAAGATGATCTGATGATCAGCCTACCTATCATGAAACTTTTTATGAATTTCATGCAGCTGTTTATCGGTTACATGCGTATACACCTGTGTCGTCGTAATCGATTCATGGCCAAGCATAGACTGCACGCTTCGAATATCAGCTCCATTATGCAGTAAATCCGTTGCGAATGTATGTCGCAGCACATGCGGCGTCACTTTCTTTGTAATTCCTGCAATAGACGCAGCTCTTTCAATAACACGCTGAACGCTGCGCGCTGAAAGGGGAAGGGGTTCGCGATGCTTTTTTGCTCGATCATGGCTCACAAATAAATGTGGTGACATATCCTTTCGCGCTTCAAGGTACTCTTTGACCGATTTTTTCGCCTGATCAGAAAGAAAAACAACTCTATGCTTCGACCCTTTACCCCGAACGGTAAATTCATCTTTTTTTAGGTTGACGTCATCGATTTTTAAATTCGCAAGCTCAGAAACACGCAAACCTGTCGAAAAGAGCATTTCAATTATTGCCTTATCTCTTTTACCGATGATCCCACCCGATTCAAGTGGAGCTTCCCGTAAACGATCGAGTTCATCCTCATCAAGAACCTCAACCTGCCTCGTCCCATGCTTTGCAAGCTCTATTTTTTCGGGCGCAAGTGTTTTGATATCAATTTTTTGCAAATATTTTAAAAATGAACGAAGTGCGATCAAATGATAATTCTGCGTAGACTTTTTTAAATTTACATCGTCACGACCTTCTAAATCCCTATTCAAAAATAAACGAAATTTCCGAACGATGTCCTGCGAAATCTTTGACGGGTGCGGATGTCCGGCAAATTCAGCGAATCTATTTAAATAAAAGTGATAATTTCTGACCGTACGCATACTGCGGCCACGTTCGATTTCGAGGTATTCCAGAAATTGTTTTATAAGTTTCCCTAACTGATTTTGCGCCATACATATACATTATACGACACTTCTTTACGAAAGAGGTCTTTCAACCTATACTCACAGCACATGACAACAAAGGAGTACGTCATGAATATCGACGTCATTTCGAAGCAAATCGGCGAAAGAGGATCCCTGTGTGACGGCGGCAAGTTGACCGATGATGGTCATTCCGTCGAAAACATCTCCTGATCCTACTCTCGACGAATCATGCATCCACTCTACGCCTTCGGGCGTTCTTTTTTTACCTAATATTAGCCAAATATACCGTGCATGCTCTTGACAAATACTGAAATTTGTGTTACATTGCGTGCCTCGACAGTGAAAGCCCGAAGTCGAGAATGTCAGGCCTCATATAGTTGAGGGGTCGCGACATAGGGAAAAACATTCAAAAATGGGAGGTGAACCTTGATTCACCTGCACGCGTCCACCAGTGATTATCGCTGAAACAGCACCGACGGCGACCCCTAGACACCGCGCTGCATGAGGCCGCGCGGTGACCAAGGAGGAAGAGATGAATTGGGCACGCGGACCCCCGAATGCGATTCGTTTTGTTCGCATTCTGATCTACACGTTGACCGTCAGCACTCGCTGACGGTCTTCTTTTTTTATAGGCGGTATTTTATTGACAAAAACAGACAAATGAGCTATTTTGACCCTGTAATTAACACGATTGCCATGGCTATGCGAATGAGCATGCATTGCTAAGACAATCGCTAGAATAAAAACTATGCTCACAAAAAGACAGAAGCAGAACATTATCAATAAATTCAAAACGCATGAAACGGACACGGGGTCTCCCCAAGTACAGATTGCGATTTTGACAGCCGAAATCAAAGACCTCACAAATCATTTGCGAAGTCATAAGAAAGATTTCAGCTCACGCCGAGGACTTCTGAAGAAAGTTGTTGAACGACGACGACTCATGAAGTATTTGCAGCGCGAAGATGCGAAAGCATTCGACAAGATTGTTGCTGACTTGAAGCTTCGAGTTAAAAAAGAGAATTAATCAATGAAAGCTCGCTCAGGCGAGTTTTCCTTTTTCTATATTATGTTAAATGTAAAAAATAGGCGCGTCGGTGTTTTCATCGATGTACAGAACATGTACTATAGCGCAAGAAATATTTTCAACCGAAAGGTTAACTTTTCAAATATTGTAAAAGCGGGTAGCGAAAATGGACATCTCATTCGCGCACTTGCATATACTATTTCAACAGAGGAGGGAGCAGAGGAGGCTTTTTTCAATGCTTTGCGAAGTGAGGGAATTGAAGTCATCTCAAAAGAATTACTTGAATATCATGGAGGAAATAAAAAAGGAGATTGGGATGTCGGTCTAACAATCGACGTCATTCGTATGCTCGACATGCTCGACGTTGTCGTCCTTGTTTCTGGTGATGGCGATTTTGTGCCACTTGTTGAGTATGTTCAATCGCGCGGACGCATTGTCCATGTCATGTCTCTTCGTGAATCTACATCCACACGACTTGTTGAAGCGGCCGACATCTATACGAATTTATCAGAAAGCAAAAGGAAGTTTTTGATCGCAAATAGCCGATCCAAGTCGAATAGCAGAACAACGAAGACGAAAAAAGCAAAAGAAATCCTTCGTCCCATTGAAGTAAATAAAGACGATGAATCCGTCGAAGATATTGAAGAGCGACGAAGTAGAAAGTTAACATTTTAGTTCAGAATTCCTTTCTGAACTTGATCTGGGATTATTCCTCGATCAAGTTTAGGATAGTAATCCTATTAATTCATTATTAGCCCAGGACGAAGAGATCTACATTGAGAGGTCTTAGGCCTTGGGCTGAATATTTTATGCAAAAGAAAGAATACACATGTACATTTGGTGGAAAGGAATTAACCATTTCTACCGGACAATTCGCACCAGCAGCAAATGCTGCCGTGACAGTGCAAATGGGTGAAACCGTCGTGCTTGTTACTGCCGTCATGGGTGGCGAGCGCCCCGGAATGAGCTGGTTCCCCCTGATGGTGGACTATGAAGAGAAGCTTTATGCGGCAGGTCGCATTAAAGGATCTCGATTTATTAAACGTGAAGGACGACCGAGCGATGAGGCTGTTCTTGTTGGACGCTTTATTGACCGAGCATTACGACCGCTCTTTGATAATCGCATGCGTCGAGATGTTCAGGTAATCGTGACAACACTCTCATTTGATGAAGAGCATGACCCGGATATCCTCGGACTTATTGGGGCATCTTGCGCGCTTCATATGAGCGATATTCCTTGGAATGGACCTATCGGAGCTGTGCGCATCGGTCACAATGAAGGAAATTGGATTGTGAATCCAACATATAGCCAGCGAAAGGATACAGCATTTGATCTTGATATAGCCGGAACAATGGAAAATGTTGTCATGATCGAAGCTCGCGCAAATGAAACAGATGAAGAGCTTATAGCGGAGGCATTCAAGAGAGGACGAGCCGAAATGAAACCTGTGCTCGACATCATCGAAACGATTCGAACAGAATGCGGAAAGGAAAAACTGGATTTGTTCTCACCAAAAACAGAGGAAGATCAGGCAAAGCTCGACCGCCAAAAAGAGGTGAAAGAACTTGCAGAGAATTTCATGACATCTCAAATGGAAGAGCTGTTCTTCTCAAAACCGCTCGCGACAAAAAGTGAGCGATCAGATGCAAAAGATGAACTCAAGAAGCGTCTTGTTGATCATTTAGAATCTCAAGAAATGGAAGAGAGCGATATAGGGTTCGCTACGTCGCTTATTTATGATTTCGTTCAAAATGAGGCGTCACGACTTATTCTAGAAGAGAATCGCCGATTGGACGGTCGCGGAATGACGGAAGTACGATCGCTCGCTGTAGAAGTTGGATTATTGCCGCGTGTTCATGGCGCTGGATTCTTCGGCCGCGGTGAAACGCAAGTACTTTCTGTATGTACGCTTGGAGCGCCAGGAGATCAGCAAACGCTCGATAATATGGAAACGGTTGGGGAAAAGCGATACATGCATCATTATAATTTCCCTCCATTTTCTGTCGGAGAAGCAAAGCCACTTCGAGGAGCTGGAAGGCGTGAAATTGGGCACGGAGCTCTCGCTGAAAAGGCACTAGAAAGTATGATTCCGGATAAAGAAGACTTCCCATACACCATTCGTGTCGTGTCTGAAACAATGAATTCAAATGGATCAAGTTCTATGGCATCTACATGCGGATCGACACTTGCCCTTATGGATGCGGGCGTTCCGATTGCATCTCCCGTTGCAGGAGTAGCTATCGGCCTTGCTTCACGTGGTAAGGACACTTGGAAAGTGATTACGGACATTCAGGACCTTGAAGATGGTCCTGGTGGAATGGACTTTAAAGTTACAGGAACACGAAATGGAATCACGGCAATTCAGATGGATACAAAAACACATGGAATTAACCATGAAATAGTTGTAGAAGCTCTCAAGCAGGCAAGAAATGGACGTTTAACCATTCTTGATGATATGGAACGCATTATCGCTGAGCCACGAGCAGAGCTATCACCATATGCGCCGCGTATTCTAAAATTGAATATCAATCCAGAATCGATTGGAGACGTTATTGGTCCGGGTGGAAAAATCATCAATAAAATTATTGGGGATACAGGTGTTGAAAATATCGACATCGAATCAGATGGACTTGTCATGATTACATCGAAGGATCAGGCATCGGGACAAGCCGCCTATGATTGGATCAATGAATTAACACGTGAAATTACCGTTGGAGAGCAATTTGACGGTACTGTGTCGCGCATCATGGACTTTGGAGCTATTGTTGACTTCGCGAAAGGTCGTGATGGTATGGTACATATCTCAGAACTTGCACCGTGGCGTGTTGCAAAAGTCGATGATATAGTAAAGATGGGCGACAGCGTGAAGGTTAAAGTGATCGCGAAAGAAGGAGACCGATGTAGCCTTTCAATGAAACAGGCAGAAGGCAATGTGTATACCGATGAAATGAAAGCCAAAGCGCAAAAAACCCCGCCAAGAAAGCCATTTGCACCAAAGAAAGATCAGGGTAGAAAGAAACCACATGCAAAGTCATAAATCTCTATCAATTGATATAACAAAAACAACCCGTCCATCCAGGCGGGTTGTTTCTAATATTATCTTTCTTATTTTAGCCATTCTTAGCACAATAATCATTATAACCGCATTGCAAAGAACGAAAAATACAGCAAAATATGCCCCCGATGGAACGGAAAGCTATCTCAGAATACCGCTGCATACTAGAAGCATACCCATTATTCACGAATTACTCGGAAATACCGTTATAGATGGGACAACCGTGTCAGTAAATAGCCTTTTGCGCAATGCAAGAGGAGAAATATCGCTTTTCTTCTCAGAAAACAGCCTCATTGGCGTAACAACAAGTCAGGGGAGATTCAGTGTTATGCCTTATAAAAAGCAACGAAACCCCTTTCTGATAGCAAAAAGAGCCTATTATGCAAATGAAGATGGCTTTTATCCTGCTCGATTTAACCAAAAAAGCATACGAATAAGCAATATTGGTCAAAAATCCAATTCTCATCAATATCTCACCCCTGAAAATACGGAAATCCACACATTTATTAACTTTGACATTAAATCAATGTCTTTTCTACCGAATGCGACCATTCATCAGTTCATATGGGGGCAAGGTCAAGACGATGAGTTTTTCTCCATACTTTTCACAGGCGCATTTTCAGATGAAGATTTAGCAAATTTCCTCCAAAAAACCGTACAAAGCAGTAATTTGTCTACGCTAGCCTTGACATTGAGTGATGGGACAACTATTAAAGAAATTCGATCCAATGCAGATAGCACCCATTCAAGTATAGAAAACATAGAAGATGGACTCATTTTAGGATTTGAGCAGGGAAATATATCCGGCAATATCGTAAAGACAGGAGATCTTCACAAATACACAAATAGAGCAATTATAGAAAAACTTGGCGAAAACAAGCCAAATGGTGAATGTACATCAAGACCGCATTCAATGATGGTCAGAAAAAATCATGTGTTTGACGACATATTGTCTTCATCACTGTCGCTTGTGCCGGAATTCTTTACACCTATTAAATCGGCAGAATTTAAAGGAAATGACCTCATTCTCTGTATAAATGTGGATAACTAACAATTCTCACACAGTTTATCCACAGGCTGTGAGGCCTTTGCGGGATTTATATAAAAAAGTTATACACATATGGCGTTTTGCCCTTTATTTAAAGGACTTATAACATGTTGACAATATGTGTTCAACTGAATACAATTATTAATGTAAGTCGCTCTTTCAACAATCTCGTCTGTGTTTATGACACGGGGGAGGTGTCCCGAAAACCCACACTGCAACTGCGCAGTTTCGGGGCATATCTCACCACTTTACTAGCGGTCCATGCTTTTATCCTTTCTAGTGGGCTCGGTTAGCTGCAACGGGGGGCAGCAAAACCAACGCAGGGTAGAGTGGGGTGTCATCTAAAAGGCCAAGGTTTGACGCCGAATGAAGAGTGAGTTTTGAGGAAAACATGTTTTTTTCACCAAAACCCACTCTTCACGGACGGTGTCCCACGCCTTTCGTGAGGGTTCAAGGAACTTTTTTACTTCTATGTCCGCCGAACCCTCTTCTTTTTTTTCTTATTTTCAATTAGAATTGATTTATCGAATAATAGTAAAGTATGCATAAAGACGAATTTGTAGCAGAAATGAAGGAGGTTTTACTCAATGAAAAAGACCGCCTCGAGGATGCATTGAAGCGAATTGCAAAAAAAACGGGTAAATCTAGCGAAGAATACGATGCCAGCTTTCCAAATTATGGAGATGATGAGGACGAGAATGCTATGGAAGTTGCCGAATATGGGAGCAGCCTTTCTTTGGAATCTGAGCTTGAAAAAAGCTTGCGCGACGTAAATAATGCCCTGAACCGTATTGAAGAGGGTACATATGGTATCGACAAATACACAGGAGAACCTATTTCAGAGGGGAGATTACGCGCAAGACCAACATCAACGTCATCAGTTGCGAGTAAAAAGACTCTTACACAAGAACTTTAATGTCTCCACATCTTTTCCTAGTACCAATTTTAGTTGCGATTGTTGATTTTTCCCTAAAATTAGCCGCATTAAACGCGCTCACTGAACATGAACGCGTTTTTAACTTCTTTTTCGACATCTCTTTATATAAGAATCCGGGTATTGCGGGCAGTATTTTTATCCCTCATGCCATTTTACTGCCTATATCCACCATAATTATCGCCCTTCTTATTTACGGCATGCGCAAAACGGCCATGCCGATGCATAAATTCGCCTTTTTATGTATCCTGTCTGGCGCATTAGGAAATTATATTGACCGTATCATACATGGATTTACGACGGATTATATCCTTATTGTTGGGCAATCCGTGATAAATCTGGCAGATATCCTCATTATTGTTGGCATAGCCATATTAATCCTGTACAATAAGAAGTAGTTAACTCCCCATTCACATATGTATGGGGAGTTTTTGTTTACAAAGTTATGCCATTATCGGCATACAGGCGGAGCCAATTACCATTGAAGTGGACATTGCAAGCGGTCTACCCGGCTTTTCTATTGTTGGACTTCCGGATGCTGCGATATCGGAATCAAAAGACAGGGTACGATCAGCAATGCGAAATAGTGGATTTTCATTCCCGCGCATACGCGTCATCGTTAATTTAGCACCAGCACATCTCAAAAAGAGTGGCCCCTCATTTGATTTACCGATTGCAATCGCCATACTTGCCGCTTCAGGACAATTGCAGAAAGATCAGGCGAGTCAGTATGGATATATTGGCGAGCTTGGCCTAGACGGATCAATAAAAACAGTACGCGCTGCGATGCTCTGCGCGCTTGCAGCTCAAAAAACAAATACACCGCTCATTGTGCCACGTGAAAATGCGCAAGAGGCCTTACTTGTGATGAAGAATGTCTATACGGCATCTAGCCTGGCAGATCTCATTCATGCATTTCGGGATCAGGCCCTTGAAAAGACAGTGAAGCAAACAGATGCGGGAAATACAGAGGAATTTACCGTTGATTTTTCAGATATTTACGGACAAATGCATGCAAAAAGAAGTCTCGAAATTGCCGCGGCGGGTGGTCACAATGTACTCATGTCAGGGCCGCCTGGAAGCGGAAAAACACTGCTTGCAAAATCCATGCCCAGCATCCTTCCACCACTTACAGATGAAGAGGCAATAGAGGTAACATGTATACATTCTTCGGTTCAAAATGAACCATTTTCACAATTAATACGCCAACCGCCATTTCGAAGTCCGCATCATTCTGCGTCCAGTGTGGCATTAATCGGCGGGGGGACGCATCCGCGACCAGGAGAGATCTCTCTTGCTCATCGCGGGGTTCTCTTTCTCGACGAGTTACCAGAGTTCTCAAAGAAAACCATAGAACATTTGCGCGGGCCACTCGAAGATGGAGAAGTGCATATAGCCCGTGCAGCGGGTTCATACACGTATCCGGCACGTTTTATGCTCATTGGGGCCATGAATCCCTGCCCATGTGGTTTCAGCACAGATATAGATATGCCCTGCACATGTAGCGCAGGACAAATTGAGCGCTATTCAAGTACAATATCTGGCCCTATTTCTGATCGTATTGATATGTTTATTGATGTACCGAGGCTGCGCATTGATGAGCTCCGGCCCAAATCCACAGAAGAATCTTCATCCGTGAGAAAGCGTGTTATCGCGGCAAGAGAAATGCAGCAGAAACGCTTTTATGATCGCTTGTACAATATCAATGCCGAGATTTCTCAACGAGACATGCGTAGCATGCTCTGCATGACCGCCAAGGCAGACAATCTTGCGCAGACGGCATATGAAAAACTTCATCTGTCCGCAAGAAGCCTTGGCCGAATCAAAAAGTTAGCACGCACGATCGCCGACTTAGAGGCAAGCGGCGTCGTACAGGCATCTCATGTCGCTGAGGCAATTCAAATGAGAAAAAAGTAGACTATCTTATATATTCAAGAGGGTTGCGGAATCCTCCGCCCGCAATAACTTCAAAGTGAAGATGCGTTCCCGTCGATCGCCCTGTTGTTCCACATCGACCAATCGGCGTTCCCTTGGCAACTTGCTGTCCAGCTGACACATACATGCTGGCATGGTGACCATATCGAGTCACAATTCCATTTCCATGATTAATTTCAACTGTATAGCCATAACCACCCTTCCATCCAACGAATTGCACAACACCGTCATCAGCGGCGTAATTGTCATGCGTAAAGTGGCAATCAATGTCGAGCCCTGTATGCGCCCATCCATAGTACTGCGTAATCACACGCAAATCTGTTGGCCAAACCATATTTCCTGATCCAGATGTTGTTGGAGCAATAGATGAAGAGCTACCCGAAGTAGACGGAGAAAAAATGCGGCTCGTGCTTCGCGTAGCGACCGGTGCCGCAACTGTTCCCCCTGGGATGATAAGGGATTCGCCAATACTCAAGTCTGATGCATCCGCAAGTGCATTAAATGCCAGAATCTCATCAGCTTCGACATCGTATTTATTTGCAATACGAGACAATGTGTCACCACTTGCTACTTTATGCCGCACTCCTGAAATCGGAAGAATTTCAAGCTCTTTTCCAGGTTGAAGCGTACTACGAACAGATAAATTATTCGCCCAAAGAAGTGTATTAAGCGTGATATTAAAATCAGAAGCAATACTTGACAATGTGTCACCACTCTCAACGGTATACGTTATTATTTCACTTCGCGGTGCAATAGATGCATCGCTCGCACCAAGATTCGCAGCGGATAAACTCGACCCACCAAGAAGGGATGCGCTTACCGATCCAAGTGCCTCTGGCACAATCCCAAGCGTCCTTGAAGATACAGCCGTTTGAGGCGCATATCGATACGCAGCCCGCGTCGTGCCCTCTTCAAAATCAACATATTCCTCGTAAAGCTGACTGCTTTGGTCGGCGACCAATTGATACATCAGGCTTTTTTGACCAAATGTTTCTGCTCGAACTGTTTGCGTATTGAGATTAAGAAAAAGAGTAATCGCGACAATACACCCAATAGCGATATGCACGATATAGCGATTCGTGAGCCAAAACATGATGCGACCGCGAGCAGGTTGATAGATATCGAGAATGGCGCGCTTTGCAATATATCCAGCTCGATACACTGGAATGAGTGCGGTAATAAAAATACGCCCGATCCATGCAAATGGGCGCGTCAGCATGCGAAATATGCGAAGTGTTTTTGGCTTTGCTTTAACGAGCATTCGGATAAGACCGAGCCCAGCAGCAGTGAAAAACCGCTTCATTGATTGTGTAATCGACTGTTTTATAGCTTACGATTATGTAATAGCATCCTAGCGCGCGGCAAAAGCAATGTCAATCATATGTCAGCGTTTTTTAGCTAATATAAGCTACTTTTATTCTCTCGAGATTCCCAATCAACTATTGACAAAAAACAGGGGCGGCGGTACTCTCCCGCTTAGTATGAGTTATACACTTGAAACAGAAAAAGGAAAGGCGATTTTTACAATCACCATTCAAAAAGAAGAAGTCGAGTCTGGCATGAAGCATGCGGCCGAACACATGTCTCAGGACACAAATATTCCTGGTTTTAGACCCGGAAAAGCACCATATGATGTTGTGAAAAAGCGTGTAGGTGAAATGGCCCTTCTCGAACATGCTGCAGAGGAATTAATTCGAGATGCTTTCGTGAAGGCCATGCTTGAAGAAGATTTGGATACAGTCGGTCAGCCATTTTTCAATGCAGAGAAGATGGCACCTGGAAATGATCTTGTTTTCACGGTGGAGATTTCTCTTGCGCCTCAGATCAAGAAGCTTGCCGATCTTCAAAAGGTGAGTGTAAAGGCTCAGGACACAGCTCCAGACGCAGACTCGCTTGAGCGTGCCAAAAAAGACCTGGCGCTTATGCAGACAAAGGAAATACGCGCCGAGAAAAGCGATGCTCTTAAAAAAGGAGACAAGGTCATCGTGTCACTCACCATGAAAAAGGATAATGTCGTACTCGAGGGCGGTGAGGGCGCTGATCATGGCATTTACACAAATGAACCTTATTATATTGAGGGGTTCATCGATAAGATTCTGGGGTCTAAAGAGGGCGAAAGTAAAGCATTCACGCTTCCATTCCCTAAAGATCACTACCAGAAGCATCTTGCAGGAGCCGACATTGACTTCGAAGTTGAAATAAAAGAGATTTATCATTTAGAATCGCCTGCCATTGATGATGACTTCGCAAAGAAGATTGGCTTGAAGGATTTGAAGGACCTCGAAGAGAAACTATCTGAAAATTTGAAGGCCGAGAATGAACGTGAAGAGATAATCCGTCAGGAAAAAGAAGTCCTTGATGCACTTATTAAAGGATCAACCTTTGATGACATCCCTGACATTCTCGTAAACCAAGAAGTAAATCGTATGATTGCCGAACTGGAACAGTCTCTTACGTCACGCGGTCAAAAAATGGATGAATATCTTGCAGCAATCAAAAAAACATTAGCGGAGCTAAAGATTGATTTCACGCCTACGGCTCTAAAACGCATTCAGGCAGCGATCATTATTAAAGCGGTGGCCAAACAAGAAGACATTCACGCAGACAAGACAGAGGTAGACGCAGCCATTGATGCAGCAGGGGAGCGATATAAAGAAAATGAAGAGGCAAAGAAGCAAATTTATTCGCCTCAGTATCGCGACTACATTGAACAGCAAATGACAAATAAAAAAGTTGTTGATCATCTCATCGCAAAAGCGGTAAAGTAAAAACGAGCTAAGCTCGTTTTTATGATTCTCACCGTTCAAGTCATACCAAATGCTAGTAGAGATGCTCTTTTGGGATACACGCAAACCGGCACACTCAGAGTTTCCGTTAAAGCTCCGGCAAGAGATGGAAAGGCAAATACAGCACTGATTCAGCTTCTTGCCAAAGAATTTCGCATAGCAAAGTCCCTTATACGTATAAAAAGAGGCGCGGGAGCGCGCATAAAACATGTCGAATTACCAGATGAGTCACGGAATAGGGTCAATGCCGCCCTTTGACCAAGGATGGCACTTTATAATGCGCTTTGCGCCCAGTAGTCCACCGCGAATAAGACCGTGTTTTAATATGGATCGGCGTGTGTATTCACTACATGTTGGGTGAAAACGGCAAAATCCATGCGGATAGAGAATGCGCAGGGGTCCATGATCAAAAGAAAATATCTTTTGATAGAGAAAAATGAGGCCTGCGCCAATATAGCGCGGCAATCTCAGCCACTTCATATTACTGAAATAGCTTCGCTTTTTTAAATACGCCCAGTATTTTCTGCTCTTTCTCACTATAGTCGAGCTCTGCAGCGGGCTTCGATGTCAAAAGGACAATATCAAAGCCCGTCAGAATTGAATCAAGATGCAATCGGATAATTTCCCTATATTGCCGCTTTACCCGATTTCTTTTTACTGCTGATTTATCTACTTTTGTCCCAACGACAACCGCAAAACGCGAATAGGGGAGATTATTTTTTATAAATCGAATACCGCAAGCATTGTCGAAAACACTTTTTCCTTTACGAATAGCCCTTAGAATGTCTTTTTCACTTGTAAGTCGATGCACTTTTGAAAGCATAGTAATCCTATAATAAGAAAAATGGAGCAAAAGCTCCATTTATCGTGGGCGCGCTGTTACCGCTAGCCTCTTTCGTCCCTTTGCTCGACGTCGCTTTAGTACATTTCGACCTCCTGGTGTTCTCATGCGCGATCGAAATCCATGCTTCCTTGCCCGTCGACGTTTTTTCGGCTGATACGTCCGTTTTGGCATATTTTCCTTTATTTTTGTACTCGAATTAATTCCGAGAAATAATGCGACATACTCTTTGCATGTCTGAAGTAGCCAGAGAGTAACATTTGCATAAAAATATGTCAATAATTAGCGATCTATCCACATATACACACAGGTTATCCACAGTCTGTCCAAAGATCCCGCTTTTTCGGTGCATTGAGGCCTGTGGATATCTAGTGTAACATGATGATCAGTCGAATTTGAGGGGAATATCTATGAATACACATGAACTCTGGCAAGCAGCGCTTGGTGAGCTTGAATTGAAGCTCAGCAAAGCGCATTTCACTACTTGGTTCCGCAATACATTCATTGCGGAGTTTTCTCCGGACACCATTATTGTTGGTGTTCCAAATCAATTCACAAAAGCATGGCTTGAAAAAAAGTATCATCGCGACATACTTCTTAGCCTGCAAAATATTACTGAACACACTATTCGCGGACTTGAATATCGTGTCGCAACGAAACCAGCCGACCCTGTTGCGGTTGACTTCTCCCCTAAAGAGGAAGAAAAAGTAGAGGCGGCTCCTGTTGAAAATACTCCAGAAGATTACGGATTCGTTACGAATGACCAGGGGCCTGCAACAAGTAGCAGTGCTATTAATACAAATTATATCTTCCAAAGCTTCATTGTTGGGAAGCAGAATGAGCTCGCGCATGCAGCCGCGCAAGCTGTTGCAGCGCAACCCGGTGGCACATATAACCCTCTTTTCATTTACGGAGGCGTTGGGCTTGGGAAAACACATCTTCTGCATGCAGTTGGGAATGAAATCGTTCGTTCAAAGCCAAATGCCCGCGTGCTTTATGTGACATGCGAGCAGTTCACAAATGATTTTATTCAGGCTGTGCGCGGCGGAAAAGCAAAAGAATTCAAAGATCGATACCGTAATGTAGACCTGCTCCTTATTGATGACATTCAGTTCATCACTGGTAAAGAAGGGACACAAGAAGAGTTCTTCCATACCTTTAATGCCCTTCATCAGGCAAATAAACAGATCATTATTGCGTCTGATAGGCAGCCTCGCGCCATTGCTGCCCTTGAGAAGCGCCTTCTTTCTAGGCTCGAATGGGGCATGCTCGTTGATATTGGTGCTCCAGACCTTGAAACGCGCGTTGCGATTCTCGACATCAAATGTCAAAAACGCGGCGTCAGCATTCCTCGGGAAATTCTGCACTATATTGCCGATAATATCTCTTCAAATGTGCGAGAACTCGAGGGAGCGCTTACAAAAATTGTTGCCTATCACCAGTTTAAGAATATCGAGCCCACCATCGACACCTGCCAACCGCTCATTGCGAGCTTCGAGGCAAGCAGCATGAAAAAAACAGTGTCACCGAAACAAATTATTCTTACCGTCGCTGAATATTTCGACATTAATCAAGAAGATATTCTTGGAAAAAGTAGGGAAAAACGCTTGGCATTCCCTCGCCAAATCGTTATGTACCTTCTGAGAGAGGAAATGGATAGTTCTTATCCGTCCATTGGACAGGAACTCGGCGGACGTGACCATACAACCGCTATGCACGCATACAGTAAAATCGTGAAGCTGCTCGACACTGATGAACAGCTAAAGCGTGACCTAGAACTCATCAAGCAGAAAATCTATTCTGGATAATATGAGGATAAGTGGATAAGCTGCGTGGATAAACCTATGAACATCTTGGTGAAAAACCTGAGGATAAACACATAGTGTGAAAGTGCCTCGAATCTGTACACAATTCATTCACAAGAACTCCCATGTACTGTGCACAAATCCCCAAGCACTTTCAGTAAAGAATCACGGGCATAAACGTCACTTATCCACGCTGTCCACATGCCCTACTGTTACTACTGATTTATAAACCTATATATTCTCTTTATTAATAAGAGATAACCGAAATACTGTGAAACTATCTTGCACAAAAGACAATCTCTGGCAGGCACTTGCCATTACAAGTCGCCTAGGAGCAAAACAAGCCCACTTACCTGTTCTTGAGAATGTACTCATAAAAGCAGAGGGAGGAAATGTAAAGCTTATTGCAACCAATTTAGAAATGGCTGTCTCTTGTTCTATGAGAGGCAGAGTTGAACAAGAGGGGGAATACACCGTTCCATCAAAACTCTTCTATGACTTTGCTAATCTCTTACCAAGTGAGCGAGTTGATATTGATTTGGTAGACGACGGATTGATGGTTTCATGCAAAAACAGCAAAACAAAGCTCAAGGGAATTGCATCGACGGAATTTCCGGTTGTTCCATCTGTTTCGGGGCAGCAGACATATTCCATGTCAGTATCTGAATTCAAAAAAGGGCTTGCGAATGTATTATTTGCTGCATCGACAAATGAATCTCGTCCAGAACTCGCTGGTGTATTCTTTTCTTTTCATGATGAAAGAGAAGGTGGCGGCAAGGTTATTATGGCAGCGACAGACAGTTATCGGCTTTCAGAGGTTGTCTTGACAATAAGCGGTGGTTCAACGGATTCTGCACAGGTCATTATTCCGCAAAGAACGCTTTCAGAACTGCATCGCATACTTGGGCTCTTTAAAGACGATGTAGAAGCGCCTGAGGCGATTGAGATAGGTCTCTCGGAGAATCAAGTTGTCTTTACCTATGGAAGTTTTGAATTAACTTCAAGGACGATTGAGGGTGTATATCCTGACTACCGGCAAATTATTCCAGAAAAGAGTGTGACATCTTTCGATGTAAATCGAAGCGAGCTCATACAGGCCATAAAAACAGCAAGTCTTTTCTCTAAATTAGGTCTTTATGATATTCGACTGAGTTCTAAAGGGGAAAATGAAATTGAGATACGGTCAAATGATTCAGTTCGCGGGGAAAATGTCGTATCGCTCGATGTGGAAATGGAGGGAGGGGAGAATGAAATAGCCTTGAATTATCGTTATTTGCTCGATGGGCTTAATGCCATGAGCAGCTCAAAGATCAAAATACAGATGATTGATGGCATGAATCCATGTGTTGTTACGCCTCTTGGCATGCCAGACGAAGTGTTTAAGTATATTGTGATGCCGATACGACAATAAAACCCCGAGGCCTAACAGTATCGATTTACAGGTAATGAAAAATCCCCGAATGGGGATTTTATTCTTCCTCCTCTTCCTCGTCCGGCGTGACGAGTAGAAGATCTTCCGGAATGGCTGCAGGATTTTTTATGAGAATGCGTACCGGGACGCCCTGAGCAATGTCTCCATTACTCATGCGCGACCAGACATTCAGGACATAGGATCCTGGTCCTGGTAATTGCCAGGGGATAGAGATAATTGGTCCGGGATTTGTAAGTTCGGCAACAATGATAGGGCTTGGGGAAAGAAGATTTGTAGCTGTCACACCCACAGTGCGTATATCTGCTGCATTAGAGCTTTCCGCGACAATGGTATAGGTATTTCCACTGACTTCAATAATCTGCCCATTTGTTGGATTTGTGATCGTGAACCCTTCCAGGAAGTCTCCTTCATTGACCGTGATTGTTGCAGAGTCCATTCCAACATTGTCTACGTCATCATAGGCCGCGACGGTCAGGGTATGTGTTCCCGCCTGTACCCATGAGGGGAGATCGACCCGGATAATAGATTGGTCTCCTGAAATCAGAATGACTTGATCATCGATGAGAATTTCGATTCTGGCGATGCCTCGTTTTGCATTCGCGCGTACATCGACGTCAAAGCTTCTCCCTACATCGGCATTATTTTTCGGTGCGCGTAAATTCACACGTGGTTGATTCTGGGACGTATGTACATCATCCTCTTCTGTCGGAATTTCACAGTTCTCAAGCGGTGCCTCACCATCTTCAAGCTCGGCATTATGACGTGTGATGAAGTCCTGTACGGCATTTTCCCAATCATCCCAACTGCTGTCAGCCGCCTCAGGGTTTGATGGCGCAGGCCCAAGCGGATTAGATCGATCAACATAGGTAAGGATATTGTGATATTCGCCGCAAACCTTTTCTTCTTTCATGCTGTCCGGAGTGAGATCTGTTGCAAGCTTGCCGGAAGCCTTATCGATGACGATGCGCTCGCTTGGAATTTGTCCATCAAGAATAGCCTTTCCAGTAACGGGAATAGTAGGCGAATTGAACCACTCAACCCCAAGGCCTTCATGAGCGCGGCGCATATATTCATTCCAAACAGGTGCTGCGACACTTGATCCGCCAGCACGACTCGACATGGATGTCCCGTCTGTGTTTCCAGCCCAAACAGCTGTGACGATTTGCGGAGTATAGCCAACTGTCCAAGCATCTTTATTGTCATTTGTTGTTCCTGTTTTTGCTGCCGCTGCGCGTCCAGGGAGTGTGAGGTTACTCCCCGTTCCGAAAATGTAGGCCCGTGCTCCATCATCTGAAAGCACATTGCTAATCATGCGAGCCAAATTTGTTTCAAGAACCTTTTCGCCCTCTTTCTCCTCCCACTCTTCAAGGACATTTCCGTCAGAATCTTCAACACGGAGAATTGCCTCGGGGGCATAGTAATTTCCTTCATTTGCAAAGACACCATATGCGGCCGCATGTTCAATCGGCAGCACCTCTCCACCACCGAGAACGATAGCGAGGCCAAAGCGAGATCGATCCTCGAATGTGCTATACCCCAAGCGCTCTGCAAAATTCAGACCATTTTGAACACCGATAAGGTAAAGCATTTTTACAGCTGGAATATTGAGAGATCCCTGAAGTGAACTGCGAACGGTAATAGGCCCACGTTCATCGAAATCAAAGTTATTAGGACTATATGGGCCGGTAGATGTTGGGAATGTTGTTTTCACATCCCAAAGAATGGTATTCGGAGTGTACCCAGCCTCGAAAGCGGCCGTATAGATAATTGGCTTGAAACTCGACCCAGGTTGAAGGGCGCGACGGGTAATATTCACCGCCCCATCAATTTCCTCACTGAAATAATCAGCCGATCCAACCATGGCAAGGACTTGACCATTCTTTGGATCAAGTGAAACGAGGCCTGTATTGTTAAAATTATATGTCTCGCTGCGAGCCTCGATTCCATTTGTAACAGCTTCCTCTGCGAATTGCTGCTTATCAAAATCGAGCGTCGTTATGACGTCGAGCCCTCCTTGTTCAACCATACGCTCACCATATTCTTCAACGAGAAGCTCCTTCACCCACATCACAAAATGCGGTGCTTGAATTCCCGATATGGTTGGATTGACGGGTGTTTCTTCCTCGAGCGCTAATGTAAGTTCATCGGATGAAATATATCCGAGCTCTTCCATGCCATAAAGAATCCAATCCCTACGTTCAAGTAAGCGATCCGGATTATTGAGGTAGGTCGTTGGAGCTTTCGGCAAGGAAGCAAGTGTTGCCGATTCTGCAATAGTTAATTCAGCGGCGGGTTTTGAGAAATAGGCTTGCGCCGCAGACTCAATACCGTAATTTGTTGACCCATACGGAATTTCATTGAGATAGAGCTGAAGGATTTCATCCTTCTCATAGCGACGTTCGAGTGCAAGAGAAAGAATGATTTCTTTCACCTTACGGGCAATCGTTTTTTCATTTGTCAGAATCGCATTTTTCACGAGCTGCTGTGTAATCGTCGAAGCACCCTGCGCAGTTGGATCAAGTGTAGAAATATTCACGAGAAGCGCACGGATAATTCCTTTGATGTCTATGCCTTTATGCTCATAGAATTTCCGATCCTCCGCTGTAATTGTTGCCTGCGCAATATAATCGGGCAATTCATCTATGCGCACAATGGTTCGCCGCTCATCCCCAGAGATTTCAAAAAGAAGATGCTCTCCGGTACGATCATAAATTTTAGTCGACTCCGGAATCTCACGTGCAATCAATTGATCTGGATTCGGAAGATCTCGCGAATACCATGCAAAAAGTCCAAGGAAGAGAATCGTTCCAAAAAGGAAAAGCGCGATCCCGGACAATACGAGATTCTTGATGAGGCTTTTCTTGTCCCATGTTTTGGCCATGGTGATTGAAGAAATAAGTTTTTTAAAAGAAAATTTTCCGCGCTTCTTTTTTTGATTCGCCCAACTATGGCGAGATGATCCTGGTTTATGCATAGATATATTTTGTGATCATTATAGCATTCAGTCTCTGTTTTGCAATGAAAAAAAATTGCTAATATTAGCCAATAAAACCTAAAAATAATTGACCTAATAGGCAAAATTTGCTATAGTCCTGCCAGTTCCCAAAACGGGGGCTTTTTATTTTGCCCCATTACTTATGCCTATTATCGACATTATTCAGATGCTGCCAAATATGTGGCTGCAGAACAAAAAACAAATGATTGTTGTGGCGCTCGGCCTCGTGTCTATTGGTTTTGTGACGCTTGTGCCAGAAGTGAATGCGACCATTGAGCAAGCTGCCGTTGATGATCGCGTAGTTGCTCTTGAAATTGCAGCAATGCAAAATACGCATGCAGCAGTTGAATCATTGCCAGAGTCTGAGAATCGAGAATTACCGTCCATCGTTGTACCGGTTTCCGCGTATAACTCTGTGCCTTGGCAAACAGATGCAACGCCATGTATTGGCGCGCAGGGTACGGACATTTGTGAAAAGCTTGAGCGTGGATTGCAAACATGTGCGGCGAACTTTGTTCCGCTCGGGACTGTTCTTGAAGTGGATGGACTTGGAACATGTACGGTTCGTGACCGAATGAATGCACGTTATAATTACCGAGTTGACTGGTATATGGGTATGGATATTCAGGCGGCCCGCAACTGGGGTGTTCGTCAGAAAAATGTAGCCATTTTGAAATAAAAGAGCCTTGACCGGGCTCTTTTATTCTTTTACATTGCACAAACCATGCTTTGCTGGAGGAAAAATGAAGAATGATAATTGGATTGTCCCTTCAAGGCGAACGCTCGACGATGTTCTTGCTGGGCGGGCGAAAGAAGGGTTTGAAAGGCAGTTCATTCGCGTTGACCCCGGCCCCCCGCTTCTGCCTGAAAGGGTGGTTGGCTGGGAAGTGCTGCATCATGCCGAACATCAGCCATTTGAACTCGATCTACGCCGTGTCCATTTGCATACGCAGCCGCCGGATGAAGAAACGGGCAGGGAGATTGGTTTCTCAAGATTCGTGAAGGAAGTGAGGGAAGGGCATGCGGAGAGAGTGCTTGGCTTCAATGCACTTCAAGCCATCCTGCAGAATACGGACCTTATTCCAGACGATTGGTTGATCCCACGGGATGATGGAGGATTTGAAGACATTCTCTTTCTGGGAACAATGGTGATGATTCACAATTATGGCCCCGGCTGCCCTGCGCTCAGAGCCAGAATGCAGGGCAAGAAGGTAAGGTGGTATAGGAGATGGTGCCATGGCTGGATCATGTTCAACCGCGCATGCATAGCGGCCATGCTTGATACGTCGCCAAAAGAACTCGGGCTTTAGCAATAAGGCCTTTTTATTTACGAAAAGAATCACTTTTGCTACACTCATCTCACTATGAAAAACATCATTTTTTCTGTTCTTGGATTACTTCTTATTGGTGCGGGATGTCTTGGCGGTAAAAGCGTTGAGGGCGACTGGTGGCTTGCATTTGATTTGCCGACTGACTGGGCAATGGCATCCGCTTATGACCTTACAAGTGAAAGCCCCGATTCATTTTCGCTTGATGTGAATCGTGAAATGGATGACATTGTTTTGCAAAGCACGGTGAATGCCATTCAAAAAGTGGACGGTGAGTATACGCCAAATGACTTCGCGCATATTCGCGTTTTGAGACTCGACGATCGGCGCATTATTCCTTCCGAAGCTGAAGACCTTGGAAATGGATTCTTCAAAGAAAGTGATGAAAATTACTATCTTGAAACCGAAACGGGGAAGTATCAGTTTAAAATCATCATGCAAGGGAGCGCAGGGCAGTCTGTTGAAGAAGTTATCTTGTCCGCGCAGGCTGTTACGATTGAGTAATCGCCTTGATTCTTAGTCCTGAATCTGTTACCATCGCTGCACCTGGCCAGGTGGCGAAGTGGTAACGCAGGGGTCTGCAAAACCTCGACGCGCGGGTTCGATTCCCGCTCTGGCCTCCATGAAAAATGGATCACCGAAAGGTGGTCTTTTTTCATGGACGAGGAACTTGAGCAAGCCGGTTGACTGGCTTGCGAGGGAATCGAAATTAATTAAAAACCGAGGTTTTATGGCCTCGGTTCTATGTATGACTTTCGTCCAGAATGCGCACAATGGCGTCCAGTTCTAATGATGCAAGATTTTTTGGAATGACTTCGCTCATTTTTTCTTCAAGAGAGGCATCGAGCGATGCAAGAATGTCACCTTTAAGCGCCTCGGGCATGCAAATCAGAATACGTTCATAATCTGGCGCAAGCTTCAAAAGTCGTTTATTGAGCCGTTCATACAAATTCTCTCGATCTTGTTGCTGTTCGGCATCATTTTGCCTTTCATTCACATCGTCATCAGACCCAATCTCGATGCTCTCAATTTCTTCGATCAAGCGATCATTGGCGCACAGCAGTCGCGCCAAGTGATTATTTGTAACGGCAATAAGCGTTTTTTGTGGGTATGCGCTGTAATGCGCTGATATTTCCATATGCCGATATTATACCATTTCTCGCTCATCTCTATGCTATAATTTTGCCATGAGGACAGGAGGACTGCGTCAAAAATTACAACATTCATTGCGCGAAGTCATTTTTGGCCTCGAAGATGCATTGGTTTCTACGCTGGGCGCAACGACGGGAATTGCCATCGGGACGGGTAATGCGAATATTGTAATACTTTCAGGACTTGTTCTTATTTTTGTTGAGGCGCTTTCAATGACGGCTGGCAGTTTTCTGTCATCAAAGGCGGCGAATCAAGTCGAGACGGTAAAGAAAGCTCGGCAATTGTCAAAATTACTTCAAAAAAAGCTATCAAGCGGCACGGCTCTTAAAGAATTCCTTGAACATAAATGCGGAAAGAAAAAATCAGAAGAGATTATTGAATTGTTGCGAGGAAATAATGTTGGTGCATCGCGTGAAAAAGAAAAAAACTCACCATTTACGGCAGCAATTGTTATGGGGGCATTTTATTTACTTGGAGGATTCTTCCCGCTCATCCCATATTTTTTCTTCGATGTGCATCAAGCGATTTTGCCATCGGTATTATTAACGGGCATGGTCCTTTTCGCTGTTGGTGCATGGAAGGCGAAGCTTGTTAAGGTAGATGTTGTGAAAAGCGGCCTTGAAATGGTCACAATTTCACTAACGGCAGCACTTCTTGGATATTTGATCGGTCGATTTGCGAGTCAGTGGCTTGGCACGGCACCATTTTAGTATATGTTTTTGAAGCGACTCGGAAAAACGCATGCGCCAGAATTTCCATCTCGATTGACATGGCTAAATTCTTCGTCATTGGCAATGAAAAAGCTGCGCGGGAAAGTTGTTCTCATTGATTTTTGGACATATTCCTGCGTGAATTGCTTGCGCACACTTCCGCATCTCATTAGATGGCATGAGGCGTACAAAGACAAGGGGCTGGTCATTATCGGTGTGCATACACCGGAATTTGCTTTTGAATCAGATAAGTCTACCGTGAGCGCTGCGGTAAAAAGACTTGGTATTCCATATCCGGTTGTGCTTGATCCGAAATACGCCATTTGGAAATTGTATGCGAATCGATATTGGCCGCATAAATTCCTCGTCGATCATCAGGGTGTTTTGGTGTATGACCATATCGGGGAAGGGCACTATGCAGAAACGGAGCATGCCATACAAAAAGCATTGCAGGCCATCGGGGCTAAGGACTTGCCAGCGATAAAACCAGATGAGTCTATTGGTGGAGGCATTTGCTATCCGACAACGCATGAGGTGTATCTGGGATTTTTGCGTGGGCGCTTTGGGCATGATGAGCATATTGTTCCGAATGAAGAGATTGCATATACATCGTCATCGGCGTATGAAGAAGGCATCCCGCATTTTCACGGGCATTTCACGGTAGCAAAAGAATATGTGGAGCATAGTAGGCAGACAGCTGGGAGTGAATATATTGGTTTGCGTTATAGCGCCTTTTCTGTGAATCTTGTTATGGAAACCGCGCAGAAAAAACGGGCGAGTATTGAAATAGAGCTTGATGGACAGCCGCTTCCAGAAGATATGGCCGGTGAAGATGTTCGTATACAAAAAGATGGGCGCGCCGTCGTGACAGTGACCGGTGCACGCATGTACCGATTGGTTGATGCAGATACATATCATCGTGGACTGCTCAAAGTGAAGGTAAGGGATGCGGGACTTCGCGCCTATGCATTCACATTTGGAAATTGTAAGGGGATGTAGACGGTTGACCTTGATCGCCGTTTCTTCTAGGCTTCTCGTATGAAGAAGCGAGAAATATATTTAGATCATGCGGCAACGACGCCAATTGATAAACGAGTGCAGGCTGCAATGCAGCCATTTTTAGATGAGCATTTTGGAAATCCTTCGAGTTTTCACATGAAAGGCAAGGTGGTGAAAGATGCCGTCGAAGAAGCTCGCCTGAAGGTTGCAAATGCAATCCATGCTCGGCCGGATGAAATCTTTTTTACTTCTGGTGGAACGGAGTCGGATAATATGGCGATTCTTGGCATCGCACGCAAACATGCGGATTATGGCAAGCATATTGTTACGACAAAAACGGAGCATGCAGCTGTACTTGAATCTATTGAGCATCTTGAGAAAAAAGAAGGCTTTGAAGTGAGCTATGTCGACGTCGATAAAGATGGTCGTGTGGATCCAAAAGATATTTTAAATGCATTACGAGATGATACGGTTTTGGTTTCTATCATTTTTGCTAATAATGAAATCGGAACAGTCAATCCGATTGCTGAAATTGGGAATGCTATTCGAAAATGGAAGGGTGATAAGCAATATCCATATTTCCATACCGATGCCTGTCAGGCGCTTGGTGATCAGGAAATGAGAGTTGATGCGCTTCATGTTGATTTGTTGACGATTAATGCGTCAAAAATTTATGGGCCGAAAGGCGTTGGTGCATTATTTGTAAGACGAGGGGTGAAAATGCAACCGCTTCAATTCGGCGGATCGCAAGAAATGGGTCGCCGTCCGGGAACCGAAAATATTATCGGCATTGTTGGGTTTGGTGAAGCTGCACGCATTGCAAATGAAGAACGAGAGGGATATGTGGAGCAAATTCGTTCACTGCGCGATGAGCTCATTGAAAGAATACAAAAAGAAATTCCTAAAACGCGGCTTAATGGATCGAAAGATCATCGACTCGCAAATAATGTGAATATATCAATCATGGATATTGAGGGAGAGGCGCTTCTGTTGCATCTCGACGCGGCGGGGATATATGCATCGACAGGGTCTGCATGCACAAGCGCTTCACTTGACCCGAGCCATGTTATTTTAGCGCTTGGACTCCCTTATGAAGTAGCACATGGAAGCATTCGATTCACACTCGGTAAATCAACAACAAGAGAAGATATTGATTATGTTATGCATCATTTGCCGGGCATCGTAGAGAAGCTGCGAAAAATCTCACCCGTATCAGTAGATCCGAAATATTATGAGTAAGGGGTATAAAGCAGAGGCAAAAACAGGGATGGGAGGCGATGTTGTGAGTCATGATAAAAAGCAATCATGGTTTTATTCGGACATGGTAAAAGAACATTTTTTTAATCCGAAGAATTTTTTAGATAGAGATCCGGAAGAGGGAGAGTTTAATGCGATCGGTAAGGTTGGATCGCCGGCATGTGGTGATGAATTGCGTGTTTGGATAAAGGTGGAGGACGGAAAGATCACTGATTTTAAATGGAAAACATTTGGTTGTGGTTCAGCGATTGCGTCAACATCCATGGCTTCGGTGATGGTAACGGAGAATGGAGGAATGACGCTTGAGGATGCCCGAAGTATAAAACCTCAGCATATTATGGAGCGTCTTGGTGGGTTGCCGACACGAAAATTTCACTGTTCGGTTCTTTGCGATAAGGCGCTTCGAGGTGCGATCAATGATTATTACCGAAAAACAGACCAAGTTGAGAAAGTTGAGGTTGAAGCAAGTCGGATTATTGATCCAATTTCAAAAGTGACGGACAAAGATATCGAGGAAGCTGTTCTTGAGGGTGCGCATAACCTCGAGCTGGTCCAGAAAAAAACAAAAGTTGGGGTAGGGAATCCGGGGGTGCTGCCGGCGGTAGAAGAGTTAGTCAGATTCTACAAAGAAAAATATTTTGGCTAGAAGTCGCTTGTGAGTTAACGATCTTTGTCCTCAGTTCTCTGGTCCTCAACACCGTACCTTTCAGTACGGCTTACTCCGGTCCTCGAACTTCAAACAAATCTCATCTAACTCACTGCGCGACCGAGTTCATCCAATATCCTTCGCGATCCGAATCTCCTCAATCTCATAAGTCTCCTTTATCTCCTTCACACCTAAATCCGTATATCCGTACCATCCGTAAATCTGTAACTTCTACACAATCTCTGCTAAACTCTTACATGTATGAAAATAAAAGTTATTGTCGATCCTGATTTATGCATTGGCGCAGCGAGTTGCGTAACAATTTCGCCGAGCACATTCGTATTAAACGAAGAAAATAAGGCGGAAGTTCTTGATCATGGTGAGGCGCCGGGAGGTCCAAGCTATGAGCGCGAAATGGAAGTAACGGAAGATGAAAAAGATGAAATCATTTTAGCGGCGCAGTCATGCCCAACGCTTGCCGTTTTCGTGATCGATGAGGAGGGGAATCAGCTCTACCCGGAAATGTAATATGCGCTACGTGATCATTGGCGCTGGAATAGCGGGGACAACAGCCGCAGAAGAGATTAAAAAAATCGAATCTGAAGCCGAGGTAACATTAATCGGGGTTGAAGATCAGGCACTCTATTCAAGGGTGCTTTTGCCGCATTATGTTGAAGGGAAAATACCGCGAGAGAAGGTATTCCTCAAAAAAGAACATTGGTATGCGGATCAGGGAATTGAATATATGCGAGGCGTGCGCGCAACGAAGATCGATACAGAAAATCAATTCGTCGAAACAAGTGAAGGCCGTGAAATCCCTTACGACAGACTGCTCATTACAACGGGTGGGGATGTAAATCTCATTCATGAAGACAAGCCAGGAGTTGCTTATTTTTACACGCTTGCCGATGCTGACCACATGGTTGAGCTTCTTGCTCGAATAAAAACACTACCTGAAAGCGATCGTAATGCCGCAATTTATGGCGGGGGATTTATTACGCTCGAATATCTCAACATGTTTCAAAAGCATGGCGTGGCGGCGAGTGTATTTATGCGGTCAGATCAGTTTTGGTCACGCATTTTAAGCAAAGAATCATCCGATGTATTGATTCGTCATATAGAATCCCATGGCTTTGACGTATTAACAGGAATCCCTGATTTTACACTCATCGGCGATGATGAACTCGAAGCAATTGAATTGCCGGATGGGAAAAAAGTCGATGCAAAAATCTTAGGAGTGGGAATTGGTATACATGCCGACCATAAACTATTTGAAGACGCGGGAATTGAAAGCTCTTCTGGCGTATTAACGGATGAATTTTTGGAAACAAATGTTGAACATGTATATGCCGCGGGAGATATAGCGGAATTTTTCGATACGCATGTCGGTCGCAAAGTAAAATATGGGAATTGGATGAATGCGCAAATGCAGGCACGGGTTGTTGCTAAAACAATGACGGGTAACCAAACGCCATTCAGCCTTGTTTCATCATATGCGACGGATGTACTAGGAATGAACATTGCTTTTGTCGGTGATGTTGATCGCAAGCAGGCGGATAACTTGGTACAATCGAGCCTGACAGATACATCGAGTTTGGAATTGTTTGAGCGGAATGGAAAAACGGTAGGGGCGGTGCTTATTGGTGATGTATCAAAGCGCATGGATATAACAAAAGCAATTAAAAATGGGGAGCTTTATGTCAAAGAAGCATAAACTTGATAGCGAAAAAACGTATAATACATACGATAAAGAAGATATTAATTTTGGGCTTGAAAATATGCCCCGCCAATTTGATATTGCATGGGAAGGGGCTTCGCAGGTCAAATTCCCAGTGAGCTATCAGCGCATAGAACGCATTGTTCTCGTCGGAATGGGTGGTTCTCATTTGGCGCCGTATATGATTGCGCAAGGATCATTTAAAACGAGAAAGGTCCCATTTGAAATCGTGCATGGTTACCATGTTCCGGGGTATGTAAATGCGAAGACCTTGGTTATTTTGTCTAGTTTTTCTGGGAATACGGAAGAGGTACTGGCTGCCGGGAAAGAGGCGCTTAAGAAAAAGGCGAAAATTATCACGATCTCTTCCGGCGGAAAGCTTGCTGCATTCGCAAGGCGTCATAAAATTCCGCAATATATCTTCGATCCAGGAGACATCGCCGCGCAGCCTCGGCTCGGAATTGGATTTTCTTTTGCTGGCATTGCAGCGATGCTGAAAAGTTTGAAGCTCATAAAGATAAGCAAAAAAGATATTCGATTGATGATGTCTGCAATGGGCGATGTTATTCAGTCATGCCTCATCGATGTTCCTGCAAAAGACAATCCGGCAAAAATCGTCGCAGATGAATTAAAGGGCAGAGCTGTCTTAGTGGTAGGAAGCGAGCATTTGGCGGGGAATGCTCATATTATTCAGAATCAAATCAATGAAACAGCAAAGCAATACTGTACATTCATGGAATTGCCTGAACTGAATCACCACTTTTTGGAAGGGCTGACATATCCAAAGGGATTTTTTGGGAAATTCACCGTATTGATGCTACGGAGTGATCTTTACAATAAGCGCGTACAGAAACGTTTTGATTTAACAGCGGAAATTTTTGAAAAACAGGGCGGTCAGGTTATTGACTATATGGCTCGGGGGAAAACGGAATTTGAAGAACAGGCAGAGCTTCTACAATTCGGGAGCTATCTTTCATATTATCTAGCAATGCTTAACAATGTTGAGCCGCAATTTATTCCGTACGTGAAGGCATTCAAAGAAAAACTCGGGAAGTAATTCAGGTGCGCTTCGTAACATTTTATGTACTGCGCTATAATGCGCATGTATGAAAGTTCGAAAAGCGATTATCCCCGTTGGAGGCATGGGAACGCGATTCCTCCCTGCAACAAAAGCACAGCCCAAAGAAATGCTAGCCGTTGTCGACAAGCCAGTGATTCAATATGTCGTTGAAGAGGCTGTTGCGGCTGGTATTGAAGAAATTATTTTTATTACCGCACTTGGTAAACGTGCCATTGAAGATCATTTTGATAGAAATTTTGAGCTCGAATATCGGCTTGAGCAGAAAAAGAAAAAAGAAGCGCTCGAGGGTGTAAAGAAAATTGGAAAGCTCGCGAAATTTGCTTTTGTTCGCCAGCCAAAGCCACTTGGTGATGGACATGCGCTCTTATCTGCCATGCCATTTATCGATCCAGATGAGCCGGTTGCTGTTCTTTTTGGTGACGACATTATTTATAACCCACGTAAATCAGGAATCAAACAGCTCATCGATGTATATGAAAAATTTGGCGATCCTGTTATTGCCGTTGAAGAGGTTCCGAGAAAGGATGTAACACGCTACGGCGTTATTGGCGGCGTACGTGTGAATCAAAAGGTTTGGCAAATAGATCAATTTGTTGAAAAACCAAGCATAAAGCAGGCCCCTTCCAATCAGGCGGTTATTGGTCGATATGTCATCACGCCAGATATTTTGAATATTTTAAAGACGCAAAAACCAGGGAAGGGCGGGGAAATACGATTGGCTGACGCTTTTATTACGCATCTAAAATCGGGGAAGGTGGCATATGGTCGCACACTAGATGGCACACGCTATGACTGCGGAAATAAATTGCAATTCATTATTGCGCAAATTGAACTTGGCCTTAAGCATCCAGAGGTAAGGAATGGACTGCGCAAATATATTCGAGACGGAGTATGCAAATAAAATCCTTTTTTAAATTGTCCATCATAGCTCTGTCGCTTGTTTTGATAGGGGCTGGGTGTTTTGGTGGTGGAAATGCAAGTCCGGCAGATGAGCAAATTGTCTTACGTTATTGGCGAGTTTTCGAGGGTGAAGATGACTTTCGCGATATTATTGCGGCCTATGAAGCGCGTCACCCGAATGTTCAGATCGAATACAGAAAGTTGCTTTTTGAAGAATATGAAGAAGAATTGATTCGCGCCCTTGCGGAGGATCGAGGCCCGGACATCTTCACAATTCAGAATACAAAGATAGGTGAATTTGCAAATCTCATTGACCCAATGCCATCACAGGTCACCGTTTCTGAGCAGCAAGTACGTGGCACCCTTCGCAGAGAGGTTGTATTTGTGAATCAAACCAAACCGACACTTAATATGCGTCAGCTCGGTGATCGATATGTTGATCAGGTCATCGATGATGTTGTCATTCCAGTGCAAACACAGGAGGGGACGGTAGATGTTGTTGCCGGACTTCCGCTTTCTCTCGATACGCTTGCGCTTTATTACAATAAAGATTTGCTTGGAGCGGCCGGCATCCCAACGCCGCCGGAAACATGGACAGATTTTCAGAATCAAGTTGTCGAATTAACGAGCTTTGACTCGACGGGCGAGGTAGATCAGTCAGGAGCTGCCCTTGGTACGGCATACAATGTAGAGCGAGCGGCGGACCTTTTGTCTGTCATTATGATGCAGGCGGGTGTTCAGATGGTGGATGATCGTGGTCGTGTTGACCTTACGAATACCATTAATACCGAGGCGGGTCGGAATATTCCGGCACTTGATGCACTTTCATTCTATACGGATTTTGCTAACCCAGTGAAAGAGGTTTATACATGGACGGAAGATAGCCCGAATTCTTTTGAAGCTTTCGCAAACGGTCAAACAGCATTCTTCTTTGGCTATGCATATCACAATCCACTTATTCGGACATCGGCACCTCGATTGAATTACGAAGTGACGCATTTGCCGCAAATTGCCGGTTCGAAACAAGTGCATTTCGCAAATTATTGGATTGAAGTCGTCGCGTCGAATAGTCGCTACAGTGATTGGGCATGGGATTTTCTCTTATTTGCTACAAGCGAAGAGCAGGTGGCGAGCTTCCTTGCAAAGGCTGAAAAGCCAACGGCGCATCCAAAACTTATCGGGTCCCAGCTCGACGATGAAGTTCTTGGTGTATTTGCCGAGCAAGTGCTGTTGGCAGATGGTTGGTATATGGGCGAGGACTGGGATCGCGCCGAAGCGGCCATTCTTGAACTCATTGATGCCTATCTTGACGTAGAGGATCCGGAGGATGCGCTGGATTTGGCGGAAAGAAAAATCAGTCAGACATATTAGCTATTAGGGTGTAGGGAGTAGGGTTTGGGGTGTAGCTGGGAGGTCACAAGGTTCAACCTTTCCATGCTCACTGCGCGACCAATATTTACCTAATATCCTTTATTCCGAATCTGCCGCCACCTGTGAGACTGTCACACTGCATACGGCAAGAGCGAGGAATTGCAAAACAGCCGATAGGAATGAACGCATGATTGTATCAAGAAAAATAAGGACATTCCTACTCTCTGTTTTGCCCGAGCGATGACGCTCTATGCATGTGACAAAGCGAGCACTGGCGGCGTTCTTTTGCTTACTTTTCTTTAAAGAAAAGTAAGAAGAAAAAAACAGGGGATGCCGGACTAGATCCGGCATGACGGTTGCTGATGGATCCCGGATCTCCGCTTCGCTCTGTCCGGGATGACACGGTATCTTGGTTTATGAAACATAAACAGATACTGTGAGAGATCCCTCGCATTCGCTCGGGATGACGACAAGTCTATTTATGAGTCACGAATAGACTTGTCGTCAACTGTGCAACCGATAATCCGCACCATCCGTAAATCCGTAACAATGCCCTACTCCCGACAACCCATCTACGCTATAATGATTTCCAGATGAGTTTTATACGTTATACATATCGTATTTTTTTAGTCAGCATACTATGCTCGCTGTTGTTTTTCGCTTTAAATGCCCATGCGCAAACCGATGTCACAGCACCACCAACAACGGGTCTCGCAGGGAATCAAATTGAACAGTCAGTAACGGTACCACGTTTTACACAGCTCATTAGAAGCGGACTCATTCGTTATAATCTCTCAACGGAATGTGATGAAAAGGGAAAATGTAGCATTCAGGATCTCTTTCAAATTGCTGTGAACATTCAAACATTCCTCTTTGGAATAACAGGAGGTATTCTCTTGCTTGTTTTTATCATTGGTGGACTAACTTGGATCACAAGTGGAGGGAATCAAACGAAAATTCAAAAAGGACTTCATACGCTGCGCGATGCATTCATTGGACTTGTGATTGTATTGTCCGCCTATGCCATTGTGAATATTGTCATTAGTGTTTTGACATCACCGACAGGAAGCTTGCCAAGCGGAGATTCTACCATCGAGGAAACGATTGATCGCGCAACTGGAGGTGACACGGCGGGAAGTTTAATAAATACACAAAATGAATAATATGATGCAAAGATTTTTTACAATAAAATGGTCATTTTTATCACTTTTATTCATGGCTATTTCCATGCTCATTCCATTAATCGTTTCCGCTCAAGACTTCACGGGCTATTGTGAAAATCAAGCTGAAGCTGTTTGTGGGGATGCGGGAGATGCAAGTGTCTATGGCGCAGGGCAGATTTGTGATGGCTTAGATCCTCAGACAGATTACTTTGCTTGTTCCAATCTCGTGCAGGGATGTGTCGATGTTGAGGCGGATGATTGCGAAGCAGCATGTATAAATGATCCAAGTTCATGTGGAGCAACGACGTCGGCTCCGGTTGTCCAGTCCGCGCCCACGTCTGGATCAGGAACAGTAGGGTCGATTTCTGCAGCTCCCGTTGGACTTGTGAATCCTCTTGGAACATCCGACCCCCGCGAAATCCTTGGGCGCATCATTCAGGGTATTCTTGGCCTCACGGGCGCCATTGCTCTTATCATGTTCATTTTCGGTGGACTCATGTTTCTAACAGCTGGCGGAAATGATGCACAGATTTCAAAAGCAAAGAAAGTACTCATTTTTGCAATGCTTGGTATAATCATTATCGCAGCAGCATTCGTTGCTACCAATACGCTCTTCACTGCCGTCACAACAGGTAATCCTCTTGTCGGCGGAGAAGCAGGTCCCGCTAATTAGTTTCTTAATTCTTTTTCTATGACGAGTTTCCTACGTTACTCTCTCTATGGCGCAATGAGCCTTCTCATTGCACTCAGTGCATTTAGTTTCTTTGTATCACCTGCGTCGGCGCAGCTTGGTGATCCCGTCCCAACAACAACTGGAAGCGACTCAGGTCCGCTCACAGCTGATGATCTTTTGAGTGATGACTTTACAAGTGCTACAGGACTTGGTTCTGCTGATCTTGAATCGACGGCAGGAAATCTCATTCGTGTCGTGATTGGATTCCTTGGAATTATCGCTGTCGTGGTAACACTCATGGGTGGATTCAAGTGGATGACCGCTGGCGGAAATGACGACAAGGTTGCCGAGGCAAAGCGCATGCTCATTGCTGGACTTGTTGGCCTTGCCATTATTCTTACCGCTTGGGCAATTACAGAATTCGTGATTCGGTCCATTCTCACAGCAACGCAATAACATTGTCGTATGCCGATTGGGCCAAGGGCCCTTTCGATATGCGGAAATGGATTTTACCCATCATAATGCTTAGTTTGTTTTTTATTCCTGTTATTGTCTTTGCTCAACTTGATGTAAATGAAATAGGGCTTTTTGAAACAGCAGAACTTTCCTATGGGAGTGGGCAGCGCAATATCGATGTAGGTACTTTTCTTGGGGTGTACATTATTCGACCACTTCTTGGGCTTGTCGGAATTGTGTATCTTGTTCAAATGGTCTATGCAGGTGTGATGTGGATGACGGATCAGGGGAATCTCGACTCTGTTGCAAAGGCGAAGAAGCTGCTCATACATGCAACGGTCGGAATGATTATCATTGTTGCCGCCTTTGCGATAACCAATTTACTATTAGAAGCGCTTTCTGGGGTGAGTTCCACCGCTCCACCAACACCATAATATGAAGAAATTGCTAGCAATCATCGGGATCTCATTTCTTTTCTTGCCGGCCGGTGCTGCCTATGCTCAGCCCAGCTATACTTCGGTAACGGATCGGGCAGGGAGCGCTGTATATGGCAGTGAAAACCAAGTACCTGTTTTTGCAGAAGTGCTTGGCAGGCTTCTTCAAGTCCTACTATCCATTCTCGGCCTTGTCCTTCTTGGCTATCTCATCGTAGGTGGAATGTTCTATTTTTCAGCGGGCGGGAATGAAGACCGTGTCAAAAAAGCGAAGGCAATGTTGCGCAATTCGATCATCGGAATTATACTTGTATCAGCTTCGCTTGTGATTGCGAATTTCGTGACACAAAGCATTGAAAGCGCCACATCTTCTGCACCTGTAGAGGAAACGGCAACACAATAAATTAATCTCTTTTTATGAAAAAAGCTCTCGCTCTTCTTTCTTCTGTGCCGCTAAGCCTCGCTGTGGCGGTTCAAGTGCATGCTCAAACATCTGCAACGGATCGTCTTGGTGACGTTTCAGCAGCAAGTGGACTTCCTGAACAGGATTTAACAACACTGATTGGGAATCTTATTTCCGTGCTTATTTCCGTACTTGGAATTATCTTCCTCATTTTGACACTTTATGCTGGATTTATGTGGATGACGGCTGGGGGAGATGAAGGAAAGGTTGAAAAGGCAAAGAAGCTTCTCATCAATGGTATTGTCGGTATTATCTTGATTCTTGCGGCGCTTGCGATTTCAAACTTCGTCTTCGACGCATTGTCAGAAGCAGGATTGCAATCATAGGTAAAATAAAAAACAGGCCATATGCCTGTTTTTTGGTTGCAAAAAACCGATGCCGCTCCGTATGAGTAGCATCGGTTATATCGAACCACCTGACTAGCTGCGCCAGTCATGTGGGTCGATTGTGAACCCTGGCGTGCGAATCCTCTCTCGAGGATTGGTCATTTGCCGGATGACCTGCGCCTCGATCCATACCTCGTCCACAGGGGATGAGATGTGAATCGTTTCCTGATGCCAGCGCACTTCCTTACCGTAACGGGTACGGTCGAAGGAAAGGTGCTGCGCTACGCGCTTCAATCCCCCTTGGCCATTCGGAATGTACGCATGGCCTCGGGCAATGATGCGCTCAGGTGGTGGGGTGCTGTCGAGATTTGGGATTTCCCACATCTCGATGACCCACCGCCCTGCAGGAAGGCGCATGTAACAGGTTTCACCACTTTTCAGTGGATATCGACGGCGACTGCCATCTTCTTCCCACTGAATTGCGGCGCTGACCATGGCCTGCCCGGGACGCATGACCGCGAGTGGGTAGACATTGTCAGCCACCTCTTCGCGAGTCTCGTACCGTTTCACCGCCGTCAGAATCGCTGTCGATCCTGAACTGTTGGTGATGGACACGAGTTTTCCGCGTCCCTCCGGCATCCCTGCGATGACGCAGGAATTGACCGGCCACTCCTGTGTCGCATCTGTCAGATGCGATCCGGAGAGTGGACTGAGCGGATCATGTCCAGGCCCCCAGCCAGCGGTTTGCGCGAGAGCTGCCGCGATCAGGATGAAAAGTGTGATCAATTCACACCTCCATTCTGATCAGCCTCGATCTGATCGATCAAGGAATTCGTGACATCCGCCATCTCTGACAGAAGCGCCTCGAGGTACGCGACGCGTCGTGCTTTACGAAGTATGTCCGCTCCAAGGCGTCTTGCCGCAGCCAGGTCATCCTTCGCCGTCGCGAGTGCCAGCGCAATCTCATCACGTCGGCTCTTGGAAATCTCAAGCGCACGTTTTTGTACGGCGACCTCTTCTTCCATGATTGCCCACTGCGTCTGCTGCAACTCTTCTACGTTCACCTCATATGCCGCCACATGGGACGGCACGGCGGTGACGAAGACGGGAGGCTGAGGTGCTGTTTGCACCACAGGAGCAACTTTCACGCAGCGACGCGTGACGGTTTCGCGGCCATTGCCGCCGACACTTGACCAACTACCGAAACGATAGTTGGTGCTTCGCGTCTCACGCGAACTGGTCATCAGCTCATACCCCGTTGGGCAGGGATTGACGACCTCCACGATCATCGGCTGGACGGTTGCCTGCTTGGCGCAGGCACTCGTCAGGATGACCATCAAGAAAAACATCATGCGTGCCATATGGCACCTCCAATCTGTAAGGGTTTAATCAGGTGATAAAGAACAAATCCTTTGCATGCAGAGGCATACTTAGGCTAACATTTATAGCATTTTTTAAGCTTTTTGTCAATATTTTTTGTTGATTTTTTGGCTAAAACCAGCCAGAAATCAAATATTCGATATAAAATCAATGATTAATATCGGATAAAAATAGGCCTGTTTATATCCGATATTGGTTGGATTGACAAAAAGCCCATTTTATGGTATAAAAAGTGGCCTGGATTTGGCGTAAAATCGTTAAAATCCGGTATCGAACCTACACAATTTCAAAACTTCAAACTTCATAGGAGGTTCTCATGAACCCAACGAAAGAAACAGTCATCAATTGGTTGACCGACAAGGTCTTCACTGGACTTCCGTCTGGTGAAGCAGATCTGTCAGAGCGGCAGGTGATGGACATGACCACGCAAGTCTTAGGACTGGTCATGGACACATTCATGAATCGCTTCGCCCTGAAGCTGATTGGTGAGACCATTGGGAGTCATCCTCGCGTGCCTGTTTGGGCCCGTCCGGTGATCATCTCGGCATTCGAGGTGCTCAGCGAAGATGTGGCGCGCGCTTGGCGCGTGAAAGCGAATGAGCGTGACCGCGAACGATGGGCATCCAGGCTCCGACGCGACCTCAAAAGGGCGAGGGACTCGCATGACTCTGATCCGGCTGACGATGCTGAGAGGAGCCCGCCAGACCCGCCGCTTCCTGATCTTCCAAATCGGGATACAGAGCTCGCCTTGCTGCGCCGCATGTTGCGGTCGGCTCGTGACCAGGACTTGCTGCCGATTCGTGGATGCCGTGCTGCATTGCAACATGTGGCCGCCGCCATGGAAGAGAACTCGAAAGTCATTGCTCGACTTCCGGAGCTGACAGCAGACGAAGTCAATCGTGCGCATCGTGACCTCAACAATATCGAGGGCGTGAATCGACGATTACGCGATCGACATGCAGAGAGAAGACGGGGATCGGCAGAGGAAGGTCAGCGCCAAGGTGAGGACATTCTGTCTGCACAAGAGCGGAGAGTCATGGACGACTCTAAGCAGCGCTTAATGAGCCTGTACAACAGAAGGCTCATCGATTTCGTCGATGCATGTGAAGCGACAGGGCAGCGTTCGAAGAAATACGGCATTTCTTCTCGCATATATGCATGGGTCTTCGATGGACTCGATCCGCTGTCCGATCCGGAAGATCGAGAAGGATGGCATGATTGGTTCGACGCCAGCGGCGAAGATGCAGCTGCGATTGCCTTGAGTATCGTCGCGTTTGCGGTTGGTATTCTTGGTGGTATGGCCGCGGAGGGGCTGGTCAACGTGGTGACGGGAGCACTGACATCGGTGCTCCCAACGCCATATCCAAACCTCTACGTTGCTGCGAGCACCATCATCCCGATCGTTTCCTTCATTGGTTTCGGTGTTGGGATGTTGATTCGTTGGCGTGCAACGCGTCCGGGTGTACGAGCTGCGTCGCAGATCGTCACGGGACTGCTTGGAGCGTCATTGATTACATCGACGCTTGCCTATGCCGCCCCGTACACACTCGGCACACTGCTCGAGTGGAGCGCGGAAAGTTGGGAATACGGATTGCTGCTATGGTTGATGGGAAACCTTGCCATGTTGCCATTCGTAATCATCGTCATTCCTCTGTTCAATGTACTCGGCGGACCAGCACCCGAGGCAAAGAGGGACGAGACACAGGGATCTCTGATCGGCAAGCTCAGCAAGCTGGGCGGATTCGAGTTCCCGATCGATAGACCTGTGTCGCCCCTTTATCGGTGGCGACCTGGTTCCAAGATTCGCGGCATCATTAACACTGTTGTGTGGGTGGGGCTGTGGATTGTGTCGACGATGTACTTCCAGCTGAATGCATGGAGCAGCAATACGGCTCTCTTCTTCGTACTTGTCAGTGCAATCCTTATTCCTGCCGAACTTACCGGCTGGTTCTGGACAGCACTGTACAAGGACAAGGCTGAGCGCAAAAATATGGAACAGGTCCAAGTGAATATCCTGGGGGTCGCAGGTGCGAATGCTATCTTCTGGGGTTTCATCTTCGGCATCCATGTTGTTATGGGCTTCCCAGTGGTGCAACGTTTCTTCGATGGAACATGGCTTCATTGGTGGTACATCCCTGTGCTGATCGCGGCGTCGATTGCGCTGCACTATTCCGGAAAGCTGCTCAAGCGAACGGATGTGCAGGTTGCTGGCTATGTGGCAGCATTGCTGGCCATGCTTGTGGTCTGGTCAAACCTTTCGCCGAGCGTAGAACAATACGTTGAGGGGGAAAGCGGTCAATCTGCAGAGCATGCAGATAAGGGAGAAGTTGAAGAGCACGCGGAGGTAACGATCGAGCGTGCGAAAAGACTTCTGGGCCAATAACCCGAAGTGTGCCTTAGGCGCCCTGACTCACATACGGTGAGCTGGGCGCTTTTCTTTTTGTCGCTTGTCTATTGGGGCGAACTTTTCACTCAATACTGCGCTGCTCGCCTCATGTACGTTCCAGTACACTCGGCTCCGCTGCTCGTATTTCATGGAAATTTCATCCAATATCCTTCGCGCATACTATCCAATTCACCGCTCGACTTGTCGACTACTTTCTACTAACTACTTACTTCGCGATCTAATATAAATCCCCATTAATAAAAGGAATGAGGGAAAAAATAACACCGCGGGTATAGTAATCTGACCGTGTAATCAATTCATTGGTCAAAAGTCCGCTGGCCCCAATCCCTTTTTTTGATTCTTTACTTTTGAAAACAATATCATTGGCATGGCCAAGCTCCATGCCTTGTTGAACGAGCTCAACCACTTTTGGGGGAAGAGGAAATGCGCCAACATTTCCGCGTCCAATACCATCACCATGCATTGTCACCATCCATGCCATGGCAAAATGATGACCATTCACTTCTTCATTTCCGCCCTCTAATCCAATCCAAAAGTCTGCTTCAGGAAAAGCCTCTTTACATGCGGCCGCTCGATTTTCAGCTCCTTGAAGCGTCTCTTCATCGCCGATGGGCTGGTCGCTTACGCCAGAAGGAGCTCCATGGCCAATACATTCAAATGTATCTTCTGGAAAGATTAATTCAAATGCAGTGCGCGCCGCTTCAATTTTTACAGGATTTTTCGAACCCACAATGACTTTTTTCATATTATTTTTTTTGATCTTTGCATGAATAGGACAGCAAGCAGAACCCATGTCATGACTGCCAAATCATTTTTAAAATAAGGAACATCAACCATTCCATGAATAAGCATAATAGAAAGGGAAGCGATTACCACAATGGAAAGTGGATCTCTTGATGAATAGCGCAGCGCAGCAAATGTCAGGATAAAAAATCCAAGAATTCCAAGTAAACCTAATTCCGTCCAAATATTCAGGAAAAGATTATGAGGATATTGAAAAATCTCATACAGTGACGGATCATGAAATGGCGCAAGTGCTTCGGGATATCCGTTTAGACCTGATCCAAACAGAGGTCGAGTCTTCAGCATCTCCATCGTTTCTGACCATTGCGACAATCTTACCTGTCCCGAATAGTCCTGTAATGTCAATTTTGTTTTGACAATCGGAATGAAAGCAAAGAGAAGTAAGCCGATGAGTGCTGAAATCCCTGCTGTGATCAATTTCATCTTGGCCCGAGCCTTGCTGAATAAAAATGCTATAAGTAGTCCGGCCGGAATGGCGACGAATGCAGCTTCGGTTTCAGCAAGGACGATGGCAATGCTACCAAAAATGACAGTGAGAATTGGAAGAATTGGTTTATGCATTTTTGTTATCAAAGATGTGACAGCAATGCCGATGATAGGGGCGACATACAATCCAACAGCATTCGGGTAGGGGAATATGCTGGTGATTCTCCTCTCGATATCCCATGGAACGGGGATGCCAATATTAAATACCCATTGAAAAATGCCAAATAGGCTTACGAAAAGGGCGCTGATCATGAAGGCAGAAAATACATGCGGCCAATCTTGTTTTTTGAGCGTCGATGTGTAGATCAAAAAGAGAAATATCGGTTCGATGAAATACGCATTCCAAATACCAAGCGCTGAATATGTGTCAGGCGCTACAAAAATTCCAATCGTCGCCGCGATCAGAAGAATGATAATGCCAGGGAGAGCTTTGTTTTTCCAAAGAAGGCTTTTCAACTTCGGTTGAAGTGTAAAAAACCGAGCAATTGTAATCAAAATAAGGATTTCAAGGAGGGTAAAGGGGATGCCGACATCGAAACGGATCATGTAGAGGGGAAGGAGCCCCGCAAGGACGATGAGCGACCATTTATAATGCTTCACGCTGAGATAGGCGAATAAAATAGCAATAATGGAAGAGGCGATTATCATATTAACCTTGAGTAATTGGTGGCTTTTCCGGCGCAAAAAGGGCAATGAGGTCCCTTGGGCGAGGACCGCCCATCATAATGAGCACCGCAGTATAAGCGATAGCACCAATGAGAATGCTTATGATGACATGCATGGACGGCAACAAGTAAAGAACAGCCGCCATTGCTAACGCAGCGAGTAATGATTTGCCAAAGAGTGCTAGATTCGGAGCATGATTTGTATATCGCTTCACCATAAGGAATGCGAGGAGGGTGATGAGCATCTCAGATGCAAGGGTAAAGACGGCGGCTCCGTACATACCAAACTGGGGGATGAAAATAATATAACCGGCAATAGTAAAGAGGGCGACAGCAAGATAATTCCATGTCATCGGCAATTGTTTTTGAATACCAACCACGGCATGTCCATAAAGTGCTCCATAGAAAACAAATAATAGTGTAGGGCCAAGAAGATAAAGAATGCGTCCAGCCTCGGCGAATTCAGGTCCAGCAATGAGTGTGATAATTTCTGTTCCTACCAACATCGAACCGACAACGACGGGGAGGGCAGTAACAGAAAAGAAATCGAATGCTCCCTGCAGAATACGCGAAAATGCATCCCGGTCTTTTGCTGCCCATGCACCGACGAGAAGAGGCAAGATAAGCCCCATATACATAACGGGGATGGCGGTCAGGACATCGATAACCTTATATGCGAGCCCATAGATACCGATCTCTGCCTCTGGATTGTCGCGAAGAACGGAAAGGAAGACAATATCGCCTCGAAGATAAATAAGTGTGAAGAATATAGATGCACCGATTGGCCAACTGCGTGTGATGATTTCGCGCCACATTGCTGCCGAGATTTGGAGTTTAATTTTTACATAACGTAGAGCAAAATAGAGTACCGTTATGAGCTGCGCAGCATTTCCGATAACAAAAATCCACATGACGCCAAGAAGTCCGATTCCTAAATGACCAGCAAGGATTGCACCGATGAGAACAATGGTTCGATTAAAAAGTTCGGCGAGCACTGGCCGCGACATGACAAGATTTTTTTGAAAAATCCCAATGAGCATTTGTGATGTTGTTGCTCCAAGGTAAGAAATGGCTCCAATGGCAATACCTAGTTTTACGACAGGTGCATATGGGAAAAAGATGGCGATGATTGGCGCAAGGCCCAGGAAAAGAAATCCAGAAAGAATGCGAAGCGTTAAAATATTGCCAATAATGCTATTTTCGCGCTTGCTATCTTCTGAAATCATCTGCACGACGGTGAGCGTGAAGCCAAAATCAACAAGTGTTGCAAAAATGGCGAGGAAACTAAGAATAAGGGTGAGTTCTCCGTATCCTTCAACACCAAGAATGCGTGCAAGAACAGCAACGGTAGCAATGCCGAAAAAGGCCGACAGGATTTTTCCGATAATTTGAATGGCTGTATTTTGTGCAATTTTTTTGCCCATTTGCATACATCCTGCAGTCTACATGCTCTGCGTGTATAAAAAAAGAGGGCCGAAGCCCCCGCAGCCCAATAGTGACTGGGTGCTAGATAAGTGCAGCTGATGCCATCCCCGCATATTCCGTTTCCGAACTCACATCATGCAAGTTCAGGAGAATGATACCGCCCTCAGAACTAGGGTCTGGGGTGACGCTGATATGCGGCATTCGTTCCTGGTGATCGCCCAGGTCAATGGTAGCACCTCCACACTTGATGGACATTGGAACGCGAATGCCTCCATTGATGACCAAGAGCGTGAGAATGAATAGAATGCCACCAGGCTCCATGGGCTTTCCGGGCGGCATAGGTGTTCCGGTGTGTACACTGTGGGGTTTGTACCCATCCTTCATTTCAAGGATATCGAGCCCGCCGAGTTCAAAGCATACGCGTACATATGTGTCGGTTTGCGACCTGCAGTGAGCAGACACAAGTCTTTGATTCACGTGCTGAAGTCCTCGGCGTCCATCGCTGAAAACATTTATTTTCCAAGACCCCTTTTTGAGGAATCGCTTGGCATGGGTGTCGAGGGCATGGTTGCACTTGCTCTGCAAGGTATCAAGCCAAGACCAGTATGACTGATCGTAATTAATGGTTGGGATGAATGCAATGCCGTCCCAATTCTCGCGATCGAGACGATGCTGGCAGATGTGTGGGGGTATCACTCGATCAGGGTAGATGTTCCGCATCTGTCGCACCATGTTCCAATGTGGGTACAGAAGGGGGATTTGGTCTTTGTAGCTTCTCAATGTACTTTCCTCCAAAATTCTGTCGGCGGAATGCCGAGCACTGCAAAGTATCATGAAAGAACCGATATGTCAATCATCATGTTATAATGTCATAGCTATGATTGCTGCTATCAATTCACAAAAATTACTCATTGCAATTATCCTTTCTGCACTTACATTTCTAATTGCGCTGCCAGTATCGGCTGCGTACTATCATGGGCGCTATACGGGAACAATTGTTTCAAAAACAGGGGCTGGAACGCTTGAAATGAAGCCCGGAGAAGTAAAGACGGTTACGGTAAAAATACAAAATAATGGCCCAGAAGCATGGGTAAATGACGGAGCTGGCTATATATCTGTCTATACCTATGAACCAAAGTATCGATCAAGTGATTTCGATCCTGGAACTTGGATTTGGGGCGATAGGCCAGCGCGTATGCAGGAGTCTCGAGTAGAAGTTGACGATGTTGCAACGGTGTCTTTTCAATTGAAAGCTCCATTGACGGAGGGTTCATATACCGAACATTTCAAACTCGCTTCTGAAAATAGGGCATGGGTTGATGGCGGGGCTATTTCTTTCGATATTAATGTTGCGAATGACGATGGAGAGGTAAATGAGGTTGTCGAAGAAGAATATTCTGCCGAGATTATTGCCGTGAGCGCTGAAACATTGAAATTACGTGCAGGAAAAAGTGCTGCACTTCAGGCAGCTATCAAAAATACCGGAGATACGGCTTGGAATGAATTTTCTCTCATTGATGTGAATGGTATTTTTGGGGCTTCGGGTGAGACAATTGCCGAATCTGACCAGTCGGTCGCTGCTGGTGGAAATTCCGCAATAAGCTTTGTCATTGTCGCACCTGAAACGAATGGATCTCATGATGCAAATCTTGAAGTGTATGCAAATGGGCAGCCGACAGGGGAAATGATTGAGATTGATTTAACGGTAAATGGCGGTTCAAATGTTGCAAAGCAAGTGCAGGAAACCGAGCAGTTGAACTTGGTTGCCGAGCCTTGGCTCAGAATTGGCGTACTGATCGTTGATGAAGAAACAAATGATGAAGTTGTTATTACATCAGATGAAGGCGGTTTTCGACTCGAAGATATTAACGGAACGGTGCTTGCAGACCTCGCTGCCGGCGAAGAAGTGCTCGCATACTATAAAGGTGGTACATATTATTATGATGCTGGAAATGGATTGCAGAGTACGGTGCTTCCATTGCGATTTTTGCCAGACACGCCGCATGCCGTAATGCGAGTAACGAATTTTGACCGCAAAATAACGCGCAATGCTCTTTATACAGACAATGAATTCAGAAATATTTTAGAGCTTCGGTACAATGAAGCGAAAGAACGTGTTTGGCTCATTAATGAGTTGAAAATGGAATATTATCTGCGAGGACTTGCGGAAACAAGCAATATTTCCCCGCTCGAATATCATAAAGCTCTTGTGACAGCCGCACGAACATTTGCTTATTATCATGCTTTGAACGGAACAAAATGGCAAAAGGAACATTTCACCATCACTGCCTATTCATGGGATCAGGTATATAAGGGCTATGGGCAGGAAGAACGATCGCCAAATATTGTCCAAGGTGTGAAAGATACCGAGGGTATGATTGTTACATATGATGGCGAACTAGCGATTACGCCTTATTTCTCTCGGTCAGATGGGCGGACAAGGGATTGGTCAGATGTATGGTATGGGGAAAAGCCTTGGGCTATTGCCGTGGATGTTCCTTGTGATGCAGGTAAAACAATGTGGGGTCATGGTGTTGGAATGTCTGCACAGGGCGCACTTTGTATGGCGGGACAGGGAATGGATTGGGAAGGAATCCTGAAGCATTTCTATACGGGTATCGACTTGACGCGAACCTGGTAATATTGACAAAAGAGCAAAAATCTGCTATCTTTATATGTCCTCGCAAAATGAGTGAAGTTCCTGAATAATCAGGATTTTCTACATTTTGTGAGGGGAAATGAGTTTTTTTGGGATGGGTCCGGAGGATGTGAATCCAAAAGGGCCAACGGATGAAGAGCTTGCTAATGACCTGTATCAGGCGGCATTCATGGCGGCTTTTCGAGGGGGTGACCCCGAGGAGCAGATCAAGAGATCTGCGTATTCGGAGGAGGTGAAGGAAATGGCGCGGCGTAAGCTGCGCGCACAGAAAAGGCCTCGTCGCAGGCCGAAGGAGGATTCATGATGAAGTCGATCGAATCATCGATTCGCGCCGTGATGCTGGTCGCGGAAGCGAAGCATCGTGACAATGAGACAGGTGAAGAGATTCTCCGTTTTGTCGCAAATCGGTGTTGTGACACCGATGTCCAGAAGGAGGCCATCAAGATCCTCGTCGAAGAAGGGCTATTGTCCCGATTCCGGGATAATCGTCGCTATAGTGACGCCGCGTGAGTCGATAACATGCAGCATCACTTCAGCCGCTCAGAAATGGGCGGTTTTTTAGTCGCTTATGAATGTCGAGATATTGACATAAGCGGGAAAAAGGCATAGAATCTGCACACTGTTATATGAACGGTGACAGTGGGAGGACAAAAATGCCGAGAATGCGCAACACTGAGCGACCGGATACTCGGGTACCAAGGGCTGGGGCCATTCATGTCGATGTCGAAGTCGAAGAACTCGATGCGACGGACCCGGGTGAAGTCGATGATTTCGACATCGGTGATCCAGACACGGAAGAACAGTGGCGCATGCCACCCAGTCCGTACAAGTACATCCCTGAATCATAGTCGCATGACTCGGGGAATATAAACAAAGACCGCCACACGGGCGGTCTATTTTATTGGCAAAATCTAATTTATTACGTAGACTGTTCTTGCACTACTTCACTCAAGGATAAAGAATGCCTCTTACATCAGATGAGGTCTCTGGAAAAGAGCCAGGATATTCCTGGGATCTGGATGTGGCAAAGCACGCTGTCCTCGGCGGCGGAATTGCATCTGTACACGACCGCGCTCGGTCTATGGTTGATGCAGGGGATGCTGCGACCATGCGAGATGCTATTCAAAAAATGCCCCTCAATGACGTAATGAGGAGGTATGCACTGCATTCACTCGGGTAATCCCACAAAACGAACCACACTATTTTGGGTGGTTTTTTCTTATCAAGATGCATCGCCGCGCCTTTGCTTATCTTCCTGAATCAATTTGCTGATTTGGCGCTTCACCTTTTCTGGATTATCAATATTTTTGAAATTAAATCGTTCTCGCGTAGCTGCTGTTTGAATAAAAACATCACCAAATGTAAGAAAAGTAGCGAAAAAACCATGTGTTTCGGCAGTGACATCCTGAACCTCATTTAAATGTAGCTCAGAAATAACCCGAGAAAACAGCCCCTTTTGTTCGATATTAATAATTCGTTCCGTGGTAACAATCCATGTATCTAGATAATAGTCAGTATATTGCGTGATAAGGATAATACTTACAAAAACGGCGTAAATAGACAAAAGACTCATCATGACCGGTCCCCAGAATATATGGTCGAATGGCGTAATACCTATCCATCTGGTGAGTATGAGTATGAGGATTGGAACGCCAACAAGTAAAATGCCGTAAAGTGCCAGAACGACAAGTTCAATCCAATGACGTCTCAGAAATAATTCTGTTTTTTCGCCGCGACGTTGATTTGGTAATTGATGAATATTGATCATAATCCCAGTACAGATGCTGAAACAGTGAATCCGAAAATTTGTTCTACGGTGAAGCTTTGCGTCCAATCAATGGTTGATAATGTGGCGACCGATATGGCAAGAACGGAGAAGAAAAAAAGAATGTAAAAAATAAGAACAAGAATGCTTGGCGTTGTTTTTGGTGAGAATCGGGCGATATGAAAGAGATTGAAAAACAAAAAAACAAATCCAAGTACAACAAAGAAGATATAAAATGCGAGAAAATACCAAAGGGAAATCATGCATGGATTATAGCATGCTGTTTCGTGCGGGCGGTGTGAGTCCCAGATGTTTGTATGCGGCATCTGTTACGCATCGACCTCGCGGCGTACGCTCCAAGAATCCGAGTTGTAAGAGAAATGGCTCATGTACATCTTCAATAGTTTGTATTTCTTGCTGAAGTGCCGCAGCAATCGTTGAGATACCGACGGGACCTCCATCAAAACGTTCAATAATTTGCTCGAGAAGTAGTCGATCGATGGAATTGAGGCCCATATGGTCAATGGATAGCATATCGAGGCCACTCATTGCGATATCTTCCGTAAGATTCCCATGATGCTCGACTTCGGCATAGTCTCGGACACGCTTTAAGAGTCGATTCGCAATACGAGGTGTGCGTCTAGCACGCTTCGCGATGGTATGAGATGTATCTTTATCGACATCAATACCAAGCAATGATCCGCTTCGACGAATGATATTTGATATTTCATCGTCTTCATAAAATTTTAAATGCTCGATGAATCCAAAACGATCACGCAGCGGTGATGAAAGAAGGGAAAGTCTGGTTGTTGCCCCAATAATGGTGAAAGGTTCAAGGCCAAGGCGGAGTGTGCGGGCAGACGGTCCCTTCCCAACAACAAGATCAAGAGCAAAATCTTCCATGGCGGGGTAGAGAACTTCTTCGATAGATCTATTCATTCGATGAATTTCGTCGATAAATAAGATGTCTCCCGCCTGAAGATTTGAAAGAATGGCAGCAAGATCGCCAACCCGCTCAAGGGCAGGTCCACTCGTGATACGAATCTGAGCGTCCATTTCGCGGGCAATGATATGGGCAAGTGTTGTCTTTCCAAGGCCGGGATTGCCATGAAAGAGCATATGTTCAAGTGGTTCGCCCCTTTTCTTCGCCGCACCAATAAAAATACGAAGACCTCTTTTAAGGTCCTCCTGTCCTATGAAATCATCCAGATTTTGCGGGCGTAGACTGAATTCGAATGGCTGTTCGGTTTCACTCGCTTCGCGTGCCACCGGATCATCATTCAAAATCGTCTCATCGGCATTCGATTCGATCATGCATATATTATAACCCAGCCTATCTCGGAGATAAAACCCCCTTTCCATATCCGATATAAAAAGGGTGTTTTATATCGGATATAGATTGACGGTAGGCGTATAATCAATAGATTGACTAAAGCTCTTCCGTGAGTTATTCTGTATCCATGCGTTCAAAGAAATGGTCACATGCTAATTTAGCATTAGCGGTAAAAACATCGTCAAGTATTAGGCAGGTTTTGCAGAAACTTGGTTTAAGAGAGGCGGGAGGGAATTACAATCAAATAAAGAAGTATATTAAAAAATTAGACCTGGATGACTCTCATTTTACAGGGAGAGGATGGAGTAAGGGAAAGAAAATACCATTCCGGCCAAAGATACCTTTAGATATTATCCTTGTGGAGGATTCGAATTATCAAACGTCAAAATTAAAAAAACGTTTATTTAGGGCGGGTTTAAAACAGCCTGCATGCGAGGAGTGTGGCTGGAAAAAAATATCAATTGATGGTAGGCTACCGCTCGAGTTGGATCATATAAATGGCAATTCTCGAGATCATAGAATTCATAATCTTCGTATTTTGTGTCCAAATTGCCACAGTTTAAAACCAACTCATAGGGGCGCTAACAGGAAATAAAATGGGCCGGTGGCGAAATCGGTATACGCGCGGCACTTAAGATGCTGTCCGTGAGAACGGGTGCGGGTTCGAGTCCCGCCCGGCCTACCATCCCACTTCACCCTTCGGGTTACGTTGGGGATTCATACTCAACGCAATGAGAGGTGAAGTGAGATAAAACGAGCTTTCGAGCTCGTTTTTTGTATGCTAATCTGTCATTATGCCTTCATTTAGAGAAATTATTAAAGCACCTTGGTTTCGCGTACTGCGACCCAAATATCGTCCAAATGTTGCCGTGATTGTTGTGAATGAAGATGGAGATATGCTCCTAGCGGAGCGATTTGATTTACCGGGCGTTATTCAGACAATTCAGGGAGGTATTGATGAGGGCGAGGACGTTATCGATGCAGCGATTCGCGAGACATCGGAAGAACTCGGGATAGATGAAGATATGATCGAGCCACTTGAATATTTGCTTGAATCATGGAGCTATAATTGGCCAAATCCGTGGAAATGGCCTTTGCTTATCTCGGGGTATAAAGGACAGGTGCAGCAATTTGTTCTTGTGCGTATTCCAAAGAAAAGTGAATTCAGACTTGGCAAGCATTTTCGAGAATTTAAAAAGGTTTGGTGGGAAAGGCCGGAATATGCGCTTGATCAGATTGCGAGTCTTAAGCGTCCCGGCATCGAAAAAGCAATGAAAGGATTTGGCTTGATTTAATATTTGTATTTGTTAGTATTTGATCACTCATGATGAGCTTGCAGGAGTTTCTCATTTCATGAGAAGAGTCTAGTTTTTTGTTCAGCTACTAGGAGTAAATCAAGCAAGCTTGAGGTGTACTGGTAATGTACAGTGAAAGCTGCGCAGATTTACAACAACGTAGATGGATAAAAAGATGATTCTTCTTCGCGGCGGTAGTTCAGTGGTAGAACGCTTCCTTGCCAAGGAAGAGGTCGCCGGTTCGACCCCGGTCCGCCGCTCCAAAACATCTTCAGCATTGCTGGAGATTTTTTGATCGCATTCGGGAGAACCGGCGACCTCTTGTCATGAACGGTTCGATAGCGTGACGAAGTGAGAGAAGTGACAAAGCTTGCTTTGGCATTTCCGAACGAGGAACCGATATCTGGCGAAGCCAGACTCCCGGTCCGCCGCTCCATCCCACTTCGCCCTTTGGGCTACGTTGGGGATAGATCCACTTCGTCCAAACAGAGTTCCGCAATGACGGAACGACGTGGGCTACGTTGGGCATGCCCCGAACGTAGCTCCGACAGGAGCAGAGTGGGGCCAAAACATCTTCAGCGCAGCTGGAGATTTTTTGATTGACCCGAACTGCCTGTCATGATAGTGTTTTGCTTCACCTTTGGTGATTGGAGGGAAATATGGACATGGAGAGAGTCCGTGCAGAGGCAAGAAATCCGATCTGGTTCGATGAAGAGCAATCGATGCTCCAGTACAAGATCCCATTGGCGCGTACGCCTCTTCGGGCAAGGTTCTTCACCTTGAAGGATTGGGTGCAGCTTGCACAGGCAAAAATCGTTGATCAAAAGCGAGCACCCTATGTCTTGACGGGAGACAAATTCGACCGCGAATTGTATGAGCTCCACGGATTCATGTGCGATTTGAGTCCAGATTCGCATATTGCATGTTTTCTGCATGCGATTGACTTCTTGGTTCCAGACGGGTCTCCTGTGTATGCAGGGCAGGATGGAATCGTGTATAAGGTGGTTGAGAATTACAAGAGCTGGGGAAATGAAGAACGATTCGCAAAATACCTCAACTATGTCACGATCAGACACAATTCTGGTGAATTTTCACAGTACTGCCATTTGGCGCAACTGTCGGTGACAAGACAGGGGCTGAAAAGAGGTGATAGGGTGCGTGCAGGTCAACGAATCGGTACTGTTGGCAAAACGGGCTGGACAGATCGAGATCACCTACACTTCATGGTATTCCGTACTGATTATGAAGACCTCAATCCATTCGGTTTCAAAAGCCTGAAGCCGCGTTTCGACCGTTGAGCATAAGCTCGCGGTTTTTATTTTAAACCCCTCTTCTTCTCATTTCAGAGATTGAGTATAATGAAAACAATAATTCTTTAATATTTTTTTATGTTTACACAAGCACTCATATGGTGGCCACTCATTGTAGCGGCTATCGCAAATGTCGCCCTCGGCATGATTTGGTATGGTCCACTCTTTGGAAAGCAGTGGATGAAAGAAACCGGCATGACGGCCGAAGATGCTAAAAAGGCGAAGGAAAAGGGAATGATGAAAGAATCACTCATCGCACTTGTAACGAGCTTTATTACGGCGTATGTTCTTGCGCAAGTTATTTTGCTCGCAGGAGCGTTCACGGCTGCTGAAGCGGTTGGTGTTGCATTTTGGCTCTGGTTAGGGTTTATGGCAACACTTCTGACTTCTGGAGTATTGTGGGGAGATGAGACATGGACGCTTTGGCTTATCAATGCAGCGTATCGATTGGTGGCATTAATAACGATGGCGTTACTCATGTTCACCTGGATCTAGGTGTCGCTTGTGAGTTGGCGATCTTTGTCCTCGGTTCTCCGGTCCTCGACACCGTACCTTTTAGTACGGCTTACTCCGGTCCTCGAACCTCGAACAAATCTCATCCAACTCACTTCGCGACTAAGAAAAAACGGGCTTATGCCCGTTTTTTGATGTTTCATCTTCAATCCGTATTCACGCAATCACACGCTCAACATACTCAGACACAATACCTTTAATATCCCGCATTTCACCCTCACCAAAAGCATTCATCAATGCAAAGGCGGGGCATAATGTTTGCGCGGGCCTAAATTCGAGTAGGCGATATGTCTTTGCACCCTCAGCAAGTTTCGCCATACTCTCGATGTCTTCAAGCGTGTGGAATCCCTTAATCAGCACACTTCGAAATTCATAATCAATACCAGCATTTTTAATGATTGAAATACTTTTTTCGAGCTCCTCTGTTTTTACATCGACTTGTGCGAGTTCAGAATATTTCGATAGAGGAGATTTTATATCCATAGCAATATAATCAACAATTCCAGAATCAATGGCCCGTCGAACGATATCGGGATGTGTGCCATTTGTATCTAGCTTCACTAAAAACCCCATCTCTTTTATGCGATGCATCCAATCGAGTAGATCGGGCATCATTGTCGGCTCACCCCCTGAAATGACGACGGCATCAAGCAAGCCCCTCCGCTTATGAAGGAATGACATTGCAGCATCATGATCAATAAAACTGTCGCGCAATTCCTTTAATTTTTCCGGCAAAACAAATTCACTATTATGGCAATAGGCGCAGCGAAAATTGCAGCCAGCGGTAAAGAGAATACATGCAAGCTTTTCAGGATAATCAATAGTCGTAAATGGTTGCAGCCCACTAATGAGCATATTTTTTATTGAATGCGTGGTTTGCGGCAGCGCAAGCAGTAAAATGCTTTCGAGAATAATGCTCGGATTTTTTACCAGTATTGAATTGCGATACGGGACGGTGATATCCCATAATACGTGTCCATACTTCGCAGCGAGTTCGTTCTTGATTAGTCATATTATTTGGTTATTTCTTGATAATTATTTCTAAGTTCAATGTCGAATTGTGGAGCTTCAATGCCGAGTTCAGCATCACATGTTGGGCAAAAATCATGTTCACCGGTCAAATACCCATGCTTTGGACAGATAGAGAATGTCGGCGTGATGGTGATATAAGGCAGATGATAATTCGAGAAGATAGTACGAACAATTTTTTTGCACAGCTCTATGGAATCAAGTCGCTCAGACATATAACAGTGGAATACAGTTCCGCCCGTGTAGCGTGTTTGCAAATCATCTTGTAAATCGAGCGCTTCGAATACATCATCGGTATGACCAACAGGAATCTGGGATGAATTTGTATAATATGGAGCTACTTCTGTTCCAGCCTGCAGAATGTCGGGGAAGCGAACTCTGTCTTCTTTTGCAAAGCGATATGTTGTTCCTTCGGCCGGTGTAGCTTCTAGATTATAGAGATTACCTGTTTCTTCCTGATACTCCGACATGCGCCCTCGCATAAAATCAAGCACTTCCTTTGCAAATTCTTGACCGAAGGCAGACGTGATATTATCAGCATCATTTGTGAAATTGCGTATTGCTTCATTCAAACCATTAATACCAATGGTCGAGAAATGATTGCCAAAACTCCCGAGATATCGCTTTGTATAAGGATAAAGTCCTTTTTGAAGCCATTCATTCATGACGCCACGTTTTAATTCGAGTGATTGCTTTGCAAGGTCCATTAATTCCGCAATGCGCTTCATGAATGCTTGTTTGTCGCCACGCGCTGTGTACCCAATACGTGCAGCATTAATGGTCACAACGCCAATCGATCCTGTCATTTCAGAAGATCCAAATAATCCTCCGCCACGTTTACGCAGCTCTGTTAAATCTAATTGCAGACGGCAGCACATGCTCCGCACATCTCCAGGGTCCATTTCCGAATTCACAAAGTTCTGGAAATATGGCGTTCCATACTTCGCTGTCATGGCAAAGAGACTGTCATAAGCAGGATTATCCCAATCAAAGTCTTTTGTAATGTTATAGGTTGGAATAGGGAAGGTGAATGTTCGACCTTTTTCATCTCCTGCAGACATAACCTCGACGAAAGCTTCATTAATAATCCGCATTTCATCCTCAAGCTCCCCAAAGGTCTTTTCATATGGCTCTCCGCCAAGTATCAATTGTCGATCTTTCAAATCCGAAGGGCAATTCAAGTCAAAAGTGATATTGGTAAAGGGTGTTTGCGTTCCCCAGCGTGATGGAACATTCAAATTGAAAATGAATGACTGCATATTTTGAACAACATGCCGCTTCACACGCTTCCTAATATATTCCTTTCTTGCATCAGCTGTTTTGAACTTTACATCTGCGAGCTCTGATTCAACCTCCTTCTGATATTTATGAACAAATGGAGCGAGATATGTATCGAAACTTGAAAATGCTTGAGCGCCCGCCCATTCATTTTGAAGCGTTCCAAGAAAATTCACCATTTGAGCGAGTGCACTGCTTAAATGTTTCGGTGGGCCAGATTCAGTTTTATTCGGCACGCCATTAAATCCCTCTTCAAGTAATGCTCGCAAGCTCCAACCAGCGCAATATCCGCAAAACATATCGAGGTCATGAATGTGCATATCTGCATTTCTATGTGCATTTCCAATCGATGCCGGGTACACACTTGAAAGCCAATAATTCGCCGTCACTTTTCCGGATGTATTCAGAATCATGCCGCCAAGCGAATATCCCTGATTGGAATTTGCCTGTACGCGCCAGTCGGCTCGATGCAAATATTCCTCCATGGTGCCAGCCACATCAACCGTAACTTTTTGATTCATTCTCATGTCACGATGCTTCGCTCGATAAAGAATATAATTCTTAGCAATGTCCGGATAATCAAAATGAATAAGTGTCTTCTCGACAACGTCCTGAATGTCTTCAACGTGAGGGATATGATTATCAAATGTCTTCATTAGTTCTGATTCGACATCCGTTGTAATTGAATGAATCGCCACCATGTCGGGCTCTTGCTTGGTTGATTGCCATGCTTTCAAGATAGCGGTTTGAATCTTATCCGCATTATAGGAAACGATTGTCCCATTACGTTTTTGAATCTTAATTAATTTCATAAAAAGATAGATGAGTTACATCTATCTAAACGTTGAAGTTTAAAAAAGGTGTCACGCGGTGTTCCGAAGTCGTTTTCGGAGGCGGGAAAGTCTAAGTTTAATCGCATTTTCTGTAGTATTCCATTTGCGAGCGATTTCACGAGCCTTATACCCCTCGAGATAAAAGAGTTCTATAAGTTCACGTTCCTGTGTTGAAAGGCGATGCAGAAGAAGGGAACAGTCAATGCTTGATTCCGTATGTGATCGATCATGAGGTTCAAAAAAGAGCTGTCCATTTGGCGAATGCCGCCTCAAATAATCAATGAATAAACGATGGGACAAACGCAGCAAATATGTTTTATACGATGCGCGCGGGGTAAAGGCTTCAAAAGCATTCCATGCACGCAGAAATACTTCTTGTGTCATTTCATGGGCGATGTCAGACGATACCTTTCCTCGGAAATATTGCAATATTGCTGTGAAATATTTTTCATAGAGCTTCGAGAATGCTTGATCGGTCTCGAGGGATTGAAATGTTTTCCTATCTTGCAGCCGATCTTTATGCTTTTCATGTGTAGATCCGGTGAGCGCATCCGTAAGCTGTTCAAAGGAATGAATATTTTCGAGCTTTGCAATATAGTCGGTAAACAATTTCTTAAATGATCCAAATGAACCATTAAATTGTTCAGCAAAATGCAGGAAGTGATTACATGTATTTTTATGCGGCTGTACTTCAAGAAAATGGATTTGCGCACGCGATGAAAATTTAAAAATGTGAAGCGTTTCATTGAATAATGTCCCATCAGAGTGACGATTGGTCACAGTCGTCGTCGTAAAATGTTGCCGATGTAGCGATTTCCACAGCTCGGCATAATATGCATTATTCATCTGATGTCCCCACAGGTCTTGCGGGGATCGCTCAAATGCTTCAGAAGGTGAGAATCCATTTCGATATTCAATTGCATTATTAGCAAAAAGAATACGCGCATTACGATCCGTAAGTAATACGCTACAATCCGTATCAGAAATCGAAGCCAGCCCATGTGTCATACATTCATTATACGCTTCAGGGTTCTTGCTAAAAAGGATAATTGGGAGTAAAGTGCTCATCTTATGAATTTTGCAAAAAACATCATCAATATTTTATTCAAACATGGGCGTATTTTGGCGCTATTATTTCTTTTTCTGATTGTCTTTGGTTCTTTGTCTCTGGCGGGGCTGAAAAGGCAGGGATTTCCAGAGGTTTTGATCAATATTGCGACGGTGCAGACGGTGTATCCGAATGCAAATGCCGAACAAGTTGAGTCAGATATTCTGATTCCGATTGAAAATGCAATTGGTGATATCGATGAAATTACAGACTATTCCATGACGGCTTTTGACGGTATGGGATTTGGGGTTATTACATTTGATCAAAAGGCTGATATTTCTGCTGCGATGACAACGCTTCAAGGAAAGGTAGATTCGGTTACCATGCCGGAAAATGCCCTTGATCCCGTCGTTGATCAAATTGAAGCGGCTGGCGTTGGTGAATTTGTGATTGCGCTTTCAGGGTTTGATTCTGAGCAGGAATTATTTGATGCAGGTTTAAAACTCGAAGATTCGATTTTACGCATTGATGGCATAAAAAGTGCAACAATTCTCAATGAAATAAAGCCTCAAATTCATATACATTTTGACGATGAGCAACTGGACGAAGAGGGACTGACCCGTAGTGATATCGAAGCAAAGATTTCGGCGGCGCATTTTTCAGCGCCTGCGGGGTCATTTATCGAGGAAGGGAAGCAGATAAATGTTCTGATCCAAAATAGTATTACATCCGTTGAAGATTTGAAGAATTTGCGCATTGCGGATGATGTTGTCCTTTCTGATGTAGCGGACATTGAAATATCATTCGACAATCAAGATCAATATAATCGCATTGGGTATCGCGAGTCCGGCGAAGAAGAGTTGCGTATTGACCGCGCGCTTCTGTATGGAATTGAGATAAAAAATGATGCCGATATTCTTATTGTTTCTGATGACATCGATGCATTCGCATCTGATACGGATGAGGGCAGGGTGACCATCGTCTATTCGCAGGCAGAAAGCACGCGTTTGCAGATTGAGGAAATCACACAGAGTATTTTTGGTAAATCGATTGATGCACTGGGTCCATTTGCCTTTCTTGGGTATCTATTTGGAGGGCTCGGTTTTGTTGTATTGCTCCTTCTTGTATTCATGAATATTCGTGTGGCGCTTATGGCTGCGCTTGCAATTCCATTGTCACTATTCTCGGCAACGATTTATCTCAATCTTGTCGGTATTGATTTAAACACGCTCGTGCTATTCTCGATGGTTTTGGTGATTGGATTGGTTGTTGACCCTACTATTGTATTCCTCGAATCCATGCAGCGCTTTATTGAAGAGGGAAAGACGGGGAAAGAAGCGGCAGTGTTGACCATGCGAACGGTGGGGCTTGGCGTCCTGCTTGCCGTGCTCACAAATATTCTTGTTTTTGTTCCATTTGGTGTTGTTTCTGGATTCTTCGGAGAAATTATTAAATATATTCCAGCGACAGTCATTCCAGCCATGATGGCATCAATGCTTATCCCGGTTCTCTTCTTCATGCCGCTTGGTGCTGCAATTTTAAAAAAGTCGAAGCATGACCGAGTTTCAGACGATGAGCTTGCATCTACATGGAAAATTGGACAGAAGCTTCGAGATGCTTTGAAGAAATTACTCAAAAAAGGACGTGGCATGGCTGTCATCCGAGTTCTGCTATTTCTTTTCACGCTTGCATTGCCATTCCTTGTTGGATTTGGACTGTCCGCCGCCGACAAGTTGCAAGTCGTTCAATTCTCAACACAAGAAGATTCTGATTTTGTAATTATCAGTGGGGATATTGCGAGCGATTGGACATTTGAAAAGGCGGTATATGACATTGTTGTCCCGCTTCAGGATGAATTAAAGACATTTGAAGAGATTGATCATTTCTTCTACTTCGAGCAGTCCGGAAATTCATTTAATATTCTTGCGGAATTACTGCCAATTGCTGAGCGCGAAGACAGGGGAATGCGAAATGCCACGGAATTAGCAAAAGCAATGAATGAACGGATTGATGCTCTTGAATTGGATGCTGAAATTAATGCATCGGTTGAAGGCGAGGGGCCTCCGCAGTCTGAATTCCCAGTCTCTGTCCGCATTTTTGAAGAAGATGCCGATGCATTGCTCGCTGCCGCGAACGATATTGAAGCATTTTTGAATGATCATGAGTCGATTGAGACGGTGAATAATTCAAGTAGTGAAGCAAATTCAGGCGGAACGATTGTATACAGTATTGATGATGACGCGAATCTTCCAAGTCCATTCCTAGCATTATCGGCAGCGCAGAGTGCTCTCGGAGAAAATGACCTCGGTGTACTGAACATTAATAATGTTGCATACGATGTCCTCTCGCTCAGCTCAACGTCGATTGAATCTGGACAAGACTTACTCGATGTAGAGGTTCTCCCTGAAATTTCAAGTCCATTCCCTGGTTTTGCAGGTCAGGATGCTGTTTTATTTGAAGATGCGGTACTTGATGGGGAGATTCAAGAATCCATAACGATTGAACGATCAAATGGTCGGCGTGTTGCGACGGTTTCGGCTTCCGTGATTGATGGAGTTGATCCGCTAGATGTTCAGTCTGACCTTGAAACATATCTAAATGACGAAAAAATCGAAGAGCTTGGACTTGAAAAATCCGGAATTGATTTTGATGGTGTCGCTGATTCAATTGCAGAGTCATTTAATGACCTGTTCCTGGCGCTTGCGATTGCCATTTTCATGATTTATGTCTTGCTTGTCGGATTTTTCCGGTCCTTCTTCGAGCCAATTATCATTCTCTTTGCTATCCCGCTTGGTCTTGTTGGTGTATTTGCTGCCGTAGCGGCTACGACGGGTCAACTCGGATTCCTCGAGCTTCTCGGCGTTGTGGCAATGGCAGGAATTGTTGTTAATGTAACAATTCTTCTTATTGATAATGCGAATCAGCTTGTGCAAAGCGGTCGTGATCCAAGTGATGCCATAGCGACTGCAGCAGGTCTCCGCTTACGTCCAATCGTATTGACGCAGCTTACGGCATTTGGATCCCTCATCCCTCTTGTATACCTATCACCATTCTGGAAAGGGCTAGCGGCTGCAATCATTTTTGGAATCATTTCATCGGCACTTCTCGCCCTGATTGTTGTACCGATTTTGTACTTGTGGTCTCATTCACTGCCAAGCATGGTCAGCTGGATATTTGCTTGGCTGAAAAATAAAATACCAAAGTTTAAAAAGGCGGCTTAGAGAACACTTATCGCACCTATTTTGCGTTTACAAAATGCTATCAAGTTGATAGGATCAGCCCATGAATGATGAGCAAATCAAAACATTATTGAAGTCCCATAATTTGCGCGTAACAAATAAGCGGGTTGAACTTTTGAGTGTGCTCGACAAAAGCAGGCGACCACTTTCCGTCGCGGATTTACTAGAATCACTTCATGGCATTGATCGAGTAACATTGTATCGAGCACTCGATGCCTTCGTTCAACTCGGTATTGTTAGGCAAATTGATTTTGGTGCGCGAGCAAAGTATTTTGAAATCAATAGAGGGGATGATCATCATCACATCACCTGCGTGAAATGCCATAAAATGGAAGATATTGATATTTGTTCCATGTATAAACTCGCTGATGCAGCACTAAAATCATCAAGAGAGTTCAAAAAAGTACTGCAACATACACTAGAATTTCAAGGAATTTGCCAAAATTGCACCGCATAAGAAAGAGCCGTCCAAATGGACGACTCTTTTCATTGGCTTGCATTTCTTGTAGGCAATCCCATCTGTTCACGGGCCCAGCGAATGCCACTTCGATTTCCAGCCATATATTGCGACCGAGCAATCTCAAGTAAAAATACTTTTATTTCACTTGCAGGATCCTCTGGAATACCGAGCCTCATCATTAAATCACCAAAGTTTTTTGTCAGGTCTATATACCATTTTGCATTTCGATATTTATCGTACATATTATTGAGTTATTTTCTTTCGATGGGAAATAAATGAATATCCAAGAGCGATCGAGGTCAGCCCAAGTAATCCAATGCCTGCCCATGGCGTATTATTGTCTGATTTTGTGACGTCACTCATGGCGGCGAGTGCGGATTGTGGTGGCACTTCAATAATAATCACATCGTCTTCACTTCGTGGATACATCCGTATCTCGCCATCAATGTGACGAATGATTCCGGTGATTTCGAGCCTGCTCGATGTCAGGGACCCCCAACTAATACCAGTATTATTATGTGCAACAACTTTTATTGTTGAACCATTTTCGGTCAAGTAAAGATTGCTTCCATCTCGAGACTCCACGTCGCCAATAATGCGCACAAGATTTCCTTCATCTTGATTCAATGCTTCGTCAATTGTCATTGTATTTGATTCTATGCCGGGTGATCCAAGAACATCGATATCATCTTTTGAGGATAATTTGATACGTGGTTCGCCTCGCGCGATAGATTTTTCACCGCTCACAAGAACGAGGTCGCCCACATGTAATTCCGGCCAATCCGCCGTATACATATAGACTTGAATTCCATCGACAAATGCAACTTGGGATCCAAATAATCCTGGTTCGGCGGTGACAATACCTTGCATGCTTATGTGTCCATCATCCGATTCCTCATCGTCTGTCTCTGTTATCGGCGTATCTTCTTCGGAAGTATCACTTCCGAGTATAGTTACGATTTTATGTACTTCTTCCTCTTCTGCACTGGCTTCGGGAAGATCTGATTCAGCAGCTGTTGATTCATTTTGCTCAGATAATTCAGGCTGATCGGGAGAAGATTCATAAATATCAAGTTCAATACTCGGATTAAGTATTCCTGGGCTTGGAATTTCATAAACGACCCAGTTTTCACCATTGCGGCCAGTGCTTTCTCCTTTACCTGGAGCGGTCACATCGTCGGTCCCATATGTCACAGCGTCAATAAGCGTCCCTGTAGCATCACGCAACACAATTGTGTCGCCACTATTATTGAGGGCAAATGTAAATTCTGATTCGAGCTTAAACGCGCCGGCTTCTAATGTCCCATCCAGCGTGAACGGTTTACCTGTTGCATCCTCGATCGTCCATCCGGTTAGATCAAAATTTCTCTGCGTTGCATTGTAAAGCTCAATCCATTCACCGCCTTCACTTGGATTGCTGACAAATTCATTAATGAGTACATCTGTAGGTTCAGCCGAATCAAATACAGCAAGGTCGTCTTCTTCATCTTCATGATCAACCTGTTCACATGTACAAGCCGTTTCGAGTTTAGACTCAACTACTTGTGTATCAATAACATCTGCTGGCTCAGAAACTTCTACCTCTTGCTCTTCGGTTTCGATTGGATCATGTACCTCGTCATCCATTTCAAGGATGACGGGGTCTACTATTTCTACTACTTCTTCAATGTGAGGTGATTCATCGACTTCTTCTTCGACCGTATCCTCGGCCACTGCATCAGTTTGCTGATTGTGCAGATATTTTTCGCAGATTACAGGGATCTCCTCCTCTGATTTATCAATCTCCGTACGCGTTGTTTCGAAAACCCCCGGGTTTCCATATTGATTCTCGTCTGAAAGGTGAGCATTCATGCCTGACGTCACCCAATGGGAGAAATCGCTGAGTCGCTCTGCAGATGTCTTTGGATCACTCGATCCAAACTCTGGAGTACCCGATCCAAACACTGCTTTATCCACGACAACTCCCTCTGGTGTTGTGAGAAGTATTTCAAGGTCTGTATTTGGAAGTGATAGAGATGATGTCACGAAATCTGGTTCCACCATTAGCGTTGTTTTCTCATTGCCAAGTTCATAATTTGCAATAAGGAGTGTTGAATGTGCATCAATGACGGTTTCATCAGAAAAGCTCAGCGCATCCCCTGCGGTGGCGCTTCCGGTGAGAACCCACCCGCTGATATCCACGCTTTTGCCATTTGGGTTAAATAATTCGATCCATTCGTCGGCGTTTGATTTTTCTGATCCAGCCCAATTGATTTCTGTGATGTATATTTGGCTGAATTCGCTCGCGCTTGCCGCCGCCGGTAATCCGAAGACGCTGAAAGCGAGCAAGAATATGAATGCATATACTTGTTTCATAAAATTGATAGTTAATAGATAGCCGCGCGTCGACCAAACAAAAAAACTCCCCGTCGAGATTCAATGTTGAAATTCGATAAAGGGAGTTATTTGCTAATTACATTGAAGCATGTTTTTGGATTCAGATCAATGGAGGTATGTGGAAACCTTGATCTTTCCGATGTTTTCTGGCATAATGCGGGCACATTTCATTCATCGCAATGCATTTGGATGGAATAGTGAGCTGAGAAAAATGAGATGAAGTATCTTTGAAGAACGAGTGACGAAGCGAGGCGTACTGGAATGTACGATGAGCTAGGAATGAAGTTCTGAGGAGATAGGTCGCTCATTTTGCCAGTGAACAAAGGTGAGCCGGGGTGGTGGAATTGGTAGACACGCTAGACTTAGGATCTAGTGGGATCAAACCCGTGCAGGTTCAAGTCCTGTCCCCGGTACCATGCCACTCCGTTCTGCGTGAGCAGAACCACGTTAGGCATGTCCCTAACGTAACTCCTAAAGGAGTGTAGTGGAACAGAAAACGACGCAGTCGAAAGGCTGGGTCTTTTTCATTTGAAAAGAACTCGAACAGGGGTGATATACTTATTCATATGAAAAAGTACAGGCTTCGCGAATTTTTACCATTAATCGTCGTACTTCTTACGATTGCTGGATTTGTTATTTGGCAAAACTGGGGAGTATTTGACATGCAGAAAATCATGCTCGATTCCATGGCTGGATTTTTCCTCGTCTTCGGTCTATTCAAAGTCCTCAAATTAAAAGGATTCGTCGAGGCATATCGCATGTATGACATCGTCGCACAAAGAAGCAAAGTCTATGCATATCTATACCCATTTCTAGAATTGGGGCTTGGCGTCTTTTATTTAACACGCGGGCATATGCGATCGGTCTATATCGTCATCACTGTATTCACGATTGTACTTATGTCTATAAGTATTATCGGTGTGACAAAAGAATTGCTGAAAGGACGGAAAATTCCATGCGCCTGCCTTGGAACGGTATTCAAAATCCCAATGACATGGGTGACATTTTTAGAGGATGCAGCAATGATTACGATGGCTGCGTGGCTCCTGATTCATTTTGCATAATGCGTCATATTGCATGTGCTATTATGCGAATATATGAATGAGGAAACGCCTGTTACAAATGCCCATGCAGTGGGAGCTGCAAAAACATTGAGCATTATCGCAATCGTGATAAGTATGTTCTCGCTGGTTCTATCGATTATGATATTTAGTACGGTGAGGAGCTTGTCGTCACGAACGAAGAGCCGATTGACATACCTACTACAGGGACGCATCCCGGTGTCATTGCAGGCTCTCTTGTTTTCCCGGAGCCACTTGAAGCGACCGGATTCAGTAGTACGAGAGACGGATTTGCGGGTGAGGGCGACGACAGGATAGTCACATGCGATACATTTACTGTAACAGATGCTCACGAAGATCTCTTGGGCTACTGGACGGAGATTGCTGATGGCGGAAATGCGTTAATTACTTATGATACCGATGACCGAATCGTTATCAATAGGCCTACGACGTATCTCGGACCGCACGAAAGTTTATTGGATAATTCTACCGAAGAATCTCCAATCACAATTCAGGTGACGATCCCGACACCTAGGGGTATCGGGGCCATGGCATGTTGGTCAACGGTTGAGATGACCGGTGTCATATCTGCACAGTAAAGAAAAAACAGCCTAGGGGGCTGTTTTTTAATGCTTTGAATATGTTTCCAAATCTCCTCGGAGTTGCGGATGTTTCGTCATAAGGAATTCCCGCGCCTCAAAATACTTCGCGACTGGTTTTGGTGCCCATCCAATCACATGCCAAGGGAGTTTATAAAAGATTTTTGGGACCCAATAACTACCAATCCGGCTCGGCCCGTCAACTTGAATGGTGAACAGGGGTTCTTTCGATACGCAAATACCTTCCCAATCCCTTTCAACCATTGTGAGCCACAAATCCCAATCTTGCAGACGCTTCACAGACTCGTCAAAGCCAGGGAATGCTCCGCGCCGAATAAGTGATGTTGTATGAATATAATTGATTTTGTGAAGTCGTTCGATAGAGAAGGGAAGCCCTTTGAATGTTTTCTTACCGAAAATGAAACCAGAATAGGCGAATCCAATCATGGGGTTTTCCTCGAGCGCATCAAGCATCGAAGCAATCATTCTTGGCTCCATGATTACATCCGCATCACAAAAAATCACATAATCTCCATTTGATTCTCGGAATCCATGATTTCGCGCTGCCGGAGCGCCTGCATTATCCTGCTGAATATATTTCACGCCCTCTATGTTTTTCACGACATCGCCGCCGCCATCGGAAGACCCATCGTCAACCACAATAATTTCAAAAATATCAGCTGTTTGAGCTTTGACGGATTCAATACAATCGAAAATAGTGTTTTTGTGATTGTAGAGGGGTATGATAACGGAAATGGTTGGCTGATTGTCCATACGTGAACATTATCTGCACTGAAAAACTATTTCAAGAGCTTTCGAGTTATAACGCGATCATCCCAAGGGAGAGATTTTCCACCAATAGTGATTGATTGCTCGGCACCTTTTCCGGTAATGAGCACAAGATCGTCTTTCTTCGCGAGCTCTAGGGCTTTTTTAATCCCAGCCTCGCGATCTTCAATAACGAACAGATCTTTGTCGCGTATTTTCCCCTTCGACTCTGCCGCAATGGCAATATCTTCCGCAATCATCGCTGGGTCATCTTCATAAGGGTCAACATTTGAAACGATGACGATATCAGCTAATTCGCCGGCAAGCTCTCCCATCGGCTTTCGCTTTGATGTATCGCGTCCTCCACCCTCTGCACCAAGAATGACAATCACACGCCCTTTTGCAAGACTTGGAGCACTTTCGAGAAGCGCCTTCATGCTCCGCGCTTCATGCGCATAATCTACAAAAACGCGGAAATCCTGACCTTCATCAATTTCCTCCATGCGTCCAGGAATATGATGTAATTTTTCAATCCCTTCTGCAATCGATTCAGGATGCGACCCAAATAACTTCGCAATTGTGATTGCGGGAAGTGCATTATATACATTAAATTTACCCGGAATAGATACTGTATACATATCTTGATCAACTTGAAATGTGACGCCTCGGTCATGTTCTTGAATGGACGATGCATGCACTTTTCCGCCCTCAATACCAAATGTTATGTGTCGGTCAGCTGGGAAGCTTAAATAGTAATCAGCATGCTCATCGTCGCTATTTGCAATAATCACCTTCTCAACTCTCTCGTCATTCCATGTTTTTGTTGGTTGTTTTAGAAGCTGCTTGAATAAAATACCTTTCGTTTCTTTGTAATTTTCAAAGCTTCCCCCATGAGAGGGGAGATGTTCCGGAGATAGATTCGTAAAAACAGCAATGTCATAGGCAATGCCGACATGCCGATACTGGAGTATTCCTTCACTGGCCGTTTCAATAACAACATGTGTGCATCCAGCTTTCAGCATTTGCTTGCAGAGCTGCTGGATTTTTCCACGTCCAGGCATCGTCATATGCATGTCATTCACTGCTTCGCGCGCGCCAATGCGAATATTTGCAGAGGAAATAAGTCCCGTTTTAATGCCACTCGCCTGAAGTGCTGACCAAATATAATTACTTGTACTCGTTTTTCCCTTTGTCCCCGTGACGCCAATAACAATCAATTTTCTGGTCGGGCGTCCATAAAAGAGATTAAAAAAAACGGCCATTTTAAAATGGTAAAGCTTCAAGAGCGGTTTTGGAATCAGGGCACGCAATAACTTTTTCATACAGAGGTAATATAGCGTAGATAGGATGTAGGGGGTAGGGCTCACAGTTAACTGCATGCTGATTGCTGTGCTACCTGTACCATATGATACAATCGATAGGGTGTGCTTTGGAGGTGCCGTGGATCCTTTTGGAAATTTGTCACGCTTCCTGCCGCGGGAATTTCGTACATGCGATGAGTGTACCGACGGGATTGCAATTCGGGGTGGAGTACTGTGTCCGGACTGCCAACAAATTCGTCGTTTGCGAGCTCATCAGTCTCAAGCTCAGCGAGTCATTGACCTACTCCAGGATGAGATCCTGGATAGCGACGATGACACCAATGCTTCTGCCGCGTGAATGCGCGGCTCTTGTTTTTCATATTTCTTTTGCTAAGCTGCCAATATATGCGATTCATTTTTGTTCATGGTTACAAAGCTAGCCCCGAAAGTAATTTTTGGCCGTGGCTTTATGATGAACTTCGAAAGCAGGGACATGAAATTGTAAACCCTCAATTACCAAATCCAGAAAACCCAGATCCAATTGAATGGGTTCAGACGCTTCTCGATGCGTCGGGTGCATTGTCACAAGATGACATTATTATAGGGCATAGCCTTGGCGCCCCGACAGCTTTAAAATTTTTGGAGGCAGCGGAAGCGGTCTCCACGCCCAAAGGAGTTCTGCTCATATCACCTGTTTGGCATATTAATAATGAAAAGTTTACTGGACACTTTTTGAATGAGCTAGATTTCGATGTACTGATGTGGCGCGCGAAGCTCTTTGGTGTTTTGCATGACAGGAAAGACGATGTTATCCCTTTTGATCACGGTGAAAAATATGCCAAGGTTTTGCATGCCAAAATATATTCAACAGAAGGAAATGGACATTTTAAGGACGCGGAGTATCCGATAATGCTTGATATTGTTCGCGAAATGATGGAAAAAGATATTCCATATGAACCAGGGATGAGTTTAGAAAATCAATACGAAGGAATGGATTAATTTAACCACTCGTCATCCCGGACTTGATCCGGGATCCATCGCAATTAGAATGCGTTAGATTCCCGCTTTCGCGGGAATGACAGGACTCATGATTTAAATACTTATGTTCACAGGAATTATTAAAGCGATGGGAGAGGTCACTTCGGTGACTGGCGATGGTGTAAAACGATTTACACTACGAACTCCATTTGGATTTTTGCGCGGCGCGAAGCTTGGGGCGAGTATTGCAATTGACGGAGTTTGCTTAACGTTAGTTCGTAAAGGATTTCGACGTGCAGAATTTGATGTCATGGATGAAAGTTTACGCATTACAACACTCGGACAGATCCAGGTTGGAGACGTGGTGAATTTAGAGCGATCATTTCGAGTAGGGGATGAGATCGGCGGACATATTGTTTCAGGCCATGTGAGTTGCATGGCTAAAATTATCGATAGACGGGAAGAAAATGGGACAACGATTATGCGATTTAAACTTCCAAAAGGGTTTGAAGGTCGTGTAGAGGATAAGGGATTCATCGCCATTGATGGTGCAAGCCTCACCGTGACGAATTATGATGAGCAATCTGGAGAATTTAATATCTTTTTCATTCCAGAAACGCTTCATCGAACGCGCTTTGGTTCGAAGGGGGTAGGGGACAAGGTGAATATTGAATATTATCATGCATTATGAAAAAAATAGGACTTGTAATGGGGGAATTTCACAAAGATCTTGTGATGCAAATGCGCGAGAAAGCCGTCGAAGTGGCGGAAGAACAAGGCGCGGAGATTGTAGAAGAAGTATGGGTGCCGGGATCAGTCGAAAAACCACTCGCAATCAAAAAATTACTCATGCGTGATGACATTGATGCTGTTGTTGTACTTGGAATTATTGAGCGCGGGCAAACAAAGCATGGCTTTACCATGGGACAATCACTCATGCATTTTGTGATGCAGCTTCAACTTGAATTTATGAAACCAATCGGCCTTGGTGTACTCGGGCCGGAAATTCTTCCCGATCAAATCGAACCTCGCTTATTGAAATATGCTTCAAAGGCTGTAAAAGCAGCCGTAAAAATGGTTGATTGATTGTGAACTCAATAATGATACGTCTTTCCATGCGCAATGGTCATAGCGCGGTAGAGCTGTTCTAAAAAGAAGAGATGAGCGAGGTCATGTGTCGTTGTCATCTTGGAAAGAGATAGAAGAATATCGGCTGATTCTTTTGTCTCATCACTTAAACCTTTTGCGCCACCGAGAAGGACAGCGATGTGATCACCCATATCTTCAAAGCTCGAAAGTGTTTGTGCGAATTCCTCGCTAGTAAATTGCTTCCCGTCCGCATCGAGTACGATCAATTTTTGATCCGGTCGTTTTTTAAAATGCTCAGTTGATTTGATGGCGACATGTTCAAGTTGCACGAATTGTTTCAATGGTTTTAGAAGTTCATCTCGAATAGATGAGAAGCTTCCTCGCGGTAAATCTCCAACAGTAAAAAATGTCATTTTTAGCATATGATTAACAGGGTAACATATTTGTACTCAGAAATACTTGACAGGTTTTTAGGGGTATTGTAATATCCTCTCGCATTCACAAATGAATAAACCGCTACACTCGTTCCTCAAGCATCAAGCAAGGAACTTCAGTGAGCAGGTGAAGGGAGCAAGTTCGGGAAACCTACTCCGCCAATCTGGCATTAGTGTAGCGAGACACAGTCTCGCAATTGCGAGCTTTTTCTTTACCAAAATTCGACCCAGATTTCTGGGGTTAGAGATGAAGTTTTTCAAAGAAGATTTCTCTCTGATCTTTCACAACTAAATATCAATTTCAACAACGAGTAAAAACGATAAAGATGAATGCATTGCATTTATCTCTGCGTACAAAAATCAAATATTCACACACTGATCGTTTATTGCGAGAAGTGAGTGGAGAGCATCTATAAGGGTGTATGGTGGATGGCTCGACAAAACATGCTGATGAAGGACGTGGCAATCTGCGAAAAGTCTTGGCGAGGTGATAAGCAACCTTTGACCCAGGAATGTCCGAATGGGGAAACCCGGCTAGGGGAATGCCTAGTCACTGTGCGGTGAATACATAGCCGTATGGAAGTAAGCCAGCGAAGTGAAACATCTCAGTAGCTGGAGGAAAAGAAAATAATGAATGCTACTCTCATCTCAAATCTCGCTCCGTCGAGGCTTGAGATGAAGTGTAGTATTTACATTCCCTGAGTAGTGGCGAACGAAAAGGGATCAGCCCAAACCTATTATGTGAAGCCTGCTGAAAGATTTCTTCGGAAATCCGGATGCAATGCGAAAGGTGTAAGCCGTTGCATAGTAGGTGTTGTAAGCTCCTATATTTTGTATCTTACAGTGCAATACGCGTACTGTATCTTGTTAGAAGAATCCTCTGGAAAGTGGAACCAAAGTGGGTGATAGTCCCGTATTCGAAAACAGGGTGCAGCGTGATAGGAATGCTTGAGTACGGCGGAACACGTGAAATTCTGTCGGAATCTACCGCGACTATGCGGTAAGGCTAAATACATGTTTTGATCGATAGTGAACTAGTACCGTGAGGGAAAGCTGAAAAGAACCCCGGGAGGGGAGTGAAATAGAATCTGAAACCATATACTTACAAGGAGTTGGAGCCCAGTTTACTGGGTGACAGCGTTCCTATTGAAGAATGAGCCAACGAGTCTGTATGTGTGGCAGGTTAAGTCCTTCGGGACGAAGCCAGAGTGAAAGCGAGCCTTAACGGGCGTTTGTCGCTCATATAGGACCCGAAACCGGACGACCTAACCATGGCCAGGGTGAAGCATGTGTAAAAGCATGTGGAGGCCCGAACCACCGCGTGGTGCAAAACGCTTGGATGAGCTGTGGTTAGCGGAGAAATTCCAATCGAGTTCGGTAATAGCTGGTTCTCTCCGAGATATGTTTAGGCATAGCGTCAGTTAATAGCATTGTGGGGGTAGAGCACTGATTCGGTTCGGCGCCTTCGGGTAGCCTACCGAGCCAAACTCCGAATACTACAATGTGTTCCTGGCAGTCAGACTATGGGGGCGAAGCTCCATTAGTCGAAAGGGAAACAGCCCAGATCATAAGCTAAGGTCCCAAAGTTACTACTAAGTGTAAAAGGTGGTGAGAAGACTCATACAACCAGGAGGTTGGCTTGGAAGCAGCCATCCTTTAAAGAAAGCGTAACAGCTCACTGGTCAAGTTTTCTTGTACCGAAAATGTACCGGGGCTAAGTAGTACACCGAAGCTATGGGTCCATTGATTCTCCGGAATCTTTGGGCGGTAGGAGAGCATTTCCATGGCGCTGAAGTCATGTCGTGAGGCATGGTGGAGCGATGGGAAGAGAGAATGTTGGCATGAGTAGCAAAAAGACAGGTGAGAACCCTGTCCGCCGAAAACCTAAGGTTTCCACAGCAACGTAAATCGTCTGTGGGTTAGTCGGGAGCTAAGACGAGGCCGAAAGGCGTAGCCGATGCACAGCAGGTTAATATTCCTGCACCACGTAATATTTCGATGAGGGGACGCTTGCTTGAATTTCCTGTGTCCTATGGCTATGACATTGGGGGCTTGGGGTCGACTGGTAGGCAAATCCGCCGGTCATCAGACTCTGGGTCAGCGCGACTTGCACTTTGTGCAGGGAGAGGAAAGGAAAGTGGGCCAAGAAAAGCCTCTAAGATTAGATATTATGTGCCCGTACCAAATCCAACACAGGTAGGTGGGTGTTAAAGCACTAAGGCGTACGAGAGAAACATCGTTAGGGAACTCGGCAAAACAGCGGCCGTAACTTCGGGATAAGGCCTGGTTTTCTTCGGGAGAAGAAGACCCACAGCTAAGGATTGGAAGCGACTGTTTATCAAAAACACAGGTCCCTGCTAAACCGTAAGGTGATGTATAGGGGCTGATGCCTGGCCAGTGTCCGAACGTTAAGGAAGCGGGTTATCTACTTCGGTAGAGAAGCTTGCGACCGAAGCGCGGATGAACGCCGGCCGTAACTATAACGGTCCTAAGGTGGAATAGCTGCCTTAGTAAAATTTGGCTATATGCTGGAACATCTGGAGTATCCTCGGGTACTAGGGTAAACTATACACATAGTATGCCCAGTAAAAATCCACGAGGTGTTTCCGAAAGGAAGCCAGACAATCAGCAGGAAAGGCCAGAATTAGCTGGATGGATTTGTGGATTCGTTGACGGAGAAGGTTGCTTCTCGGTCAGTATTATCCGCAATAAAACGACGAGTTCCGGATGGCAAATTTTTCCTGAATTTGTTGTCACGCAAGGTGAAAAGAGTCGTGAATCACTCGAAATAATCAAGGATTATTTCAAGTGTGGATCGATTTATCAAAATCGCCGTCGTGATAATCATAAGGAAAATTTGTTGCGATACTGTGTAAGATCTCGAAAAGATCTTATTCAGAAAATCATACCCTTTTTTGAAAGATATTCTCTAAAGACAGCCAAAAAAGCTGATTACGAGAACTTTGTTTCTATCCTCCATTTAATGGAAGAAGGAATGCATCTTGAAAAGACTGGAATGATAAAAATCGCGAAAATCATCCAAAGAATGAATCGTAAAGTTCCATCTAGATTTCTGGAATCCTCAGAGACTATATGCCAAACATCATTATGATGAAGATATAGTCCGACCTGCATGGCGACATGTAGAGTTCGTTTCGCGACGAACCGCCAAGCTCAGCTTGGTCCGTTACCAGCTCAATAAGGTAACAAAGTAACAGAATGAGCGAAATTCCTTGTCGGGTGAGTTCCGACCTGCACGAATGGCATAACGATTTCCAAACTGTCCCAACGATGTACTCGGCGAAATTGCGATATGAGTGAAGATGCTCATTACGCGCAGCCGGACGAAAAGACCCCGTGAAGCTTTACTACAGTTTGATATTGGGTTCATGTTTTACATGTTCAGTATAGGTGGGAGCCTTGGCATCAGTGAGATACCACCCTTGTACTATGTGAATCCTAACCTGCAGCCGTGAATCCGGCAGCGGGAACAGTATCTGATGGGTAGTTTGACTGGGGCGGTAGCCTCCCAAAAAGTAACGGAGGCGTTTACAAAGGTTGGCTTAGCCCGGATGGAAATCGGGCTGGACGTGCAAGCGCATAAGCCAGCTTTACTGCAAGACTGACATGTCGAGCAGTTGCGAAAGCAGAAGCTAGTGATCCGACCGTTCGATATAGGACGGCGGAAGCTCAACGGATAAAAGCTACTCCGGGGATAACAGGCTGGTCTCCCCCAAGCGTCCACAGCGACGGGGAGGTTCGGCACCTCGATGTCGGCTCGTCGCATCCTGGGGCTGAAGAAGGTCCCAAGGGTTAGGCTGTTCGCCTATTAAAGCGGCACGCGAGCTGGGTTCAGAACGTCGTGAGACAGTTCGGTCTCCTATCCGCTGCGCGCGTTGAAGATTGAGGAAACTCGCCCCTAGTACGAGAGGACCGGGGTGAACGAATCTCTCGTGTACCAGTTGTCCTGCCAAGGGCATTGCTGGGTAGCGACATTCGGTTCGGATAACCGCTGAAAGCATCTAAGTGGGAAGCCGATTCCAAGATTAATCTTCGTTATGAGACTCCAGAGAGACTATCTGGTTGATAGGCTACAAGTGTAAGCACGGTAACGTGTTCAGCTGAGTAGTACTAATTGTCCAGCTCTCCACTCACTTTTCTCGATAAATGAGAAGAGGAATATTTGCCTCGTATAATTGATATTTAGTAGATCAGAAAAAAGTCAGTAATGTTTCGGTGCCATTTCCTTGAGGGTCACACCCGTTCCCATCCCGAACACGGCAGTTAAGCCTTAAGGGCCGATGGTAGTCAAGAATGGCGAGAGTAGGTGGGCGCCGGAACATTGCTGATTTTTTGATTGACCAAAAAGGGTAAATACGCTACTGTTTTGCAAGAAATAGCCTATGAATACACGAGTTATTGTTCTTGCAGCGGGAAAGGGTACACGCATGAATGCTGATGTTCCAAAGCCACTTGTCGAGGTCTCCGGACGACCGATGATTGTTCATTTACTTGATTCAATTCATGAATCAGAAATCGATGACAAGCCTATTTTAGTTGTCGCTCCCGAACATGTGGAGACATATGACAATCTCTGTTCGCATAAAGGATGCGAATATACGGTTCAAGAAGAACAGCTTGGAACTGGACATGCGGTCATGTCTGCCGAGGCAGCTGCAAATGGCGCTGAATCAGTTATTGTCCTTTATGGTGATCATCCATTTATATCGGCTGAAGTTTTGAGTAAATTACAAAGTCTACATGCGGAAAATGAAGCTGTTATTTCAATGTTAACGGCGAAGCTTCCAAATTTTGATGGCGATTATGAGAATTTCTTACATTGGGGACGCATTATTAGAGACAGTGTTGGCTCTGTTAAGGCGACAAGAGAGTATAAGGAAGCATCTGAAGAAGAACGCAAGATCACAGAAGTGAATCCTGGAATTTACATGTTTAATACAGAGTGGCTCTGGAGCCATCTCTCCGAACTTGGTAATGAAAATGCGAGCGGAGAGTACTATCTGACAGAACTCATGGAAATGGCAATCGATGAGGGCGAAGAAATTGTTACAGCTACGGTAGATAATCCATTTGAAGTGATGGGTATTAATACTCCGGAGGAATTAAAGCGCGCTGAACGAATCATGGGTTAATATGATTGATTTTGCTCTGAATATAAAGGACTCGGTTCAAGAATATTGGACGGAGTTTTTTGTATTCGTACAAAAATATAAATTGGCAGCTGGATATTTGATCGCAATAGAAGTACTTGAAGCTATAGCACAAATCGCAGCAATTGCTTCTGCTGGAGGCATAGTGCAGCATGCCATGACATCGTCAAAATTCAGCATTCTTAGTTCAGATTTAAAGGCATCACTTTGGATTTTTCTGATCTCATTCACAGCCCTTATCTTCCTTACGGAAAGGAAAAAGCATAAAAAATTGCGAGGTGTGGGCGATATTGTCCGTGTTATCGCATCAATTTTTGCCTTGCCAGCCTTTGCGATGAGCGTACTTATTCTATTTACCGCATCGTGGTTTATCCGAATAACTAAAGAAAAAATACGCATTGCGGTACGTATTCTTTTTATCATTTTTGCTGGCTTTGCTCTTTTAAATGCCATTTCTCTCGTGAATAATGATTTTGATACAGCGAGGCGGCTCATTGTCCTTCTTGGTCTATTTATTCCAATTGTTCAAGTATCCATCAATCGATAATCTCAACGGGCGTGTCCACGTCAGCCCAATGGAAAATCCATTCAGCATTATCTTCTCGCACATTAACGCAGCCATGGCTCATGCGCCGGCCAAAATTATTATGCCAAGGTGCTGAATGAATATAAAAGTATTTCTTAAATCGCAAATTCCATTTTACATTTGGAAGGTCATAATTACGGGGATCATTTTCACCATATACCCATCTGTAATCATGTTTTGGAAGCTTATGTGTTACGGAAAATTCACCCCGCGGAGTCTCAAATTCCTGCAAGCCAGTCGACACTAGGAATGAATTCACGAAAGCTCCATGTTCAAATGTATAGAGTGCCTGTTCACCGACATCGACAATAATGTTTTTTCCGACGCGATTACGATGAATGCCTGAATTCGATGCAGATATTTGATGAATGCCATTTTCTGTTCTAATTCGTGTTGTTTTAGCTCCGTGATTTTCTGTTTTGAAGAGGTCGAATTGAGTCACCTTCTTGCCCGAGATGTCATATAAATGTATTTCAGGGGAGGGGGCATTCGAAGGGGATACGGTGAGCAGAAGAGCATTATTCTTTGCTTCTGTGATCCCGAGTTCAATACCGTCGGTGGTAATAATTCCAGAATCAAATTCAGATTGAGGCGCAATGCGCTGTGTATACGTATCGAATTCAAATATGCGTATTAGGGAATTACTTCCGCCCATACTTCCGGTGATGATTTCAATACGTCCGTCATTGTCTATGTCTTCTGTCATGACGGTTGCGCCGGCATTATCATAAATTTCGCCAGCAAAAACTTCGTATTTCAGCTCTCCCTCTGGAGAAAAGACTTTAATGTGAGGCCCTCCACTAATGCCAGGTGCCGTCACAATATCTGCGCGACCATCTCTATCAATGTCAGCGCATGTTACATCGACACCGCCACGAAAGTTCTCGCCATATGCGAAGAATCCTCCATAAAGTGGTTCTCCCGATTGCGAGAAGGTCTGTACATGTGGCCCTCCGCCGGGAAATGTTCCAGTAACAATGTCTTGATCGCCGTCATTGTCGATATCGCATGTTGTTACATTGACTCCCGACCGGTAAAGCGGGTGATAGGCGATAAATTCAGAAAGAATATCCCCATTTTGATTCAAGATTTTAACAGAGGGTTCAAGGTTCATCCCGCCACCGATAATAATTTCATCAATGCCGTCTTGATTCATGTCTTGGATATCGAAATCGACGCGGCCAGCATAGGACTTTCCGAATGGGTAAAAGCTTGAAAGTGTTTTTCCAGTATTTGTGTGAATCCTAAATTCAACCGGTACATGTGTCGAGTCGGCTGCAAGAGCGGTTGCTGGCATTGTCAGCAAAAAGAGAAGTAAAAAAATCCCCCACTTCATAGATTTATATTATCATACTCGTCTTGACATATGGGGATCAAAAAGGTACTATTTCGCCACCATCTTGTTTGACGAGATTCATGAACATAAGATTTTTCGTCACATACGAGGAGATTCATTGAGCAGCGGAGATGATCGACAAAGTAGGTGGAGAAAAAAGATATGTGAGTGTCGCATGGGCCCTTAGCTCAGCTGGCTAGAGCGCCTCGTTTGCACCGAGGAGGTCACCGGTTCGACTCCGGTAGGGTCCACCAAAAATCCATCGCTACTTGCGGTGGTTTTTTGTTGCGCTTATGTTAGTATTATTTTAGGTTGAGTGATTAGACGGTTAATCACATGAATGGAGGAGTAGATCCATGTCAACGTTGAGTCAGGAGAATGAATCGGAAGAGTGCATCAGGATGCTCTCGGAGCTTGATGAGATATATGCAGGAGTGTTGCATTTTCGAGATCGCAGTGTCTTCGTACCTATGCACGCTCCGGTAAGGACCATGTCCAACAAGTCGCTCAGCCGCAGAGTCGATGCACTTGTACGAGCGGCGATACGCAAGCTTGAATATGTGAGCCGTTATCTCACCACTCATCATTAAATGGGTGGTGGTTTTGTTTTGCATTTCAAACGGTGTTTTTTGCGCACGGATAAGAGACTCACTGTTGGTGGTTGGTTATCAACGTACTGAATGATGAGTTTGACAGGTTGATGTTAATAAGTCACATTGCAAGTAGGTCCTGGAGAAATCATGAAAATCATGTTCAAACGCCGCATTGGAACCGATCCCTACCGAGTAACAGTAGATCACTCTATGATTGCACAACCACCGAACGGCACTTACCATGATGTCGATGCTTTCTTTACCCATTTTAGGGAGCTTTGGCATGATTTGCGATCGCGTTTCTTCAAGTGGGAATCTTGGCAGTCGTACCGTGAGCCAGGTGATCCTAGCTACGAAGCATTAGTGCAGGGGGACTTCGACGAAGCTTCTCGCTTACTGCGCGAGCGGGTCCTGACGCAAGCTGAACTTCTCAATACAGCAACGGCGCGTGGCGTGCAAATTGTTCGAGTTCGCCCAGTAAATCGGCCGATATCTGACTATTTGAAATATGAATTCGAGGCGTATAGGGCAACCATTCAGATGGGCGAAGAGGTTCGTATCCTTGACGGGTCGGAAGCTCCTTGGGGGCTAAGTGCAGTTCCGCCTCGCGACTTTTTGCTGTTCGACGACTATGGTATGTTGGTGCATGACTATGACGAGACAGGTCTAATTCAAGGGGGATGGGTCGTGCAGGACGCTGCCGAGATTGCAAATGCAACCAAAATAGCAGATCACCTAGTAACGGTAAGCGAAGATTTTTCTTCGTGGGAAAGTAGATTATAGATCAGCGAGCCGACGTGACTGCGTTCGTAACCTTCTGGCTAACTTGTACAGCCAATTATTGGATCTCCACATCGGTTATTGCTTCTGGATTGATGTGGGGGAGCTAATGATACTAAAATTTTGCCTCGTAGTCTTCATGGGGCTTATCAGCGCCGTCATACAGATGATCGTTTTCATAATTGTCGTACAGATTTTTGCTTGGACTGTTTTAGGCACAAGTCTGTTCGATTGTCGCAAGATTTCTGAAGATGACAAGGGGGTTGACGTCTGATACGATGAGCTCAGAGTGTCCACACCAAGAAAAAGGAGGAGAGCTATGTTCAACCGTGGCGTACGTTCGGAGAAACTGACTGGGTCGCTGGACGCTGAGGCTGCCAAGCGTGCAGAGAAGGCCGTTGAGGAATTCTGGAAAGGAGTGAAGTTGCCAGCCTCCGTCCAACGGTATTTCGTTGCAGTCGACCGCAAACGCAACGAATTGCCACAAGACGCGGCACCAAAAAGGAGGAAAAGACTTCTTGCTGAACGAGTCACGCCGAAGGAGTGAACCTGAATCGCCCTCGCGAACTTTCTGGCAGTAATGCCCGCACTCACCATCGCTACTTGCGGTGGTTTTTTGTTTATGGATAAGATGTAGATATGCTGTATCATATTATTCCAAAAGAAATGAAGGGAGATATTCTACATCCGGTTAGCAGGCTCAAGTTTCATTTTCCTGAATTATACCGACATAAGCGGCAGAAGAGGGAAGATAAGCGATACAGAGATAGGGAAATTATTCCATATGTGAATGCAAGATGGAGTGATACGCTACACTTTATTATGGCGCATCCTGAAGAAATTCGCAGCGTCTTAAATAAAATAGGCATAAAGAAAAGCGTAGCATTTTGGAAGATTCATCCTGGGTCCATTCGTCAGAGTAAGGCAATTATTTTTCATGGTAAAAAGGGTGATAATTGGTATCATCCGGCAAATTTCACTGCCTTTGATTCGGAAGTAATAAAACAATATCGCAAGCTCTCACCTGCGATTATTGATTACTATACGCGTTATGCATCTGCTGAAGATGTCGATATTCTACATCCACTCCCGCAAGTTCTCTTCAAGGGGAGTTTGAATATTGCGAATTGCGATGTAGTTGAGTTGTGATTATTTAACTTTATTTGGGACTCGCTTTCCGTCAATGAAGGCGAGAATATTCTTTGCTACGACTCTGCTCATTGCCTGCCTGGTTTCAATTGTTGCCGAAGCGGTATGCGGAGTAAGGACGACATTTTTTAACTTGCGAAGTTCATAATTATCCCTTGGATTACAATCAATCATTGGTTCGCATTCATATACATCAAGCCCAGCTCCTGCTATATCGCCGCGTGTCAGCGCCTTCACGAGGGCAAGTTCATCAACGACGGGTCCGCGTGCTGTATTGATAAGGAATGCCGTCTTTTTCATCGCCTTTAATTCCTTCGTACTAATCAAGTGGCGCGTTGAATCAAGAAGGGGAACATGCAAACTCACGAAATCAGCCTCTTTCAGTAATTGCATTTTGCTTCGGTATTTTGCTTTGTATTTCTTTTCGAGTTTTGGTTTGCGCTCAATATCGTTGTAGAGAATTTTTACGCCAAATCCGTCGTACATGCGTTTTGCAAGCGCTTCGCCAATGCGTCCAGTGCCAATAATCCCAAGTATTTTTCCTTTTATGTCTGTTCCAAGCAATAATTCTGGCCCCCAGCTTTTATATTTTCCCGCGCGAGTAAAATCATCCGTCTCAACGATGCGGTGAGCAAGAGCAAAAATCATGGCAATGGCATGTTCGGCAACCGATTCACCAACCTCTTTTGCGGGAGCATTCGTCACAATGATCTTTCGTTCTTTTGCCGCTGCTATATCTACATTATTAAATCCAACGGCATAATTTGCGATCATTTTTAGTTGAGGTCCAGCGGCATCCATGACTTTTGCATCCATTTGCTCGGTCAAAATAGATAAAATAATATCAGCACCTTTGACACGTTTTAGCAGTTCTTTTCTAGGGATGGGGCGATCTTCTTTCCAAATATCAAGCTTAATGCTTTTTCTGCGCTTAAGCATCTTTATTCCTTCGTCTGGAATATTTCTTGTGATAAATATCTTCATAGCGAGCGTACTTTAATCGTGTCTAATTGTTTTTTGTTTGGTATTTTTTTGAGTATTCCTTGCTTTGCTCCAAAGGACTGAATGACAGATTCGGCATTTAGCGTTCCGATCTGCGCCGCGATTCCAATATCATGACCCAGCGCAATTCCGGCCACAAATCCAGATCCAAATGCATCTCCGGCACCAGCACGTGACACTGCTTTAACACCCGTTGGACGTGCATGGATTGTTCCATCATCAGATTTAACAAAAGATCCTCGTAGCCCGTCTGTTAGCACTACGGTTGGAGCATATGCAGCTAATTCTGTAAGTAGGGGAAGGTGGTCGAGCTCTTTTTTGGTAATGAGCTCTGCCTCTTGTTTGTTGACAATAAGAATATCTATCAATTTCAGAGCGGCTTTCAATTTTGTTCTTGGCCCAGTCAATTCTGTATTGCCAGGATTCCATGCCACTTTTATTTTTTGTCGCTGGGCAAATGTCAGAATATATTCAAGAACGTCGTAATCTCCGCCAAGTGAGGAAATATAAAGGAAGCGTGTTTTTAACTGTGAACGGACAATATCTGATTTTTTGAATTCACGACTCACGCCTCTGAATACAAGAATTGATCGCTCACCGTCGGTTGTTGTAAGAAGCGTGCTTTGTCCGGTTTGTCCTTTCTTCACTTGCTTTACAAGGCTCGTATTCACATCGAATGCGTGCAAATCATCAAGTATTGCTTGTCCAGATGTGTCGTTACCGATTTTACAAATAGCCGCAGATGACAATCCAAGCGATGAAAATGTCGCAGCTGAATTTGTTGCACCTCCGCCGGTTGAAATGGCGAGATGAGAAACGTCGACTTTATCGCCAAGATTAATGCATTCACCATATCCTCCAGCAAAAGCATCAGATTTTATAATTTGGAACTCGTCCGATACAAGAAAGGTATCAAGCACCGCACTACCAATTGTAATAACATCAAACATATTATCTATCGAGAAGACTTTCACATTCTTCTTGCCAATCCCAGCCAATCTGCAATATGGAACCGGATGGGTGATATTTCTCTACTGTTCCATAAGGGTCATCGAGTTCCATTGAAATGAGTTGCCCCTGATCGTCTTCTATTTGGAATGTACTCGCATAAACAAGCGCTGATTCACATTGGTCAAGCTGCTTATCTTTTTGTGTAACTAATACAATCAGTTTTTCGCCATCAATTCCAATTACATGAAATTCCTCGAGTGCTGCTGGGTCAGTGCTTGTCGTGTAGGCCTGCTCTCCTTTTTCAAATTCCTCCCTGTATATTCGTTCAAAATTGTAATTACTATTATCGTATCGGTATACGCTAGCAAGAATACTGTCCTGGTCGGTCACGGCATTCGCAGCGAAATAAGAAATATGTTCTTCATACGGCGAATCAATAATTCCAAATGCGATAATTTGATTCGGTGTTAATTCACGAATTGATCGCGTTGCTTGATAGGCATTATCCCAGTCTGATAGAAGGGAATATTCAAAAACCTGTGCATCACGAATTTGTTCAGTTACTTCCGTCGACTCATCTGTCTCAATATCGGTATATGTCACATCGGATGTTCCAACGGTGCAGCCCATTCCAAGAAGGGGCAGAGCAAGAAAGAGAAAATATCGTTTCATATAGATCTAGTATAACATTCTAATTCTATCTCCGATTTAAAACGGGGGTTTTATCTCGGAGATGGGTTTTGTGGTAGGCTGTGATTGAGGGGATGATTATGAATATTTGCACGCTTATTTTCCCGATGCGAGGGAATAAAGTTCTACTTGGCGTAAAGCGGAAAAAGATTCTTTCAGGGCTATTGACCGGCCCTGGAGGTAAGCCCGAAAACGGTGAATCGATTCATGACTGCGCGGTGAGGGAGCTGTATGAAGAATCAGGGCTTCGCGCTCTCGAGCTTTGCGCGAGTGGGCGGGTTGAAATCACGGGGAATGGTGGAGATATGGATCATGTGGTCATCCACGTATTCACTTGCTCTCAATTTCTTGGCAAACCAAAAGACACCCATGAAATGGGTGACTACAATTGGTATTCGATTCACGATCTCCCATGGGACCGCATGAGGGCGTCGGACAGAGAGTGGCTTCCTCAAATCCTCGCGGGGGAGGAAGTCGAAATCAAAATTGCTCGCTAGGCTTTTCCGCTGCTTCCAAGCATGCGGATTTTTTGTCTAACAACTTTTGTCATCAATTCTTGTGCCGGTCCAAGGATTTTTCGTGGATCAATTACTTCTGGATTTTCCTTGAGGAATTTACGTACTCCCGCGTCAAATGCAATGCGTAAATCGGTATCGATGTTTACTTTTCGTATTCCATTTTGGACAGCTTTCTTGATAGAAGCATCTGAAACGCCTTTTGCATCAGCAATTTTACAACCATAAGACATGCAGAGTTTTTTGATATTGGCCGGCACCCCAGAAGCCCCGTGAAGAACAAGCGGTATGCGGACCTTTTTTGCAATGGCCTGCAATCGTTTCTGATCAAGCTTTGAATCGGATGAGAATTTATATGCACCATGACTTGTCCCAACTGAAACGGCAAGAGCATCGCATCCGGTCTTTTTTACAAAGTCGGTTGCTTCATCTGGATCGGTAAAACTCGCTTCACGATCTTTAACACTTACTTTATCTTCCGTCCCAGCAATTCTTCCAAGCTCTGCTTCGACGGAAATCCCGCGCTTATGGGCCATTTGAACAATACGTTTTGTATTTTTTACATTTTCAGAATAGGGAAGGTGGGACCCATCATACATAACACTTGTATAGAGCCCAGATTTCACAGCTTCGACAACGAAATCATAATTTGCCCCATGATCTAAATGAAAACAGATTGGAATATAATGCTTCTTCGCCGCAATATGGGCGAGGGAAGCAAGCTCCATCATGCCGGCATACTCCACTGCACCTTCGCTTGTTTGCAAAATAACTGGAGAATCCTCTGCGAGCGCCGCGTCAACAATGGCATGTGTAATTTCGAGATTATTGATATTGAATGCCCCTACGGCATATTTTCCTTTTTGGGCTCCTGACAGGATCTTTTTGAGATTTACGAGCATATTATTTTACGGTCACTTTGTATTTCTTATTCTCTCGAAGGCGTTTCTGGATTTGATTCACAGAAAGGAGTCCTTTTGTAGGCCCGACATGCTGAACAACTTCTGCGGCATTCACACTGCCCCAGGCGAGGCCAGTTTTATGATCCTTTCCAGACATGATAGCGCTAAGAAAACCAGTCATGAATGAATCACCAGCGCCAGTCGCTTCCTTTCGCTTACCAGGAAACATAGGCGCATATGCCACTTCTTTGCCGTCATAGCTGCAGGCACCCTTTTTTCCATCCGTTATGACAACAATGTCACTTCCAAGTTCTCGCAATTCCTTCACAAGGCGCGAGAGGCTTCCATTTTTTTCTTTATGGAGCAGTAGATGAGCTTCAACGCGATTCACAATTAGCACAGATGTATTCTCGATCAAATCATACAACTCTTTTTTCTTTTCATTGATCTGAAGAGCTCCTGGATTAAAGCAAATCTTCACATTTTTCAATGTCGCGAGACGTCGAAATGCTTTTTCATATCCCTTTCCAAACTCAGAAATTTGAATCCATTTACATTTTGGAAGTTTCGCAGGTATTTTCATCTCCCGATCCATATGAGAAACAAGCTGTGTTGATTCTCCTTGATAATTGAGTACAGCCGAAAAGCTGCTTTGCTGTTTAGGATATGAATAAATGTATCTTGTTGAAACGGATTTGGACTTCAGAAATGAAAGAGCTTCTTTGTATGTTGCATCATCTCCCATAGCGCTTAGGACTGCTGTTTTCTTCTTTGATTTAGCAAGGCCAACGGCAACATTGGGCGCACTACCAGCAATTTGCATTTCCAAGGCACATTCAATAGGTATTTTCTTTCCATGAGAGATGCACATTTCGCAAGAAAGGGCATCAACTCTGCAAATGACATGCGCTTTCGGCACCTGAATAAAAGCGTCCATTTTAATATCACCAATCGTAAGAACATCAAGCATATGATTGCATTATAACGTAGCTAGGGGGTAGGGGGTAGCGTTTGGGGGTGTAAATTAAAAAAAACCACGGACATTGTCCGTGGTTGGCGTCGGCGCGGACCCCTCAGCATCAATCATCGATGTTAATGCAGGATGCAGGGTAGAGAGTCAGCTGACCCTCGTTTTCTTGATGCCCTTGAAAGTACCAGTCTCCTCCGTATTGGATGAGAACAAGTTTCATTGGGAACAGAACGACTTCCGAGCTCCAGTCTACACCTGTGTGCCGATGGGGCGTGATGGACTGTCCCTCGATCAGCTTCATCGCTTCATCGGGAACAATGACCACCTTTTTGATCCACACTGACAAGCCTGGCCAGTCAGGTATTCCATTGCACTGAATTTCTTCGCGAAGTAGGCTCTCGAGAAGTGGATTTGCCTCGTCCCAGTCGATTTCATTATTATCGAGAATAGTCAGTATGGCCTGGGGAATATGCTCATCGTCAATGTGGTTATTGCAGAGATCCACCCGGATCGTTTTCGCCAGAACACGAAGGGTACTCACAATGACGGGTGAGCATCCGTTCTCGACCATCCAGGGCCATAGATTCTCGTAGATGTCATCGTCAAGCGAATAGTCATCCGGTTTGAGCTCCATGAAACGCTCGCGAATCGCGGAAATTGTCAGTTTTTCGTTCATGATTCCTCCTAAAAGAACGAGGAGAAACCGTAGCAGAAAATACGAATATCGTCAATCAATGCGATACTCAAAAATTTTCAGTCGTCCCGGTTTCTCAAAGACATGATTTGGCTTGCGGTCTTGATATGGCCAAGCTTCAACAAAAATTTGCGCCCCTGATTTTAATTCAGTGTCGAATTTCTTTAATAATTTTGGATATGCTTTTTCAAGGAGAAATGTAATGATGATATCTGCATTAGACAGGTCATGACGGAAGAAATTTCCGTATCGTATGCTGACATTTTTGTATCGGCCAAGATATTTACGGGTCACAGCATATAAAAAAGGAGCTATGGAAAGTTCAATTCCAATGAGTGTTGCATCTGGAAAATCATTTGCGAGCGAAAAGAGAATACGTCCATCGCCACAGCCGAGATCATACACAGTTTTCCCATCAATATCTCCCAGTGCTTCCTTTAACAATTCAATTTCCCCCTTGCGTGTTGGAAGCCATGGTGCGGCAGACAGACCCGCGATCGCAGCCGATCCGACAATAGTAAAAAATAGCACCCAGAAAACAATCATCATATAGATTCAAGGAGTCCTCTTCGCTCTTTCTTGGTAAGTTGACGCCAATTTCCTGGACCTAAATCACCAAGTCGCACATTCATAACACGAACGCGCTTTAAATTCGTTACCTCGTATCCAAGCGCTTCGCACATACGGCGAATTTGCCGATTTTTTCCTTCGGTAATAATGAGTCGGAATCGTCGTTTGCCTTCACGCTTAAAATGAGCCGGCTTCGTCTTTGTTCCATCGTCCAAAACGACTCCTGACTTCATGCCGTCGATGAATTTGCGATTATATGCTTCATTCACGGTGACAATATATTCTTTTTCATGACCAAATTCTGGTCGCGCTACTTTCTGTGCTAGATCGCCGTCATCGGTTAAAATCATAAGTCCCGAAGACGCAACATCGAGCCTTCCAATATAAAAGACTCTTTCTGGCACATCAACGTAATCAAAAATCGTATTATCAGCATTTGGATCTGCAGTAGAAATAACGCCAACTGGTTTATGGAAGGCCAAATATATGCGTTGTTCTTTTAAAATAATTTGCTTTTCATCAACCTTCACGATGTCATGATCTTTAACATCGTCGCCAAGTTTTGCAATATTTCCATTGATGGTTACATGACCATCTGCAATTAATGTGTCCGCCTTGCGTCTCGAGCAAAAACCGCTGCTTGCAAGGAATTTATTGATTCTCATACAAACGGAGTTTAGCATGAGATAGTCAGAACTGCTACAATATTTTTATATGGAGAATGAAAGAAATCTTGCAGAGCTCGTTCATGATCATGAAATAGAAGAAGAGCATGAAGAGGCGACCGAGGCTGAAGACGCCCAAGGGCCACAAGATGGGCAGCGCGAGCTCCGCGCTATTAACATTGAAGATGAAAGTCTACCAGAAGATAGGCGAAATGAAATCGTTCGAAAAGGAATCGATTTCTTCCGCGATGTATTTACAGGGATTGATGATTACACTGTTTTTGCTAGTACTGCCATGTTTCTTCACGGAGAAAAATTTGATGAGGCCGAGTTACAAAAATCCCCAGGAGATTTAGATATTTCCATTGATTCAAAACAGTCATTCCGTGAAATTGCATCGCGCTTATCTGACAATAAGAGTGTCGTCTTTGACGCGCCGTCGGATGATGATATGAGAGATGGTATGTTTTTTATTTCATCTCTTGATGGAGCTGCTATTTTACGAGGATCCGTCATGCTTGATCATGAGGGACAGCTTTATGAATATCCATTTGAGATATTTCAGGACTCTGTGATGGTTCCAAAGGAAAATCGATACCGTCACAGAATTTCAGGTATGAATGTATTAACACCGGAGGGTCTAAAGATTCAGTATGCGAAGAATCTAAATCTAGAAAAGAGAATTGATGCATCTGTTCGAGAATTGGAGAGGTTTTTCTTCGATTCAGGCTATCGCACCGAGGTGACGAGTATTGAAGAATTAATGTCTAGCCATGGAATCAGTATCGATATATTAACGGAGGCACTTGATTTATCTGAAGAAGAAATAAGAGATGTATATAAATTGCGAGCATCATTTTTGGCTGGCGGTAATGGTATGCTAAAAGAAAAATATGCAAAAGAATTGGAACGAATTTTCGGAGGGCTTAAAACAAAAATTGAAAAGCGCCGCGGCGACCTCGAAACACTTCAAAAACTCGTATCAATTGAATAAATCTGATAATATGCGGAAACGTTTTGGAGGTGTGTTTGGTGAAATGTGTAGGTGAGATTGTGGAGCTCATTCTCGCAAGTGGCGAAAGTGTCGCCATTCGAATGTTGGCCCCATGCGATAATGGGATTGTGGGGAAGCGTATTCGTGATGATGCTACTGTCATCGCACGTCAGAATGATGATTCCGAATGGTCTCTCGAAATTCTCTACACCAACAATGAAAACGAAGGGACGAGCTGAACTCGTCCCTATTTCTTTTTTATAATTCTTTTTGCAACCTTTACAATGTGTGGCGCAGTTAATTTAAAATGCTCAATCAGTTCTTGCGGAGAGCCTGATTCTCCGAATCGATCTTGCATTCCTATGCGTTCAACAGGGACAGGGAAGTGTTCGCTTGTAAATTCGCAAATGGCGCTACCCATGCCAGCCGCGACCTGTGCTTCTTCCACGGTCACGATAGCACCGCATTCTTTTGCCGCCGCAAGAATCGTTGCTTCATCCATTGGTTTAATACTTGCATTATTGATGACGCGCGCTTCAATCCCTTCTTTTGCTAATTCTTCCGCTGCAAGCATTGCTTCATAGAGCAGGGGGCCGCAACCGATAATGGCAATGTCATTTCCTTTTCGAAAAATCTGCGCTTTTCCTACTTCAAATGGTGTTGCTTCCGTTGTGAATACAGGGCTTTTCTCTCTTGCAAAACGAATATAAACGGGCCCATCAATGTTAGCAGCAGCAATGGTGGCCTTTCTTGTTTCAATAGCGTCGCATGGCGCTAGGACGGTCATATTCGGTAAAACACGCATGAGGGCGATGTCTTCAAGCATCTGATGCGTTGCTCCATCTGGACCTACTGACACACCTGCATGAGCGCCAACGATTTTTAAATTGGTATTTTGTAAACATCCAGTCGTACGAATTTGTTCCCAATTTCTTCCCGGAGAGAAGCAGGCATAGCTAGCAATAAAAACTGTTTTTCCAGCAAGAGCCATGCCGGCACCGACGGCAGCCATTCCTTGCTCAGCGACGCCAAATTGAACAAAGCGGTCTGGGAATTGCTTTTTGAATTCAGTATTTCTTGTGGAATCAGTTAAATCTGCGCAGATAACATAGACATTTGAATCTTCCTTTCCGGCCATAACAATACCTTCGCCATATCCATCTCTGGTCGGGATTTGTTTGAGTGTATCTCGCTTTTTCCAGCTTCGATTCAATTTTGGATCTCGATTTTTGGCCATATTATTCACATTCAGATGTTATGCAGCCGCCCAGTGTTCGTAATTCTTTGAGAGCTTCTTTCATTTGCTCTTCTTTTTTCACTTTGTCTTCAGGGCCTTTTCCAGGAGGGGATCCATGCCATTTAAAATCTCCTTCCATGAAATCCACTCCTTTTCCTGGAATGGTATGTGCAATAATTACAACCGGCTTATCCCAAACACTTTTCGCATAACTGCATGCATCGACAAATTCTCGGATATTGTGACCATTGATTTCAACAACTTCAAAATTAAAACCTGCAAATTTATCATGAAGTGGTTCAAGCGGCATGATGTCTTCTGTGTATCCATCGATTTGAATATTATTGCGATCAATAATCCATGTGAGGTTATGAAGCTTATTTTTCCCCGCAAACATTGCCGCTTCCCATGTAATACCTGCCTCTAATTCGCCGTCGGACATAATGCAATAGGTATGCCAAGGCAGGTCTTCTTTTTTAGCGATATATGCGAGGCCGGCAGATTGGGGTGAGCCATCACCAAGTGGTCCAGATGTATTTTCAATACCGGGAAGATGCGTTATTTCTGGGTGACCTTGCAGTCGCGATCCAAGTTTCCGCAGGGTATCGAGTTCTTTTTTTGGAAAGTACCCCGCATGTGCCATCAAAACATATTGAATGGGGACGACATGTCCGCATGAAAGAAGAAGTCTGTCCCGCATATCCCAATCAGGCTTTTTCGCATCATATTCAAGCACATGAAAGTAGAGGGCAGTAAAAATATCCGCAAGGCCAAGAGGACCGGCGGTATGGCCACTTTTCGCCTTCGTCAGCATCTCAATAAGATCCTTGCGAATATCATTTGCACGGCTTTCAAGTTTAAGAAGCTTCTCTTGTGTCAGGGTAGGTATGGCGCGAATCTCGGGCATATGCATGCATTATAGCGCAAATAAAAAAGAATCCCTTGTGGGATTCTTTTTGTAGGCAATTCTTACTCAACGAAGATTGCTCCGGTACTTGATGAATTGAGTCCGTCGAAGAATGTGTAGGTTCCAGACTCTTCAAACTTTCGAATCTTTGATGCTCCCGGCTGCAATGTTCCCGTACCCCATTTTAGGTCATCTGCCGTTGCATTATGCGTTGTTGTTCCATTATTGGTGAATCGTACACCTTGCCCAGGTTCAATCGTTACATCGATTGGGCTGAATCCGCTATCGGTGATTGAGATATTTGCTGGTGCGATAAGTCCCATATCATCGTCAATGCTTGCTGCAGCTGCTGTGATAGCAGACTTATCAAACTGCGAAGATGAAGAAATTTCAGATCCCATTGCATATGTATTTGCGAAATAGGCATCTGGCATGTCGTCAATCATGGTATTCCATGCTGATCCATAAAGATCTGTCGCTACCGCTTCTGACGCAACATGACGAAGTGTTCCGCCTGCGTCGATGGCATATGTCTTAGGGTCACTGTCGATCTTAATCATGCGAACACCTGGCTTATATGAAATATTTCCGCCGATTTGTACTTTTGGCAAGTCAGAGTCTGCCACGAATTTCACATCATTGAAATCGTCATACCAAGTGAAATAAGTGCCACTTGTTGGGAAAACATAGCGGAAACCATCAGCTCCCATATAGTAAACGGCTGAAAGAGTTTCGCCGCGGAATAAATCTCCCGCCTGCACGCTTTCGATGCTTACGAGTGCGCGCGCTTGAGGAATAGATGCCGTGAAGTATCCGGCAAGTGCGATTGTCGCTGCGATAAAGACGAGCGAAACCTGCTTCAATGTGATTGTTTTTGTCATAAATAATGGGGAATTAGTCAATCGTGATTATAACATTATAAAAAAGGTGTGCAAATATAACTCTGTTTAAAGATTTGAATACATTTTATATGCCTTTGCAGGAGATATTGAATCCCAGATGCCAGAAGCGATACAGAGCTGATCTGCTCCAGCGTCAATAATCCTTTCTGCATTGGTTTCTTTCACGCCTCCATCGACGGCGACTTGAATAGCAAGGAAGGAATTTTTTGCTTCTTTAATCTTCTCAAGAATTTGATCTCCCAGGAATCTTTGCCCAGAAAATCCGGGCTGCACTCCCATAATGAGCAGCATGTCAATGGATTCGTGAAGTTCATATACGGCATCAAGTGGAGTGTCGGGATTGATAGCGAGGCCGGCATCGATACCCATTGCATGAATTGTATCTATTGTAGAGCGTAGGTCTTGCGGGATTTCTGCATGGATAATAGCTCGAATGACATTCGGGACATGACTGGTCCACTCTTCAATAACCGGCAATGGATCGTCGATCATAAGATGCAATTCGATATGGGGTAGGTCAAGTTCTTGGAGTTTGGATGCATCAGCCCAAGAATCTGCATTGAACATACTTCCATCAAGTACATCAATTTGCCATATGTTCGCAAGAGACCTCATTTCTGCATTCTGAATTTTTTCTTTGAAGTCTTTTTCTGTTTTTTCGAGTATTGCTGGGACGATCAATGTCATATTAATTGTGTTCTTCAATATTCTCGACTTGTTTTAAACGCCTTGCGTGGCGCTCGTCGCCGCTGAATGATGTACGAATGAATGCATCGACGATTGATAGAGGGTCATCATCGGTTTCTATTCTTCCCGGTATAGAAATGATATTTGCATTATCATCTTGACGCATTGTTTTTGCAGATTCGATTGAATATCCAAGCCCGGCGCGTATTCCATCAAATTTATTTGCAGCGATCATAATGCCTTCTGCATTTCCACAGCTGAGTATGCCAAGAGAATTTGGGTGAGATAGTACAGCTTCAGCGACGGCTTGAGCGTATTGCGGATAATCGTCATGCGGATCGAGTTCATGCGCGCCAAGATCCTCAATATGATACCCGGCATGTTCTAAATGCTCTTTAATACTATTTTTAATATGGAAACCGGCATGATCGGCACCAAGGAATACTGTTTTCATGATTGTATTATAGCATCAGCTTGCGAGAGTGTTGGTAGTCTGTTAATTTCTTTTTAGGAGGTGAGCATGTCAATTCGAAATGTTATGGGTGCATTGAGGGTCTCGCGCACCGGGGATCATATTCAGTTTTTTCTCGATGGATATGGACGTGTGATTCGATTGAGTCAAAATCAGCATCGGCGCGACGTCTGGCCGGAAGATATCGTTTCGGGAGAGCTGGCTCCTGAGGACCCATACGCAAAGGTCATTCATGCTTTCATTTGGGATGAGAGCATCTACGGCTTGGACGGAATGATGAAATTCGAGAATGTCATCAAGAGATTGCAGGGGGTTGTAGCGGAAATAGGCGAGTATATCGCCGAACGAAAATACTGCACGGTGATACCCGCACATAGTCCTCGTGGAGGTCAGTGGGTGCACTGGGGATGTGGAATTCGTTTTCGAGATCTCGGATATGCTTACGGCTCACGTAAGTCCGATCGCAGCATCAGAATCGGGGACGGTTACCTGCATGCCGTCTGCTATCCAGACAAATTGAAGAATCGCTGACCACTTCACTTCGTGTAGTGGTTTTTTCTTGTAATACAATGACTTGACTGGTAATCTTAGCGACGTATGGAAGGAAAAAAACAATCAAAGCATAGCGCTGAAGAAGAGAAGATTTTAGCATTTTGGGATGAGCATAAGATTTTTGAGCGCAGTGTAAGTGAACGCAGCGAAGGAAATCCGTATGTTTTTTATGATGGGCCTCCATTTGCAACGGGGAAGCCTCATTATGGTCATTTACTTGCAAGTACGGAAAAAGATATTGTTCCGCGCTATTTCACTATGAAGGGGTACCGTGTTGATCGAACATGGGGCTGGGATTGTCATGGATTACCGATTGAAGCCATTGTTGAGAAAAAATACGGTTTGAATGATAGAGAAGCGATTGAAAATATGGGCATTGCAAAATTCAATGCTTGTTGCGAAGCCGAGATAATGACCTATGCTGATGATTGGAAGAAAACAATTCGACGTATTGGTCGATGGGTAGATATGGACCGGCCATATATGACGAAAGATTTGTCATTTATGGAATCCGTTTGGTGGGTCTTTTCTGAGCTCTACAAAAAGGGATTGGTGTATGAAGGTTATAAGAGCATGCATATTTCTCCGGCTCTTGAAACGGTACTTTCGAATTTTGAAGTAAGTCAGAATTATCAGGAATTAACTGATCTTTCTGCTACGGCGAAATTCAAGATCACAAGCGGGGAGCATGAAGGTGCATTCATTCTTGCATGGACGACAACACCTTGGACACTTCCGGGGAATACGCTTCTTGCCATTCACAGTGCAATTACATATGTAACCGTTTCTCATGAGGGCGATACATATATCGTCGCTAAGGATTTGGTTAAAGATGTTTTCGAGGGCAAGACATATGAAGTTGCAGATGATGTGAAAACAGAGGATTTGATAGATGCTTCATATGAACCACTTTTCCCATACTTTACGGATCATGAAAATGCTTTCCGTATTGTTCATGCTGATTTTGTGACGACGGATGAGGGAACGGGAATTGTACATATTGCTCCCGGATTTGGTCAGGATGACTTAGAACTTGGACAAAAAGAGGGGGTGGACCCTATTGTGCATGTACTGATGAATGGTCGCTTTGTCCCCGAAGTTGAACAGGCGCTTGTTGATGAAGGGTACGATGTCGCAAAACCTATCAAGACGCCGGACGACAATATGTCCATTGATATTGAAATGGTGAAATGGCTTGCGCATCATGGAAAGCTTTTCTCGAAGAAAAAGTATAAACATAGCTATCCGCTTTGTTGGCGCACAGACTGTCCGCTCATTAATTATGCAACGACATCTTGGTTTGTGAAGGTCGAGGATATTAAAGAAAAGATGATTCGGTCGAATAAAGAAATCAATTGGATGCCAGATCATATTGGCGCGGGGCGATTTGGGAAGGGGCTTGAAACGGCTCCGGACTGGTCGATTTCTCGTTCGAGGTATTGGGGAACGCCTATTCCAATTTGGCGTAGTGAAGATCGAGATATTCTTGTTGTCGGAAGTGTAGATGAGCTGCACGAGTTAACAGGAACTCGAGTTGATGATTTGCATAAGCATGTCGTTGATGAATTGACGATTGAAAAGGATGGTAAGACGTACACACGTATTTCAGAGGTCTTTGATTGCTGGTTCGATTCCGGATCTGTTCCTTATGCAAAAATCCATTATCCTTTTGAAAATAAGGAATTATTTGAACATGGTTTTCCAGCTGAGTTTATTGCTGAAGGGCAAGATCAAACACGCGGTTGGTTTTATACATTGCATGTTCTTGCAAATGCTTTATTTGACATGCCGGCATTCAAGAATGTGATTGTACATGGGATCATTCTCGCGGAAGACGGAAAGAAAATGAGTAAGCGATTGCAAAATTATCCTGATCCGAATCATATTGTTGATGAATATGGCGCGGATGCACTTCGTTATTATTTGGCTTCAAGTAATGTTGTGCATGCAGAGAATTTACGATTCAAGGAGACGGATGTTGATGAAATTGCGAAGAAATTTATCAGTATTTTGCGCAATAGCTTCACATTCTACACCCTGTATCGTCAGCATGATGATGGGCGCAGTCCATCGGGTGATTCGGCGCTCGATGCATGGATTTTGGCTCGTCTGAATCAGACGCTCGTAGAGGTTACAGATCATATGGACGAATATGACTTGCAAGGTGCGAGCAGGCCGCTTCAATCTTTCGTGACGGATTTCTCAACATGGTATGTACGCCGAAGTCGTGATCGCGTGAAAGTTGAGGGTAATGATCAGAAAGAGGCGCTTGCAACTATGCGCACAGTATTCGAGGTATTCTCTCGCTGTCTTGCGCCATTTATGCCTTTCCTTGCTGAAATGATGTATCAAGAATTAGACGGAAATTGGAAAGGGGAGGGTGATCGAAGTTCTGTGCATTTGGAATTATGGCCTAATGCCGAAGAAGTTGATGAAGAGATCATTGAAGCAATGGGTGAAGCGCGCGCAATTGTGAGTAGGATTCTCGAAGCGCGAGAGCAGGCAGGTATTCCTGTGAAGCAAGTACTTGGTTCGGTCGTAGTTATAACTCCATCTGGTGAAATCGATGCGCAGCTGCAGCAGGTGATTCTGGATGAAGTTAATATAAAAGAAATGAAGGTGGAAAAGGGTGAATTAGCTGTTACGGTTGATTTTGAATTAACGCCGGAATTAATTCGCGAAGGAATGCTTAGGGAAATTTCGCGTCGCGTAAATGGACTGCGGAAAGAGGCAGGACTAACGATTGAAGATCGTATTGATTTGAAGATTTGGTCTGAATCGGATGATGTGAAAAAGATGTTTGAAGAACATGCAGATGCATTGAAAGAAGCAGTTTTGGCTGATAATGTGTCATTTGAAGCAGCGGAAGGTAGTCAAAAAACATCATTCAAAGTCGCAGAATTCCAAGTAGAAATAGCATTTTAGGGGAGTATTAAATTCTCTTTTATTCATATAAGTGTCGATCGACACTTGAATGGTTATTACACTAAGATTAGCCCAAAAAACGGCCTTATATCTTGACAAAAGGCTGTTTTTTTGCTATATTTATACGTCGTTCATTTTTGGCGACATGAACATTTTGCGCCTATCCGGCGCTGGAGGAAGAGATGGGAAAGCAGAATTTGCGACTAGTGCGCGATAAGGTGATCGGTGGCGGGTTCCACGGGGCGAAGAATCGCCGCGTCGAAGACCTGGAGCGACTGCTCGAGCTCGTGAACGAGAGTCGCCGCCTGAAGCGGGCGGCAGATTGGCGAGGGAAATTCAGAGCAGAGGCTGTCGAAAAGTTCATCAAGACCTTGGAAGATCGTCTGAAGGCACTGAGAGCTTTCGTTGTTGCGAGGGAAGCCGCCTCCGCCTTCCAGCAGGAAATCGGGTACCGCGGGGGGATGAATCCTGCTGAGATCGAGAAGGTAATGAGGCATGTCAATTCCTGCTCTCAGCCCAAGAGGCGTGAGAACTGGAACGGCATGACCTCCGACGAGCGCTACGAGCGCATCGAGGAGCTTCTCGAGGATCGTGATGCCAAGATGCATGGCGGGTACAACCCTGAAGTCCCTGGTCTTGGCAAAAAGATCGCCGCTCTCTTGCACTGCTGTGTCAGGCAGGGCGATGCATGGGATCGAATCGGGGACGTCTTGTACGAGTACGAGTTCAACTTCGATCCTGGTCAGTGATCCGTACCAACGGGCCGACCCTGGAGAAATCCACGGGTCGGCCACTCAACTGCGAGTTTGATTAATCAAACTTGCTGAGAGAAAAAGGAGTAGAAATGCTCGAAACCAATGCGTAGGTATCACGCGCCAAAAAGAAATCCTCGGTTCTGGGTGTGCCATCTGAACATCCAAGAACTTAAATCGCAAACAGATAATGCAGCCCCCTTCCACGTTCCCTCGGGAAGGAATCAGGGTACGGAGCAGATTGAAACTCAGAAGTGAGATGAAATGATGTAGTTTAGAAGCGCGCCTCATATAGCCTAGGGCGCGTGGATACATAATGGCTGTCGGGGGTCGATCACCTCGTTAGGGTCGCGCCAAACGATCACGTCAAGCCCTGTCGCTGCAATGCGGCGGGGCTTTTTCTTTTTGCAAATATCATCCTCGGGTACAATAGCGTATATGATTTCTACCGATACAATTGTACTTCTGATACCTATTAATGATCCTGAATCGCTTACGATTAGGGCAATCGCCGAGAAATTAAAAATCCCGACGCTTATTTCAAATCAGCCGCATGGAGCGAAGCTCGACAAGGAAGAGAATCTCATTGCTCGCGCAAAAGAAGTAAATCCAGATGCTGACAGAATTGTCATTATCGAAATCCCAGATCCAAAAACAGAAAAAGAGCTCGAAGATCAAGGATTAAAAGTGGTCATCATTGACCATCACCGATACGGTGAGCTCGACCGAACAAATGACATAAGTTCTCTTGAGCAATTTCTTGCTTATTTCGAAATCTCAAATGAAGAACTTGAAAAACATGGATTTGATTCTCTCATGATTCAAATAGTGGCAGCAATGGACAGAGGATTTGTCTGGGCGGTAAAGGAAATGAATTTGAATCCAGAAGATGAAAAACGGGGGCTGGATTATTATCATGCATTACTGCTCGAGCTTGGGGGAGATAAGAGAAAAGAGGAAGAGGCGCAGGCGAAAAAAGCATTTGCCGAAAGAGAGGGGAGGGGCAATTTTGTCTTTGTCGAGAATGCAAATCCAGAGATTGGAATTCGCGATGCTCTTTCATTTGAAATGGCGCATCATTTTGGCAAGCCAACAACTCTGCTTTTGAAGCAGGGGCATATTTTATATGTGCAGGAAACAGACAAGGCGCTTGATTTACTGAAGCGCTTCGGGGGATTTACATATGGCGGAGACACTTGTTGGGGAATATGGCAGAAAGAGGGGGAGGATATTGTGGATGATGTGATGCGCATGCTCGAAATTGAATAGCTCAACTGCGCTATAATACAAATCATGCTCAGGTTATTAACCAAAAAAACATCTGTTCCATTCACATATTCTATTTTGGATTGGATGAATGAACGTGTGTTGACGGAAAAGAATATTCTATCTGCGGATGATGCATGGCTTTCTGCAGCGCAGAAATTTCCGGATCTCAAGGGATTGAATTCTGTACCTCAGTCACCTCCTTGGCATAGTGAAGGGGCAATTGTTTCAGATCATGTAAAGCGGATGCTTGCGACGCTTTTTGCCCTTTCTGACAATGTATCGCTACTTGAAATCGAGGAATTGAAAAGAGAGAAGAATTTCGCCGACGACATTTTGCATCTTCAGCTCATTATGAAGGAAAAAGCAGCAAGTCTTTATGCTTTTTGTCTTTTGCACGATATCGGCAAGGTCGAGACAGCCACATTTGAAGCTCATCGTCATAGTGAGGGGGCGGGATTGTCCCTTTTTCAGCATAAGCATCGAAAGCATGAAAAAATGAGTTCAGGTGAGCGTGATCTTTTTCTGAAATTATTTCGGGGAATGCATGCAAAGTATCCGCATGCGGCTGTACATGAAGTGATGGGTGCTTTTTATGATAAATATGAAATCGAGGTGCATTACCCAAATCATGCTGCTATTTCTAGTTCCAGAGAATCTGCAGATTTGAGGAGGGGAGTGGGTGAGTGGCTTCGATTGTCTGAGCGAGATATTGAATTGGTGAATTTTCTGATCAAATATCATGTCGACGCAATTGAGTTCTTCCAAAATCCATCAGCTACAAAAATGCAGGTCATGATTGACAGGGCTCACCGCGCAGGATTTGATGCGGGCGATGCAATGGATTTGATGGCATGCGTACTTTTCCTTGATGTTGTTTGCGGCAGTGTTCATTATGAACATGGTGAGCATTCGAGCGACTATCATGTGTTTTTGAGTTTCTTGCGCAGTGAAGATTTATTGATGGCAAAGCATAGACAGGTGAGAAAGGATCGTATTCAACAGCAGGAACAGGCAGCGTTTAAAGACATTTTACATAAACATAATCTCAGCTCTGATGAAATATTTCAGGAATTACAGATTCCATTCGGTCCAGAGCGCGCGTCATTCATTGAAAGGGTGCATTCGTTGATTCGAGGCCCTCATAAAGCTATAGATCCTGATTTGTCTGCACTCGAATCGAGAATACATCATGCAAGGAAGGAGTGGCATGCATAACCGGTAAGTAGCTAGTAGTAAATAGTAAGTAGGGAGCGCGCGCCATATTGAAAGTTGGTATATTCGCTAAGAGGACGAACCTGCATTATAATATTGAGTATATGATTCGTTATATTGAAGGGGAGGTTATGGATGTTGGTCTAGAGGGGGTCATTGTTAAGGCAAATGCAATTGGGTATCTTGTCGCACCTGTGGGATGCAATCCGCTGAATGGATCTAGGGTTGAGTTTTGGATTCATGATTTAGTCCGCGAGGATCGTCGTGAACTATATGGATTTCAGGGGAGGGATGTAATGGAAGTATTTGAAAAGCTTATTGATGTACCCGGAATAGGTCATAAAATGGCGCAGAAGATTTTGAATGCATTCAAACCGGATGAAATTACTCAGAAAATAGTTGAGGGGGATGTTCATTTTCTAACGAGTTTACCGGGAGTGGGGAAGAAGACAGCTCAAAAAATCGTACTCGAATTAAAGGGAGTATTGGCGCTTGATGATGAGTCGAAAACAGAGACGGGCGATAAAGATGTCATCGATGCCCTTGTGAGTCTTGGCTATCCATCGAAGGAAGCAGCAGCTATGGCTGCGGACCTTGATGGAGATACGATGGAAGAGAAAATAAAAAATGCCTTACGCATGGCGGGAGGTTCAAAATAACATGACGAGAGAAGAATGGAATCAATTTGTTGTCGAGCATAAACCACCCTTTGGTGGCTTCTTACAGTCATGGGAATGGGGTGAATTTCAGTCAGCCCTTGGAAGACGTATCGAGCGGATTCATGAAGCGGGTATGGCAGCAAGCGCAATTCAAATGGATTTGCCTCTTGGTCAATACTATTGGTATATGCCAAAAGGGCCAATTGGATCATTTGAAATGAATGACATACTCCCACTTTTACGTGAAAAACTGGGTGATGCCATGTTTTTACGAATGGAACCAGATCAGTCTTGTAGTTTAAAATTGGTTAGTAGTGTTCAGCCGCGGGCTACGGTTCAGATTGATTTAAATCGAGAGAGTGATGAAATCTTGGCAAGCATGAAGTCAAAAACTCGTTATAATATTCGGCTTGGTGCGCGTAAAGGGGTGGAAACAAGATTTCTAGACACGGAGGAATATATTGAAGATTTCCTAAGGCTGATGGATCAAACGCGAGTACGCGATGGATTCAGTGCGCATGCGGCAAATTATTATAAAGCATTGCTTGATTCATCTCTTGATGCAAAGCTTGTTGGCGCATTTTTTGAAGATCGACCTATTGCCATGAATATCATTCTTGATTTTGCGGGGACGCGAACATATTTGCATGGTGCAACAAGTAATTTGCATCGCAATGTTATGGCGCAATATGTTTTACATCATTTTCTTATTGAAGATGCTCGCGCTCGTGGTATGAACAAATTTGATTTTTGGGGTGTGGCACCGGAGGGTGGAAATGAAAAATCGTCTTGGTCGGGTATCACAAGATACAAAATGAGCTTTGGGGGAAATTATATTGAAATGCCCGGAACATATGACCTTGCCATGAAGCAATTATGGTATGGCATGTATCGCTTGAGCAAGAAATTGCGAGGGCGCTAATATTACTCCGAAACCACTCCGCTGGCGGTATTGAAAGAGTCGTCCACGAGTTCGGTTGTTAATTTTGATTCTGACTCTTGAATGAAGTCAGATGTTTCAGCATCGGTTGCAATGAGAGTCGGTGCTGATAAAAGCTGAACAAAATTTCCAATGTCCTGAGCGTCCGGCGTGATGGAAATAAATACAGTAGCCTGTATATTTCCCGCATGCTCTGCCAAGTCATTCATGTCCCAAATGATTTTTCTTGTATCGGCATCGTAGAAAATACTTCCCGAATCCGATGAAGTGCCACCTTCGAATGCTGCAGCGGGCGCAAGTGTAGATTCGACGCGAATATCCTGAAGCGGGTGAATGGAATTCCCAATTTCAAATACAAGTTGATATGTGGTTTTTTCACTTGATACTGGGGGCAAGGGGCCAGATCCAATAACGACACCGTCCGCATCAAAGTATCGAAGCCATGCATTAAAATCGGTTGAAGCTGAAATAATAATTGGTATGGTCTTTGACCGCACTGTTCCACTCGATCGTTCAACATGTGCGATAACGGTTAAGGCATCCGCATCATCGCCCGCAAGGGTAGATTTAATAGGGAATCGTAAATTGAAGAGCTTTTTTTCACCCGGTGCAATACTGCCAATATCTGAGCTATTCCACCGAACACCATCCGATGTCAGCGTCCCGCCATCATAATCAGCGCTTGACCACAGAATTGGCATCCTTTTTCCTTCTTCAACCTGGAAATCGAGTAGGAGTGAAGCGTCATCAACGGTGCTCGAACCTGTATTTTCGATGGCTACCGTAATTCTTGAATCTTCTCCAAGAGCACCACTCGCCGAATTGCCCGACCCATTGATGACGAGCTGTACAGAGAGGTCACTTGCAAGTACATCGGTGAACATTTGTGAATTTGTTTGTTCGAATACCTGATCATTATGCTTGAAAGATGTGATAGCGGTTACATATTCAAACCCTTCCGTATCGGATGAAAAAGATCCGGAGAAGGAAATAGATGTTTCAGATTCTTTTTCAAGGGCAGGGATATCGAATATGAGCGCAGATCCGGGTTCAATTTCTGGATCACTATCTTCCAAGAAAAAACCGTCTGGTGCATCGATAGTGATTCGCAGCGGCGGGCTGTCAAAGGCGCTTGGATTTGAAATCATGAGTTCGTATTCACCAATATCACCAGGTGTTAATTCCTCGGGTCCAGTGAGTTCTGTGTCGATAATGCTATGAATCGTATTGATTTGAAGCGTCTCTATTTTCTGGAAATCTGCATTAAAATTACTCGGTTTATATTCAGCGAGTACCTGCACCACTTGTGTGTCTGGTATGTCAGAAACCCAGATTCCTTCAATATCAATAATGCCATCGCTGCGAGCCGGCAAGGAACCGAGTTGCCAAATGAGTTCATCTGTATCGTCCATTTCTTCGCTTGTCGATGTAATAATAAAACCGTCTGGGATATTTAAATCGATATCAAGCGCGGCCAGCGGCGCATTACTGCGATTACGATAATGAATGCTCAAACTCGTTTCTGTCCCACTTGTAATGTCCTTTTCATGCAAAATATCGAGTTCAAATCCCGTTTCACCTTTTTGTGCGAAGTAATTTTGATAGACAAAAAAACTACCCCATGCCGCCGCTGCAATACCTGCAAGGATAAAGATAATTCTTAAAAGCCATGTCGTTGTGTCAGCCTTTTTTCTGTCGATCTTAGAAAAATCTACTTTTTCATCACCATAAATAGCCTTCAATCCATCTTGAATCTGCTTCACATTTTCTTTTTTATGCTGAGCCTTTGAGGGCTTTTTCTTTTTGGACATAATTAAAATGACTCAATGAGATAATGAATGAGCGCATTATTTTCATTCTGAACGGTGACGGGCGATTCATCATGACTGCTCCAAAGAACAGTTTTGTCAGAAGGGAGAATGAATTGAACGCTTGTTTCGCGATGCTCAACGCCGGATTGCTTTTGAATCAAGAGTGAATAATTATCAAGTGTTCGAAGGCCGATCTGATCTTTGATTTTTTGCGCGAATGTATCTGGCTTTTCGGCATCAATTTTGAATGGAAGCTCATAGCTAATGGTAACAATCTGCGTTTCGCCTGGTTTTGTTTGCACCCAATTTCCAAAGACAGTTTTACCATTTTCATGCCAAATATCCGTTTGACTTTCTTCATGTTCAGAAGCGTCAGATGTAATAAATGCCAAGTCTTCATCAGTATTCAAAGGGATAGCGCTTTGCTCGAAGAGAGATTCATCTGGGATTTCAAAACCATCCGCATATAGAAGTTCGGACCCTTCAGGCACATAGACACGCATATAATCAACATTATTTTGCCCCTCGAAGAGCGCTGATTTTATACCGCGATGTGTCTTTGTGATGTGAAGCGTATTTACAATACTTCCATCTTGTTGCAATTCAACTTGCATATGAACGGTCTGATCAATGATGCCATCCGTTTTACCTCCGCCAATATTTGAATTGATGATTTGTAAATAGTCACCAGTTGAATGGAGCTGTTTTCCGGACCAGCCAAGATGATCAATGGTCTTTTGTAAATCATTATTCGCAAAATAAAGCTGTATTTCACTTTGATTTAATTGTCCGGCAAAGAGATCAGCAACTTGCAATAATTCATTCATTTCAAGCTCACCAATACGTTCAAGGAGAAGGGGGGCAAGCTCCCCGATAAATGCCTTCGGAGCTTCTTCGATTCGCTCATCATTTTCATTTTCGTATTCCGTGTATTCAAATTCAACGATTTTTTGTGTTTCGAAAAGAACATTCTCGCTGGTGATGACACGATCATACTTCGGTAAGTCAATTGGTCCGGTGATCGCTAAGATTTCTGGGAGAATACTCGCATTGATGGCGATGAGTCCGTCAACACTTGGCCCGCCAGATTCCTCGTAGAAATCGAGCATTTTACGCGCTGAAAGTGGGAAGTCAGGGAACCAATTTGCATCATGAAATTCCCATCGAGGGTTAATAAGCGTGAGTGGCTCAGGCGCTTCTACGAATGATTGAAGTTGCCCTTGGACATCATACGTTCCGCCTTCTGGAATATGTAGCTTTTTGATTTTGCCTTGAGAGAAATCTAATTGTGCAAAGCTACCAATGAATCCACCGGTTGCTCGAAGCTCTGTATTGTTTTGGAAGGCGAGTAAGTAACGCATGTCCATTTCATCCCCGAGCATGGTGCGAAGCGTCTCTGAGAATGCGAGAAATTCTTCAGCGCTCTTTTTAGCTGCTGGAACGGATGATTTGAGCTCGGCAATTGTTTGCTGATGTTCTTCAGGAACAATGCCTGCATCAACATGATCAAGTGCATTCGCAGCCTGTTCTAATTGTGGAAGAATTTGTGCAAAATAATATTCAAGTCTTTGTAATTTTTCCGTGACAGGGACAGGGGCCTCTGTTTCGACATTCAATTCAGCTGCTGCCTCTGAAAAGAGCTTTGCCGCATTTGAAAGAGATCGGCCCGCATCGATGAGGTTTACAACAGAGTCATATGTTTTATTCGTGCGAGGAATGAGGCTAGCGACAAATGCAATACCCGCGCCAAGTTCATTCACAGATTTTTCAGCATCCGAAAAAGCAGATTCTGCCCGTGAGAAATTTGATGCAGCAAGTTCGAATTCTTGGTCTGCGAGAGCCGTTTTAGCTGCATCTAGCTCTGAAAGTGCTGAAAGCCCGTGAGATGTGGTTTTTTCTGCGGTTGTAGGAAGGCTAGAAAAACCTTGCATGGCATGAATTGGGCCGACAATAAGCATGGAAAGACCAATAAAGCTTGCAAGTGCCTTTGCGCGCATTGTCGTAAAAAGCTGCAGTCGCAATTGGGGTTTAGGAAATATTCTTGTTTTCGTCGCTTTGGCAGATTCCGGCTCATCTGCTTGATATTGCAGCTCATCCGTATGAAAGATCTCTTGAATCACAGACTTGTCTTGAAAGGCAGGAAGAGGAGATGCTGAAGGTTCAGGAACGGTTTCCTTTGACGCTGCGACTTCGACGTGAATAGGGGAAGTATGTTGATTGCGATCGAGCTCGCTTAGTTGATGATGAAGAGCATCAATACTAATTTCTAAATTATCCTCCACTTCATCTTCTTCTACAAAAAATTCAGACTGATTCAATAAATCTGATTCAAGTTGTGCAATTGGGTCCTGACTGATCGCGTTTTCTTCTCGCTCATGACCAAGATGAATGACATATGGGGACGGGTTTTCTGCACCAATATGTATACGGGGTGATGCCGATGTTTTTTTAGCAATACCGGTATGAATGAGCGATTCTGGAAGGGCAGAGTCAAAAAGAAGAGACACATTCTCTGTCCGAAAAATACGTGGCGAAGATTGTTCGCTGTTATTTCGCATGGGGGAATGACCTATTTCTAACGAAATGTCTTATAGACCTCGAGGGTCTTTGCGGCCATGTCCTTCCAATTATACAATGAAAGCTTATTCTTTACCTTGTGGCTATCAACAGCAAAAAGATCTGGTTTTTTGGCTCGTAGTAGCATAATTTCAGCAAGTCTTCGCATGTCATCTGGGTCGAAATATTCTGCAAGGTCGCCAACAATTTCAGGAAGTGGTCCGGCGCTTGAAATAGCAGCCGGTGTCCCGCATTGCAAAGCTTCAAGCGGAGGCATGCCAAAACCTTCAAGTCGAGATGGAAAAATGAACAATTCTGCATGTTTATAGAGCGCGCTAATCTGTTCATCACTTGGGAGATCAACAAAAATAATACGATGTGGATCGATGCCTAATTTTTGAGCATGCATTTCAAGTTTTCTTGAGAAAACATCTCTTCTTCCTGCAATCACGAGTTGCGTATGCGGATGCGCGAGAGCAAAAACGGAAAATGCCTCGATCATCATTTCTAAATTCTTATGCGGATACGCATTACCGACATATAAATAATACGGTTCATATACACCCATATCGCGCAGGCGGACCGATCGACTGGCAGGCAGGGGAAGAATTCCATTATATGTAACGGTGATTTTATCCGTCTTAATCCCAAAGTGTTTCAGGATTGCCTGCTTACTAAACTGTGAAACAGTAAAAATATGTTTACTCGCATGAATGGCCGTTTCGAGAATGGTGCGGAATCCGGCATATTTAAATCCATGTAGTAGAGGATTTCTTGTACTTGAACGCGCACTATGCCGATCTTCAATCAAAATAAGATCATGAATCGTTGTTAAAAATGGAACGGGACAAAAAAGCGGGACATTCCAATGGGGAATATGAATAAAGTCGACGCGCGATCGGCGAATCAGTCGCGGCATGACTATTTGTTCCTTCAATCCATACCAGTGAACATCGGCCATGACTTTTTCAAAGCGAGGATTGGTGATTTTACATTCATGAAAATTGTCCTTTTTTAGAAAGAGGACATAATCATGTTCTTGATCAATGGTCTGCAAATGATCGACGAGTTGCTGGGTATATCGCCCAATACCTCCTCCACCGACACGCGGTCCATAAAATCTTGCATCAATTCCAATGCGCATGCATGCATTATAGCGCAGTCATTAAACTTGCAATAATTTATAAAGCGCTTTTGTGGTTTTCTTTGCGGTACTATCCCAATTGAATGGCAATCGTTTTGGTGCGGGCATTTCAAGTGCAGCGTCAATTCCTCGCGTGACATCGGTTACATCATATGGATTTACAAGGAGTGCTTGGCCTCGAGTAATCTCTGGCAATGATGATGTATAGGAACAAATCGTGCGCACCCCTGACTGCATTGCTTCCAAAACGGGAAGGCCAAACCCTTCATAATACGATGGAAAAAAGAAGAGGTCCGCATGCCGGTACAGGGCTGGTTTATGGGATTCTTTTACATAATGAAGAAAAATAATATCATCGCGATTCCATATCTTCGAAAGAATGCGCTTTGATTGAAAACCTCTCTTTCCGGCAAGAATAAGTTTTGTGTTCGATGCTTCACTACTTTTCCACGCAATAAATCCGTCTATAATTGATTCAATGTTTTTTCGAGGTTCAATGGTTGAAAGAGATAAAAAATAGGGCTGTTTTATTCCATATTGTCTAAGAATGGAATGATCTTCCGGCCTTTGCCTTGGTTGATATTCTTCAGATGCACCGAGATGTGTTGTACGAATTTTGGATTCTTCAATGGCAAAGAAGCTCACAAGATCAAATGCAGTGTGATTCGAAACGGACAAAAGTGTGTCAGCAGACTGAATCAAATCCGGTATTTTGCATAAACGATGCCATAGCCGTGTTTTTGACGAGAAGAATTCAGGAAAGAAGAAAAAACTTATATCATGCACGGTTAATGCATAGGGAAGTTCTGTACGAATAATATTGGTATTCGGAAACCACCAAGCATCGACTTCACTAGCAAGCAAATCCTCGATTTTTAGCTTTCCGTAGCGCATTCTGGCTGAAAGAATGCGATTCGGCATTTCATGTTTTTGAACGGTGACATTGTCTGATTCAAATACAGGCAAATGTCGAAGGGTTTCCGCTGTTCCCGATGCAAAAAGAAGAAAATCAACATCAGGCATCATACTTGGAATACGTTTCAATAATTCAATCGTATATCTGCCAATTCCTGATGGATTGGGCGATGCGAGATGTCTGATGTCAATGGCAAGCCGCATTATATTCTATTTAAAACGTTTCGGCGGTGATGGCGCCATTTGTCTTTTGTGAAATCGAGGATCTTTTTTCTAAAATTCTGCACACTGAATTGCTCGGCATGTTTACGAATTTCTACGGGGTCAAAAGCATGTGCGTCAAAATGAAAAACTGTGTCAGCGATTTCTTCCCAGCATTGTTTATCGAAAAGAATTCCTGTCTTTCCGTCGATCACCGTTTCTGTTGCGCCACCCTTTGCATAAGCGATAACAGGCGTGCCTGCCGCCATTGATTCCACGGGTGTAATGCCGAAATCTTCTTCTTGCGGATGAATGAAGCCAATAGCATTTTCAAATAATTCGCTTCGCTTTTCGTCTGAAACTCTGCCAAGGAATTCAATATTTGGTTTAGCAAGCTTTTGTAATTCCTTCATCTGGGGTCCATCTCCAAAAATCTTCAGAGGACGTCCGAGTTTGTTGAATGCTTCTATAACAATGTCATAGCGCTTATAGGGGACAAGCCGTCCGCCGATGAGGAAATATCGCTTCGGTTCTTTCGATATCTTAAACTTTTCAATACTTACCGGAGGGTGAATGACGACGGAATCTCTTCCGTAAAAACGTTTAATTCGATGTCTGACCGTTTCTGAGTTTGCTATAAAAAAATCAACGCGATCGGCAGATGCTCGATCCCACATACGTAAATAGTTCATGAGCAGCGGAAGGGCAAGTTTTGCGAGCCGTGGCGCACGCATGGATTGAATGTAATCATATGTATCTGTCCATAAATATCGTGGGGGCGTATGACAGTAACAAATATGTAAGCCAAATTCAGGGGGGATAATGCCTTTTGACAGAGCGCTTGAGCTCGATACGATGACTTCGAATTCGGAAAGATTATATTGCTCTGTCGCCGTTGGCATGAAGGGAAGCAGCCAGCGGTATTTTTTTAGGGAAAAAGGAATGGATTGAAGAAATGAGGTGCGAATATCTCTGTGACCGAAGGTTGAATCCATTTTTTTCTTATCATAAAGCAGCGTATAGGTTGGGGCAGAGGGCCACATGTCCTGCAAGACTTCGAGGACACGCTCAGCACCCCCGTTTTGGATCATATGATCATGTGTAAGTGCTACTTTCATAACTGTCGAAACATTAAGGTGTGCCACAAGAAAAGTCAACATTCTCACCTCACGATTGTGGTTCTTCATTCCGTCATCTCGAGTGAATACGCCTGTCCGCCGTAGCTCACAGAGCGAAGTCGGGAAAGATCTCTTGTTTTTTCTTCTTACTTTTCTTTAAAGAAAAGTAAGCAAAAGAACGCCGCCAGTGCTCGCTTTGTCACATGCATAAGCGTCATCGCTCAGGCAAAACAGAGAGTAGAAATGTCTTTATTTTTCTTAATGCAATGATGCGTTCATTCCTATCGGCTGTTTTGCAATTCCTCGCTCTTGCCGCATGCAGTGTGACAGTCTCACAGGTGGCGGCAGTTTCGGACATCGAAATCCTGAGCCTGTCGAAGGATCTTTTTGCGACTAGAATCTCTCCAATCTCCTAAATCTCCTTCGCACCTAAATCCGTATATCTGTACTATTCATAAATCTGTAACGGCAACCCTACAAGCTACAACCTAAAACCTACCAGCTACTTACTTTGCACTCGGCATATGACTTGCTGTGTCCATCACTTTAAGGCAGAATAAGCGCGTGAATATATTAGGAATTGAAACAAGTTGCGATGAAACGGCAATTGCCATTATCCGCGCAAAAAGTGACCGATTAAAGGTGAAAAAATCGGTTATTTTTTCGCAGGCCGACATTCATGCCGAGCATGGAGGTGTTGTACCTGAAATCGCGGCAAGACAGCATCTCGAAAAAATATTTCCACTTTTGCAAAAGCATGTGAATCCAAAGGGAAGGGGCATAGATGCCATTGCGGTTACAGCGGGTCCCGGACTGTCGCCGGCACTTCGAACGGGTGTAGAGGTCGCGAAAACGCTTGCATGGTCATGGGAAAAGCCTCTCATTCCCGTTTCGCATCTTGAAGGGCATATTTATGCCAATTGGTTGGATTCAAAACCGCCAGAGCTTCCACTGCTTGCACTTTTGGTGTCGGGCGGACATACAGAATTAGTTCTCATGAAGGATCATGGTGTATTTGAACGGATCGGAGAAACACTCGACGATGCCGCAGGCGAGGCATTCGATAAAGTTGCAAAAATGCTTGGACTGCCTTATCCGGGTGGTCCCGAAATAGCAAAGCTAGCAAAAAGCGGCGATGCGCAGGCTTTTGATTTTCCACGAGGTTTACTTGATCGCCCGAATCTTGATTTTAGTTTTTCTGGCTTAAAAACCTCGGTACTCTACACACTTCGCAAGCATGAGGATCAAATGGACGATCCGTCATTTCGATCCGATATTGCAGCATCATTTCAAGAAGCTGTTGTAGATGTTCTTGTACGAAAAACAATGCGTGCTCTGAAAACGTATAATGCAAAAACGGTTGTTATTGCTGGAGGTGTTTCCGCGAATATTGAATTGCGCAATCGGATGAAAAAGCAGATGAAATCTCTTGATGTGAAATTCGCTCAGCCGGATTTTGCCTATACGCTTGATAATGCAGCAATGATTGCGGCAGCTGGATATTTTAGAGCGCGTCAACATCATTTTACAGACCCACTTTCATTAAAGGCGAATCCAAATTTAGGTTTTTAGATTATGAAGGAATATATTATAAAAACTGAACAAGAAATGTATTCACTTGCGGCTGAACTGGCGGAGAAATTGGAAGGGGGTGAGATTTTTGGACTCATTGGTAATCTCGGGGCAGGGAAGACGACATTTGTTCGAGGTATTGTAAAAGCATTGGGTGTCGATATTCGAGTGAAAAGTCCAACATTTACCGTTATGAATGAATATCCAATTAACAAAAAAGGCATTGAGAATATCATTCATATGGACTTGTATCGATTTCAGGATCCGGTAGAGCTTGAAGCACTTGCTTTTGATGATGTTCAACATAAGAAAAATATTATATTTATCGAATGGCCAGATATGTTCGAAGAGCGTGCATTTCCCATTCACCGAGAAATTCATTTTGAAATATTGGATGATGGCTCACGCAAAGTGACATTATGAAGTATCAGTCGCTCATCTCGCTTGCAGAGCTAAGCCCTGACACGCCAACCCTCGATTTGCATGGCATGAGGATTCACGAGGCTGAGATAGAAATTGATCGATTTTTGGATAAGCATTTTCGGCTAGGAACAAGTGTTGTGCGCATTATTCATGGCAAAGGAACGGAGCGTCTTGCAAAATCCATTCCAGATTTTACCTCGTCTCATCCATTGGTTTTATTTGTAGGTGGCCCAGGTGGAACGCATGAAACCGGAGCGGTTATTTACGCTGTTCTGCATGGATAAAAAACAGCCGAGCATTATACGCTCGGCTGTTTTTCATCTTTCAGATTCTCCTCTTGAGGACTGTTCACGGGTCTTTTTATTGGTACTTGTTGTGTAGCATCTGGGGTGGGCTCTGATTCGGATTCACCGCTCAATTGCAAACTTTTGAATCCTGTTACACGCTTCACCTCTTCAACTGAAGTGAGGCCATCAAGTGCCTTGAGTAATCCGTCTTGAGCCATGGAAAGCATGCCTTGCGCGGTTGCGACTTCGCGCATTTTATATTCTGACACATCCGCCGACAGAATAAATTTCTCTACCTCTTCATTTTTAATCAAGATTTCATAAATACCAATACGTCCTTTATATCCGCTGCCAGAACAGTGATCACATCCTTCACCGGCATAGAATTGTCGCTCAGTCGGAACTTGCTCCCCGGAATTCGCTGGGATGGAATCGAGGAGGGAATTGATTTGCTGTATGGTTGCTTCGTCAATCGCAGCTGGTTTCTTACATTTATCACAAAGCCGTCTTACGAGCCGTTGTCCCATAACAACGGAGAGGGCAGGGGCAAGTAGAAATGGCTTCACGCCCATTGAAAGAAAACGAGGAATCGCTCCTGCTGCATCATTGGTATGAATGGTTGAAAGGAGTAAATGCCCGGTGAGGGCTGCTTGGATTGCCGCTTCTGCCGTTTCAAGGTCACGAATTTCTCCAACCATAACAATGTCAGGGTCTTGGCGGAGAAGTGATCGCAATCCTTTTGAAAATGTATAATCTTTCGACTGGTCAATTTGAGATTGATTCACGCCCTCTAATTTATACTCAACCGGGTCCTCAAGAGTAATAATTTTTACGCCCGGTTTATTGAGTCTTCGAAGAATAGAATAGAGAGTTGTTGTTTTACCGCTTCCCGTTGGTCCTGTTGTGACAATCATGCCAGTCGGCTTCTCGATTTCAGGTATAAGTTTTTTCAAGATTGCAGGTCTGAAACCGAGTCCTTCAAATTCGAGCTGAATAGATTCGGGATTCAAAATACGCATCACAACCGATTCGCCCCAAGCAGTCGGTATGGTGCTTGTACGGACATCGATTTTTTTCTTTTTCTGAAAAATAGTAAATCGCCCATCCTGCGGTGCATCAGTAATGTTCAATTTTAGACTCGCAATGAGCTTAATGCGGCTAATCATTTTCTTCCAATCATCTTTTTCGAGTGTGGCAACATCTTGCAAAACGCCATCAACACGGAAGCGAACGGCAATTCCTTGCTCCTCGGCCTCGATATGAATGTCAGAAGACCCAAGTTTCAGAGCGGCAGCGATAAGAATAGCAAGCACATCCGTAATATTTGCCTTATCAAGAATGGCGTCAATGTCTTGCATGTCCTGCATTTGCTCCTGAAATTTTGACAGCTCTTCCTCTTTAATTTGAACGCCTTTTACTACTTTTTTAATCTTTGGAAGCGTTTTATAGAGTTCAATAGCCTCATCAAAACTCTCTTGAGATATTTGATACAAAACGCTATGTGTTTTATGTCGCTCCCCGAGTTCAAAGAGAAGATCTTCAATTTTCGGATCTTCTGGGTGAACGGCGCCGAGCCTCAATTCTGGACCATTAAAAAGAAAGGGAATAGCAGAAAACTCTCGAGCCTTTTCCTCGGTTAATACGGTTAATGCATCTGGGCTGATCGGGAAGCCTTTTAATTGAATATAGGGGGTACCGGATGCGGCTGCATGTTGCTCGATTTCATGCTCCTTTCCTTTCTTTGTAAGTTCGCTTATTTTCTTTTCTAAAACAGCTTCTGTTTTCTTTTCTGCAATAGGAGGTTTCGGCGGGGGTACTTTCTGTTCCTTTGATTTGAAGGTTTCTTTTTTGGCAGCATCAATAGCAGGATCAGCGGCCTCTTGCTGATCCTGGTCTTTCTTCTTTAAGAGATCTTCAATGCTTGGCAGATCATTTGTCATGATGCACGTTTAGAAAATAGTGTTCGGAACATACGTTCGATGACAGGAATAATACCGAAGCGAGATATGCGTTTTGAGAAAATAATCCAAGCTTGATAGCTAAACGCTGTAATAAATGCACTGTAAACAATGACAAGAATGCCGATAATGATGCCGGCGCTCGCTAGAATGATACTCGCGGAAGATGCCGTTCCTGCGGCAATAGCGAGAATGGCTGCGATAAGGAGAATAATGAATGCAATCGCTGTTCCAATAATGGAAAAGAGGAGATTCGCAAGAAAGAGGCCTACAGACATTTCAATAGCTGCAAGCCAATGCTTTGAAATAAGATGGGTGGCATGGCGAATCGCCTGTATTGCATCTGAATCTGTTCGAACAACTTCGATAAGAGCGAGCATTCCAACCATATTTACATAGAAAGCGACTGGAAGCAGGAAGATGTAAATGCCGACATAAACGAATGCATTCGCACTTGAAGCAGGGGATAAGAGAACCGATAGCAGCAAGCTGGCAATGCCAAAGAGTGCAGCAAGGGATAGATAAAGAAATGCATTTACGAAGAAGAGTTGAAGCACATGCATGCGCGATACATCGCTCACAGCTTCCTTTGGATGAACATTCTCCTTTCTAACAAGTCCTTTGATAAGGATTTGCTGAGAACTAAGTCCTATGATGGCCATGAACATAACAAAGAAAGCGATAATAAATACAATTGCAGTGACAGAAACCGTATTCTGTTCAAGGAGAATGTAGAGATACTTCGATCCTTGCGTGAGAATATCTGGATTCTCTGCAAATTGATCTAGCGCAAAATGGTCGAGTGGTTTTACCCTCGCTGCAAATTGCATGACATGATAGAAGATCGTACCGCTATTGATAAAGGCGGCAAAAAATCCAAAAAGCCATAATGAGCGATACTGAAGTACACGCTGAAAAGACTTTTTTAAAATATCATGATAAACGTCGATGCTTGCTCCAAGTTTTTGTTTCATACCTCCATGGCTTTTGATTACATTATACGGCAGCAAGGATCTTCTATAAAGTAAAAACTCCCCAAAGGGAGTTTTATGCATTCTGAATGGCAAGTTTTGGTGGCTTATTTGGTGGTCCAATAATGGATTCCCATTCCTCTTTTTCGATCGTTTCCTTCTTAAGGAGTACATCTACAACCTTGTCCATGTCCGATCGATGTTTCTTAATAATGTCACGCGCCGTTTGGAGGGCATTATTCAATAATGTAATAACTTCGCTATCGATTTGTTCTGCCGTATGTTCTGAATAGTCTCGATTTTCATGAATTTCTTTTCCGAGGAATACCATTTCTTCACTCTCTCCATATGTGCGCGGTCCAAGCTTTTCACTCATTCCAAATCGTGTAACTAATTTCTTCGCTAGCTTTGTCGCTTTTTGCAAATCATTGCTTGCGCCGGTTGTCATGTCTCCAAAGATTTCTTGCTCTGCAGCATAACCTCCTAACATCATCGCCATTTGGTCAATGAATTCACGACGGAATTGCAACTTCCTGTCTTTGTCTGGAAGGCTAAGTGTATATCCTCCAGCCATACCGCGGGCGATAATTGAAACTTTATGTACTTCATCAGCATGCGGGAGAACATGGCCAACAATGGCATGCCCTGCTTCATGATAGGCGGTTAATGTACGCTCGTCTTCTGTAGATTTTCGAGATTTACGTGCAGGACCAATCATAACTTTCTCAATAGCCTCAAGAAGATGATGCTGATGAACCTGCTTTTCATTCTCACGCGCAGCAAGAATAGCTCCCTCATTCATAATATTCATAAGGTCGGCTCCAGAAAATCCGATTGTTCTTTCTGCAATGCGTCTTATGTTCACCTTTGCATGCAATGGTTTATTTTTGGCATGAATTCCTAAGATTTGCTCCCGATCATCAAGTGATGGCAAATCGAGGGTAATGCGCCGGTCAAAACGTCCAGGACGCAGTAGGGCAGGGTCCAAAATATCTGGACGATTCGTCGCAGCGATCACAATAACGCCACTATTTGATTCAAATCCATCCATTTCAACCAGGATCTGGTTAAGAGTTTGTTCACGCTCATCATGCCCTCCACCAAGTCCAGCACCACGCTGACGACCAATCGCATCAATTTCATCGATAAAGATAATACAAGGAGCTGCTTTCTTAGCTTTGTTGAAGAGATCGCGCACACGTGATGCTCCAACACCGACAAACATTTCCATAAATTCAGAACCAGACATATGGAAGAATGGTGTTCCAGCTTCTCCGGCAACGGCGCGTGCAAGGAGCGTTTTTCCGGTACCTGGTGGACCGATCATAAGAACTCCTTTAGGGATTTTCGCACCGACATTGCTGTATTTTTTTGGATGTTTCAAGAAATCAACAACCTCTGTCAATTCTTCCTTCGCTTCTGCAGCTCCAGCAACATCTTTGAATTGAACTTTATTTTTACCTTGGTCAGCCATTTTTGCCCGAGATTGTCCGAAAGAAAGGGCTCGATTATTTGCGCCTTGCATTTGACGTGCAAGGAACATGAAGACAATGACAAATCCAATCAAGAAAATAAGTGAGGGGAGTACCATTCGTCCCAAATTCACCAAGGCATTCGGTTCTTTTACAATTGTATCGAGTGCATTGATTTGTTCGGAAGTAATACCGTAATTCGTCAATAGATCAGACAAAGATTCACCCGGTTCTTTTTTAACCGTATATGTGATGTCATTTGCAAACACAGTTAATGTGTCTTCCTGCACTTCAATGCGAGTGACTTCACTATTTTGAATCTTTTCGACAAGGGCGCTCGTGCCAATAATTTCAGGCTTATCAGAGATTTGCAGACTTGAAAAAATAAAGCCAAGTGCAATCAATATTAGAAAGAGAATGAGAAGATTTTTTCCTAGATTTTTCATATATGTATAGGCGAATTCTGCCTGAAAAGTACGTCGCGGTCAAGAAAACCGAGGTCTTTGCCTCGGTTTTCATACATGAACACAGATTTTATTCTTGACTTTCTGTTTGTTCAGCTTCTTTTGTGTCTTCTTTCTTTTCGGCTTCGGGTGCCGCTTCTTCTGTTTTTGCCTCTTCTACTTCCTCTGTTTTCTCTTCTTCTTTCTCACTCAGTGCCTTGAGCGAAAGACCAAGTCGATGCTCGTCTGGCTCAATAGAAACAATTTTGAATTCACGCTTTTCGCCGATTTGTCCAAGTTTCTTTGGATCAATTCCAGCCTTACTTGAAAGCTCTGAAACATGAGCAAGTCCATGAATGTCTGCATCAAGCTCTACAAAGAATCCAAATGGATTGATTTTGAGAATAGTTCCTTCAACGGTTTCTCCAACTTTGTATTTCTTTTCAACATCCTTCCAAGGATCAGTAATCAATTTCTTGATTGAGAGGAAAATCTTACTTCCTTCAATACCGATAATCTCTGCTTTTACTGTTTCACCACTCTTTAGAATGTCTTTTGGATGATCAATGCGCTGCCAAGCGATCTCTGAAATATGAACAAGTCCTTCGAGCTGAGAACTGTCTCCTGCTGGAGAGAATTTTACGAATGCTCCGAAATCAGCAAGTGCTGTCACTTCTCCTTCGATAACATCTCCAACGGCAATTTGCGCAATAACATCACGCTGTTCTTTCTCCCAAAGTTCCTTCTCTGACAAAATAAGCTTGTCATCTGTCTGATTCATGTCGAGGATTTTTACCTGCATGTTTTGACCTACGAAGCTTTGCAATTTATCGAGGATCTTTGACTTATCTCCACCAGAAACGCGTGGATAATTGTCTGGTGAAAGCTGCGAAACAGGAAGGAATCCAGTGATATGCTTCGCTTTTACAAGAAGACCACCTTTATTTGCATCGAGGACTTTAACCTTGATAGCGGTTCCACCTTCGAATGCTGCCTGCAATTCTTCCCATGATTTCTTATTACCGGCATAACGGAATGACAATTCCATTTCACCATTTTCATTTTCGAGTCCAACAACGGTTGCTTCAACTTCGTCTCCAGCCTTCAAGTCAGCGAACATTCCACTTTCTTGGAATAATTCACGCCCTCGAACAACGCCTGTCGTTAACCCATTAACGTCGAGCTTTACTTCACGCCCCTCTGTTGAAATAACAGTTGCTTTAATAATGTCTCCAAGCTTTGGGACAACAAAAAAAGCTCCATCTTGCAGGAGTTCATGTAACTTAGAGTCTGTTTTTGGTTCTGTCTGCATAGTTTTTCTTCCGGCCAGCGGCATCAGGGAGATGCGGCCAATCGGTATTAATAATTAATTTGTGACCGGATTGTATGAGATAAATGATATAATGTCAAGGGAGAATTGACCTTGACTGAGATTGAATTATAGCTAATATTAGCTTAGGAGGTGCCCATGAAGCCAATTTTGGCATTCATCGGTCCATCAGGGGCCGGAAAAACCAGCTTGCTGATGGCGCTTGCTGAGCGTCGTCCAAATCATGTCGATTTCCTGCGAAGCTGCACGAGTCGTGAACCGCGGAATAATCGCATCGACAGGCAAATCCATCAATTCTACTCGCATGAAGAAATGCGCAGCATGATTGATCGGGGCAAAATTCCCGTTCCTGGCGAATATGCGGGGAATTACTACGGATGCCACATTGCGACGCTCGAGGCGCTCTTGCCTCATCGAATGGGCGCCGTGGCTCTCATCCCTGCAGTGGCGCAGAGGTATCGAGAGAAGGGGTATGAGGTTGTCATCATTCAGGTCTTGGCAATGGGTCGAGATATCGAGACGCGTGGAAATGAAGCGCGTATTGAAGAAGACCAGAAAATGGCGACTGCAGTGCAAGTGCTGAATACGGATCTTGTTATCGAGAATGACTTTGGGGAAGGGGGGTTCGAGCGGTCAATGAACAAGCTTTGCGCATTTATCGATCGCATTATCGACACGGGGGCTTAATGGTCCCATTTTTTATTTTCATCGCCTGCGGTAAGATATTGTCATATGAATGAACATCCACATCAGGCATTTTTGAATGAGCTTGAAATAGCCATCAAGGAACTTGTCCCGACAACACCGGAGGAAATTGTGAACGAAGCAAAGGAATTGCACACATCGCTTTCTGAGAATCCAGAAACGAATGCTGAGCAAATTCACAAAGCTCTTGTCGAAATTGGTCGAAAAGAATATCCGCATCGTAAGGCATATCATGATATGTGTGATGGCGATGAAGAACAGCGATTGAAGACGCTTGTATTTGATCGGATTGATGATGCAGTGCAAAAGAAAATTGAAGAAACGGTGCAATATGTTCTTCTCGAGGATTTTGTGAAGTCTGAACTTTTTGAAACATTGTTGACAGGTGATGAACGGTATCAGGTTAGTAATGCAATAACGATGGCGCAAGATACGCTTGATCATCAATGCGACGATCGTTGTAATCACAAACAAGAAGAATATAAAACATTGGTTGAAAATCGTGAGAAGGAAGCGCAAGGCATACAAAAAGGTATAGATGAAATTCGGGCATTGGCAAATGAATTTACAGAGCATGCAAGCGACATCAATGCATCTGTATATCGATTGGAAGAAGGTTGGTCTATTACACAAAAAGATCCAAGCGTAGAAGAAATACAAAAAGAAAAGGAATATTGGATGAGTGTGGGGGCGGATGAAGAAGTGTGAAGCTTCAATTGAATGCATTTTTGTGCTAAAATAGTTGCACGAAAACTATGCAAATTACTTGGCACGGAATCGGATGTTTTACAATCACGGGTAAATTGGCGAAAGGGGAGGTAAGCGTTGTAACGGATCCATATGACGGCTCGGCGGGGCTAAAAACACCGCGAACATTAAAGGGGGTGATGGGTATTTCCTCATCAGATAGTGCTTTGGCAAATAATATGTCGGCTATCTCGGGGCAAGGAGATTCATCTCCATTTTTTGTGACGCATGCGGGGGAGTATGAGGTGCAGGATATTTTTGTAACCGGCATTCATGCGCCGCGTAAAGATGGTAGTGCTCACACGATTTTCCGTATTACAGTTGAGGGAATGAATATCGCATATTTGGGTTCACTTGACCGAAAATTGAAAGATGCTGAAATCGAGAAATTGGGAGATATTCATATTCTTATTCTTCCGGTTGGTAATGGCCTTGCAAAAGAAGCGCCAGATGTTGTTTCTCAAATTGAACCTCGCATTGTTATTCCATCACATTTCAAAGTAAGCGGTATGAAGGGAGACTTTGTAGATGAGAAAGCGTTTTGCAAAGAATTGGCATGTCCAGTTGATGAGCTCGCAAAGCTCAAAATAAAGAAATCATCATTGCCGACCGAGGATATGCAACTCGTCGTCCTTAAAAAGAGCTAGGTATGAAAAAGAAAGATCAGAAATTGCCGCTTGGGAAGCCAGCGGGAGAAATTATCGATCAGGGCATTACAGATGAAATGAAGCGCGCATACCTTGATTATGCGATGTCGGTTATCGTTTCGCGAGCTTTGCCGGATATTCGTGATGGATTAAAGCCGGTACAGCGACGTATTTTATATGCGATGTGGACGATTGGTCTGCGCGCCAATGCGAAATTTAGAAAGTCGGCGAATGTTGTTGGTGAGGTGATGGCGAAATATCACCCTCATGGTGACTCGTCTATTTATGAAGCCATGGTGAGAATGGCTCAGGACTTCTCTTATCGTCATCCTTTGGTGCGTGGTCAGGGAAACTTCGGTTCGATGGACGGCGATGGAGCTGCGGCTATGCGTTATACGGAGGCGAAGCTCGAATCAATCGCTGAGCATCTTTTGACGGATATTGAAAAAAATACGGTAGATTTTCGTCCGAACTATGACGGCTCGCATAAAGAACCGTCAGTTTTACCTGCTAAGACGCCAAATCTTCTTGTGAATGGAACGCTTGGAATTGCGGTTGGTATGGCAACGAATATTCCTCCGCATAATCTGGGTGAAGTTTGTAATGCCGTAATTGAACTCATCGATAATAAAGATGCAACGGTCGAGGATTTGATGCAGCATATGCAGGGTCCTGATTTCCCGACGGGAGCAACGGCATATGGTCAAAAGGATATTCAAGCAGCGATGGCATCTGGAAAGGGTGGTGTTGTTGTTCGCGCCGATGCGGAAATTGTTGAAGGGAAAAAGGGTTCTCATAATATTATTATTTCATCTGTTCCATACATGGTGAATAAGGCAGCGCTTCTTGAAAAAATCGCCAACTTGGTGCGGGAAAAGAAACTCGATGGTATTAGAGATTTGCGTGATGAATCGAATAAGGATGGTGTTCGCATGGTTATTGAACTCAAAAAAGATGCCTACCCGCGCAAAGTGCTGAATCGGCTCTATCAAACAACATCACTTCAGACGACATTCCATTACAATATGGTTGCGCTTGTGGATGGGATTCAGCCGCGAGTACTTGGTATTAAGCCAATGCTCGAAGAATTTATTAAGCATAGGCAGGAAGTAGTGCGCCGTCGAACGGAATTTGATCTCGAGCGTGCTCAGGACCGAGCTCATATTTTGGAAGGGTTAAAGATTGCGCTTGAAAAAATTGATAAGGTTATTGAAACAATCAAGAAATCAAAAGATAAAGAGGAAGCGCGCCTCAATTTGATGAAGAAATTCAAGATGAGTGAACGGCAGGCGGTTGCCATTCTTGAAATGCGCCTTCAGAATCTTGCCAATCTTGAACGTATTCGCATTGAGAAAGAATATGATGAGAAAATGAAACTCATCAAGGAACTGGAATCTATTTTGAAATCTGAAAAGAAAATGCTTGGTGTGATCCGTGATGAAATTGAAACGATGCGCGATACATATGCAACAGAGCGTCGAACGAAAATCGTAAAAACGGGTATTAAGGATTTCCGAATTGAAGATGTCATCCCTGACAATGAAACCATTGTTATGATGACAAAGGATGGTTATATCAAGCGTATTGCTCCTGACACCTTCCGTGCTCAGTCTCGTGGCGGAAAGGGTGTTGCTGGTCTTGCAACAAAAGAGGCGGACACCGTTGAAGCAATTTTCTCTACATCGACACATCAGGAAATGATGTTCTTCACATCACGTGGTCGAGTCTTTAAGTTGAAAGTCTATGAGATTCCAGAAACGACACGAACTGCAAAAGGGCAGGCGATTGTAAATTTCTTGCAGCTTGCTCCGGGTGAAAAAGTGACGGCTCATATGTCTTCTCGCGATCTTGAGGGGAAGAAATACATCATGATGGTCACGGTGTCGGGAACGGTGAAGAAAACGGCCATGGAAGATTTTGCGAATGTAAGGCGTAGTGGACTTATTGCCATTAAATTGAAAGGCGGTGATTCGCTTGAATGGGTTCGAGCAACGGACGGTGAGGCAGATGTCATGCTCGTGACAGCAAATGCAATGTCTATTCGATTCAAAGAAAGTGATGTGCGATCTATGGGTCGAGTTGCGGCTGGTGTTCGTGGTGTAAAAATGAAAGGTGATGACCGCATTGTTGGTATGGGTATTGTTTTGACGGGTGATAAGGATTCATTGCTTCTTGTTGCTTCAGAGAATGGTTACGGAAAGCGTACACCGGTTAAAGAATATAAAGTACAAAAACGTGGCGGAAGTGGAATTCGTACGGGTAAGATTACCCCAAAAACAGGTCAGCTTGTTTCGGCAAGAATCGTTGAGTCTAGTGATGCTAGAGATATGCTTATCATATCGAAAGCTGGTCAGGTGATTAGAACGGCGCTCAAATCTGTTTCAAAACTCGGTCGAGCAACGCAAGGTGTGCGTATTATGCGGTTCAAGAAAGCGGGAGATAAGGTTTCAAGTTTGGCATTAGTTGGTGATGTAGCAAAAGAAGTTGCTGAAGTAGAAAAAGAGGTAGAGAAATCGTCGAAGTCATAAAAAAGACCCTCTCGAGTCTCGTGTTTACAATTGTTCCCAGTATTTGATTAATGGGTTCATTGTTAGCCCTGCGCCATGTCCGATTTCGCGATCGGTTGATTTGCGCAGGAGAGTGACGATATGTTTTTCCGCGTCCATTTCATACGGTTCGATGCCGTATTTCAGTAAAACGGCCCCTACGCGTCTCATGCCATTTCCATGGCGTAGACGCAGTACGAAGATAGAATCAGGATCAGCGCGATTATACGCGCTGTAGAAATTGCCGTTCATCGCGACCTCCTTTCAGTTTTATTTAACCATAAAGAAAGTAAATAAATCAAAAAAGTCGCTTGTGAATGAGCGCTCTTCCGGCTCAGATCTGCGCTACTCGACGTCGCACCTTTCAGTGCGCCTTACTGCGTGTGCTCGATCTTCACCGAAATAGCATCTCATTCACTTCGCGACCGCGTTCGAAATCCCAAATTAAATTTGGGATCCACACGAATGAGCCTCTCGTCTACTTACTGCTCATTCACCGTACATTCCAGTACGGCTCATTCCGCTACTCAAACTTCAACGAAATATCATCCAACTCACAAGCGACCAATATTTACCTTATATCCTTCATTTCCGAAACTGCTGCCACCTGCGAGACTGTCACATTGCATGCGGCAAGAGCGAGGAATTGCAAAACAGCCGATAGGAATGAACGCACCACTGTATTAAGAAAAATAAAGACATTCCTACTCTCTGTTTTGCCCGAGCGATGACGCTTTATGCATGTGACAAAGCGAGCACTGGCGGCGTTCTTTTGCTTACTTTTCTTTAAAGAAAAGTAAGATGAAAACAAGAGATCCATGCCTACCGGCAGGCAGGGCTCGGGATGGCACTTGGCGATGGTTCCCTGCCTGCCGGCAGGCAGGCCGGATCTCCGCTTCGCTCCGTCCGGGATGACACGGTATCCTGGTTTACGAAACATAAACAGATACCGAGTCAACTGCATTACTCAGCAACTATTCAACACGTGAAAGATCGAGAGAGAATTCAAGGTCGACATTGTCTTCGATGAGCTCATCACCTAAATTATCGAAGAAATTACTGCTTCGAGATGTGATTCCCCAGACGGTACGATCAATAGCTATCGAGCTGCTGAGCGTGATTGCACTATCATCAGCGCTTTCTACATCAAATTCACCTTGAACAGATTCAGTTTCGCCTTTAATCGTGAGGTCCATGGAATATGAATATGTATTATCATTCACATTATTGATATCTCCTGACAAAATTCCCTGAGCGGTTGCAAAGCTCTCAACATCAAGAAAATCGGCTGACTTCAAGTGATTGTCGAATCCTTCGCGCAAACTAGGATTTTGTATATCGTCGCTTGTGAAGCTTGTCGTATCGATAGTGACAGAAAAATCAGAAATCATCCCATCTGTAACAGTGAATGCGCCCTCTGAAATATCAAATGTTCCTGTATGAGATTTTCCAATTCCATATCCGGTCCATCGTACAGAGCTTTCTTCATTCATGGAATATGAGCCATCAGTTAATTCATGGATAAGAACAGGGGTGTCATTTGCTGTCTCGGTTTCTCCACTGGCAAGCGGTTCGATTTGATCCGCTGATTGAAAACAACCGGCACCAATAAGAAGAAGGCCGCCAAGAAACAAAAATGATTTCAGATAATTCGTCATATATTCTCTATAAAATTAGTCTTGAGTACTAAGGAGTTTATGCTACCATGCGTTTGTATGCAAAAACTCTATACACAAAAGGAATTTCAATTACCCGAACTTGAGGGTCTTTCGAAGAAGCAGATCGATGCACATCTTGGTTTATATGCGGGCTATGTTAAAAATGTGAATCTCTTGATCGAAAAAATTGATGGACTGAAAGAGCAGGGGGGTCCGGAACTTGCTGAGCTTTCACGTCGCTTTGGATTTGAATTCAATGGCATGCGTTTGCATGAATACTATTTTGAACAATTTGAACAAGGAGAGGGTGAGAACACGGTTTTGAAGGAAAAACTTGCAGAGCAATTTGGTTCTTTTGAAGCATGGCAGGATGACTTTAAGCGCATTGGGAAATTACGTGGCGCCGGCTGGACATTGCTTGTTCAGGATGAAGCGAATGGAAATCTTTTCAATATCTGGGTGAATGATCATGAATTAGGACATCTTGGTTCTCAGAAAGTCTTGCTTGCAATGGATGTATGGGAGCATGCATTCTTGCTTGATTATCTACCGTCCGAGCGCGGAGACTATATTGACGCCTTTTTCAAGAATCTAAATTGGAATATTGTCGAGGGTCGCATTTAAAAAAGAATCGGGTTTCAACCCGGTTTTTTGATTGACAAAAGCTGTTATTTGATGTACTATGCATCCGGCTCGCCGATGAACGGCGTGACAAGCAGGGGAAGCGTTTTGAATAAGAACGACGAAATGGGTGAAAGCAAGTCCTACAACCCAGAAACGGGTGAGTGGGAAGTCCAGGCACGCACTGACAAGGTGAGTAGCACGAGAAGCGCTGCAGAGCCCAGCAGTCTCAATGCAAAGGTGGCACGCAAGGCTCCACGTACGGTGCGCAGGGGTGCTGGTCACCGGGCTCGGGGAGCTGGAAGTCCTCGTTAGATCGGGGAATCAACAACAATTCTGCTCATCATAGCCATCCACGGCTGTGATGAGCACTTTTTTATTGACAATTTTTGCTATTCCTTGTAATATCCTCTCGAAATATAACTATGTCAGTACCAGCATTTAAGAACTCAAAATCAAAAGTTCGTCGACGTCGGTCGCATCATGCACTAAAACCGGTGCGTGTTCAGATCGATAAGGAAACCGGTGAAGCATTTTTGCCGCATATGAAGGGTCAGGCTACAGAAAGTGTAAAGCCAGAAGCTCCGAAGGCAAAGAAGGAAGAAGTAAAGAAGACTTCAGCGAAGAAGTCTCCAACTAAGGCTAAGAAAGAAGAGAAAAAAGCAGCTCCTGCTCCATCTAAAAACGAACAAAAAGAAACAAAATAATATCGGTGGAGGCCGATATTTTCTTTTTTGCTATACTGTTACGGAAGAATATTTATGTCGAATCGTCATTTAGCCCGAACCATGGCCATGCAAAGCCTCTTTGAATATGATTTTCGAGAGGAGGGAATTAATGTTGAAGAAATCGTTGAACATATCATGCAGGAATTCGCTTCAGATTTTGATGATGAAGGATATACCTTGAAACAGGTGAAGGGTGTGATTGAACATGGTGCTGAAATTGATGAAATGATCGAGCATTTTGCACCAGATTGGACGCTTGAAGATATGCAAAGTACTGATCGGAATGTGCTTAGACTTGGTGTATATGAATTACGATTTGATCAATCCATTCCATCAAAGGTCGCCATTAATGAAGCAATTGAGCTTGGTAAGGCATTTGGTGGACAGGCTTCTGGAAAATTCATCAATGGAGTGCTTGGTGCGATTTACAAAGACATGGAAGCAAAAGGAGAATTGAAAGAAATTGATACGAAGAAAACCGAAGAGAAAAAAGAAGAATAATATGGATAAAGAAATTCAGAGTTTAGCTGATGCGCTTGATGTACCCATTATCGAAGGTGGTCATTTCAGGCAGGCGCTTGTTCACAGATCTTATTTAAATGAAAATCATGATTTCCCACTTGATCATAATGAGCGGCTAGAATTTTTAGGTGATGCTGTTCTGGAATTGGTCGTCACAGAGCATTTATACGAAAATTATGATGAGCCCGAGGGTGAATTGACGAATTGGCGAGCCGCTGTGGTAAATGGGCAAAATTTGGCAAATATCGGAGAGAGTTTGGATATTGAAAATTACCTTTATTTATCTCGAGGTGAGAGAAAGGATCGCAATTCAAAGGCGCGTCGATATATTTTGGCGAATACCATGGAAGCGATTATCGGTGCAATTTATATCGATTCTGGCTGGGATGAAGCAAAGAAATTTGTGCATAATCATGTTTTGTCTACGCTTCCAGAGATTCTTGAGAAAAAGCTTTACATTGACCCAAAGAGTCGTTTTCAGGAATCTGCGCAAGCTGAAACATCTATCACGCCTTCTTATAAGGTTCTTGAAGAAACAGGGCCAGACCATAATAAGGTATTTCGTGTCGGAGCCTATCTTGGAAAGGAATTGGTAGCGGAAGGGAAGGGGACGAGTAAACAAGAAGCTCAGATCGCTGCCGCAGCAAATGCACTCGAAGCAAAGGGGTGGTAGTAAAAAAGCAGCCAGAAAAGGCTGTTTTTTATTTCTTTAATGGAGGTTCCTCGTCCTCCACAAACAAAAAATCTCCGACATAAATATCGAAGATCTTTTGGTGCGTTGTGGAGGACTCGAACCTCCGACCAATTGGTTAAGAGCCAACTGCTCTACCAGCTGAGCTAACAACGCTTGTATTTGGATATTTCCCCAACGTAGCCCGAAAGGCGAAATGGGATGGTGCGGCGTGAGGGATTCGAACCCCCGACCCTCTGTTCCGAAGACAGATGCTCTAATCCGCTGAGCTAACGCCGCAAATTGTGCCGGAACTATAGCTGATTCCGCTCAATCTGTCAATGCGCTATAATGCCCTCATATGAGTTTTGTCTTAATACTTGGAATTATCTTTATGGCATTGCCGGCGGTAACAATGGTTGTGCTTTCATTCATTATATTCGCAAACTTTGTGCGCGATGACGGCGATACGGCAGCATTATTCTATTTTGGCCTCGGTATGATGGGATTTGGCGCACTCCTTATCGCAATTCATTTTATAGGAAACAGCCTGTAATATGAGATGGATACTTTTATTATTTCTTCTTAGCTTTGTCATTTTCACCCCGGCATTGGCTCAAACAGAAAGCGACTTTTTATTTGAGAGCGATTTAGAGGAATTGCAGGAATTACAAAATGAGATTCAGGATTTGCAACGCTCAATTGATTCTGCTCAGCAGGATTCGGAATTGCCAGTCGTTGAAACAGTCGAGGTAAAGGCGGAGATTACGGAAATTGTCAGTGAGATTGAAATAGACGGAAATCGACATGTCATTTTCACCGCGGTTGCTGATGGGCAGGAATATACCGTTGACACCCAACAATCTTTTCTAGAAGGACTTCGTTACGATATCGAAGAAGGAGATCAAGTATATCTCCAAGTCATCTTGCAAGATGGTGAAATAGTGCAAGTATTTCTTGTTGACGTTGTGAGAACGGGGGGATTATTGTGGTTACTTGCTATATTTTCCGCACTCATCATTGCTGTAGGACGGATACGCGGTCTTTCTGCACTTATCGGTCTTGGACTTACCATTCTTGTATTATTTGGATTTATTTTTCCGCAAATATTAAAGGGGATGGACCCGGTGCTCGCGACCGTCATTGGATCGGTTGTGATTTTGGCTATTAATATGCATTTATCGCATGGATTCAATAAGCGTACATTTGTTTCATATGGGGCGACACTTTGCGGATTAGTACTTGCAGTCATCTTTTCTCATGCCTTTGTTTCTATCGGTCGTTTATCGGGCTTTGCATCAGAAGAGGCGATACTGCTCTATTTCCAGTCTAATCTTGTTCAAGTTCCGAGTGGAATTTTGCTAGCGGGATTCATTCTGGGTGCTGTCGGTGTACTTGATGACATTGCAATAACACAAAGTGAAACGGTGGAGGAATTGCATGGTGCAAATAAAAAATTGAATCAAAAGGAGTTGTTCAAAAGTGCCATGCGTATTGGTCGGCATCATATTGCATCAACAGTGAATACACTGGTACTTGCCTATGCAGGTGTTGCAATGCCTCTTTTCTTACTCTTTCTTATGACGCAAGAGGTGGGCATTATCCGTTTTGTGAACGATGAGCTTATTGCGGAAGAAATTGTCCGGACGCTTGCGGGAACGGCTGCACTTGTACTTACCGTACCGATTGCGACATGGTTTGCAGCCTTATTGCATAAAAAATAGTCGCTTGTGAGCCTGCAATAGGTTCAACCTTTCCAAGCTCACTGCGCGACCGCATTCGAAATCCTGAGCCTGTCGAAGGATCTTTCTACGCCTACAAGCTACAACCTAAAACCTACAACCTCATAAATCTCTTTTATCTCCTTCGCACCTAAATCCGTATATCTGTACCATCCGTAAATTAGTAACGGCGTTCCACCCCTACACCCCATTGAAAATCTCTGCTAAACTGCAGCCATGAAACAGTCACAATTATTTACAAGGGCAACAAAAGAAATCCCAGCAGGCGAGCAAGCGAAGAATGCTCAGCTTCTTATTCGGTCTGGTTATGTTCATAAAGACATGGCTGGCGTCTATTCGTATCTTCCGCTTGGGCTTCGCGTCCTTAATAATGTGATGCAAATCATTCGTGAAGAAATGAATGCAATTGGCGGACAAGAATTGTTTTTAACGGCACTCCAAGGGCAGGATGTCTGGCAGACGACGGACAGATGGAGCGATGAAGCAAGTGATGTTTGGTTTAGAACGGAATTAAAAAATGGAACAAAGCTCGGGCTTGGTTGGACACATGAGGAGCCGATTACGAATCTCATGAAAAACCACATCCGATCATATCGAGATTTACCGGCGGCGGCGTATCAATTTCAGACCAAATTTCGAAATGAATTGCGTGCAAAGAGTGGAATTATGCGCTCGCGCGAATTTATCATGAAAGATCTTTATTCATTTTCACTCAATAAAGATCAACATGATGCATTTTATGAAGAATCAAAGCAGGCATATTTAAATGTCTTTGATCGCTGTGGCATTGGAGAAAAAACCTATGTAACATTTGCATCTGGCGGGGCATTTTCAAAATATTCACATGAATTCCAAACGGAAACGGATGCCGGCGAGGACACGATTTATATTGATGAAGAAAAGCGTATCGCTGTGAATGAAGAGGTGATGCATGATGAGGTGCTGGAACAGCTTGGACTTTCTAGGGATACACTCCGCGAAACGAAAGCGGTTGAAGTTGGAAATATTTTTACGCTTGGAACACGATTTTCAGAGCCTCTTGATTTGAAATACATTGATGAAAATGGAGAGCCTCAATTCGTCTTCATGGGAAGTTACGGCATTGGTCCAGGCAGGCTCATGGGAACAATTGCTGAACTCTTGAGTGATGAGCGAGGTCTTGTCTGGCCAAAATCTGTGGCTCCTTTTGCGGTGCATTTGGTCTCACTTGAATCAAAAGATGAAACAATTCAGGCTCGCATTGAAAATACAAGCGAGGAACTGTATACAAATTTGATTCAGTCAGGAATTGAGGTGCTATGGGATGATAGAAATGGTATCTCTCCCGGAGCTCGATTCGGCGAGTCGGATCTGCTTGGAATTCCACTGCGCATTGTCATTTCTGAAAAAACGCTTACTGAGGATTCGGCGGAATGGAAAGAGCGATCGGAAAAAGAAATGCGTCTTGTTAAACTAGAAAATATAAAACAAGAAATAGAGAATTGGAATAAAGAATAACAAAAAACAACCGCCTGCAGGCGGTTGTTTTAAAATGATTATTCAAGTACTGGTCCGTCGGCTGCTTTAAACTCTTCTTCCGGTTGAGCGTCTGTAGACAGCTCTGGAACTTCTGGTGCAGCAAGCTCTCGTTCTTCCTCTTCTTGTTTCACTGCGCCACCCATACTCGCCTTTAATGCATCCTTGAGTGCCTTTCCAGCTTTGAATTTAGGAACTTTTACGGCTGGAACGTCGATAATCTCATTTGGCTTTCGTGGATTTACACCTTTGCGCGCACTTCGTATGCGCGATGAGAATGTTCCAAAGCCGGCGATGGTCACCGAACCATCCTTTGCAAGCGTATCGGTAATAATTTCCTGAAAGAGCTCGACAAACTCTTCGGCCTGTTTGCGCGGAATATCCATGCGCTCAGCCATTTTCAGGGCAAGTGCTGCTTTATTCATATATGCTTATCTTAGCGGTATTTATTCTATCTTGCAACCTCACTGATGCGAGTTTCGCGTATAATCGTCACCTTGACTTCGCCCGGATAGGTTAAGTCATTTTCAATCTTCTTTGCAATCTGATTTGCGAGTTTATATGCGCCATAATCATCAACTTCCTGCGGTGTGACGAATACGCGAACTTCGCGGCCCGCCTGAATGGCATATGCTTTCTCAACTCCGGCAAATTCAGTAGCCGTATCTTCAAGTGCTTGTAATCGTTGCAAGTATTCCTCAACGCTATTGCGTCTTGCTCCTGGGCGCGCTCCAGAAATGGCATCAGCAGCCTTTACAATCACTCCCTCAATTGTGCGCGGTTTATCTTCATGATGTGCAATGGACTGATAGCAAAGCTCTTCAGGGAATCCAAATTTCTTCATGATATTGTATCCAATCTCAGGATGAGCACCTTGCATGTCATGATCAACCGCTTTTCCGATATCGTGGAATAATCCTCCTTTTTTACAATTAAACACATCAGCTCCTAATTCCTCAGCAATCATTCCAGAAATACGTGCTACCTCGATGGAGTGCTGTAAAACATTCTGACCATAACTTGTTCTGAATTTTAGTCTTCCAAGAATAGAAACAAGTTTTGGATCAATGGATGGAACGGGAATGCCAAGTTCAAATAGAGCATCTTCACCAGCTTTTTTCATTTCTTTGGCAAGGTCTCTTTTTGCTTCATTCACTGCCTCCTCGATGCGCGCCGGCTGAATGCGGCCATCTTTCATCAATTTCTCGAGTGCATGTTTTGCAATTTGCCTTCGAACAGGGGAGAAGCCACTGATGGTGGCAATTCCTGGCGTGTCATCAATAATAACTTCACATCCTGTTAAGTGTTCGAGCGCTTTAATATTGCGGCCTTCTTTTCCGATAATGCGCCCTTTCATGTCATCGGATGGGAGCTCGACAAGTGTGGTTGTTGCGTCAACGACATGACTTGATGCAAATCGTTGAATAGCAAGAGATAGAATTTTGCGAGCCTTTGCTTCAATTTCTTCCTCATTCATTTGATCTAGTTTTCGAAGTTGTCCAATAAGTACTTCCTGCTTATCCTGCTCGATTTCTTTCAATAAATGATCGAGCGCCTGTTCTTTGGATAGTCCAGCTACTTCCTGTAATTTTGAAACAGATTCTTCTCGAATGGCGCGCACTTCTTGCATGCGATCCTCGAGCTCCTTTTTATCATGCTCAACTGTTTTTCTGTCTTCTTCAAGCGAGAGAAGTCGATCTTCAAATCGCTGCTCTCTTTCTTCAATGCGCTGCTGTGCTTGTTTGATTTCAGATCGAATTTGTTCTTCTTCTTTTCGAGCTTCTTCCGATATTTTAAGCGCCTGTTCCTTTGCTTCAAGGATCATGTTCTTTTCTTCCGCCCGAGCATCACTCAGAAGTTTTTCTGCTCGTTGCTCAGCCTCCGCTGTACGTTTTGCTGCAAAAGCTTTTCGAATAAAAAAACCGGCAATTCCTCCGAGAACAAGGCCAAGCAGGCCAAATATAATACTATTCATATACTAAAGTGCTGTTCGCGCGAACAAAATTAAAGTCATTTTCATATCAACCGATCCGCCAAGGTTCGCACAAATCCAGCCGTTTACAACTTATATAAACACGGTATCAGCCCTGCATGAGCGCGTCAATAAAAAAATCGGCCGATGGCCGATACGGTGATTATTTTGTTTTGCGGCGTGTGAGTACCAGCTTCTTCAACTCTCCCCAGCGGCCTATGCGGACGTACAGGTCGTCCCCATGCTCCTTGACGAGATCTGAGAGTACGTAGTAGAGCTTGAGTGCTTGATTGATGCCAGTCAAAGGGGCCTCAATTCCGAATACTTCCGAGGCCTCACGAAGCTGCTTGACACCTTCCGCGTTGAGAGTGAAATGCATCGACCCGTCCGGGTTGTATCCAGTAGTAATGGAAATTCCGATTGTCTCCAGAATTTCCTGTCGAAGATGTGGGCCCAATTGACGCTTTAGCATCATTAGCCAGTCAAGCAAAGGAACTGTTTTTGTCATTACTCCCTCCGTGTCACGACATGTAAAACTACCATAAGTTCAGCTATGTTGTAAGTTTGGATCATCAAGAACAAAATCAATCCAATTCTCTGAAGACAGCTTATCAAGTTGATACGCATCTTTCACATGATGGTCGCCGATGCTAATGCGTCGCAAGCGATTCACATATCCTGTCGTGCCGAGCTTATTTCCAAGATCGAATGCAACACTTCGAATATAGGTGCCAGAAGACACATGAATACTGACAGGAATTTTAAGGCCGATATCTGTTTTGTGCATTTCACCAATAAGCTGAAAATCAAAAATTTCTATATCTCTTGGTTCAATTTCGATTTCTTTACCGGCTCGAGCGAGTTCATACATCTTTTTTCCATTTTTCTTGATAGCGGAATATTTTGGAGGAATCTGCTTTTGCTTCCCAATGAATGTCTTTACTGTTTGCTCGACCTGTTCTTGCGAGGGAGCTTTAAAATGCTCATCTATTTCAATTTCAGATTCCGTATCGAGCGTTTCCGTCGTAGCGCCAATTACAAATGTTGCTTCATAGACTTTATCAAGCTTCACAAATTCTTGAATACGCTTTGTGGCCGATCGTCCGATGGCAAGAATAAGAAGCCCCGTCGCAAAAGGGTCGAGTGTGCCAGCATGGCCAATTTTTCGTATTCCGGTAATGCGTCGAAGTCGATCAACAACATCATGTGATGTCATTCCGGCTGGTTTATCGATAAGGAGAAATCCTGATGATTGCTGTTCATTCATGCCCGTATCTTAGCAGAAAATTGGTATACTGCGTTAGGGTATAGGTTTTAGGGAGTAGGGTGTAGGGTGTAGTCTAACCTACAAGCTAATAAATCTCCTAAATCTCTTTTGTCTCTTTCTCCGACCTTACTAACTTTACTCTCCCTCTTAACTTCTACGCATTAAGTAGATTTCTCCATGCGGCCTTCGGCCTTAGTCGAAATGACAGGAAGAGGGTAACATTATTTGAAATCCTGAGCCTGTCGAAGGATCTGTTCAAATTGCGACTAGAATCTCTCCAATCTCATAAATCTCTTTTGTCTCTTTCTTCGATTTTACTAACTTTACTTGCTTTTCTAACTTTTCTCATCTATCCGTAACTAAAATATGCTGAAAAACCATGGACATAGTATTGCTGAGATTCTTGCTGTATTTACAGTTCTAATTTTTGCATCCATTGCCATAGCATTAGCTCAGCAGCCAAATCAAAAATTGCATGAGTATCGAGATCAAGAGCGTCAGGAGGATTTACGCAATATTTTAGAAGAAGTTTTATTTTTAAAGGAAACAGACGAAGAAGCCTATGCGGCAATTCTGGCTCAGTCTGCGGCGGGTCGAAGTATGATAGGAATGGAGAATCTATGTCCAGATTCTTATGGTGAGCATTGTATGGATTCGGATATGCGCGATGTTTGTTTGCAGCTTGGTGACTGGGCGCCGATTGATCCTTATGGGGCATTTTCCGAGCATCAAACGGGTTACTATCTTGAATTGCGTGGCGATATGCTTGTTGCGGGCGCTTGCTCGCCAGATATCGCTGAAGTGCTCGAAATGGAAGTTGATATCGGAATATAGCTTGTGAAGGCCAAAAAACAGGCTTTATTTATTGACGGAAAGGGCTAAAGCGGCTATACTCCGGTCATGAATATTACAGATTTAGCGCGACGTCTTCGTGTTCCGGCGGAAGAATTAAGAGCTCGATTACCAGAGCTCGGTTTTGATATTGGTCAAAAGGCATTGAAGGTACCGGATCGAGATGTCGGTCGTATTATGGGGGCATGGCGTGAATTTAAGAAGCGTCAATACCTTGAAAAGAAGCGTGCTGAGCAAAAAGCGCGTCTCGAGCGGAAGAAAGCGGTTGAATCTGGTGAAGCGGAAGCAGTTGCACTTCCAGCGATCATGACGGTTCGTGAATTCTCAGAAAAGTTGAATTTGCCGATCGCGAAAGTTATGCAGGAATTGATGCGTGCAGGGATTCTGGCATCTTTGAACGAAAATATTGATTTTGATACAGCTGCTATTGTTGCGGAAGATCTTGGTTTCATTGCAAAGGCCGAAGATGAAGCAAAGAAAGCGGATGAATCTCAAACAGATCGATTAGCAGAAGTGCTCTCAAGTGACGAAAATATGCAGGGGCGACCTCCGGTTGTTGTCGTTATGGGTCATGTTGACCATGGAAAGACATTACTTCTCGACACCATTCGTAATGAAAATGTTGTTTCAGGCGAGGCGGGTGGAATTACGCAGCATATTGGTGCGTATCAAGTAGAACATGATGGTCAGAAAATTACCTTCATCGACACGCCTGGACATGAAGCATTCACGGTGATGCGTTCTCGTGGAGCAAAGGTGGCAGATATTGCCATTCTTGTTATTGCTGCTGATGACGGAATTCAGCCGCAAACACGAGAAGCAATCGACATCATCAAGGCATCAGGAATGCCATATATTGTTGCGATTAATAAAATCGACAAAGAAACAGCAAATGTAGATCGAATCAAGGGTGAAATTATGGAATTCGACATGGTTCCTGAAGACTATGGCGGTAAGACTATTTGTGTACCTGTTTCAGCAAAGAAAGGTACGAATATTGATCAATTACTCGAAAGTTTGCTTCTTGTTGCAGAAGTGGAATCTGAAAATATCGTCGCAAATCCGGAAGGGAATGCACTTGGAACAATTATTGAGTCTCATATCGACAAGGGTAAAGGGCCGGTTGCAACTGTGCTGGTGCAATCTGGAACACTCAAAAATTCCGATGTGCTTGGTGTGCGAGGTGTGAATTTTGGACGTGTCCGAGCCATGCAAACTTGGGATGCTCAGACAGTGACCGAAGCACCGCCATCAATGCCGGTACGTATTTTGGGATTGAAAGATGCGCCTTCTGTGGGAGATATTTTGGAAGTACCAGAGAATCCGAAAGATCTTGAAAAAATGAAATCCCAACCGAATAAGAAATCTGGTGCAAGTGAAATCACGATTGCGAATACAAAAAAGGTTCAGCGTGAAGACGATGACGAAGAAGATCGAGCAGAACTCAATGTCATTATTAAATCTGATGTACTAGGATCACTCGAAGCGATTATCGGAATGATTGAGAAAATCGATAATCCCTATGTTCAGGTGAAAATTGTGAAGAAAGGGCTTGGAAATGTAACGGATGCAGAAATTCTTCAAGCCGAAGCAACAAATGCATATATTGCAGCATTCAATGTGAAACCAACAAAAACAGCAAGTCAGCTCGCAAGAGATAAAAAGGTAGAGATTGGTGAATACACTGTTATTTATAAGCTATTTGAAGATGTTGTTGAGAAGCTGAAGGCTTTGATTCCAAGTGAGAAAATCTATACAGAGCTCGGAAGTTTGGAAGTTCTTGCGACATTCCAAAAGACGGATAAAGGAATGGTTATTGGGGGACGCATCAATAAAGGAGTTGCAGAAGTCGATGCGACGGCTCGTATTATGCGAGGTGAGGAAGTGATTGGCGAAATGCTTGTGAAGCGTTTGCAGAGCGGAAAGCAAGATGTAAAAGAAGTTCAGCAAGGTGCAGAATGTGGAATTGAACTCATCGGAAAAACAAAAATTGAAGTGGGTGATGTGCTCGAACTGTATAAGGAAGAAGAGAAAATTCGAGAGCTCGACATTCATGGAGCAAATAGATAAGGGCCGGCAAGGCTCTTTTTCTATCCCCACATTACTTGCAGCTTCTGTGTAGTGTGGATAAGATGGCTTCATAATGAATGAATCTATGGCTAAAAACACAGAGACGACTGTCATCGCACTTGGCGTGCGAGTTGAGGGGGATATTGTTAGTGAGGGGGATATAAATATTGAAGGGGAGGTTCATGGAAATGTGCATGCAGGCGGCAATTTGCGCGTGGGCGAGCAAGCAAAGATCCGTGCGAATGTTTCAGCTGATAATGCACTTATCGGTGGAGAAATTCGAGGGAATCTACACGTGAATCATCAAATGGAGCTTGCAGCATCGGCAAATATTGTTGGTGATATTGTTGTGGAAACACTTGCAATGGCTTCTGGATCAAAAATCAATGGTTCGGTAGCGATGGGCGAGACAACAGAGCAGGTGGAACAGGTACAGGATTTCACTGAAGAAGAAGCGGTGGAAGAAGTTGAGGATCACCCTGAAATGGACGAGGAATAGAGTCTTCGTTCAAGGAGGCGGTAAATTTTATGACCGCAAAACATGTATTTTTATGTATATGACGAGTTCGTGCAGGATCAGAAATTCCAGCGTGAACTTGCACAAATTGAAACAAGGCTAACGGACCTTGGCATCGGCGGCAAAATAGCACGCCTTGCTTTGTTTCGGGATCCGGAAGAAATGATTCGCGAAGCGGTGTCCCGAGACGCATCAACGGTTATTGCGGTTGGGAATGATGCAACGCTTCGCAAAGTGATTGATGCTGTTTCAAGTCTTGGAGCTACGCTTGGAATTATTCCTCTTGGGAAAGAAAATAATGCTATCGCAGACATGATAGGGATGCCGCGCGGCGAGCAGGCATGTGATGTCATATCAGCACGCATTGTAGAGGAAATTGACGCAGGCGAAATCAATGGTACGCAATTTTTGCATCAAATTGCATTTCAGGCTCCGGCCGGTATTCAGATCTCATGCATGAATCAATATAAAATATTCGCTCCGCGTTTATCGGAAGTTTATATACGGAATATGGCAACGGCTTTTGGCGATATGGGGGCAGCTCATCCATCTGATGGTCAATTAGAACTCATTATTCGCAATGCAGAGTCAGGATGGTTCGGAAGAAAGAAATGGCATACGAGTTTTCTCCCTGTAACAGATATCGAAGTACAATGCGAAAAAGAGATTATTGTGAGCGTTGATAGTCAGGAAATGGGGGCAAATGCGCTCAAGGTGCGCGTTCTACCGGGTCAAATACGACTGATTACCGGAAAGAATAGGGATTTTCAATCGGAGAAACAATGAATATAAACAAAAAAACACGACAATTTCTGTGGTGTTTTTTTGGTGGGCGCTGAGGGACTCGAACCCCCGACCCTCTCGGTGTAAACGAGATGCTCTAGCCAGCTGAGCTAAGCGCCCTTGTAATTTGTGTGCAAAATATATCATCTTTTACTCATTTTGGCAAGACCGATTGACAAAAGTAGATTTTCTCAATACCATACTCCCACATTTATATCATGCGCGGGTGGTGGAATTGGTAGACACGCAAGCTTGAGGGGCTTGTGCCAGTTACTGGCGTGGAGGTTCGAGTCCTCTCTCGCGCACCAGAAAATGACGCAGTCCATGGACTGGGTCTTTTTCATTTATAGCAGTGGTATAATGCGTGCATGAGTATATTCATCCGGGTTCTAGTTGGCTTTATTATCATCGCAGTTGGCTTTGGCATGGTTTGGAAAACGGAAGTAATGCTCCAAATCATGGGAAGAAATTGGTGGGCAGAGCGTACATTCGGAGCGGGTGGATCTCGGACATATTACAAATTATGGGGAATGGCCATCGCTTTACTTGGCATCGTTGTCGCGACAGACCTCTTTGACCGTATCGTTGGCACATTCATTACCAATGTATTTACTCCTTAGTATGAAAACAATTCCAAAAGATATACAAGCATTGCTCAAAAAATCTGGAATATCCGAGGGAATGACCATTGTCGAATTTGGGACAGGGAAGCGCATGCAAATCGTCCTTGCTGCAGCAAATTTGGTTGGCGAATCGGGTCATGTATATGCGGTTGATGCTGTTGTTGATGATTTACTGGATGTTCAAAAGCAGGCAGCGATGCGCGGCGTGCATCAAGTTGGTACAATCCATGCCGATTTTGAATCAGCTCGTGGCACGCATTTAGATGACGGATCAGTTGATATTGTGATTTGCGTGCATAATGTATGGAGAATACAAGATTTCGATGCAATGCTCGGTGAGGCTGGACGAATCCTGAAGCAGGGCGGGAAAATTCTACTGCTCGATTGGCAAAATGAAACAAAAGATCCGATTGCTCCACATGCAATGCAACGACTGGATTTTGTCGAAGCTCAGCGGATTTGTGCGAAAAGTGGTTGCCGAAAAATCGAACAAGCTGTGAATACTCACAATAATTGGGGATTGATACTCCACTTCTGATATTGACTGAAAATGGGCGATGCCTTAACATTGCCGGCAGCTATGAGTAATATATTCAGTCTTGATTTCTGGTTCCGTTTACATCCAATTTCACTTTCCCCGACATTCTCTCGGGCCTTCTTCGTTCTCTTCGCACTCTTCATCATTTTTGGGTCGATTGCGACAATGGTGGCTCGCAAACGAAAAGAGGATATGTTCCTTATGCGAATTTATCGCAAGATTGCCGCAATGCTCACAACAATGGGCTGGGTCGGTATGATGATTCTCTTCTTCAGTTATGAAGAGCTTTATTTGCTCGGTGCTCGATTTTGGTTCCTGATTTGGGGGCTTGGTGTTCTCGCTTGGATCGGATCGATCGTTTACTATGCGAAGGTTCATGTACCTCGCGAGCGTGAACAGTATCAAAGTAAAGTATCGGCAAATAAATACTTGCCCAAACGTGCACGGTAATGGCGAATTGGCTTGATACGGGAAGAAAAGGAGAGCGTCGAGCAAAAAAGTTGCTCGAACAAAAAGGCTATACCATTATTGAACACAATTTTAGAACAAGGTTTGGAGAAATTGACCTGATTGCCCGTCGCGGTGATGAGGTCATTTTTGTTGAGGTTAAAACGCGAACATCTTCTATGTTTGGTCATCCCGAAGAATCGATCACGAAATCAAAGCTAGAACATCTTCATAAAGCAGCTCATATCTATCTCAATACTCTGCCTCATAACATAGTGCCGCGATTCGATGTGATTGCTATTACATGGGAAAATGGCGAGGAAGATATACATCATATCGAGAATATTTCCTTGCAATAAATCATATATGTGATAGCATATTCCCAGATGAAGACTCGGCTGCCGCCGAGTTTCTCTGTTAAGTAGAGAGCTTTGAGCATTCATATTGCTACTTTCTATTTACTACTAACTACTTACTATTTGTGAACTATGGCATCTGAAATTGAACAAGCAATGCGGCAGATCTGCGATGAAAAAGGTCTTTCGTATGAAGCTGTTATGGAGGCGGTTGAGTCAGCTCTTGGGGCGGCGTACCGAAAAGATTATGGAGACAAAATGCAAAACATTGAAGTTGAATTTGATACTTCGGATGGGAGCGTGAATGTTTTTGACGTGAAAACTGTTGTCGAAGACATTTCTCCAGAGGAGCTTGAAGCGATGGAAAAAAAGCAGGCGGATCTTGCTGCTGCTCGTGAAGCGGCAAAGGCAGCGGGTGAATTAGCGCCTGAAGAGCCAGCAGAAGATGAAGAGGGTCCAATGTTCAATCCAAAGACGGAAATCATGCATCGGGATGCTCAAATCATGAAAAATGGTTCTGAGATCGGTGACGTTTTGCGCATGGAATTACCGGTTCCGGGGGATTTTGGACGCATGGCAGCCATGACGGCTAAGCAGGTGATTACACAAAAGCTTCGAGAGGCAGAGCGTGAAATCATCTTTAATGAATTCAAACAGCATGAAGGTGAGGTCTTGATCGGTACCGTTCAGCGAAAAGAGGGACGTGTCATTCTTGTTGATCTTGGACGAACGGCTGGAATTCTTCTTCCGGAAGATCAAATGCGAAGCGAACAGTATAATTCTGGAGATCGAATTAAAGTATATGTTCGAGAGGTTTCTCTTGGTACACGTGGTGCTCAAATCCTTCTTTCAAGAACAAGTGAAGAATTGGTACGGATTTTGTTCGAGCTCGAAATTCCGGAAGTCGGTGACGGTATTGTAAAGATTAAAGGAATTGCCAGGGAAGCTGGCGGCCGTTCAAAAGTGGCTGTGACCTGTGAGGATGAATCAATTGATCCGATTGGTGCATGTATTGGTCAGCGTGGAATGCGTATTCAGACAATCATCAATGAGCTCGGAGGTGAAAAAATCGACATCATCGAATGGAATGATGATCCGGAAGAATTTATCGCGGCCGCACTTGCACCAGCAAAGGTTGAAAATATTGCTCTGAATGAAGAAGAGAATGTGGCAAATGTTGTCGCTCCGCAAGATCAATTATCTCTTGCTATCGGTCGTGGTGGTCAAAATGTACGTCTCGCAGCAAAATTGACTGGATGGAAATTGAATGTTTCAGGTGATGAAGAGGAATTAGAAGGTGAAGTGGAATCTCAGGAAGATACAGATGAACAAATGGAAGTAACTCCGGCGGATCAAGAATCGGATACATCTACGGATATTGAAGAGGCGGTAGAGGAAATTGCAGAGGATCATGAAGAAGAAATTGAAGAAGTCGCTGAAGAGGTAGCGGAGGAGATCGAAGAGGCTGTCGAAGAAGCCGCATCCGAAGAAGCGCCTGATCATGATGAGGAATAATTATGAATTTTTACGAGGTTATATTCATAGAACCAATCTATAATTTGCTCATTTTCTTTGCTGGGACATTAACGGCGGGGAGTATGGGACTGGCAATCATCATTCTTACGGTGCTCATAAAGGGTATTTTGTTCCCACTCACATTCAAGTCATTGAAATCTCAAAGAGAAATGCAGGAATTGCAGCCAAAAATTGCTGAAATTCGTGAGAAGTATAAAGATGAAAAGGAAAAAATGGCCCAGGAATTGATGGCTATTTACAAGGAACATAATGTAAATCCATTTGGTTCATGTCTGCCTCTGCTGATTCAAATACCTGTTTTCTTTGCACTCTTCCGAGTGCTTCGTAATGACATTTCGGTTATTCAATCTGATTTACTGTATGGATTTATCAAAGTGCCAGAATCGGTTCAAACAGTATTTCTTGGTATCGATTTAACAGAGATTTCTATTGTACTGGCAATTCTTGCGGCAATATTCCAGTACCTGCAGGTGCGTTATACAATGTCAAAACGTCCAGCAAAGGAAGTGCGCAAGAAATCTGGAGCTATGGATGAAGATATGGCAGCGAATATGCAGAAAATGATGATGTATTTCATTCCAGGAATCACGCTTATCATTGGATCAACATCTCTTCCAGCGGGAATTATGCTGTACTGGATGGTAACGACGGTCTTAACGCTCGGTTTATACGCAATATTTCTTCCAAAGAAAAAAGAAGTAGAAGCAAAATAAAGGATGATATTGTTCAAAAAATCACTGCTATCAACGCGGTGATTTTTTTATCCACATCAAGGTTAAACCTTGAACGGTACTTATCCACATCAAGGTTTAACCTTGCTGTGGATATAATGGGGAGGTATGAATGCAAAACGGTTGTGGAGGTCAGTCATTTTTCTGATTATTTTTGGTTTAGGTGTTTGGGCGCTTCTTTGGCTTATTCATCGTGAGAATCCCGCTGAAATCATCGCAAACTTAAAGCAATTTGGCATTCTGATATTTCTCGGATTCCTTGCTATGTCATTCATAAATTTTGCATTTGCAAGCTGGAGATTGGGATTATTAGTAAATAATGATTTAAAAAAGGGGGAGAAAAAAATTCCTGCAAGAAAAGTATTTTTAAATCGCATGGCAGGGTACGGATTTGGATACTTAACTCCTATCGTGCTTCTTGGCGGAGAACCGGTGAAAATTGGACTGCTGGCAAAAGACGGGGCAAATGCACAGCGAGCATCTGGCGCTGTCATTCTAGATTCACTTTTTGATGTAACGGCAAATGTACTCTTTGTTTTTGTTGGCATTGGTCTTGCTCTCCTTCAGGGCTTAGCAGGAAATGGTGAATTCACCCCGATTATTATTGGAATGGTAATACTTTTACTTCTGATTGGCGCCTTTTTTTGGAGGCTAGGTTCGGGCAGGGGGGTAATTCAATATGTGTTTCGAGCATTGCAACTTCATCGAGTGAAACGTTTATGGAAAATATGTAATGGCATTATTGGAATGGAAAAACGCATGTCTGATTATCTGCAAAAGGATAAAAAGGCCGTAATGCAAATCACAATTCTCTCATTCATTATCGTCACATTTCGGCTCATTGAAATATGGTATATCGCATATTTCTTGGGTGTAAATTTAACATTCGTTCAGGCATTTCTCGCCAGTACATTACCCGGAGTAGCACTCTTCCTTCCTGTCCCTGGTGCAATTGGTGTATTTGAAGGCGGATTTGCGGCTGTTTTTGTACTGCTTGCCATTCCGCTCAATGCGGTTGCATTTGCGCTCATTATCCGCGCCCGTGATTTGATGTTCATCATTCTCGGCATGTCGCATCTTATGGTCTCGGGTCGCGAGTTCATACGAAAATATGTATTTCGTAGTGTATGACGGATATACAATCAACCATCCTGAGAACACTTTCTTATTTTGCCATCAATCACTATCCGATGACGGCATTTGAGATTTGGAAGTGGCAATTACGACCGAAAGAAATCTATGCATTCGAAGAAGTACACCAAGCAATTCAAGAGATGCATCTGAATCATCATCTTGGTTTTTATACATTACCGAAACATGACATTGATTTATATATTGAGATGCGAAAAAGGAGATATCTTTTTGCAATTCGTAAATATAAAAAATTGCGTCCACTTGCGGCATATCTTGCGAGTTTAAACGATGTCGAAGCTGCAGCAATCTGCAATACACGCCTGCCATTTCATTTTGCGCCCGATGAAAGCGATATAGATATCTTTATCGTTTCACGCAAAGGAAAGGCTTGGTCGACTCGTCTGTCTTCGCTTTTACCGCTTAGGGCATTACGACTTCGCCCAGGTGAAGTAGAAAAGGACGCATTTGATCTAAGTTTTATTGCGGATAATGCAAATCTTGCATTTGAAAACATTGCTATCAAGGATGATATTTATTTGGCATCTTGGATTCTTTCATTGCAGCCATTATTTGATAAAACGGGAATGATGAAACGGATAGCGGAGCGTAATCCATGGACGCGCAGTTATTTCCCGAATAAAAAAATGTCCATAAGACCGACGAGGCAGAGCGCGTCTTCAAAACTCCAATTATTCTCACCATTCTCTGAATCGATGGCGACATCCATTCAACAACGAAACTTCACAAAAACAATTCAAGAAGGCGGAGATGGAATCATTATTCATGAAGGAATGCTAAAAATGCATACAAAGGATGCTCGTGTACATGTTAAGAAATCCTATCAAGCATTATGCGAAAGCATTGGAATCGCGTCATAAATTGGGGATTATTCATCTGTCTTTTTCTCTTGCCATGGCAAACGGTTTGGATCGTACATTCTTTGCCACTTGCTGGAATAGATATTGCATATGGTCGCATTGAGATATTTGTTGTAGAGATTCTGATTCTTTTGCTCGCAATAGTAAAAACGGGGCATGGCTGGAATATTGATAAAGAACATCGATCGGTATTGATGGCACTTGCGTTTGTCGTCTGCAGTATTGGTGTATCGACAATTTTTTCATCGATGCCCGCACTTGGACTCAGTAGACTTATTCATATTATTTCAGGGTCTGCGCTATTTCTCCTGATTCTTGATAGGGAAGTAGACACGGTATTTGCGATGAAGGGATTCGTGCTGGGGCTTCTCATTCCGGCATTATTCGGGTTCATTCAGGTCATGTCGGGTTATTCTCCGGCAAGCGCATTCCTTGGATTGTCTGAACACCGCGCCCTTATGCCCGGAGATGCTGTCATTTGGAATGGGCAGGGTGAGAGAGTGCTTCGCGCCTATGGAAGCTTTCCGCATCCAAATATCTTTGCAGGTTTTCTGGTAGCCGGCATTTTTGCGGCGAACACATTGCGGCGCAACAATAAGCATTGGACAATTGTGATTGCTGCGCTGTGTATTGCATTATTTCTAACATTCTCGCATGGCGCATGGCTTGGTTTTCTCTTTGCATTGTTTTCAGGCCTCTTCATTCATATTCTTGGCAAAAAGGGTGTACCACTTCGGAAGGCATTACCGATCTTAACTATCGTGTTGCTTGCGATATTAATCACATCAACATTATTTTTATTGAAATTTGAACAGGGCCCCGTATCCCTGATGGAGCGAATTGACTATTTACGCATATGGCCGAGCTTGCAGCAAAACATCTTTATCGGGTCCGGACCAGGCACTTCAGTCTTTTCTTGGTATGAAATGGATGCAGGGCATGAGTGGTGGCAGTATCAACCGATTCATAATATCCCTTTACTCCTCATAACTGAAATAGGCCTACTGGGGCTCGCAGCACTTACATTCTTCTTATCGCGTGTCGATCGCATCAATTTTTCACAACTGCCAAGCCCGCATGCGATGAATATGCTCATGGCATGCACAGCACTGCTCATCATCGCATTTCTAGACCATTATTTATGGTCATTTTGGCCGGGATTAGTTCTTACCTTCTTTACCCTGGGCTTAACATCGAAATCAAATCTTTAGCAATCTTGACAATAGAGTGCTAGTTTTTTAAATTAAGGTCGTAATAATTTTAATGGATTTCAGATTATGAATGTGAAGCCAATAGGAAATCATATTGTATTAAAACCAGCAGAAGCTGAAACAAAGACAGCGAGCGGGATCATTATCCCTGATACAGCGTCAAAAGAGCGACCTGAACGCGGAGAGGTAATAGCGGTTGGTCCCGGAAAAACGCTTGAAAATGGGCAAAAGCAGCCAATGGAAATACTGGTTGGTCAAACAGTTCTTTTTAAGAAATATGCTCCAGATGAAGTTGAGGTTGAGGGGGTAAAATATCTCATTATAGATGCAGGGGATGTAATGGCAATTATTGAATAACGTAGAATATGGCAAAACAAATTAGTTTTAATGAAGATGCTCGAAAGAAATTGCAGGCTGGAATTGATACGCTTGCAAATGCGGTGAAGGTGACACTTGGGCCCAAAGGGCGGAATGTCATTGTTGATCGTGGCTATGGTGCACCGATGGTGACAAAGGACGGTGTTTCTGTTGCAAAGGAAATTGAGCTTGAAGATAAGCAGGAAAATCTTGGTGCGGAACTCATTAAAGAAGTCGCTTCAAAGACGGCAGATGTAGCCGGTGATGGAACGACAACAGCGACAGTGCTTGCACAGGCAATGGTAAGCGAAGGATTGAAGCTCGTTACAAGCGGCATTGACCCACAGGCGCTTAGACGCGGAATTGAAAAAGGAGTTGATGCTTCTGTCGAAGCGGTAAAGGGAATCGCTCAGCCGGTTGCGGGTGATGCGATTAAGCAAGTGGCAACAATTTCAGCAAATGATTCAGAAATCGGTGAAAAGATTGCAGAAGCGATGAGCAAAGTTGGCGAGGACGGCGTTATCACGATTGAAGAAGGTCAATCATTTGGTGTTGAAGTTGATGTTGTCGAGGGAATGCAATTCGACAAAGGGTATCTTTCACCGTATATGGTAACGAATTCCGAACGAATGGAGGCGGAATATGAAGATGTTCCCGTTCTCGTGACAACGGAAAAAATCTCTTCTGTTCAAGCCCTACTTCCAATGCTTGAAGCGATTGCTCAGACGGGGAAAAAGGATCTTGTTGTGATTGCTGAAGACATTGATGGCGAAGCTCTTGCGACACTTGTTGTTAACAAATTGCGCGGCGCCTTTAATACGCTCGCGATTAAGGCTCCTGCTTTTGGTGATCGTAAAAAGGCGATTTTGGAAGATATCGCAGCGGTAACAGGGGCGACGGTTATTAGTGAGGAACTTGGAATGAAGCTTGAAAATGCAACGGTAGAGCATCTTGGGCGTGCGCGCAAAGTGATCTCTGCAAAGGATTCAACGACAATCGTTGAGGGTGCTGGGCCTGCGGAAGTGGTTCAGTCACGCATTGATCAAATTCGCAAAGCAGTCGAGAATTCAACATCAGAATTTGATAAAGAAAAGCTTCAGGAGCGACTCGCAAAACTAACTGGAGGTGTTGGTGTCATTAAAGTCGGTGCAGCTTCCGAGGTTGAAATGAAAGAAAAGAAGCATCGAATTGAAGATGCTGTTGCGGCAACAAAAGCTGCTGTCGAAGAAGGAATTGTTCCTGGCGGTGGTGTTGCACTTATCCGTATTCAGAAAACCTTGTCAGACCTTCGCATGAATCTTGATGCGACGAATAAAGATGAGGCACTTGGTGTGGCAATCATGGAAAGAGCTGTAGAGGCTCCACTTCATCAAATTGCAACAAATGCCGGAGCAAAAGGGGATGTTGTTGTTGAGCATGTAAAAGCGAAGACAGGGAACTTCGGATATAATGCCGCGAAAAATAGTCCAGAAGAAGATATGGTTGCCGCTGGAATTATTGACCCTGCAAAAGTGACACGATCAGCACTTCAAAATGCTGCGTCCATTGCGACAATGGTAATTACAACAGAGGCATCGATTACGGAAATCCCAAAGAAGGATGAGCCTGCGGCGCCGGCGATGGGGGGGCATCCGGGAATGGGAGGAATGGGAATGATGTAAATTGGTCGCTTGT